>CP011211.1 GCA_001029695.1 Candidatus Saccharibacteria bacterium GW2011_GWC2_44_17
TATACCCCCCTAGGGGTATTTGCGTCAAGCAGATTAAATATATAAAAAGAAGACTCCTGTTTTCTCGCAGAGCGTGAAACATGAGCCTTCCTATGGCTGATTATATAGGAAACTGACTATTTTTTAACTCCTTACTTCACGTACTGATCAATTATACGGGTCGAGCAACGGCGTCAAGGTAGTATTCACTCCTGAAAATAATTGTTTTCTTTTCTTTTATTGCTATTTTCAAGCGGAATCTCCACCTGTGACACCATTGCCATGCGGCCCCGTCAGATAACTCCGTTACGTAAAGTAAAGGAGGAAGACATGACTTACGCAGCAACTATGCAATCATCAACGGTAACCGCCGAGTATAACGGGTGGTGTAATCGAGAGACATGGGTGGTGAACCTGTGGCTTACAAACGAAGAGTGCTACTACCACGAACTTTGCAGTATCATCAAGAACTTCGACACTACAGACGAACAAGCCGAGGAAATCGAGCAATACGTTCGGTTTATCGCCGATAGCGAACAGATAGGTATCGCTGGCGACTTACTCGCCACTTCTCTCGGCAGAGTCAGCTGGCACGAAATAGCCGTGTGCAATCAATAGCACATCGTCCTAGGGCATGACGTAAAACTGCCCTAAAAGCCATGCCGTACGGAACTATGATGTCTATTCTGCAAACAATAGTGCTGGCATGGAAGAGGCTTCCTCTCTCTGTCTCTTCATTATACGGGTGAACGAACCGCATCAAGGTCGTTCGTCCCATTGGTAAACGTCAAGGGGCGCTCCACCTTGACCCAGTTCGTTGCAGCCTCGTACCTCTCGGACAGAGAGGCAGGAAGACCTCTCGTAACTCGAAGGGAGGTCTTATGGACACCAAGCAAGTACAAAACGAAACAGCAGCACAGATCGCTGCGCTCAATGACGCTGCGAGAAGCAATGCGTTTAACTATATGGCGACGCGAGGTGTTATGTCGCTCGATGAAGTGACGATCAGTGATATCTTTGTCGCGGTACAAGATTTTAGTAAGTTTACGGAAGACAACGACCCATACGGTGAACATGATTTTGGCTCATTCAAGATACATGGGCATAAGATCTTCTGGAAGATAGACTATTACGACCAGCAGTTGAAATACGGGAGTGACCCGCTCGATCCGAATTGTCGGCGAGTTGTCACTATCATGTTACCCGAGGAGTATTAGCTCCTCGGTTTTTTAGTCCTGGGCGCGACTGAAAACCGCCCGACAAAGTTTAATAAAGGAGTATGTATATGAGTGCAGCAGACATGACGATAGAAGAATACCGCAAGTTTTGGGCAAAGGTTGCCAAAGAAAACGGTTGGTATAAAGAGCCGTTTTATGTACAGGTGTGGGTCGATGAGAACGGCATTATCACAGATAGCGTATCTCATCGAGGTATGACAGAAGATATTGTTGTTAAGGAATAGTCCAACACGTCCTAGGTAAGACGTAAAACTGCCTCGCAAGGAAAGAACAATCACTGGCCGCACCATGTAAACAGTCCAAGGACTATTTACATCGTCCGTCCAGCTCGCACAGCAAGTGACGGCATGTCCATACTTACCCCCTCGAACTTTACATGCGTCCCGCAGTAAAGTGTCTCGTGTGCAAGAATGAACTATGCCCCAGACGTACCGACGGTACGACATCGGTTGCTGGTTGTTTGTCTTATTCGTCGCAAGGCACGGACAGCTGGTACATACTGTCCGCTGGACAGAATGTACACAGACTGCCGCGCACTTGGCCAAATAAGCTACCCGATACTACCGGCAAATTATGACCATTACAAGCTCGCTATCACTCCCTTGCAATCGTCATATTTGCCTACCCTAGACCACATAACACTATCTAATGTTGATGGTTTTTATTGGTTTATTTTTTATGTTTACGTAAGAATATATTTTTATTTGTCTATCATCTGTTATTTCATATTTTTATTCATTCTATATAATATAGAGAAAGAGAGAAGAAGAGTATGAAGAAAGTAGAAGAAAAGAAGAAAGAGCGAAAGCTGAATAAAGGACAAGTAGCAGTATTGAAGTTGCTTTACCGGTACCGCTTTACTACCTCTGAGTTGCTGGCAAAGGCCGAGGGCCAGAAGCACCTACAAGTAACACGATCACGGCTGGCAACGCTCGAAAAGCAAGGCTATATTGACAGACGCTACGATAGCTCGTACAAGTTACTTGGCAAGTTTGCGGCGTACTGCCTACTGCCCAAAGGCTTGCAGTATTTGAAGTCGATTGATGTTGCCGAGCCACAGGCAATCAAGATGATGTATAACGACCCGAAAGCGTCCGACCAGTTTGTTGATTTTTGCCTGGCAGTTTGTCGTACGGCGCAAGCACTCGGTTCCCTTTATGGTGAAGAAGCCCGAGTGTTTACCCGAACCGAACTGCTGAACTACGACTATTTTCCACAGCCCCAACCCGATCTTTATCTGTCTATTAAGAGAAAACCAACGCGGCACTATTTTGTAGACCTTTATGACGATGCCACGCCTGCATTTGTGCTGGGTAAGAAGATAAAAAAGTATGCCGAGCATTATGAGTCTGGTGAATGGGAGTCAACTGGCAGTGACTACCCCGAGGTTATCCTAGCCTGCACAAGCCACAAAGCCGAGCAGCGACTACGCAAGAAGCTCCTCAAGAGTATCAGAGGTGATATTACAGTATATACATGCACGATAGCTGGGCTAGAATCTGGTGGTGAAAACAGTCCTTTTACTGTGGTATAAAATCATAAAAAACTCTCCGAAAAGGGTTGAACTACAACTATATCTATAGTAAACTATAGATATAAGTATAGTATTAATACTTACGGAGGGCAATATCATGGGTAGAAGAAAAGGCTCAAAGAACAAAAAACCAACTATAGACCCGCTACATACGGTAATGACGTCCGAGGAACGACTAGACTTCCTTGCTCGTCTCATAGTCGAACACATAGAAGAAGACCAGACAAGCGGCCGCAAACTGCTTGAAAGGATTGGAGTACAAGATGAACAAGAACTTGCCTAGACTCTATGCCGTTGGTGCTATTCGTGTCTCAACCGAAAAACAAGGCCGCGATGGTGACTCGCCAGATGCCCAGAAAGAGCAGATTGATCGCTACGGCGACTCTCGCAATATGCCTATCCGTAAATATTTTGCATTCCTAGAATCAGGCTCAAAAGTCAAACAGCCGATGCAAGAAGCCATCGACTACTGTAAAGACCCGAAGAACCAGATTAAATACTTCATCATCAAGTCAATCGACCGCTTTACCCGTGGCGGCTCGCGTATTTATGAAGACCTCAAAGAGCAGCTTGATGCCTGCGGCGTTACCCTCGTTGATGTATATGGCGTCATTAGTGCCGAAAAGGTTAATACTCTCGACCACCTTGGCTTTACCTACAAATGGAGCGAGTACTCGCCGAGCAAGAAAACCGAGATACTAGAAGCCGAACGCGCTAAGGACGAATTACGTGACATTATGAGTCGCATGATTGGCGCAGAAATACGCTATACGCAAGTGGGCTACTGGATGCGGCAGCCGCCTTTTGGCTTTATGAGCGAAAAGGTCGAAACGCGTCACGGCAAGCGCACCATACTCATGCCTCATCCTGATGAAGCGCCACTTATACGCAAGATGTACGAACTAAAAGCATTGGGTACGATGAGCGATCGCCAAATCGTCAATAAGATGAATGAACTCGGCTTTAGAACGCGTAAAACCTACGTTAGAGATACTAGTGATCGCTCGAAGATTATCGGCACAAAAGGCGGTAATCTGTTAGAAATGACCAAAATTAACCGATATCTAGAAAATCCTATCTATGCTGGCGTCGTTAAAGAGAAATGGACGAGCGACAAACCTGTTAATGCAGCCTTTGATGGCTTAGTATCATTTGAGCTATACAATCAAGCCAACCGAGGCCGAGTTGCTTTACATGAGAGTGCAGACGGTGATATCGAATATGAGAAAGTCCGACCAGATGAGAAAGCTAAGAAAGGTGTTCATAATGATGAGTTTGCCTACCGTCGCTTCATTGCTTGCCCTACATGCCACAATCCGCTGCTTGGTAGTGCGTCGCGCGGCAAGATGGGTAAATACTACCCTGCATATCACTGTAGCAACCACGGTCACTACTACCGAATACCAAAGCAAGAGTTTGAGACGACTATTGCTGAGTTCGTCAAAAGCATTTCCGTTAGCACCGAAAAGCTCGACGCGCTCACAGATGCCGTCATGACAGTATGGGAGAAAAAGCATGAGAGCGTCAAAGAGGATGCAAAAGCCATTCAGAAGCGCATAGACAGCCTTGTACAGCAGAAATATGCCATCGTCGATAAGATTAAGATCGTTAGCTCGGTAACAGCTATTGAAATGCTTGAGGCCGACCTAGTAAAGACTGACGAGGAAATCGCTAAGCTTGAGGTAAGTAAAAAAACTGCCAGTCGAGACGCCGAAGCGGTCGATATTCATAAGATTGTCGCCTACATCAAATATTTTATGGAACACCTGCACGAACTGCTAATTGACCTCTGCAATCCAAGCCTCAAAGCCCAATATTTCAGCGTTCTATTCGACAAAGTGCCAACCTACGAAGAAATAAAAGCTGGAACTCAAAAAGAGTCCGTATTACCAGGGGTAAACGAACTCTTTTCAGCACTGAATGTGCAATCTTCTCTTTTGGTGATCCCGCGGAGAATCGAACTCCGATTGCCAGGATGAGAACCTGGTGTCCTAACCGTTAGACGACGGGACCGTAACTTCACCTACTTTAGCAGAGGTGAGAAATTTTGTCTAGCTCAGGCCGTCGATAACAGAAAGTAGTTTTCGTGGAGTAATCTCTGCTTTGATGAGATAGCCATCGGCATGATGTTCCATGGCCATACGGGATTCGTCGTCTTGCTCAAAGTTTGTGAGGACGATGACTTTTGTGTCTGGTATGAGATCTTCTTTGCCGCCACGGAGTGAGTCGAGGATTTCATTGCCACGTCGCTCTGGAAGCATGACGTCGAGGAGTATGAGGTCGTAATGCTTGTTTCTAGCAGCAATGAGCCCGTCATTGCCGCCCACAAGCCAGTCGACTTCGTAACCAGCTTTTTTGAGGCTACGAACATACATTTCACCGATAAAGCGATCGTCCTCGATGCATAAAATTGTTTTGATTGCCATTATTGTTATCCCCTATACATTGAATGATTTCTTATCCAGCCGCTGCCCTGATCGATAAGTGTTTCATTACTATTATTGTCTGCTTTTAGTTTATCTGCAACTGTATCGTAGATCGGAAGCGTAAATGTGAAGGTCGAGCCTTCTCTCTCGGCGCTACGTGCGGTAACGATACCACCGTGCGATTCCACAATCGCCTTGCATATGTAAAGGCCGATACCGGTTCCCGCAACAGTCTCGCGTGAGCGATGAGAGCGGTAGAATTTATGGAATAGGTTTTGGATAACATTGCTTGGCATGCCAATACCACGATCAATGATCGACACTTCTACAAAACCGCTGATTGGCCGTGCGACGACCTGTACGAGGCCACCTTCATTGCTGTACTTGATGGCATTGTCTATGAGGTTGCTTAGGACTTCGCCAACACTGTTGGCATCTGCTGCGACAGTAGGAAGGCTTTTTGGAATATCGATAGTAAGGAGACGGTTTTGAGATGCGGCACGTAGCTGCATGTCGTCTTTGATGCTGTCATATATAGTGTTTAGCGTCTCTTCGTTTAGATGTACTTTAAAGTGTCGTCGATCAAAGCGCGAGGCGTTGAGGATGTTGTTGACGTATGTCGAGAGTCGGTTTGATGATACAATCAGGCGCTGCATGAGTTCGGCCTGGTCGTTCTTTAGGACTGGCGATAGTTCATCTTCAAGGACATCGAGGTAACCACGAATAACAGTAATCGGCCCTCGGAGTTCGTGTGCGGCAAATGATATAAAGTCGAGGTCGTCTTCTTCTGGAGCATAAAGATCTGTACGGTCAAATAGCGTGATAACTGTTTCGGCGGCATTGTTTTTTTGGTATGACGCAGCGACATCGTATAGTCGTCGATCCGTATCTCCGAGTGGCTTATTAGCTACCCTACTCCATTGGTTCTCCGAGCGGAGAGATGATTCGGTTTTGTCCAGCCATGTATCGAGGTTGCTATTGTCTGGAAAAATGAGGTCCAGAACTCGCTTGCCTTCTGAGTCGATGTGCGTTGGCGCGGCATTGTTTGCATAGATGACTTGACGCTTCTTGTCGAGTACGATAACACCTGTCGTAGTGTGATTGAGCCCTTGTGTCAATTGCTCATCGAGTGATGTAATGTGTTTTTTTGGCTGCGTGCGCTTCACGGAGAGTTCATAGACTGATTGTAGTATTTCTTTGAACCCATCTTTGTCGTAGTGGTAGAAGTTTGGGTTTGGTGGAATTGCTCGAGCAGTACCGCTACTTACGTGAACGACCGCGCTGACCAAGTCTCTAAACGGCTTGACGAGAAATTTAAATAGATAGACATTTACAGTAACAAGCCATATTGTCGTGACAAGAAGGATCAAGATGAATGAAAACAGCGTGGCGGGAATGAGGTTTGTCAGCATGAGCGTGCTGACAATAATAATACTGACTATCACTTCAACAGCACTGAGTATCGTAAGGGATCGCTTTAAAAAAATATGCCAATAGTTTTCTATCTCGCGCTCAGCATCAATTGATTCATTTTCGATTACTTCCATGAAACTGCTCCTCCTGCGTTGACTGGTACGGCAGTTACCCAAGTCTGTCCTCTATTTAGCGGGACATCTTTTCCGGCCGAATCGGTAAATGTTAACTGACTTGCACGATCTTTTTTGTGCCATGATATCTCAGTAGCTACACCGTCCTGGAAGATAACACCTTGACCACTTCCGGTTGTAACGATTTGCTCTCGGTAGCCATCTTCCATGACTTTTTGCATGGTCGTCTTCAAAACAACCACGCTCGTCGGAGTAATCTGCCCCGCTTCCCTGTCAAGGTGCGGCGCTCCGGCCTGCGACCTGGCGTAGGTATTTGATGCTTTGTCGTAGACATAACTACTATTGTAGAGGGGGCCGCTAATCGTGACATTGATAGTGTTTGCCGTCGGTTCTGCGCTTGGTTGAGGGTCTTTACGGCTAAAGCCGGTGAAGTTAGAGGTGTTGTAGCCTTTTGCTTGGTTGAGCGCATCTAGCTTTTGAAAATTCGTATAAACGTTGTGTGGAGCGTAGCGATCGTTTGCTCGCCAGTACGTGGCGGCATTAAAGAACTGATCAATGTCACGGTAATTGCCATTTCGTATTTCATCGAGAGCAAATTTGCTTCCACCGACATGAGCGACACTAGCGTTGAACGGTGCAAGCCAGTCGACGTAGTAAAGCCGAAGACTACGGACTGGACCTATGAGTCCTGGCTTGTCTTGTTGAAAGAGGGTAAGAAATCGTGTTATTCCACCTTCAGCGATTGCTTCAAAGACGATACTTGCGTCTTTTATACCTGACTGTGGACGTGCATCGGGACTGTTCTCGATCATAATTGCAGTCACGGGCTGGGTTGTTGCCGCAAGGTCAGCTACTTCTTTACCACTGAGAGGAGAGTAGAACTTCTGGGGAGGGTCAGCTTTTTTTACTACTGCAGGGCTAGGAGTGGGGTCACTTTTTTGTGGTTTTTTATACATAATGAAAAAGCCTACTAAAAGAGACGCAATGAGGACACCGGCGGCTGCAATCGCATAGGCTGCAGTGTGGTGATTGTGGACCCAGAGATGAATTTTTGCTAGAAGCTTTGGCTTTTTACGATCGCTATTCATGCTTATGGTTATTATAACAGACACGCTTCAGTAGCGGTGGTATTTTAACCTGGTGCGTGGCGCTACGCTGTCTCTATGGCAGCTGAGATTCTTGTGACTGTCTCATCTTTTCCGAGGGTCGCTATTGTATCATGGAGTGCTGGGCTAAAAGGTGCCCACGAAACCGCAAGTCTAACAAGGCTAAATAATATACCAGGTTTTTGACCTGTCGTTTCAAGAAGTTGGTTGAGGGTGTCTTGAACAGATGAGGCATCAAAGTCGCTTTGCTCTAGGGCTGTTAATGCTTGAGATAAAAGGTTTTTTCGTTCTTCTTGATCAAGTTTGCGTAGTTGCTTGTTGTCGTCGGCCATTGACCAGTTCGGCGTTGGTGTTTCGAAGAAGTAGCTACTAGCGACAGAAAGATCAGCTAATGTCTTAAGGCGGTCTTGGACGAGACTAAGCACGGCTATTTTATGTTCTTTCGTTGACGTTGATGCGCTTTCTGGCCAAAAATCTACTACTCTTTCGTAAAGTGCGTCAAGACTTAGGAGGCGAATGTGTTGACCGTTGAGCCACAGTAGACGCTGTTCGTCAAAACGCGCTGGCGATTTCTGGACACGGTCGAGGCTGAACTTTTCTATGAGCTCTGTCGTCGTGAAAACCTCCTGCTCAGTCCCGTCATTCCAGCCAAGTGTTGCCAAGAAGTTCATCATCGCTTCAGGTAAGTACCCCTCTTTTCCGTAGTCGAGAATATCTTTCGCACCATCACGTTTGCCAAGCTTTTTTTTGCCGTCGATTGCCATGACGTACGGAAGGGTTGCAAGTACTGGAGGGGTAATCTCAAGTGCGTCATAGAGATTTAAGAATTTTGGCGTGCTGCTGATAAACTCTTGACTACGAAGAACATGAGTGATTCCCATCAGCATGTCATCGATGATGTGACAGAAATTATAGGTTGGGTAGCCGTCTGATTTCATGAGGACAAAATCATCGATCGCTTCCGGCCCGGTCGAGAGCTCGCCCATAACTGCGTCTTGCCATTTATACGCTTTTGGATCTGACTTAAAGCGAAGCGACTGAGTGCCGTCCCATACAGGTGGCTGTTCAGGTCGATGATTGCGATACAGAAAAGGTTGCTTGCTTGCTTTTGCATTTTCGCGAAAAACCTCAAGCTCTTCTTTTGTGTATGGGTCAGCGTATGCGCGTCCTTGGTCGACGAGTTTTTGTGCCCATTGCCTATAGATATTGAGTCTCTCTGACTGAAGATACGGGCCATGTTCGCCACCGACATCAATACCCTCTTTCCAGTCGATACCAAGCCAGCGCAAGCTTTGTTCGATTTGTTGGATGCTTCCTTCTACTTCGCGTACTTTGTCTGTGTCTTCAATGCGAAGCAAGAATGTTCCGTTTGATTGCTGGGCGATGAGCCAGGCAAATAATGCCGTTCGCACGCCACCGACGTGCATAAAACCAGTAGGGCTAGGAGCGAAACGAGTGCGGATAGTAGTCATATACTCTGATTATATCAGGTTACGACCTCTAGTAGAATATAGCTGTTCTCTGTGGCTAGATCAGACTTGTTGCGATACGACGAATTTGCTCACTTGAGAGTGGCGCGTCGCCTTCGATTGTATAAAGAATACCACCGTTGACCCACGCAGCGTTGCCATCGTAGGTATAGATAGTGAGACCTCGCTCTGTGTAAGGGATGTAGTTGACGCCTGCTTTTGTTGAAACGTATTTGTCGAGTACTGCTGCTGAGTCCCAGTTGCTTTTTGTTTGCTTGATCGTGAAGTTTTGCGGACCGCTGTTTGCGGCAAATTTCATACTTACTTCACCCTTGTCGTAGGCGACAGTACCACTAAGGCTGTATCCGTCTGGACGGTAATTTGGGTATGAGGCATCAATACCTGCTTGAGCTGCTGCGACGCGCACAGATAGGCTTGGCATATTAAGATATGTGAGATAACCGCCGAGGAGTACGAGTGCGATTGAGGCGGAGACGATACTCATTGTGCGAGGGTGTTTTTTGAGGAAACGACTTTTGGCTGCTTTTGGCTGCTTACGGCTGTTTTCAATTGCTTTTTGGATCGCTTCACTTTTTACTGGCGTTGTCGTGACTTTGCGTGATGAGACAGGGACTGTATGCGATTGATGAGTACGAGATTGAGCCTTCACCTCACTAAGTGCGTGTGCTTTTGTGACGTATGGATGTGGCGCTGGCGCATGGTCGGGCTCAGCTACGGGCATCTTAACAGCTACTGGGTGCGGAGCGAATTTTGTGATTTGGCTACTTTTTTGGATCGTCATGCCATCGATTGCTCGTACACGACTCTTTGCAGGGATGCTTGGATGGGTTTTTGAAGTCACAGTAGGTGCAGGGCGTTTTGTTACTTTTCGATTGAGTGTTTGGGAGCGTTGAGTCTTCGTATGGATGTTCATCGAGGTAACCGTCTGAGAGGAGCGATGGGCGGCAGGAGCTTTGGCTGTCGGCTTTGGCCGAGTCTCTACTTTTGGCTGTGGGGCTGCAGCGGCAGCTGTCATCTCGCTCACAACAAGACCAGTGCGCGTGTCATATTGACGACCATTCACAGTAATTGTTTGTTTTTCGCTCATCCCTATGATTCCCCTTATTTCTACCCAATGTGCTTATGTTTTCGCACTTGTTACTATTTATCTTAGGTGGGATACGGTGTTTTTGCAAGCATTATTTAATACGAAATACGTTATAATGACTAGTATGCAACACCACTCATCTCAAAAGCGCCAACTTATCGTGCGATTCCTTGTTTACGGCCTCATGACAACGTCTGTTGTCGTTATTGTTTCTATATTAATGCTAGTTATTTTGGGCTACTCGTTTAATCGTACGGATGGTCGTATCGAGCAAGGAGGGCTTTTGCAGTTCGCTACTACCCCATCGGGTGCTCGCGTAACGCTTGATGAAGCTGCTCTTCCAACGCGTACGCCTACGAAATCGAGCGTGTCTGCTTCGAGTCACGCGGTAAAGATGGAGCTGGCAGACTATCGAGCATGGCACAAAACGGCGAATGTCCGAGCTGGCAGTATCGTATGGCTCAGCTATGCACGACTTATTCCAAATGAAGTCAAAACTGAGTCGCTTCGGGATTTTCCTACATTGACAGGCGCACTCGCCTCTTCTGATCGCAGGTGGATGCTTTTGCAGACCGAAGCTGGGTCCTCTTCAATGCTTCTTGCAAACCTGCAAAACAAAGCTGTAGAGTATACGACGCTTACATTGCCAAACGACATCTTGACTGCTGCGGCGAGTGAGGCGCCAAGTACTATTTCGCTCGAGACATGGAGTGGTGATAATCGATTTGCGCTGCTTAAGCGCACGTATGACACGTCAAAAGTTGAATGGCTGATTCTTGATCGTGCTGACCCTACGAAGTCGGTCAATGTGACGACAAGTTTTGGTGTCGATGCATCCAAAGTGATATTTGGTGATAATAATGGTCGGACATTGTTTATTCGAACTGATGACATTGTGCGTAAGGTTAATCTTGACGATCAAACGCTCTCACGTCCACTTGTGACTAATGTTGATGACTTCTCTGTCTTTAAGGATGAGACAGTTGTCTATTCGACGAAGCTTGATGCTACTGAGAAGCGTCATGTCGGGTATGTTCGTGAAGACATGAAAGCGCCGCAGACGATTGAAACGTATGATAACGATGGCTTGCAGCTACGGATGGCATTTGGAGAGTACTACGGCGTGCGATATGTTGCTATTGTTCACGGCACATCCCTTGATATCCTAAAAGGCACTCTCCCTCACGATGCCGACAAGGGTGAATTGACGGTCGTATCTAAGCAGACTGTCCCTGGTGATGTACAGAAGCTTGGAATTACGCGCAGCGGAAGGTTCGTTGTGGCTCAGTCGCCTGATAGTCATCTTGTTTATGATATTGAGCTACGACGCGCAGATGAGACTAAGTTTACTAAGCCTACTACAGCAGCTCGAGAACTGCACTGGCTTGATGATTACGTCCTCTGGAGCGATCGCGGTGATATGCTACGTTTTCTAGAGTTTGACGGAGCGAATCAACAAGATATTATGCCCGTAGCGGAGGGGTTTTCGGTAACACTCAGCTCAGATAATAAATACGTCTATGGAATTGTCCGAACAGATAAGGGATTTGCGCTTTCACGGGGTACACTGATACTGAACTAGCGCAACTCTAGTAATTATCGACCAAACACTCTGAGCGAGCTATTGATCAGAAGAAGCTGTAGATGTCCATCAAGCTCGCGGGTGGCTTTATGGCTGCCCGGTCAATTACGAGGCGTATATTATGTAATAGTTGGTTACCCTACTCTTGCGGGGTTTTGTGCTGGATCTTGTTGACTAGCGTGAGCCGAATATTCGCTCGACAAACGTTGGTGAGTTGCCTGGCATCCCACCGCCCGCATCTGGCGATTGAGAGCTGGTTGGGGCTGCTGCTGCGTTAGGATCGGGTGAAACTTGCTCTGCACTAATAAGCAGTCGCTTCTCTGCCGTTCCTATTGGAGTACAGGTGACGAGTACGAGCATTGGCTTAGTTGTCTCTTTGATAACCGACTGCCATCCTGTTGGCGTGACGACGTCTTTTCCTGTGACGGTATAGGTGTATCGTTTACCTTCGTAGTTGGCATAGATAGTGTCGCCCTTGTCGAGTTTATCGAGTTGTACAAACACAAACTTAAACTTACCTTTATCAAACATGTCATTACTTGAGTGGCCTGCTAGTACTGTGTTGCCTGTTTGTCCTGGCATACTGCTCGCAAAGGATGCTCCTGGCCAATGAGCAACGCCAGCCTCCATAGCTTTCATCTGCTCGTTATTGTCAGTGGTGACACCATACACGACCGGTACATCGACATTGATCTTTGGGATAATGAGCTTTGGTTCTGGTCCTACCTTGGCGTCGGCTGTTGGGTCGACGACGATATTTTGTGGGTTAATGCTGCCAGGAGTCACGTACGCTTTAACATTGGAGATCAATACTCGGTTGTACTGCAGGAATGCAAATACTATCACAACACATATCGCTGCTGCAATCGGTAGGAAGTGGCGACTTTTACGTGCTTTTTTCGCAGACTCTTCAACGTTCGTGATGAGTTTTTGCTTAAGATCAAGAAGTGCTTCTTGTTTCTCTTTCGATGGAGTGTCTGTGACTGCATCACTAATCTGCTGAGAGGTGTGAGCGGTTGCTTTAATTGCCTGAGTTCCAAGTGGTTGGTCTTTTATGGCTTTATGAACGTGCTCAGTGTAGTAGCGTTCGTAGTATTTTTGATAATAGTTTTGCCAAGCCGTGTGATACTGCTGCCATTGCTCTCCAGGCTGCTGTGTATTATCGCTGTTCTGCGCTGGTTGGCTCGTCGACGGAGATGCCGCCTGGGGTGTGGTTGTCGCTTGGCTCTCTGATGCTGAATCTTGACCGCTATAGAGAGCATCAAGCTGTCCGCGCACGACATTTATTGCTGCATCACGTTCAGGTACCTGCAAGTCTCGCTGCGGTAATTGAGGGGTTTGGAATGTATCATTTGGGCGCATATCTATAGATTCCTGTTCCTTTTTATTATACAATACATAGCGAACCTTTAATAGATGAGAACTTTTTTAACAACTTGTGCCGCGGTGGTGGAATTGGTAGACACGCTAGACTCAAAATCTTGTGAGCATTAGCTCGTACCGGTTCAAGTCCGGTCCGCGGTACCAGTTGCTAAAAAATTATGAAATAAGATGACCTTTTGTTAGTATGAAGTGCAGACGTTCCTGGGACTTTTTCACGATTTCTTCATCAAAATCAGAACCATCCACCTCTGACACTAAGGCGTCGATGAGTGGCTGTACTTGCTCGCTATTGCCGGCAATCTCCTCAACTGAAACCACGGTGATCGTCGGGTCGTAACGGTACTTCTGAGCTCCGTGGTTACTTGTTTTTACTTGAAGCTTCAGAGTATCGCCCGAATCGCGGTAGATTAGTCGACAATCATACCCTTGACGGCTATGCTGTCGAATAGGTTGAATGTCTTCTTTGATTGTTGAGGGTATGACGGTGTACTCATCGCTCTCTTCTCCGGTCATATCTCGAGCAAGGAGGCTAAATACAAGTACTTCACTACGCATGCCACGACATTGCGCTTTGTCGTGAGACGAAAGTGATTGATGGTAGTGATAGTTAAGTGTATCGAGTAGTTCCACGGATTCTCCGTAGATAGCTTCAATATCTCGTGAGGTCTCAATGGGCGTCGGTAGTGATGATTTATCAAGGTAGAGTCGCCTGCGAAGGGGCTCTCTAAATTGTCGCATGGCTTTTTTCGATTCGTCGATGACAGTGTCTATGTCGATAGTTTGTGCTATCTCATGGGCTGGGAGGGTATGACGTATGATGTATGAACGGAGTTTATGGCGACGTATCTCACCTTGATTATTGACGAAACGATGGTCATCAAGAAAAATCCGTTCATCGGAATCCGGCGTAAAAGACAGTGCTGAAGATGACTCTTTGAGGTTCATAATAACTATATAGTACCACTTTTATAGAATAAAAGCAATTTATACGGCGAGGCTTGCGGTAACAGCTTCGAGAGGTTTTGTTTGGCTCCACAGTAAATAAGTTGCCGCTTGAGTTGCAACACTTCCCTTCCAGACTGCCATTGGGTTTTCCCATGGTGTTGTTGTGACTATGCCATTATGTGCAACGATGAGGTTGTTTTGATGAAATACCATAAGTGTAGCGGGATACGTGATTGTAAACTTATGTAGTGCTTCGACAACTTGTGCGAGCTGCATACTAAATGTCAGCATCTTTGGATAGTAGACTGACTGGAAGAGTTTCTGAAGTTGTGCGAACGACATAACGAGGAGTGTATTTGGTCGTTCGGCTATGAGCTCAGGGTTGCTCCGAAGTAGATCAATTGCATCCCTGGTAATTGTTAATTGGCCACTATACTCTCGGACAAAATCTTCGTAGACGATAGCCGTCTCACTGTTACGCCCCGCATCTCCAATCAGAAGCACGCCGGTTGACCACTCTGCGACTGCTTTCATGTCACCTAGCGCGTCTCTGCCGAGACTTCCCGAGGGTGTTGTTGCTCCAAAGACAACCTCGGTGATGCTAGACGGTACAGTCTTTTTTAGTACATCAGGGAGCAGTACGCGCACCTCACCCGCCCCCGCGCTTAGACTAAGCATATAAGCATCCCCAGCTCCAACGAAGCCGAGCTTGTTACCTCCGATGATGCCAAGACGGCCTGCTTGGGCGCGCTGCTCGGGCTTATTCCATTCAATATCAGGAAACAGTGGCGTCTCGGGGGTTTGTTTGCGCCAATAAGGGTGAAGATCCATAGTCTCTAGTATAGCAAAGCTATGCCGCGAGGTCGTCCGGTGTATCGTGGAGTACTTTCCATCCCTGTTGTCCGCTATAGAGTTCTCGGAGGTTTTGTTTTGGCGCCACAGCGACGGGCTCACTGGACATCATCAACATAGGATAGTCGCTTTGCGTATCGCCGTAGCTGCTGCGTAGTGTGAATTGGTCTTGCAGGTCGAACTCACCGAGCCGTTTCGGTGTCTTCTCTGAAGCGTGTCCAAGTCCGTGAATACGGTATTTGGTTAATGCGATGAGCATCCTTTCGGCGATTGCATCTTTATTGGTAGATCGTGTTTCGCACCTGCGTGACTGATGATAATATCCTTGGTTATGGTAGTATCTCGTACCGGTGGCGATATCAGCCCCCATCTTCCTCTTAAGCGCTTGAATAATAAAGTCGGGTGAACCAGAGATGAGTCCGATATACGCACCCTGCTCTTGCCACCGATGAATCTCCTCGACAACTTCTGGGTATGCGTTTTGTTCGTACTCGATCGCAACGATCTCTGTGGCGATTTTTCCTAGCTGCGTGCATGATTTTCCACGTAGCTGTTCGTCAAAGCTAAGAATCAACGGATTGAGATAGTCCCGAGGGTTTTCGAGTGTGCGAGCTTCGTACTGCTTTTGTAGTGTTGAAAGTGTTTCTTTTATCTCTTCCGAGGGAGTAATAAGACCTGCTTCAGTCATAGCCCAGTAAGCCTTGCCAGTAAGTTCATCTGTGTTATCAGGAATGATCGTTCCGTCCACGTCGAACAGTACGAGCTCCTTTGGGCGCCGCTCTTCGGGTAAAGATGAACGGATGTGATTCATGGTAAATATAAGTTATACTCGCAACTCGCGACTTTGGCAAGTGGTTGCTATAAAGTTGTTTTTTTATGACGAAGCTTATTGTTTATCCAAGCTTCATTTTTTTCATCATCCGTCTTGCCCTTGAACTGATCGGCTGGATACTTCTTGGCGGCTTTGTCGAGCTTTTCGAGTATGGCTGTAGGGATATCAATATCATTTGAATGAGCAAATTGGAAGGCATAAATGAATATGTCGGCGAGTTCTTCCGCTAGATCTTGCCTTTTACCGACGGGCTTGTCGCCCCACTGGTAATGCTCAAGTAGCTCATTTGCCTCAAGCGCTATAGATATTGCAAGTCCACGAGGTGGATTGTCTTGCCAGTCTCTTGCTTCGAGGTGTGCTTGAATAGTTTCACTTATCTGACGAAATGTTTTATCTGATGAGTCTGAATCTATCAAACTTCTCCTGACTATTTATAGTTCGATGCTCACTGGGCAGTGATCTGATCCCATGATATCTGGGTGGATGTTTGCCGATTTGATCTCATCTTTGATGCTGTCTGAGGCGAGAAAATAGTCAATCCTCCAGCCGACATTACGTTCACGAGCATTTGCCCAATGTGTCCACCATGTATAAGCATCAGTTTTTTCTGGATAGAAGTGACGATATGTATCGACAAATCCAGCTGCAAGTATATTGTCAAAACCTTCTCTCTCTTCGGTCGTAAAGCCGTGCTTACCGACATTTGGCTTTGGATTTGCGAGATCGATCTCTTGATGTGCAACGTTTAAGTCGCCACAGAATATTACTGGCTTTGTTTCAGATCGTCGCTTTACGTACGCGAGAAATGCCGGATCCCATTGTTCGTGTCGAAGTTTCAGCCGAGTAAGGTCTCCTTTGCTGTTTGGTGTATAGACAGTAACGAGGTAGAACTTTTCGTATTCGAGTGTGAGAACTCGTCCTTCATTTGATACATCACCGTACTTGTCAGACTCAAGTTTATACTGACTGATGAGCTCTTCGGGTAGCCCGTAATAGGCGTTGAGTGGGTCAACTTTACTCCAGATTGCAGTGCCGCTGTAGCCTTTTTTCTCAGCGCTATTCCAAAATTTATGGTAGTTTGCAAAAGCTAGGTCAAGCTGTGTTTCGTGGGCTTTTGTCTCCTGAAAACAGATGATGTCAGGGTCTTCTTTGCTGATAAATTCGTCGAGTGCGCCTTTATTTGCGACCGCACGGATGCCGTTAACGTTCCAGGAATAGATTTTCATACTAAATCCAGTATATCACCTATTGACTTTATCTTCCTAAGGTATTATTGTATATTTGTCTCATATTCTTCCAGATAGGAGAAGCTCATGAATGCAGTACGTACAGCCACAGCAGAACCTGGTATTCGGCAGTTTGATGTGAATGACCAATGGCTCCAGAAAATTTTAGGGAATCATGCATTTACTGATGACTCAAGGAAAGGTCATAATAATTACAGAACGTCATTTAAAAGTGACGTGACGCTGAAAATGCCTTGCGGTAAGGTGATCGACGTTCCGGCGGGGGTTGAGCTGTTGATTTTTCAAAGAACCATCAGCAGCCGGGCGAACATGACTGTTCTGACGATCTTCTTGAAGGATCGTCTCGTTAGTCTCAAGAGTGGTGGCAGGCTGTCGATCTCTAGATTTGCTGATCGTACGCATGTAATGATGCATAACCCGCCACTCGGTGGTGTCTGTATCGCGTAGTCTCCGGAGTAATATGAGAGAGCCTGGCGTTTATCGCACAGGCTTTTTCATTTATTGTAGTTTTATTGCACGCGCCGCTTCGCGTGATTGGTCCCGTCGTTTGAGTGTTTCTCGTTTATCGTAATTCTTTTTTCCTTTTCCGAGTGCGATGACAACTTTTATGTATTTACCAGTTGTGAGGAGTTTCGTGGGGACGATCGTCATGCCGGCCTGCTTCTTCTCTTCAAGTGTATCGATTTGCTTTCGCTTGGCGAGGAGTTTACGGGGGCTTGTATCGATTGTTCGTGCGTTCACCTGCCCTCTTTCATTTAGCTTGAGGCTAAAGCTGGCGTTATTGAGCCATAATTCGTGATTACGAATCGTGACAAACGAGCCTTTTAGTTGGATGTGGCCATCTCTAGCGGCACGAACTTCTGGGCCTGTTAGTACGACACCAGTGACGATGTCTTCTTGTAGCTCATAGTCAAAGCTAGCCCTGCGGTTGAGGACATTTTTTGGCTGAGTGGTCACTTTCTTTTTTTTCTGCGCCATGATTGTGTAATTATATCATATTGTCACCTCGAGAGATTATTGACATAAACATGCTAGGCTTGTATAATAAACATACTCAAAACGCAATTTTGCGCCGAAGGAGTTCTTTTCATTCTACTAACGACAGGACAGGACATGTCAAAGCAACGATGGATGTATATACTATTTATGTTGGCGGGCGTAGCGTTATATGTGCTCATCATTATCTCTGTATTGCAGAGTAATGTGCTCGCTGTGATTTTTTTGGCGCTTCTCGTTTCGCCAGTAACTTTTGGGTTGCTGGCATGGCAATTTGAAGGTGGACTGTTCCGCGTATACGAAGTATTCGATCCTCGTATACAAAGTTGGGCATTTCTCAGTGATCTTTTTGTTTTTCCTGCTACACTCGCTTTTGCAGCGTTGGCGCGTAAGCAAGTTTCGGAACCGAATCTATCCACAAACGTTTACTGGCATGTGATATCTGTGGCAGTGGCTGTCGCGGTGGCGGTAGGGTTTCACTTTGTCGACAAGGATAGCTACGATGACGAGCAACTACAGAGCCCGACAAAAGTTTGGCATGACTGGGTGACTTACCCTGTGCTAGCGAGCGCTCTGATGGTCGTTGCGATGCCGTTGCTTGCGAATTTCAACAGCTACGCATCTGCTATCTTGGTGTTGATATTTTCCTGGATCGGCCTCTGTATATGGGATGGATTTCGTCGGCTCGATCCCCAGAAGCTCCATATTCGATGGAATGTGGAGAAATTTATGCCGCAGTAGCTACGTGAGTTAGTAGGAATTTCCGCTCGTTTCTCATCTATTTTTTTTGGATGATGAGGCGAGCGGTTTTTCTTTTGGTCTGCTACACTAAATCGTAGATATTATGCCTGCCTCCAACTCTTCATATGACCTTGATACTATTTTGCCTGGTGTGACTGAGGCGTATGCGGCGCTGCGATCGCCATCGAGATCTGGGCTGCAGACGAGTACAGGTAGTTTTTATAACCACACACTTTTTGGTCGCGATGCTTCGATGGCAGCAAAGTTCGTGAGTGATTTTGATCACGATATTGTCGTAGAGACGATTATCGCTCTCGCTGAGCTGCAGGGTAGTCAGTATAATTCGCGTACTCAAGAACAGCCCGGGAGAATACATCACGAGTTTCGAGACTTTCGTACATGGAAAAGTACATTTTTTGAGCGTATACCCTTCATTGTACTTAATCAAAAATGGGACATTCGAGATCGTCGTCTCTTGTCGTACTTCTCGCTCGACACGACGTCTTCGTATATTCGGCTTGTCCATAAGCATGCTACGCGAATCGACAGGGCTATCCTCGACCGCTCGACAACTAATCATCATGGACATACACAGACGATAGAGCAAAGTATTGTAGCTGCTGCTGAATGGATAATGGATAAGGTTAATGACCGAGGATTAGTTGGTGAATGGAGGCGAAATCCTTGGTCGCTACCCTTTCAGACATTTCAGGATTCACTATACGCTCGACGCGACAGGTCGCTAGTAAATTATACGGACTTCACGACGTACGTAGAGGTTCAGGCACTTGCAGCTGATGCGCTGTATGACATGGCTCACCTTCTTCCGCGTCACGAAAAGGCGCAAATATGGCGCGAGACTGCACTTCGGATGCATCAGTCTATGATTCATGAATTTAGTAATGAGGATGGGTTTCTTGCCTCGGCAATCGATAGTCGAGGGGTTGTCGATGTCGCCAATGTAAGCGCTGGCTGGACGCTCAATACTTCCCTGTGGGATGAAATGTCGATAGCTGACCGCTCGCATCATATTGGCGCCATTGTCGAACGTTTGTTCTCGAGTGGCTTTTTGACCAACGTCGGACTTCGCACGCGTTCAAGGATGGTTCCCGATCCTGTGAAACATTCTGTAGACTACCACGGGTCTGAGACAGTATGGCCAATGTTTAGCTTTATGGTTGTGGAGGGTCTTAGGCGTCATCGATTGTACGAGCTTGCTCAGCAGCTTGAAAATCGTATTATTAACGGCCTAAATGCTACTGGTGGCTTTCCTGAATTTCATATAGTACGTCGTAACGGATCACTAATACTTCCGGCAAAAAGTCGTTTTAGTCCTACGCTACAGGTGCATATGAAGCCTGAGCAGAACATTGCCTTTTCAGTGGTTCCTGGAGTGGTGATGGCGCGTCGTTCGATTGAACTAGGCGGAAAGTTAGCACAACTACCGTGGCAAGCCGAGCTTGAAAAGCGTGTGCTGGAAAAAATAAAACATATCGATAGGGCCGATCCATCATCTGCCATAGATGCCGTGGGTCCAGTAGTGCATTTACATTTAAGGCGCTGGTCTGCTGGGCTAAGAACGATCTATTATTTCTGGAAAGAAAAACGTCGAATAGATAAAAATTCCTAGAGCGACCTACGTATGAGCTGTTCGGCAAGCTCTGGTGTTTTGGCGATAGTGTGATGTCCCGTCTCGACAATTTTTATAGTAATGTTCTCCGGAAGTCTTTGCTGGTTGAGATTTTCTTGGTAGACGAGGCGGTCATATTTGCCGACCACGAGCAAAGTTGGTAGTGTTGATTGACGAAGATCGTCGAGGAGTTCAGCTGCGAGAATAATACGCTGGTATCCGCCTTCCCTTGCGTGGCGTGAAGCACGTAGTGTGTCGGCGACATTTATTTCTGGACGCTTTTGAAAAATATTGCGAGGCATCGCTTTTAAGAGTGACCAGTAGACTCTTCTCCTCGGCGAATGAAGTAGCATGTTGTAGCCTTTGTTAGTGCGAGCAAAGGCATCTTTTGCTTGCTCGGTTGTGGTAAATATTGGTGGATTGAAAAGCTGAACTGACGATACCTCATCTGGGTACATGTTCGCGTAGCGAAGGCTGACAAGCGCTCCCATAGAATGACCTATGAGCGTAAAGGGCTGCTCGATCTTGAGATGTAGTAATGTCTCATGAATAGCATGGACTTGATCATCGTAGCTGATATACTCTTTTGGTTTTGGCGAATCACCAAACCCGAGCAGATCAATTGTAATAACTTGATGGCCTCGTGCGAGCTGCTTGCGGAGTGTTTTGAAGTAATGCGAAGAGGATAAGAATCCATGAACAAGGACGATTGGCTTGCCTTTGCCGATAATTTCACTATGAAGAAGTCTACGTGTCATCTCCTACGTAGTATACTGGGTTACATATGTATAAACGAGTACTTCTAAAACTTTCCGGAGAACAACTACAGGGTAAATTTGATGGCGGCTTTGATGCTGAGCGAGCATCGTGGATCGCGAGCGAGATTCGAAAAGCGACTGCTCACGGCACAGAGATTGTCGTGATGATTGGTGGCGGTAACTACGCTCGTGGGGCGCAGCTTACGGGCGGCGGAGTTCAACGCGTGACGGCTGACAATATTGGCATGATGGCGACGATGATGAACGCCGTGGCGCTAGCCGATGTGTTTAATAGCGAAGGATTACCTGCTCGTGCACTAACGAATATCAAGGCTGATCAGGTCGCCGATCAATTTACGCATCGTCGTGCTTTGTCTCATCTCGAAAAAGAGCGTGTCGTTATTGTGGCTGGCGGTATTGGGCGTCCTTACCTTACGACTGATACGGCAGCAGTAAGTTTGGCACTCGAACTTGACTGCGACGTGATCTTAAAGGCGACGAAAGTCGATGGTGTGTATGACAGCGATCCGCACAAAAATACTGATGCGAAGCGTTTTGATACATTAACTCTTCAGGAAGCAGTCGAGCGTCCAGATATCAAGGTGATGGACAAGGCGGCGATTGCTCTAGCCTACGATCACGATCAGTCACTTGTTGTATTCAGTCTTCTTGAAACTGACAATATCGCTCGAGTGATTGCTGGTGAGCCGATAGGTACGACAATTAGCTAGGCTGTACCTATGAATATACTACTCGTCACTGATGTATATCTGCCAGCGCTTGGTGGTACTGAGACGGCTACTTCGAATCAGAAAAAAATCCTGGAGCAAGCGGGGCATACTGTGTATCTTGCGACAGCTCGAACAAAGTCACCCCCTGTATCAGAAAAGAATGTTGTCTATTTCGATGGCCCGCCGCTACTAAGAACGGGAGTCTACGGTATGGTTCCTCCGACAAAGAGGATTATTGCTCAATTGATACAACTATTGTCCGACCAAAGAATTGAGATAGTACATATTACGACAGAAGTAGGGCTTGCTCACGGGGCAACAGTGGCAGCGAAACAGCTCGGTATACCCGTTGTATTTACCCCGCACACTCTTTATTGGAGGCATGTTGACAACCTCGGCCTTGCAAAACTAGGAGCTGCAGCGTATTTTCGATTTATCAGCCGAGTACTTCCTTATAGCGAGAAGCTTGAAAAGCTACAGAAAGAAAGTTGGGCGGCTTGGTCGGTGCGCCTAACCGTATTCCGGCTTATGCAGTCAGTAGATTATGCGACTCCCCCGTCCCGTCACCTTCTCGAAAACTTACAATCTTGGGGTATTGCTACGCCGATGACAGTTAATCAAAATGCTATCACATCGACGCCTCGCTCGGTTGCACTTCCGGAAGTTCCTACGCTACTTTGGCTGGGGCGTTTAAGCGCTGAGAAGCAGCCCTTAGAGTTTCTTGAGGCTGTTTTGGTCGCCGAGTCTAGCGTTGACGTTCCTTTTAAAGTACTTATCGTAGGAAGCGGTCCTCTCGAAAAAGAAGTTGTTGCGTATACTAAAAAAAGTAAGATTATTACCTATCAGCCAGCGGTTGGTCCGGCTGCTGTACGTGAGTTGTACGATCAGTCGAGCGTACTATGCGTAACTTCGAATGGATTTGATAATCAGCCTATGGTCATCGTTGAGGCACTCAATGCAGGGCGTGGGGTCTTGTATCGTGATCCAAAACTCACTGAATGCTTTCAGACAAGCAGTGGCTATCTTGCAAAGGACGAAAGTGTGGCCTCGCTCGCGGATGCGATTGTCCAGATAGTTACTGACGAGGATATTATCCCTACACTCTCGAAGGCAGCGGTCAAAGATGCTGTTCGGTATCAACCGCAAGCATTGCTGGATCGATTAAATCGCGTGTATACTCAATTAACTAAGGAAGATATAACAACAAGGATGAGCAAAAGTGACAAATCAAACCAGTAATCAGACAAGAACGCTTCGTGAGGTGGCGGACGGATTTAAATTATTGAAGACGACATACGGATCTTCTAAGTTCTCGTTTCTTGTCGCAAACGAAGCCGCCCCAAAGGTGGCGGTCATGATGCACGGCGTTACTGGCAACAAGCTTGACATGGCTGCAATGGCAGAAGCAGCGGTAAAATTAGGCTATGCAGTGTATATGCCAGACCTACCTGGTCATGGCGACGCGCCTGAGTTATTCGTGACGGAATTCGACCAACTTGGACGGTGGTTTAATGAGTGCGTACTATCGATTGGTCGTATACCCGAGGTTGTCATGGGGCATTCGTACGGTTCAGCAATTTGCTACAACTATGCGCAGCAGGGTTTCTTGCCAGAAAGTACCCGTCTTGTAATGGGCTGTCCAACCCCGACTATTGCATGGTCTACTCGTATTCTCGGCCCTATTACGGGTATGTTTCCTGGCCCAATTATTACGAGGCTTTACAATACAAAGCTTGCTATTGATGTGCGTGTCAATTATTTATCACAAGTCAATTCCTTGCAATCTCGACAGTGGATGTTTGAGTCTGAATATCATAAAGTTCCCTTTATTGACATGAGAATTGGAAACTATTTGGGTATGCTGATACAGACAGACAATCCTTTTCGAGGCCCTCGAATCTCTGAAGATATTCAAAAACGTACCACAGTAGTTCTTGGACTGAAAGATAATGTCGTTACCCCGAAAGCAGCAGGGTATCTCCGTTCGATTTTGCCGCACGCTCGATTTGGTGAGCTGACCGATGCTGGGCATATTCTTCATTTTGAAGCTCCGATCGAAGCTGTCTCTTATCTCGATCACAAGGGCGTAGATGTTAACATGCGTAGCGTCGTGGTAAAATAAAACTAAGTAATGAAAAAAATAATAGTCAATATCGTGTCTGAAAGTGACATTTCCGTCCAAGGGCACGGAGTTCATACGGCATATGATGAAATGGCGCGTGCGCTTGAGCGACGGAGCGAACTGAAAGTTATCCGCGGTCGTTTTGGCGAGCTTGTTGATTGTGATATCGTACACCTTCATACGATTGGATCAAGAACGTGGCGTAAGCTGTTGCAGAAAGGGCCGAAAAAAGTTGTTTCTGTCCACGTCGTACCTGACTCTTTTGTCGGTTCAATTGTCATGGCAAGGTTTTGGCGATTTGCTGCTTCGTGGTACATGCGATGGTTTTATGGACGTGCCGACCTACTGCTTGCAGTCTCCGAAGAAACAAAGCGAGATCTTTTGGACATGGGTATCAAACGCCCAATCGTCGTCGAGTACAATACGATCGATACCACGCGCTATAAGCGTACCTCTTCTTCACTAAGAGATGAGTATAGAAAAAAACTAGGCATTCCCGAATCGGCCTTTGTCGTCATGGGTGCTGGCCAAGTTCAGCCAAGGAAGCGACTTGACAGCTTTGCCGCCGCCGCGATTGCTCTACCTGACGTCTATTTTGTCTGGGTTGGTGGCATGCCATTTGGCAAGATCGCTGCGGACAGCACGCATATGGAGAAAATTATGACCGACGCACCGAAGAATCTTCTGTTTCCTGGGATTGTCGGTATTGAGACGATGCCTGCATACTATCAAGCTGCAGATATTTTCTTTCTTCCGTCAGATCAAGAGACCTTTGGTCTTGTCGTGCTTGAGGCGGCTGCCTCTGGACTTCCTGTCATCGTTCGTAATTTACCCGACTACAAGGATTCGTTTGGTGATGATGTTATGCAATGTGATGAGGACGAATTTGTAAATTCCATCAGACGACTTAAGCGGAGTAAAAAGGTATATGCTGAATGGTCGGAAAAGTCAGCTCGGATCGCTGAACGATTCGACAGTACCGCCGCAGCAGAAAGATACGTCGAATTGTACCGAAATTTGATATAATAGGAAAAGTATTATGCGCATTGGCCTTTTTACAGACACCTACCACCCTGCTATTAATGGCATCGTCAATGTCGTCGACATCACTCGCGAGCAACTCGAGGCTATGGGCCACGAAGTATTTGTGTTTTGCCCAAAGGTAAATCACGACACTAAGGAATACGACGATCATGTTATTCGATTTCGGAGTATCCCATCGGGACTTTTTGACGACAATCGCGTGTCGATGTTCTTTCCGCCAATTGCTATGCGTACGATCCGTAAGCTCGATCTTGATGTCATCCACTTCTTTACCCCACTTCAGATTGGAATGATGGGTGTCTATGCAGCCGAGAGGACTGACGCGATTTTAGTTGGTCATCACTGTACTGATTTTTACCACTATGTCGAGCACTATCCGCAGGTACTTCCCGGTATCCTTGCGATGGCAATGACGTTGCCATTTACCGTAAAGATTAGTGGCATCGATGCTCGTACGCTTGCCCGTACATATCGCCCGCAACTTGGAATTACGCAGTGGAATCGTGACGTGGTTGAAAACATGATGTCTCTTATATATAGTCGCTGCGACGCAGTCATTGCGCTCTCTCGAAAAAGCCAGCTACAGCTTGATTCTTGGCGGGGTGAATATTATTACGATGTAACGTTACTGCCGACAGGAGTTGATGCACTGCCTCGTGCAACAGCCGCTCAAGTAAATGAATTTAAGAAGCGATTTGGTATTGCCAAAGATGACAAAGTTATGAGCTATGTCGGACGCCTCGCTGCGGAAAAGAATCTCGCGTCTCTTATTCCTACGCTCAAAAAAGTACTCAAGAAGCATCCAAATGCACGATTGATGTATGTTGGTGATTTTGACTTCCGTGAAGAGCTTGAGCGTTTGGCGGATGAGTCAGGGTTTGGCGATAGGATTACGTTTACAGGGAGAATCCCCCGAGAAGAGCTTAGCGTCGCGTACCAGGCAAGTGATATATTTATTTTCCCATCTACTACCGATACTCAAGGGCTTGCTATTCACGAGGCAGCGCTTGTGGGCTTGCCTATCATACTTGTAGATAAGCATTTAAGCGAGGTTGTCATCGATGGCCAAAATGGGTTTATCGCAAATGATTCTCCGGCAAGTATGGCAAATAAAGTTATCACACTCCTCGACGATCCTGAGATGTGTAAAAAATTTGGCGCAGCGAGTAAGAAAGTTGCGAGTCAATTCAGTGAGTATGGTCAGACGAGGACGCTCGAAGCGATCTACCGACAAGCAATCGCTGACCGCGAGAACGACTCAGAGGAGTAAGGAAAAACCGCTAGAGTTACTCTAACTCTAGCGGTACTGCTATAGGGCGTTGAGCGGACGCGTCATCTTGACGATAGCTCGTTCTTGTCGACGACGGAGGCGTGCCACCTCTCTCGTGGCCTGCCTGATGACAATTTCGCATGTTTGTTGAAGGCTGGTGTCTTTGCGTCGCACTGCTTCTTCGAGAAGGCATTGTATATTTGCAATTGCCAGCTTCTTTTGCCTAATCTTATCTTCTATGATGCTGGGATTGTTATACCCTTCAAGCCATGTACGAGGCGAAATGCTTCGGATGAAAATGGTAGTGTGCGAAGTAGTCATTGACAGCCCCCTTCTCTCTATAGCAAATTATTAATGAAAGTCATTAATTATGAAGATATTATCATAAATACTATAAAAAGTCAATGAGTGTGATATACTAAACAGATATGATCGCTGATATTATCGTAACCGAAAAGTCTTTCGGTCCTAAACTCTTGATGTCCAATATTAAATTCTCTATCGATGATGGTGAAAAAGTTGGGGTTATTGGTCGTAATGGTGTCGGCAAGTCTACGCTGTTTGGTATTGTTGCTGGAACTGACAAAGACTTCACGGGTGATATCATCTTTAAGCGCGGCACGGTTGTCGTAGCTACTCAGCAAGAGCATCACGACATGGGCGACACGACGGTACTTCAGTATGTACTCCAAGGACTTCCTGAGTACAGTAAGCTTTCGCACATTATCGAGACGTACCCAGAGACTATGGGTGACGACATGAAGCTCATCGATGAGTATACGCAAGCACTTATGCGCTTTGATGACAAAGGATTTTATCAGATCGAAGAGCAGATCGAGCGCGAGCTTGATAACTTCCAACTGCCCGATGTTGCGCATCGCAAATTCTCGACGTTGTCTGGTGGGCAGAAACGTCTCATCGAAGTGGTAAAAGTGATGCACTCGGATGCTCACCTCGCCCTCGTGGATGAGCCGACGAACCATATGGATTACATCGCAAAAGCACAGTATGTTGAATGGATGAAGACAGCTCGCGAAGCGATGCTAGTGATTACTCACGACCGAGATGTATTGAACGAAGTTGATCGTATTGTTGAGCTAAAGGACGGTGGAAACGTTAGCTACAAGGGTAACTATGATGCATATCTCAAGCAGAACGCTATCTCTACTGGTACGCAAATGAACGATTTCGAGATGATTGAAAAGCGCATCGTCAACTTAAAGGCGAAGGTTATCGACTATCAGCGTCTCAAGGAAAAATCACGTAACCCAGGGACTATACAGAAGTTTAAGCGACTCGAAGAGCAATCAAGAAAAGAATTGGCGGAATTGCAGGCCGTAGAAAAGCCAACGTTCTGGATCGATAAGGATTCAGCGGCAAATCTTAACTACAAGGTTGCCGCCCAGTACGATAAGTTTAAGGCACAAAATATAAAAATGAACCTTAAGAATGACGACTCTCGTAGTAAGCATATCCTTGTAAACGTCAAAGACCTTAGTCTTGGCTACGGAGACACTCCCCTCTTCTCAGGTATCAATATTGATCTTCGTGAAGGTGAGTCGATGGAGCTTCGTGGGCGAAACGGTGCTGGTAAGACGACAGTCATTAAGGCGATACTTGGCGACGACTCTATGACGCGCTTCTCAGGAGATATTACACTTGATCGTCAGATGCGTATCGGTGTTTACGAGCAAGAAGTGTCAAATGCCTACTTCAATCTTCCGCTTATGGAGGCGATTGAACGCATGTATCTTGATCGCAATCTCAGCATTAGTGACGAGAAGATTCGTGGGCTTCTTAGTAGCTATCTTTTTAATGAGGGTGATGGGCGTATTCCGCTTGCTAAACTTTCTGGTGGTCAAAAGGCACGTTTCCAGCTCATCTCTATGCTTGCCGATGATCCACAGCTCTTGATTCTCGATGAGCCAACGAACCACCTCGACCTCCCGTCAATTGAAGAGCTCGAAACGGCGCTGGCAAAGTATTCTGGTGCGACTCTTTATGTCAGTCACGATGGTTATTTCCGTAACTCACTTGGTGGTGAAGTGATTCAGGTTGGTGCAAAGTAGGCCGTAAGATCAAAAGATCGCTCTATTATTAAAATCCTCGGATTCTGTATCCGAGGATTTTACGTTAGCGGTAGCTTATTCCTGATATCTAGGCAGCGACAGGTTCGATGTTGTGATTCTTGATCGCTTCTTGGATTTTTGGTCGATCAAACCCAAGCACGACATCACCAGCGATATCTGTTACTGGGACGCCCTGGAAATTACCACCGAGCTTTGCCATAAGCTCTTCGTAAGCTTCTTTGTCGGCCTCGATATCTTTGGCGATGTATGAAAAGCCAAGTTTGTCGAGCCACTGCATTTCCGTATGGCAAAATGCGCACCAAGTAGTGCTATAGACGGTAATTTGTGGTTTTACGGTGTCGCTCATAAGATTTCCCTCTTTCGTTTACTATACTTAGTATATCAAAATAACTGTTCTCTTGTCAATTATATCAGGTGTAGTGTTACTGCATATCGCGGTTTTGCTTCCGAGTAAGATACCAGCCGCCATTGAGCTCTGATTTATAGACAAATAATTCTAGATCAGCCTTGAGGAGCATTTGATATTCGGCGGCGTTTTCTGCCTCGCGCTTTGTTGCAAAGCGCTTTTTTCCAGCTTCGCGATCAACGAACTGAAGTGGTGTATGTTTTACATGATTATTCTTGCGTGGCACGGTTGCGTAGTCTGCTTTCTGCTGTTATTATATAGCGAGATGAGCACATCATCAAATAGTTCTGATGACAAGCCCACGCCGCCGGAAAAAACGACGGTCGTTTTATTGCTTGGAACTATTGGTGATACGACATGGCGCATGTTTGTGCCAACGGTCGGACTGACCATCCTTGGGGTAATAGGCGACAATATGTTCGCTACAAAACCATGGCTGACAGTTGGGGGTATCATTATCGGAATTATCGGCGCCGCCCTCTTGGTCCGTCGCCAACTAAAAGGAATAAAGAAATAATATATGTTACATAGTTTTGCCGCATTAGATCTTCATATTAGCCTCGCTGCTGAACCGGTGTTTCATATCGGCTCATTTGCTGTTACGAACTCTTTGATCTTGGGGATTTTTGGGGTTGTTATGCTCCTTGCGATTATGTTTTATGTTGCAGGCAAGGTGAAGCGCGGTAAGTACAATCGTTTCGTCGGGCTTGTGCAATGGACTTTTGAAGGTTTCTTGAAGTCCGCTGAAGATATCATTGGTGACAAGGTGCTTGCACGCAAGATTTTCCCGATTGCAATGACGATATTCTTTACTGTCCTTATCACCTATTGGGCGAGTATACTTCCGGGAGTTGGCTCGCTGACATGGAATGGTGTACCGCTCTTTCGAGGTCTTCCTGCCGACCTTAACTTTACGTTTGCGCTCGCGATTATCACGATTGTTGCTTCGCAGGTATATGCCATTCAACGCCACGGCTTCTTTGGTAATATAGGTCGCTATGTCAAAAACCCTATCAAAGACCCGATCGGCGCGTTCGAGGGTGTACTTGAGCTGATCGGTGAGTTCTCTCGACTTGTCGCACTAAGCTTGCGTTTGTTTGGTAATGCGTTTGCTGGCGAGGTTCTACTGCTCGTTATCGCTGTACTCACGAGCTATGCAGCTAGTGTGGTACTACCATTCTTTATGGTGTTCGAGTTGTTTATCGGCTTTATCCAGGCATACGTGTTCTTCGTCCTTACGCTTATTTTTACCTCACTTGCTGTCGCGACTCATGGAAACCACGACGAACATACCTCTTCTCTTGATCATTCATCTGCTGATACCCCTAAAGCGGCCAAGCAATTGGAATGATATATAATCTAGGTAATAATTAAAGGAGATACAATAATGAATGAATTAGCATTTGGACTGACATACGCCCTTCCTGCACTCGGTGCAGCACTTGGTGTTGGATTTATCGGCGCCGGCGCGTTGAACGCACTTGGCCGTAACCCAGAAAAACTAAGCGAAATCCGTACGCTTATGATTACTGCGATCGTATTCGCCGATTCACTTGCGATCATCGGTATTATCGTTGCTATCATTGCGAAGTTCCTCTAGGAGTAAACAATTCGCATGAATGTATTATTAACTCAATTTGCCTCTACAGAAGCCGGTGCATCTGACGGTGGTATCTTTGGTGCGCTTGGTATCGATCTTACGATGCTTATTGTGCAGGGTATCGCCTTTCTGATTCTCGTATGGGTGCTCGGAAAGTTCGTCTATCCAGTCTTCTTGAAGTCTGTCGATGAGCGTCAGGCTAAGATTGAAGAGGGTTCAAAAGCTGCCGCAGCTGCTGAGAAAAAAGCGAGCGAAGCGCAGGAAGAAGTTGCAAAACTCCTTTCTGAAGCACGCAAGGAAGCTGGCTTTATCGTTGCGACTGCCAAAGAAGAAGCGAATGCCGCTGTTGAGGCTGCAGATGCAAAAGCAAAGGCTCGTGCGGAAAAGATTGTAGCAAATGCAACTGAAACGATCGAAAAAGAAGTGATCGCTGCTAAAAAAGCACTTCACAATGAAACGATTGATCTTGTGGCACAAGCAACTGAAAAAGTACTTGGCCATGTCGTTACTGACAAGGTTGATGAAAAAGTTATCGCAGCGGCAATCAAGGAAGTGAACTAGTCTATGGCGGTTCGTGTTTCTCGACGTAAAATCGCAAGCTACTATGCAGATGAGCTGCTTGCAAGAAAAACCGATATTGCGACGCGACTTGCAGCATTGCTCCTCGATACAGGACGTGTCCGAGAGCTTGACCTCATCGTCCGAGATATCGAAGATGCGCTCGAGGCACGAGGGGTTGTGGTCGCAGATGTCGCTTCGGCGCATACATTGAGTCAGGCGACACAAAAGGACATTACTGCATTCTTGAAGAAGCAGAGTGACGCAAAAGAAGTTCATTTGCGCGTAAACGTTGACCAAGCTCTCCTTGGCGGCGTCCGCATCAATGTTCCAGGCCGTGAGCTTGATACAACGCTTCGGCGCAAGTTGACACTACTAAAGGCAAGTAAAGTTTAAGAAGGATTATAAAAGATGGCTGAACTATCAGTAGCAGAACTCTCAAAAGATCTCCGCGATGCAATTGCGAAGATTGAGACGACTGAAGGCCTCGAAAAAGTTGGCGTTGTTGTGCGTATGGGTGACGGTGTTGCCGCTGTCCATGGCCTCCGTAGCGCTGGCTATAACGAAGTGCTTCAGATTGAAACAAAGACAGGTATTGTTGAGGCGTTTGCCCTCAACCTTATGGAAGATGAAATCGGTGCAGTGCTTCTCGGAAGTGATACGCAGGTTTCAGCTGGCGACAAAGTAAAGCTTAAGGGTACGGTACTCGAAGTGCCAGTTGGCCCTGAACTACTTGGTCGTGTGGTTGACCCACTCGGACGCCCACTCGATGGCGGCGTTCCAATTAAGACGAAGCAGACTGGTCTCGTCGAACGCGAAGCGATCGGTGTGATGGGTCGTAAGTCGGTTCATGAACCACTCATGACAGGTATCGTCGCAATTGACGCGATGTTCCCTATCGGTCGTGGTCAGCGTGAGCTTATTATCGGCGATCGCCAGACTGGTAAGACATCTATCGCTATCGATACGATGATCAACCAAGGTAAGCAGAAAACTGGTGTTATTAATGTATATGTTGCGATCGGACAAAAGCTTTCGAAGATCGCTCGTCTCGTTGATCGACTCAAAGAAGAAGGTGTGATGGATCAAACGATCATCGTCGCGACAGGTCCATCTGATCCTGCGTCACTTCTCTACCTTGCACCTTACGCTGCAACTGCTATGGGTGAATACTTCCGCGATAACTCACAGCATGCGCTTATGATCTACGATGATCTTACGAAGCACGCTGTAGCATATCGTCAAATGTCACTACTACTCCGTCGTCCACCTGGACGCGAAGCGTACCCTGGTGACGTCTTCTATCTTCACTCTCGCCTTCTTGAGCGATCAGCGAAGCTTTCGGACGATCTTGGCGCTGGTTCACTTACGGCACTTCCGATCATTGAAACGCAGGCTGGTGACATTTCGGCATATATTCCAACAAATGTTATCTCTATTACTGACGGTCAGATCTTCCTTGAGACAGATCTTTTCTACCAAGGTATTCGCCCAGCAATCAGCGCAGGACTTTCAGTATCTCGTGTTGGTGGCGCAGCGCAGACAAAGGCAGTTAAGGGTGTGAGTGGAAACCTCAAGCTTGGCCTTTCACAGTTCCGTGAACTTGCGAGCTTTGCTCAATTTGGGAGCGACCTTGACGAAGCGACGAAGCGTCAGATTGACCGTGGTCAGCGACTTACCGAACTTCTCAAGCAGCCACAGTATATGCCTGCAAGTATCTGGGAACAGGTAGCAAGTATCTTTGCAGTAAGCCAAGGCTTCTTTGATGAAGTAAAGGTTGAGAAAATCAAAGATGCTCAGACATCTCTCTTGACTCGCCTTTGGACTGACCACAAAGATGAAATGCGTGAGCTCGACAAGGGCGGTAAGCCAACTGACGAGGTAAACGCGACTATCGAAAAAGTAGCAATTTCAGTTGCTAAGGGATTTGAGGAGTAGATAACTCATGGCATCTACCCAGCAACTAAAATCGCGTATTCGCTCGGTCAAATCGACCAAGCAGATTACGAAGGCGATGCAGCTGGTGGCGGCAAGTAAGATGCGCCGTGCTCAGGAAGCGGACAAAGCTTCGGCTCCGTATACTAAAGCGGCCAACGAACTCCTCACCTATCTTGCGAGCCAAGGGGTGACGAAAAACCACCCGCTCTTTACGAGTCACGTGTCAATCGACTCGCGTCTTTTGATTGTGATTGCGAGTGACAAGGGGCTTGCGGGTGCTTACAATAGCAACGTTATGAAGCTCTATACTCGTGAGCTTAAGAGTGATGACGACGAAGGTATCAAGAATATGACGATCTCAGTTGGCCGTCGCGCGACACAGTTTGTAACGCGACTTAAAGACACTGAGATTATCGGTGCTTATGAGGATCTTCCCGATCATCCAGCAGGTGCCGAGCTTCGTTCGATTCTCGATACAGCACGTGATAAGTTTGAGGCTGGTGAAGTAGACGCCGTCGACATTATTTACACAGAATTTGTAAATAGTATGACACAAACTGCCAAAATCCAGCGCGTCATGCCTGCTGGCTACGAAGTGACAAGTGTTAGTGATTCGGTTCGCGATGCTGAATTCGAGCCAAATCTTGAAACGGTTCTTGAGGGTGTTGCGTATCGACTAGTTGGTGCGCAGATCTTTCAGGCGTTGCTCGATGCTCGGGCAAGTGAGTGGAGCATGCGTATGCTTGCGATGAAAAACGCGACAGACAATGCCAGTGATCTCGTGGACGATTTAACGCTTGAGATGAACAAAGCTCGACAAGGCGCTATTACACAAGAGCTTGCTGAAATATCAGGTGGCGTAGAAGCACTGAACGATTAGGAATTAAGGAGAATATGATGACTAAGACAGAAAACAAAGGCCAGATCATCCAAGTCGTGGGTGTTGTGGTTGACGTAGAATTTAAAGAAGGAGCGCTTCCCGCGATCTATGACGCGATTACGACTGATCGCGATGGCACGCTTCTGACGCTTGAGGTTGCACAGCACCTTGATGAGCGCACAGTTCGAGCGATTGCTATGAGCGGCACTGACGGTCTCACTCGTGGACACGAAGTAACTGCCACCGGTGCGCCAATTAGCGTTCCTGTTGGTGCTGAGACGCAAGGTCGCATGTTTAATGTGACTGGTGAAGCGATCGACGGCAAGCCAACGCCAACTGGTAAGCGTGCACCGATCCACCGTGAGGCACCAAGTCTTGCTGAACAATCAAACAAGACAGAAATCCTCGAAACTGGTATCAAGGTTGTTGACCTTATTGCGCCAGTGACAAAGGGGGGTAAGGTTGGACTCTTTGCTGGTGCGGGTGTTGGTAAAACAGTGCTTATTACTGAGCTTATCAATAACATCGCGAAGTTTCACTCAGGTAACTCAGTATTTGCGGGTGTTGGTGAGCGTACTCGTGAAGGCAACGATCTTTACTACGAGATGGAAGAAGCTGGCGTACTCGACAAGACTTCTCTCGTCTTTGGGCAGATGAATGAGCCACCTGGAGCTCGTCTTCGTGTTGCACTCTCTGGCCTTGCTATGGCAGAGACATTCCGTGACGAAGGCAAAGACGTTCTTCTGTTTATCGATAATATCTACCGCTACACCCAGGCCGGTGCTGAAGTATCTGCCCTACTCGGCCGACTTCCATCTGCAGTGGGATACCAACCAAATCTCCAGCAGGAAATGGGTGCTTTGCAGGAGCGGATCACTTCAACCAAAAAAGGCTCAATCACTTCAGTTCAAGCGGTATATGTGCCAGCTGACGACTTTACTGATCCAGCCCCAGCAACGACATTTGCTCACCTCGATACAACTATCGTGATGAACCGTGCGTTGACAGAGATTGGTATCTACCCTGCGGTAGACGTACTCGATAGCTCGAGCACAAGCCTCGACCCAGAAGTGGTTGGTGAAGAGCACTACAAGATTGCTCGCGAAGTGCAACGTATCTTGCAGCAGTACAAAGAGCTCCAAGATATCATCGCGATTCTTGGTATGGAAGAGCTTTCTGATGATCAGAAGCAGACTGTCGCTCGTGCGCGCCGTATCCAGCGATTCTTCGCTCAGCCATTCCATGTTGCTGAGAAGTTTACCGGCAACCCTGGTGTATACATCAAGCTTGAGGATACGATTCGTGATACTGCAGACATCTTAGCTGGTAAGTACGATGACAAGCCTGAGGATTGGTTCTATATGGTGAACGGTTCACTTACCGACAAACTTGCTGAGAAAAAAGCTGACAAGAAGGCGTAATAATGAATCTTCAACTGATTACATTATTGGGCGTCAAGGTTGACCAGGAAGTCTACGAAGTAATCTTGCCGACAGCTGACGGTGAGATTGCCGTCTTCCCTGGTCACGAGCCACTTGTGACGCTCGCCGTTCCTGGTGCTATTGCTGTCCGCTACAAAAAGGGTGACGATGCGCTTGAGTACTTCGCTATCACTGGCGGCGTGATTGAGATATCTCAGACCGCCCTTCGTGTGCTCGTTGACGAAGCCGACCACGGTGAAGACATCATCGAGGCGGAAAGTCAGGCGGCGCTTGAGCGTGCACTTGAAATGCGAGACAACGCGCAAGACCAAGTCGAGCTTGAAAAAGCCCACCAGCTGGTTGATCGTCATTCTGTTCGCCTAAAGGTAGCAGGACTTCGACGACGACACCGACGGTAAAGGTAGAGACACCTTTTTAAGTAAAAACTCCTCGAGAATTCGAGGAGTTTTTGTCTCGCAAAGAAAATACCCACCAGATAGTCGCTTTGTCTTTCGACAATGCGTCCGGTGGGCTTTACTCTTCCTCTAAGGATGTTACTTGGTGCCGCGAGCCTCGTACTGGTAGTACAAGATATCATTTTGCGCAAAGCACATTGGGTTGCCTTGTGATGCAAAGACGATGTCAACGGCCGGTGTGGCGGTGTCGTCAGGGCCTGTGGCTACAAGCCGGTATAGATTATCCGTCCACGTTGCGAGATGACGAAAGATGACTCGTTCACCTGCCTTCACATTGACATGCGCCGGCTGGTCAACGTTCACCTGCTGAGTGTTGATGGACACCTGGATGGTTCCGTGTCCTCCATCGGCGAGCGTGCGGAATGATCCGTCTTCTTGCTGTATCTGCAGTGTCGCACTGAGGTCGTTTTTGGCGACGAACCATGCTTCAACTGTCGGGTTTTCACATGTCTTGCCTTCGGCGAAGACGTTCGCAACTTGCGAGCCTTGCACGACGACACTTACTGCATCCTTCACTGTGACGTTTGTCGGGGTGAAGGGCTGTGCAGAGGCGATGCCGCTTCCAAGTGTGACGAATGCGGAGATTGCGACAGCTGCAGAAACAAAATGCTTCAGCTTCATAGTAACTCCTTGTAGAAGAGCGCCGCATATGCGGTTCTGAGCAACTTGCTCATCTTGCTATAATAGCATAAAATCTACTAAATGTAAATAGCACTACATCGAAGATTCTGTGGAGCTATCTGGTTTCTCCTGAAGGGCTGCATTGATTGCTTCGTATGTGAGGCATGCGATATGCAGGAGGTGCGCTTGAACTTCAGCATCAGTTCCAGAGTTATCAAATGCTGTTTTGAGGATCTTTCCTGCAAGATCAGGATTTTCACCACGCATTTTGCGCCATGACTCCATCATATGAGGATCATCGACTGAACGAAGGTACTCTTCGGCGCTCTTTATGTCGCTCGTCGTGACGATTGGCATCTCTTGATGTAAAGATTCTGACATTGTGTTCTTATTTTACAATAAAAATGGGTTTACAACAATCAAAACAGGAGTAGAATAAAAACTGGATTAAATGTAAAACTTTACACGATATCGAGTGTTTAGAGAAAAGAACAATATGCATGAAACTTACTCTTCTGTCGTAGCAGAAGTAAAAGAAGGACAAGACGTGGCAACAGTTACTGAGATTTCATCACTTGGATACGGCAATCAAGAATCAAAGATTAGCTATGATAAACAACGTGAGAATGGTGAACTTCCAGAGACTGTTTCGACAAAATCAGTAGAAATTATCAAAAATAACGAATGTCTTCAGCCGGTGAACGAATCGGACGACGGCTGTATCGATGGTCGACCTACTATTGAGGTGCTGTGTGTCGACAAAACTGGCGAGCTCACCTCGAGCTCCGTAGGCGACAATACAGCTCACGAACGTGCCAAAGTGGCAGGTGGCGGCTATATGACCTCCCTGGCTATGCAGCGCGCGCTCGAAGAGCCTAATATGACACTCGATGAGGATCTAGGGGTCGTTGCATCTAAACTCACAGAAAAACGCATCTATTGCGGTGCACACTCGGGTGCGCATAGTAGCACAGAAGCGTGCACGACAGACTGTGGCGCTAATGATAAGTTCCAAAAAATTCTAGAGAATGGTGTTGGGTATCGAGGTTCAATTGCTGAGAATGTCCGCGGCCTCCTCGCGGTGGCAGATATTGATTTCGATAATCAAGTCTTTAATGCAGTTATGGACGGCTGGTCAAAAACACTCGATAATGGTGCGTACTTCGAAGGTAGCACTGGAGATTCACGCTTTACGGTGATTGAAAACAGTATGAAAGATGCTCAAGAAAAGTCAGGTAGCTTTGAGCGTCCTGTCGCCGTATCGAAACACCTCGAAGGCGACCACAAGGAGAGCTTTATCGTACTTAATTACATTGAGGGAAAGACATTCTCTCAGGTTCAGCTTGCCAAGAATCTCGCAGAGTCATTCCCTGATATAGATAAAAAAGACCTTCCTCAAGCATTTGTTGTTGATGTACCGCGTATTGTCCAGCTTGCGGAAGCGATGGGCGCTGCATCTACAGAAGATGGTCGTATTCGCAGTGATCTTGAAATCAAGGCACGCACTGAGAAGGCGCTATATGCAGGTATTGCATATCAACTAGCGACAGCTGCGACGCTCACGGATGGTTCATTGCGAAACTTCGTGATCAAGTAGGAGCAACCCGTTTACATGCCAAAAACACCCCGTCGTATGCGGGGTGTTTTTATGTTTCTACCAGCCCCTGCTTCTCTTGTTGTTGCTTGTGCTTAGGTGTATAATACCCTCAGAAACGTATACTAAAATAAAAAGGAATATTCTATGAAAGATCTCCAGCATAGATCAAAGGCTCAGTCGCTGATTTTGATTGTTAGTGTGATTGCACTTGTCATTATTGTGGGCGTTGTATTTGCTATTATCCAGCTCAAGTCGTCTGAGGATGCAAATAAGCAAGCAAACCAGACACAGGCACAGACGCAGCAAAAGACAGATGAAACCAAAGGCGAAGTGACGATGGAAACGCTCAATCAACGATCAAGCGATATCGACACATCACTGAAAAAAGAAGCTCAGCAGCGAGAGCAGGCTAAAAAAACACTTAGTGACTCTAATCGAGTCAAGTTGGAGCAGTAAGGGTTACCATGAAGACATCATCACTTTTTAGTAAAAGTCGCATCATTACTACGGTATTTGCTATATTTGCGAGCGCTCTGCTTCTCACTCATGCTGGTGTGAGCGCAGTGTCAACAGCGATGACTGCCGCCGAAGAGAAAGCGAAAGCCCAGGAAATGCTCAAGGCAACAAAGGAAGAGGTTCAGCGACGCATACAGACGCTTAAGACCGCCAATGAAGAACTAAAGACGGTTACAAGTCTCGACGCTGCACTAAAAAACAAAATGATCAAAGAGAATGAGATGATCATCACCTCTCTTGATGAATTTGCGAAAAAGCTCGATAATGTGAAGACATTGGGCGCTGCTCGAGAGCTAGCCGCATCGCTCGACTCTGAGTATGAGAAGTATAAAAATGCTGCGGCAAAATCACAGCTATCGACGAACCTCGATACGCAGCAAGACGCCAAGGGTCAGCTTACACAGCAAGCAAAAGATGTCGGTACTAAGATCGATGACGCTGCAGCTTCAGGAAAAGAGACCGGCAATCTAAAAGAACAGCTACAACAAATTGAACAAATGTTGACATCTATTACGGCGATCATAGCATCGGTATCTGCACTTATGGAAAGTCTAGTAAATGGTGATTATGGCAAGGCGATGATTATCCTCAATACAATCTTTGACCAGCTTGGTATTACTCAGTCACTCCTCAAAGATTCCCAGGGTGGCTTGAGTTCAATGCTCAAGCAGATGAACGTGAGCTTTGATCTAAAGGCTGGCGCATAAGAATCGTTAGTCTAGCCAGTTCAAAAAAGAACGACCAAGTTATGGTCGTTCTTTTTTAAGTAGTTCACGCACTTCTGCGGTCGTCTTCGTGTGCATTAGCTGATCGCGTAGTTCACTTGCCCCTGGAAAGTCCCGAATATATATTTTAAAGAAGCGTTTAAGAGGCTCAAATCGTCGAGGCTCTAGCTCTTTATCGTATTTATCGTGGAGATCGAGCTGAAGGTGAAGTAATTGGATCAGTTCTTCTCTACTATGCTCTGATTTTTCGACTTCAAAAGCGTATGGATTTGTGAAGATCCCGCGTCCAATCATCACTCCATCGACGCCATACTCATCGACCAATGCTTGACCATGCTGACGGTCGAGTATATCGCCGTTGATTGTCAGGAGTGTCTGTGGGGCGATTTCATCTCGAAGTGCTTTGATCTCGGGGATTAACTCAAAGTGAGCTGGCACCTTGCTCATTTCTTTTCGAGTCCGTAGATGTATCGTGAGATTCACGATGTCTTGCTCGAGCAGATGCGTGAGCCACGGACGCCACTCATCTACTCGTGTACTACCGAGGCGTGTCTTGACGCTTACGGGGAGACCGCCTTCTTTTGCGGCTGCGATCAGGGCTGCACTGAGTTCGTTATTACAGATAAGTCCACTACCGCTGCCCTGCTTGACGACCGCCTTGTCAGGACAGCCCATATTTATATCAATACCTTTGTAGCCTTGTTTGGCGAGTCCGTGCGCCATATGCGAGAAGTGTTCAGGACGATTTCCCCAAATTTGGGCAACCATTGGGTGCTCATCTTCAGTAAAAGCGAGGCGACCACGAGTGCTATGGGCGCCTTTTTCACTGGCGTAGCTTGCCGCATTGGTAAACTCAGTAAAAAATATATCAGGTTTTGCAGCTGAAGCCACGACATGACGAAATACAACATCAGTCACTGCTTCCATAGGAGCGAGGATGAAAAAAGGCTTTGGGAGGTCGTTCCAGAAATTATTCATAGTAAGGGTTATGCGTCTTGGCCGCCGACGATGATCGAATCAGTGCTAGTCGCTTCGAATGCTGTTTTTGCAGCTGGAGTTGTATTGATATCTGTGTGGACTTCCTGCTGTACGGCTGTAGGTCGCGAGTGGCGCAAAAAGCTATCCATACTGGCGATTGCTAAATCACTGATGCGCGTAGGTGTACGTTCTTCTTCAGTTTCTTCATAATAATCTTCTCGATTGTCTCGTGTTACCATCCTGAAATCATTGGTTTCTGGGTTTTTCATATCACATTCTCCTTCCGTAAACATCAATATATAGTATCTCATAAATTTAGTCGTCTGTCATCGTTACTCAATGATTCCAAATGAAAAACCACCCCAGAGGGTGGTTGATCATTGATAGTGATGAGTACGACAGTTCAGCGCCAATGGCTGGGTGGATTTACGTTGCTGCGACGATATGATTCGTTCAGAACCGCCTTGGCTGCATTAAACTCTGTCTCGAGCTTGCTGATAGTTCGGGGATCAGCGTCGTCGCGTTTGGCTTGAGCGAGTGCATCACGTGCTTTTGCTGCCTGAGTTTCTTGCTGACCAGCCATAAAGATCACGACCTTCGTTCGATGTTTTCATTCAAGCGGAATGCTCAAATGATATTTGGCAGGAGTGAGAACGCTCCAAGTGCGGCACGTAGTGTGCCGCGTTTCCTTAGAGCGAACTCACTCCTTGTCGGGCTGGCAGGATTTGAACCTACGACCACGGCTCCCCTTCGAGCACGTGCGCTACCGAGCTGCGCCACAGCCCGTTTGTTGCTTCGAGGTGTGAGAGTTTTCTCGCCGTGAACGTCGTTGTTCACATTGATCAGAGATCCGAGAGAATACCATCTCGTATCTCACCAAGGTAAAGCAAGTAACTCTTTAAGCTAGCCGAAATGCTCCTACACAAAACAAAAAACCAACGAACTAGGAGCGCTAGTCTACTGTGTTTCTATCAATATCAATGAACGCCCGAGGGGCGTACAGAAATATTTCTAGACACCACACCTCGAAGCATTGTCGATTATACTGTTTTTAAACTTCGTCGTCAAGGAGTGCTTGCTCAAAGGCCAAGATTCCTTTATAAGACTGACCATACTGACTTGCATCTGGTAGATCGAGAGTTGTGATTTTTTGCCAGACTTTTTGGATAAGTTGCGTGAAAGTTGCGAGTTCTTCACGATCAAAATGTGACTCAAGTGCAAGGATCTCTCCGGTCATTGTTGGCTCGACAAACTGCAATACACCCCTCTCGACTTGGTAATCACTATAGGTGCGAGAGTGCTCGACCATGAGCTTATAAAACATTAACTGTTGCCGATACTTATGAAGTTTAATGTGGTCATATTCGGTCTTACCCTTCCAGTCTCGGGTGGCGTGTCCGGTTTTGTAATCAGTGACGATGATGGTTTTAGTGTCTTTATCGATAGTAAGTAGGTCGATCGCGCCACTGAGGTGCGCTTCTCCGATGATTGCATGTTCACCATTAAACCGCACTTCGGCTTTTTGATCAGTGGTGAAGTCGACATATTTTTTCCCCAGAAACGCCTGTAGGCTGTCGCTGCCCTTTTGTAGATATAGTTTGAAATCGCCGTCAGAGAGATGTTCTGCGATGAGGTTTTGTTCAAAGTCATGCAGTATGTCTTCAGGCGCGCGATGTTTTCCGGTCGCACTTAGATGGGCGTGTGCACGCTGCAGGGTCGCGTGAAATGCTGTGCCATACGATGATGCTGGGCTAGAGCCGCGCGGAAAGCGTAGCATATTTTGCAGCAGAAACATCTGCGGGCCACCGCGACTGACATCGAGAAATGCACTAAGGTCAGTCGCGCTGAGTTTGTAATGTTCAAGAGTTGGTGCGAGTAGCTCGCGTAGAGACTGGCTCGATAGGCTGACGAGTGGCTCGTACCATTGTTGCGTGGCGGACTGAACAAGTGTTTCGATCGTGTGGTTGAATTCTGGCGCTGTAGGTTGCCATAGATCGTCAGCTAAGAAGCTTGCTCTAAGTGTGTCTTTGCCGCTATCGTTGGCGCTACTGTAACTGATGAGTAGCTGTCGCTTGGCGCGCGTCATAGCGACAAAAAATAGTCGTAGGCGTTCGTCAAAACTTCCCCCGCTAACAGCAAGTGGAAGGTTTTCTGGGTAGCCAATCATGCTACTCCGTGTTGCGACGCGCTCGCCCCAGGCGTTATCGACAGCACCGATTACATAGACAGTGTCAAATTCGAGTCCCTTTGATTTATGTGCGGTCATGAGATTGACGGCATTGTCGAGCTTAGCACTTCTCCTTCGTACGCTTTCAATCGTCGATCCAAGTTGTCGGTTGAGTCGGATAAACTCGATGAAGCTTTGAAGTTTTGGCGTTTCGTTTGGTCGGTATTCGCGTAGCTTGGTGCGGATTGTGCGAAGTGCCTCAAGATAGATAAGATACTGATCAGGCTGCTCGGCAAGGTTTTTAGCGCTGAAAAAGTATTCAAAGATTGGTGATATAAACGTACCTTCATCTTCACTGCCTGGTTCGGGTTGTTCCGACCCTATGATGACATCAAGCATGAGCTCGAGTGGTAAATGAGAGAGCGCTTGCGACGAAGCGAGTAGCCAGTTATGTAGTGGAACAAAGCTCGGAGTTACTGCCATAACTTCTATCCAGCTCTGATGGTTTTGTTTTGCGTTGAGGCCAAGTCTCCATACGGCAACAGGGTCGATCGACCATGCAGGGTGTGCGAGGAGTTGCGGTAGTAGCGCATCGGCATCTTTGTAGCGCGATTCAAAGATCGCAATAATCAGCTGGCTTACGAGTTCTATGTGTGTGATAATCTCGAGATCAAGCACGTTGTCGCGGCGCTCATAGTTAACATTAATCCCAGCATGCGCAAGGTATGGAAGTAGTGCGGTGATTTCGTGATGTCTTCTTGCGAGTACTGCGATATCACTTGCGTTGACGCCGTCATCGAGCTGCTCTTTTATGGAGCGAGCGAGCCACTCTCTTTCGTCGCCAGTATTCTCAAGCTCAATAAGTTCCACGGTACTTCGATCATCAGGCTTATGGGCTGTGAGGTTTTTGTCTAGTTCCGGGATGTGGTTTTCGAGACGGTCCGAGCCTTGTGTGATCACTTGTCGAGCATGAGAGAGGATGGTGGGTGCGCTTCGATAATTATCGACGAGCGTAATAAGTTTTGTTGTACTGTAGAGCTCACGGAAGTTGATGATATTGCCGATTTCTGCACCTTGGAAACTGTAGATTGCTTGATCATCATCACCGACTACAAGTATATTCGGTTTACCTTCGTTTGCTGGATTGTCAGTTAAGTTATGCAAGATTCGCATTTGCGCCATGTTGGTGTCTTGGAACTCATCAACCATGATGTATTGCAGCTTTTCCTGTAGGTTGAAGCGAAGATCATCGAACACTTCCATCGCATGAACAACTCGTAGGATCATATCGTCAAAGTCGTATAGTTCAGCCTCTTGCATGCGAGCAAGGTATTGGTAATAAACTGCGCTGAGTGCCCGTAGCTTTACCTGACGTTCGCGCGACTTAAAGACGAAGTCTCCGTGTTCATTTTTTTTGAGCCACGTATTTTTCCATGCGGTGACAGATGTTGTTTTGCCTGTATCTGCAGCGACCTCAAGTGCCTGCTCGAGGCTTTCGGCAATGATACGTTGCAGGGGCACGATTGTGACGAGTTCGGTAGTCTCGTCAATGGTACGGATATGCTCAAGGATCGGCGCAAGCTGGCCAGGCGTTGATTTGCTGATTCGTGCAGCGAATACCTCGGCGAGTTGCGACTCAATCTTGTCTATGACGGCATCGTTGGCGTCAAGTACGGCTGTCAGTTCATCGCTCGTGAGACCGCTTCGCTTGAGTTCACTGATTGTGCGAAGCGTATCGGAGAGATACGTGTATTCACCGTTCATCTTTTTTGCCAGTGGACTCGTATATTCAAGCTCGTCAAATATACCGCGGATAATCTCATAGCTGCTTAGCTCGTCGGCAGGTCGAAAGTTTGCTCCATGATAGAAATACTGGCCGTGCTGGTTTATAATCTCGGTGCCAAAACTGTGAAATGTATGAATCGCGACCTTGTAGGCGTCTTTTCCGATGATACTGACGAGACGTTCGCGCATAGCGCTTGCCCCACTTTCGGTAAATGTGAGACATAGGATGTTTTCCGGGAGGACGTCTGTTCTTTTAAGTATGTTTGCTGCTCGCATACTCAGAAGCTCAGTCTTACCCGTACCCGGGCCAGCGACAACCATGACCGGGCCGTCGATTGTATCTACGGCTTGTTTTTGCTGAGCGTTCAGTTTTTTGTAGCGAGTATCAAAATCCATTACTTCTATTATAGCCTCTTAAGGAGTAAAATACCCGTCAATCTCTAAGGCGCTGATTTACTGTACGCTATCTTGTTTGGCAAATACAGAATTTTGCTCAACACTTAGGCGGCGAAGCTCGTTATGGAGATGGCTTTCAGAGGCGATACTTCGTATGTTAGGATTTTCCGCTAGCACGCGACTGACAGTTTCGAGTCGTCCGTGCCAGTTTTCGTGACTATCCTTGCCGACGCAATCGATATGGCATCCATTGTCATGAATCTGGAATGACTCATTTGGAAATGCCGCATTGAGGGGCTGCCATACATGAGCTTGCGCTAAGAAGTCTCCGTCGTACTGCTCCATGTGTCCAAATGTTGTTTCTGGTCGATTACGATAGTGCTTTCCGGTATCTCCGTTAGTAAGGCCATATATCGCTTGAGCGTGCGTATAGAGCCCTTCTTTTGATATATCGAGGGTTCGCGGGAGATACCACAGCGCCTTGAGGGATGTTTTTGCAATTGATTTGATTGCACGCAGTTCATTTGGAGCTTTAATGAGACCACGTAGCGCATCTCTGGTTACTCCATCGGCAAGACAAGGTACGATAGCGTCTGCATAGAGAACAGTTCTATTGTAATTTATTGCTTGGTCGATCACTGACTGCTGGTTCATTCCTCCTTGAGATATGCCAGTGGTGATGACGAATCGAGGATCTCGGTCTAATGACTCACTCTGCCAGTTAATCAGTTCATTTTGGTTACGTCCATTTTCAGTCACAGTAAACAGTCGGAAGAGGTTTTTTGGCGAACTGATAATACTGCCTTCTATGCCAAGCTTTCCGAGATGAATAAGACGACTGACATATATCCCCTCACCTCGCGTAAGCCATGCCGTTGCTTCGTAGCTTGCGATTCCGTCGAGACCTTTAGGGGTGTGTGAGAGTTTTGAGTAGGTTACATCGTACTGTGCGCCATCTTCAAATTCTACGGGACGCTTATAGATTGATATGCCCTGTCGGTCGTACAGGGTCTTTTCGTTTGGATCGTGAATATCGGAGGTGACAGGATTGCGGTCAGTTTGAGACAAAAAAATCCCACTTTCGTGGGGCGTGGCTGATCTAAAATTATATTCGGAAAACTGGTCGATTGCATGACTCATCTGTTTGTCTCTCCTGTGGTTTGTGCTCGAATTATAGCCCTAATGGTTACACTTGTAAAGCCTAAAGTGAAAGGCCATCCTCCATCTCTTGAATTGTTTCATCCGTCGCAATAATGAGAGTTCGTTCAGCAGCCTCGATTTCTATAAGTCGAGCCAATGCCGCTCCTGCGAGCGCTGCATTTGCTAGTCGTCTATTGACAATTACCGAGATTGTTTCTGCAGTGCGCGGATGCTTTTCTTCGAAAAATTCTCGCTCGTCATTGAAGATCTGAAGCGTCCTGTCGAGCGATGTTAGCGCACTTAATGCTCCGTGGGCGCCCAAGATCGCTTGCTCTTTGTATGCTGGTGCGATCGGACGAACTGCTGCAGCAATCGCTTCGTACGCCATGATGCCTTCGTGAATACCCCGTACGGTACGCGTGTCGCTGAGGTTATTTTTGGCGATACTATTTAGTGTCTTGTGACTCAGTCCATATAGTAACGTCTGACTTTCAGCATAGCTATGAAAATTTACTAGGTCATGTTTGTTTTGAAATAGTTTTGCGAGAAGTGTTGCATTTTCGTCGGTTAGATCGTTAGCAGGAAAATCCATTTGCGGAGAGAGTCTTGTAATACGTTCACTCATAGTACCACTACTCTACTCTGCATTTTAATTTTGTCAAATAAATGAAGCTAAAAGTTTAAAAAATGTTAAACACTTAGTTTCACTGGCGAGACTCTCCGGTTAAGAAGAGTCTCGCCGTTTGTGACACACTGTTAGTGTATGCAGAGATTGACTGCGGCAACTTTCGCACCCGGTTTTCCTGTCAGGTATTCGGGCGAAATCAGAAAGTCCTGACTTTTACCGATTGCAGAACTATCGATCCGGATCGGCGTGCCTGGGCTGTTGCCTTCGTCTGGGTGGCTGAGTACGGTTGCGCTACTGAAAGTAAAGAGAGGTCGACCACTGGGCGTGTCAAATGACAGCATGGTTTGAGCGTCCCTCGGAGATTGCCGGAGTGATATTTGTGTGCCGCTTTGGCCTATACTACTTCCATTGGGTACGGTTATGATTCCAGCTGGGCATCGCTTTTCGCCCTCTCCGGTCGCCTCCACCCAGATGGCCACTGGCCGTGTTTCTACGGGCACTTCAGGTTGTTTTGCCGCTGAGGTTGTCGTAGGTTTTGCGGTTGTTGTCGTTGTTGAGGGTGGAGCCGTTGTCGACTTCACCGTTGTTTTTGGTGTTGTCGATGGGGTTGTCACTTTCGTCAACGACGGCGTTGTCGTGGGTTTTAGCGGTGTCGAGGATATCGTCCGAATATCGGTAATGCCGGGCTGTGCTTCGGTGGCACATCCTGAGAGTGCGAAGATCACCACTCCAGTCATACCGACGAGAATTGCCCGAAATTGAAAACGACTCATTGTCAGTCCAATCTATGTCAATCTGCATAACGCATGGTGCGTCACATCTATATATTAAATCATATTGTAGTCTAGGTGTCTATTAAAGTATCTTGAATCATGCTATACTACCACTAGCTATGAACGACGACATCTACGACGACCTGGCGCTTGAGCGTATTGCCAAAGAAAAGTTTGGGTTGGTTGTCGATATTGATAAAGTTGTCGCGCGTCAAATTCCTATTAGTCACACCGGTGAGGCGACGGTATTCCTGACAAAGAAAAAGCAGCTATTTGTATTTATCACGGCAAAGTCAAAGTTTGTACTAGGCGATGTGAAAAAAATCGTTTCTCGTATGGGGCTTCGCGCAGAGATATATCTCCCACCAAAGGGTGAAGTGGATTATTTTGATGAAATTGGCCGTCAGCACTTCCGCAAGGTTTTCCCTGGACGACACAATCCTTCGCATGACGACATCATGTTTTATCGTACACTCGCTCCTTATAACCCTGCAATGGTGCAAATCTTAGAGGTTAAAGACGGTGAGATTAAACAATTTGATACCGATGCAAGTAGCGGCTGGCGCACTGTTACGCGATTTGCGTATCGCCGTATAAAAACGAGTTAGCATAATGCGCGCAAAGTAAACGCCGCCTACTCTAGTTGAGTAGGCGGCGTTTTGAATGACTGTAATATATATTATAGCAAAATTATGCTTTTTTGTCAAGAACGATAAGATGCTCGATATGCGGGGTACGAGGGAAGAAATTGTAGCCCTGGTGGTGACGTATGCCGTACTTTTCAGCGAGGCGTGCGACGTCACGCGCCTGCGTGACGGGGTTGCATGAGAGGTAGATGATTCGCTCTGGCGCTGCTTCGAGAAGTTTTGTCACGACATCTTCATGGAGGCCTGCGCGTGGCGGATCGAGAATGATCGTACTATCGCTGGTAATGTGCTCGAGTGCCGTCTCGCTAGGGGCGAGGATGGCTTTTGCTGTTTTTGCACGATCCATAGCAGTGATATTTCGTTCCATCTCTCGAACGGCATGCTCGTTGATCTCAACCATCGTTACGTTATCTCCGCCGATAGTTAGCCCGATACTGCCGACGCCACTGTAGAGGTCGACGGTTGGCTTGTTGCTATCTACCCACTCCTTCATATCGAGGAGTGCTTTTTCATAGACAGGAATATTGATCTGGAAGAAGCCTTCGACAGCGTACGTAAACGGAACGTCTAGGATTGAGTCAGTGAGTGTTGTCTCGCCCCATGCCTGAAGTCGCTTCGTGATAACACTTGCTGGGCTTTTCGGGTTGCTAAAGATGAGCTCAAAGCCAGCTATCTGGAAATCTTTTAGCTCTTGTTCGGTGAATGCGTCGAACATTTCATCTTTGACGTACAGCTGAGCAGCAACATTGCCCTGCTGATCACAGCGTACTATGACAGTTTTCAAGTTAAATGCTTGTGTCTCGCGATTGCGGAGTGTATCGCGGATCGCATGTGCGGCAGTGTTGATTGCTGGGTGTGCAAGGCTGGTTTTGTCGACAGGAATCTTGCCATGTGTGCCACGGCGGAAGAATGCAAGGTCGAGCTGCCCTACTTCTTTGTCCCACCAGAAGCTGTATTCAATTTTATTGCGGTATTCAAACTCACGATTATCGCTGTAGATACCAATTGGCTGCGGGAGGACGATGTCGTGCAGCTCAAATGCTTCCTCTATAAGCGCTGACTTGTAGTGCTGTTCTGCGTCAAACGTCATGATCTGCCATGGACTGGTTGAGAGATAGCTATCTTCGTCGCGAGGCTCAACACGCTGTTCGCTTGGAGTGATCACTTCAGTGACGACACCTTCAAGAAAGTTTGACTTCTTTTTGGTTACTTGTACATTTACGGTTTCGCCAGGAAGTCCACCCCAAGCGAATAATTTCTTGCCATAGTCCAATGCGCCGAGTGTCTGGCCACCACCGACGATCTTGTCGAGCTTTACCTCGACGATAGGGAGTTGTTTTTTAGTCATTGCTATATAGTATAGCGTATTTTGATCATTTATGCTTTTTCTGTCATAATAATACTAATGAATTACGCTAAAAACCTGCCGGAATTAAGTGATATGACACCAGATGGTGACTTGTACCGATGTCCAGATGGCGAGATTATGGCTGGATATCATCGTCATGCAACGGAATTGCTGGTCGGCGCGTACGGCCTTCGAAGTCTTCTGAAAGAAAAAGAGCTACCGCTCCACCCTATTTCAGAGACGATCTCCTCAGTAGTAGATATGATCGATCGAGGTGAGTATGAGCTTGACGGCTTTTCTCCGTATGCATCGGTAGATCGGGGTGGGGTGCGGACGGAGTTTTTGTATGATGATAGATACCAACTACTTGTGACGCGATCTTCTGAGGTGACGCGACATTTGGGACGCTTCACGACAGTGTCTACGCTTACATCCCATAGCCTTTCTTTGGTATTTAGTCATGAGATGGGAGGTGCTCTTTTAGACGTTGCTTCTGAGGATGAGATAGAAGCAACTGTCGCGGCATCTATGTATGCGTCACCAGAGACGCATCATGACCGACGGCGTATTGCGAGTCGCATTCAACCGCTCAATATCTCTAGGCGTTCATTAGCGCAGCTCAGCAAGTCGCTTGGAGGCTGTGCTAATTTTCATCATCATAATAGTAATCTGCCCAAAATTCAGAGTGAATTGTAACAGAGCCTCGTAGTGACGAAATACTAAGGCCAACGCCATCCTGGCTATTCTTTGATTCGAGTGCTGCCTGAGTGTTATTGAGGATTTGCGCAGTGTAGTACGGTATAAGATATTTTTTGACGATTGTGCGCATTGTTTCAGCGGTAGCGTTTTCTGCCCGCCCGCCTCGCAGTAGGTCAAGTGCAGTTACTATTCGATAATCCGAGGCGTCAGCCTCTCCGGGAGTTATGAGATGCGCCTGACGTAAAATAGTACGCTCTTGAAGAGAGCTCTGTACGAGTGGTCTGTACTCGTGCTTCCTCTATTTTATCAAGAAAGGCTTGATCCTTTTCTTCGGCAACTAAGATACATAGGTTTGTCATGTGGCGGTCAAGCGGCGTCCCATTGTTGTGGATCGACTCATCCCTCCCTATCGTCCCCATTGCAGCAAGGCATGTCATTCGCCCTGCTACTTCTGCAAAATATTTTCGTCGGCATTCTTCGGTTTGAGGACTAATTCGTTCCATATTCATAGTGCATTCTATGATAATCCTCGATCTTATTTTTTCAAAGCAAAAGCTTACTCCCCGATGGCGAGCTTGAGTGCGATGACTCCGACTCCGACAGACATCTCTAGTAGGCTAACGATAAGGAGTCGTCCGGTGCTTTTGTATATCTTGCGCCCTGCGGTAAATGATAGGAAAAACAAAGACAAAAGTAGTGCGATCATCGAGGCCATGAGCGCATATTGCAGACTAAACCAGCCTGTGAGACTCAGGAGTACGAGGAGTGTCGGGATGATTGCTGGTGCAAGTAGCCCTGAGCTCGTAAAGGCAATCTTTCTATAATCAGCATTGCTCACTGCTTTTCCATGTACTGCCCTGTAGGACATGCGCTCAGAAACGAGCGTTGCAAGCCAGAGTGCGACGGCAGCGCCAATGATAGAAAGTACAGTGCCTTTGACGGAGTGATGATTTGCTGTTTGCCAGTGCGCTGCGATCACGGCTAAGAGAGTGATAGTTGAATAAATTCGTTCTTTCATATTCTCCGCAATATGTTCGCGCATGGTTGGAGGAAGTTCGTCAAGCTGACGTGATCGTGAAGTTGGCATGGTATCTATTGTACTGCACGATTCTTTGGTTTTTATGAAAAAATACACATTGACTATAAATTATATAGTAAATTAAGAAACTTTATGCTATGATCGTCAAGTTGTCTACGCACCGGCGTATGATAAAGAACCTCAAAATCAAGAGAAAGAGACAGAAGTGACAATGTCAGGGACAGTCGCTATTCGCCCCGTAGAGCCACGCAGTTCTCAGGAGATGAAGCTCGTCGAAGGAGTGATTGATCTCGTTAAGATGAGTGATGGGGTGTATGCGCTCGAAGGCAGTAAAACGCCTCATGTTCGCGTACCGCCGTTTCCTCAAACGAAGCTACGACTGCATGAAATTCGAAAGAGTATTGGGAAGGTTCGGCTATTTCGTAAGAATCGCGAAGACAGTGAAGCTCGACCAGCGCGGATCGTAGCTATTATCCCTGCGCATGATGAAGAGACTTCGATTGCTAAGGCGATTGAATCATTGCTACTCTCAACCCGTCAAATTGACAAACTGGTTGTCATGGTCAACAACTCAACCGATAATACTGCAGCTATCGCTCGTGATTACGCCAAAGTCTTTCCAGATGGACAGATTGAGGTGCTCGATGAGCAAGGCATGCTGCACGGTAAGGTTGGAGCTTTGGGGTATGCGTGGTCGCGATATGTACGAGAGTCGGAATACGACTTTGTTTTTTTCGTCGATGCGGATGTAGAGTGCGAGTCTGATGCACTAGAGCAGTTAGAACGGAGTCTTATTGATAAGCCTCGAGCTGCTGGTATTCGGGCGAGCTATACATTTCATCTACCGAAAGAAGCCTCGGGTGTTGAGCGTCGCATGATCCTTGCGCAGCGACATGAGTTTGCGGAGGTGGAGATCCGTGATCAGATGCGTGGTAGTAGGACGCATATCCTTGGCGGTCAAGCAACGTTGTTTCGTGCTTCCGCACTGGCACAAGTTGCAGCAAGAACCGAAGGAAGTATCCCCTGGAACCGTAAGTCACGCGTAGAAGATTCAGAGCTTTCTATTCGTCTTCGTCAGATGGGATATGAAACATTGGTTAATCCTCGGGCACGTGCATATGTGGGGCCTATGGTCACGCCACATGCGCTTAGAAGCCAAAGGATTAAGTGGACTAACGGACATATCTCGGATGCAGTACGTGACCGCGAATGGTTATCTCCTTTTGCGCACGTACATGTGTGGCGGCAGCAGATTAGTATGGTCTGGAATTTGGCAATTCGATTGCTATTTATCGGCCTTTTACTATCTTCCGCAACGCTTCACATGTTTGTGTTTGTGCCTCTATGGCTTGCGCCGACTATGTTGTCTATTATCTTTAACGTACTTGTTGCGTATAAGATACCTGGCCGTAGCTCGGGAGAGATTCTTCGTTCCTGGTTATTTTTTCCAGATGAGATTGCCCTTTGGCGAACATTATCTGTCTGGTTAACGAGCTGGGCTATGATTGCTCTTTCCGCAATAGGCGTGAATGAAAGCGACTTGTGGGCAAAGCAGCGTCAGGCAGAGGCAAATAAAAAGGTAGCCACAGTGGGCGCTTGGTTTGGCATGCTCCTTCTTGTGCTGGCTGGATATGCGCTCGTCATGCTGGTTAACGGAATTTTCGGTCTCGACGCCGCAAGTGTGGTTATTCGTACAGGATGGTCTATAGCTACTCTTATGACGATCATTTCCTGTTGTGTGCTGCTCGGTGGCACACTACGCCTGCTTGCGCATTATCGTAAGCTCAGTCTCTAGATTTTGAAAGGAGTTCAATTTGGCCCACTTACTACTGTTAAATGTCGGTAGTAAGTGGGCTTTTCCATTGGTATAATGTGACTATATAATATTATTGACATTTATATATAACTATGCTATAATGATATCTAAATCACCAACTATATTATTTAGTAAGGAAGATTATTATGGATAAATCTCTAGATACACTATCAAATACCGACGATCATATGATTGACTCACTCGAGGAGCGGTTTGAGCTGCCGGCTATTGCCGACGAAGAACGTAACACGCAGACTCCTGAAAAGCAGGGACGTTTTGCCCGTATGCGCAACAAGCTTGGCTACTATGCTGCACGCGTTACGATGGCTGGGTACAATACTCAATCAGCAATCACAGAAAAGATCCAGACACGTAATGAGGCGAAACTTGAGCAGACCGATGACACGGCTGAGGAAGAAACGTCTCGCTGGTCTCGCCTAAAGCGACACGTAGGCCGAGCTGCAATTGTGGCAGGGTCATTTGTGGGGCTTGCCGCTGCAAGCTACCTTACTCAAAAAGCTGGCGCAGAAACACCACAATTTGCTGGTATACGTCATGCAGTTGATACGCAAATACTCGTCAGTGGTCGTGGAGATGGTGCCGGTCAAGGTATTACTTCGTGGTTTAATGATTTTCACAACCCAAACCAAGTAGAAGTTATTCAGTATCAGGGTGGAATCAGCCCAGTTATCGGAGATAGTGCGACATTCAATCAGTCAAAAGCAACTGCTGGTCAGGGTGTATATGATGCATTGATGGCGGGTGACGGTGGAGATAATCCTGTCGGCTATTCACTCGGAACAGCTGGTGCACTTGAAGGTGCGAATCGATATGTTGCCGAAACCGGCAATAGTGTCAGCCTGGATATGGTCGGAGGGCCATACGGCGAAGGTGGATTCTTCCATAATCCATATGTACAGGCACTTAAGCCAGTCTTCGGTGCGATGGATATTGATGTCAGTACACCTCCCCTTCCTCCAGGAACAACGGTCTATGGTAATCCAAATGATATTTGGGTAAACGGTAGTAGTGCGAACCCTTTGACGCTCGCGAGCAATGCGCTTGGTACGGCATTTGGTGGTACTCATGGCTATAATACTGAAATTTTATCAGATACCGCTAACCAAACGAGTTTTATAGGTAGTGACGGCGTACGATATGTGACGATTCACGATGATCTGAGCGGTGCCGGCCACGCTGCACTTGCAAACGGACTGCAATGGTCACCGGAAGCAGAGCACTTGACCGACGTGCTTGCGCCAGTTGGAGAAATCGGCAAGCCTGCCCCAGATGTTAACTGGTCTCAGGCGCCAGAAGCGATCGCAAATGCCGTCGAAAGTGTTGCTCGAGATAACGGTATCCCAATTGATATTCCGCCAATTCCAGAAATACCTCAGATGCCAAGCGTCCCTGATACAGCCCAAGGACTGATTGATCAGTGGACTGCCCCTGCTCCTGCAGAGACGTGGACGCCACCAGTCGCTGAGTGGACACCTCCGGTTGAAGCTGCGCCAGTTGTGAACCAAGTGCAAGAGTGGGTTGCACCTATTCAGGAAGTAATCGACACATATGTCCCACCTGCTGCAAGTACGCCTGACATCGCACAGCAAGTAAATCAGGTATTTGAGCAGCCGCAAGTTCAACAAGTTGTGAACGATATCAATACTCAGATCCAAAATAGCCCTCTTGGACAATTCCTCCCTCGCTAAATTGTATATCTAGCTCGCTCCCATAAGCCCCGTGTCAATTGATGCGGGGCTTTTAGCGTACCATGTCATAGGAGGAATTATGGTAGTATAGAGCTCATGGTTATACGTGAAAAACTGACAGCAATTGATCCATGGCTCGAGCCTCATGCCGACGAGATTGATAGTCGAATTGCGTATACGGATGCCTATCGAAAGAGGATACTTGGCGACATGTCTCTTTCTGATTTTGCAGTGGGGTATCTTTATTTTGGACTCAATAAGACTGAGTCGGGCTGGGTGTTTCGCGAATGGGCACCTGGAGCGACGAAAATATATATCATCGGTGATTTTTCGGACTGGAAAGACGATGAGCGATTTGCCTTAAAGAAACAAAAGGATGGCGTATGGGAGCTTCACCTGCCGTATAGCATCCTACAGCACGAGAGTCTTTATAGGCTGCATATGCATTGGGACGGCGGCGAGGGGTATCGTATTCCCGCATGGGCAACGCGCGTCGTACAGGATGAGACGACACACGAATTCTCTGCGCAGGTATGGCAGCCAAAATCTCCTTACGTATGGCGGCATGATGATTTTTCACGCTCCCTCGAGGCTCCATTTGTCTATGAGGCGCATATCGGTATGTCTGGCGAGGCTGAAAAAGTCACGACGTATGCTGAGTTTATGCATGACACATTGCCGAGGATTATCGCCGATGGATACAATACGATTCAGTTGATGGCGATCCAGGAGCATCCATATTATGGTAGTTTTGGATACCATGTATCGAGCTTTTTTGCGGCAAGTTCGCGCTTTGGAACACCCGAAGAGCTCAAGGCACTTGTGGATGCGGCGCATGGGGCGGGTATCGCTGTGATTTTAGACCTGGTACACTCTCATGCGGTAAAAAACGAAGTCGAAGGCTTGAGTCGATTTGATGGAAGCTATAGTCAATATTTCCATGCTGGCGATCGTGGAAACCACGAGGCATGGGATTCTCGAGTATTTGATTATGGCAAGCCAGAGGTCGCACATTTCCTTCTCTCAAATTGTCGGTACTATCTCGACGAGTATCACTTTGATGGTTACCGATTTGATGGCGTTACAAGCATGCTCTATACGCACCACGGGTTGGAGAAAGCGTTTACGAGTTATAATGATTATTTTCAATCCACCGACCTTGATGCGCTCGCCTATCAGACGCTTGCCAATCAGCTCATTCATGAAGTCAAGCCGAGTGCACTGACGGTTGCCGAGGAGATGAGTGGTATGCCAGGTATTGCTGCACCGATTGAAGATGGTGGCGTCGGATTTGACTATCGTCTGAGTATGGGTGTGCCAGATCTTTGGATAAAGTACATCAAAGAAAAGAAAGATGAAGATTGGCAAGTCTCCGAGCTATTTCATGAGCTATCTCAACACCGTCCCGAAGAAAAGACAATCAGTTATGCGGAGAGTCACGACCAAGCACTCGTTGGTGACAAGACGCTCATCTTCCGCCTGATTGATAAAGAGATGTACTATCATATGCAGGTTGATGACGATAACCTTATTGTCGATAGAGGTGTTGCACTACATAAGATGATTCGCCTTCTCACGGCAAGTATGCACAATGGCGGCTACCTTAACTTTATGGGGAATGAATTTGGACATCCTGAGTGGATCGACTTTCCTCGTGAAGGCAATGACTGGTCATATAAGTACGCCCGCCGTCAATGGAGTCTCGTCGATGATCCAAAGCTAAAATACAAATGGCTTGGCGATTTTGACAAATCCATGATCGAGATCGTGAGAGGTGTCGATGGCGAGCGAGAGTGGACGACGATCAACGATAGCGACCACGTACTCGCGTATATGCGTGGCGACTTGTTGTTTGTCTATAACTTTCATCCCACACAGTCATTTACCGACTACGGTGTGATCGCGGCTGCGGGAGAGTATCGGGTTGTCCTGTCGAGCGACAGTCAGCGTTATGGGGGATACGATCGAATCGACGCCTCACTCACCTACCCGAGTATTTCTACAAAAACAAATCCGCAGCTGAAGCTTTATTTGCCTGCTCGAACGGCGTCTGTGTTTCGGCGACAATAGGGCGTATAATAAGCTGCAGATTAACGACAGAGGGGGATGTGATGAAGATTGCTATATCAGGACTAGGCCGCATGGGCGGGCAAATTGCTAAGAAATTACATGATGATGGTCACGACGTGGTCGCTCATAACCGTTCTGCAGGTAAAGTCGACGAAGCTAAAGCATGGGGTGCGACAGCAGCATACGACAAGCAATCGGTTGTCGATGCATTTGCTGACCAGCCGGTTGTGCTTTGGATTATGGTCCCCGCTGATGTGATCGAAAGTGAACTTGATGAATGGCTCGAAATACTTCCTTCAGGTAGTGTAATCATCGATGGTGGAAACAGTGATTACCGTGGCGATCAGGCTCGCGCCGACAAGGTTTCTGCTCGTGGCAGTCGTTTGCTCGATATCGGTACGAGTGGTGGCGTTTGGGGGCTTGAGAATGGCTTCTCTATGATGGTTGGCGGCGACCCGCAGTCGTATCAGACTGTTGTTCCGGCGCTTGAGACGCTTGCCGCTCCTCGTGGTGGTCATCAGTTTTTCGGTGCTGTCGGAAGTGGTCACTACGTAAAGATGGTTCATAACGCCATTGAGTATGGCATGATGCAATCACTCGCCGAAGGGTACCGTATGCTTAAAGAAGGCCCGTATAAAGAAATTGATCTTGCGGCTGCGGGAGACATCTGGCAGCAAAGCAGTGTTGTCACGAGCTGGCTCAATGACTTGACTCGTCAGGCACTTCACGAAAATCCTACCATGGAAGGTATTAGTGGTGTTGTTGCTGAATCTGGCGAGGCTCGTTGGACGCTTGAAACTGCGGATGAGCTGGGTATTCCCATGCCAGCAATTCAGGCGGCATTTGATGTGCGCTTAGCGTCCCAGCAGGGTGACGTCGACTTCTCTACTCAGCTCCTTGCTGCGATGCGCGCGAAGTTTGGCGGCCACGACATCAACGGCAAGTAGCCTTAGTCTGCTATATTGCTTATGATATAATGGGGGCTATGAGTAGAAACATTCACACTAAAGGGTTTACTCTTGTCGAAGTGTTGATTGCTATAGTGGTTATATCTATCTTGGCGGTTATCGGGGTGACAAGTGTGACAAACGCGCAGACAAGTGCTCGCGAAGCAAAAATAAAAGCAGATCTTAGTCAGCTTGCGAGTGCTATCAAGCTAGCGGGTACGGGATCGAAAACGTCGTTTTCAGACAAAAATAGGTCAATCCGTCAAATAACGGGCAATGACTATACGTCTGAAGATTGTGTATCGAAACCGAACGGTACAAATTTGGCGACACTGAGTCCTACTGATGGTTGTCTAACGAAATACCAGACTGCTCTAGACAAGATTTCAGAAGCAAGCGGTGCTGATGTGCGTTCGCTTAAAGATCCATGGGGCCGTCCATACTATATCAATGAGAGTATCGACGCGACGTGTAAAAGTACTGCTATCGGAGCGTACAATGTCTTTTTCATTCAGAAGACCGCAAGTAATACAATCAACTCTTTGATGTTCAATCATAACATCATCAAGGTTGACTCAAGTGTTACTGCCTGCGAAGGTGCTCCGGTTACGCCTGTCGATCCTCCTGTGGATCCACCAGGAACGGTAGATCCACCCGTTACCCCTCCGGTGACACCTCCAGTCACTCCTGATCCAACTGCTGGGTGTGGTGGTGGGTTTACGTGGTGGATTGGCGTCATGCCTCCCCAAGAGCCAAATGCCTGTCCTGACTACGGCTGCAACAACGTATGGTGGTTTGGTATACCTCCTCGCGGTTGTTGTGTGTACTTCTGGGGACCTGAAAACTCCTATTGTAAGAGCATAGGTGAAGCGGTCTAACCTTATCGACGCTTAGATAGTAACTATATCCTCCTGAAGATTCAGGAGGATATTTTTCTTCAAAATTCGACAGATATAGTCAAATGCTCAAGAAATATATACTACGTAAAATTATGACCGAGTAGGTCAACTGCGCTTCGAGATAAAACTCGTGGCAGTTGACCTACTCGAATCGGACGGAATAACTGGACTAGTTTGTGCTTACTTTTGGAAAGACGGTGTGGTCAGGTGTATACATATTGCATGCGCCTGTCCCGCCGTAGTATCCGTTGAGAAATGCATCTCCTCTCTCTGATGGGCTTCCGTGAGACTTCTCACCTTCGATTCCGATTCCGTATACACGTTGATATGCCGCGATACCTTCTTCGGGGCTCAGCGATGCGCTGTATGCGCCAGAAAGGCAGTCGCCACCTTGTTCGTAACTGTAGATCGTTTCTGCCGGGCCAACGAGTGTAGCGATAGCAGGGTTGAGGCCTGCAGCTTCTTGGAGTCCGTGTGCGCTTTCGTGGATAGCAACGCTTGTCGTTGCGTTATCACTTGTGAGGAGCTCGTGGATATCGTTCTCTTCAAACATCGTCAAGCCGTCGCAGTGGTGGGGTCCCATGCCAGGCATCATACCACAGACAGAAACCTGTCCGTCGTTGATAAATGGCCATACGCCGAGCGCATACTTGGGTAGCAAGATTGTTGTTGATTCTTGTTCGATTCCTTGATCTTCGTACCAGTTGTTGGTTCGAGACGTCGCGCATGCAACTTGCTGCTTTATGGTACCATCGACACACTGAGATTCATCCGGCTGGATGACTTCGGGCTCGTAGTAAGACACGGCCTGCTCCCATTGCTGGGAGAGTGAGGCGTCTTGACTTGTCGGTTCGTGAACTGGAGCTTCTAGTGCATCACCTGTGATGAGGGTCTGCACTGTTGCAACGAGCTGGTCGCCTACGTTCTGAGCGATATCGGGCAGCTTACTTCCCTGAGGAAGTGCTTGTCCGAGCGTGCGGTCGATCTCAGCGATTGGATTACTAGCGAGCGCATTCGAGATTTCGGCTGGTAATTCGATCGAGATCCCGATCTGCGGGATTTCAAGCGTATCTGCAGAAGCGATACTTGCACCAAAAAGTGTTGCAAATACCATACCGATCATCATACCGATGATCATAAAAAAGCGCTTTGTCATGCTATTCCGTTCTGTAAAGGTGCGACAGTGATTCGTCACACTGTTGTGTAATATATATTATAGCATAAAAACTATAAAATTACAATATATAAATGATTACAGATCAAGAATCAAGCAGAGACTCGCAAACGCACGCCAATCAGGTATCTCGCTTGTGTCATCGACAGATAAACGATACATAGGCCGGAATAATTTTACCTGCGTGTAGCTTCCTATCTCATGACCTTTTCGATTGAGAATAACAAGTCTATGCCCACTCGCGATTGCGATGAATCGTACCCATGATGCAAGGACTGGCATAGGCTTTATGAGGTGCAGGATGGATGATATGTAAGTATTACGCGGTCTCACGGTGACAATTGGGCTATGCTGCTGGTCGAGAATTATCCATTCGCCTGCTGTCGTCGCCGTAGGGTGCGCAGCTTTGACGTGATTTATAGGATAGCCATAGGGGTCGACAATCTGGGCGGTTGTGTCATTTTGACGTGAGAGTATGCAAAGTGGACTACTCTTTACTTCATTTGTATAGAGTACCGCTTGGTCTTCATTGGCGAAGCGCCGTTGCTGAGAGTATGCGATGGTGTCGCCAGGGGTTTTATCTGGGACGGTGAGGGTAAATTCAAAAGAGTTTATAAAGTCGCTTTGTCGCTTCGTAACAATAAATTGTTGAGCCATAACCATACTATATCATATTTGTCCATAATATTATATAGCTATTTACAAAGAAGCATAAGTATGATATAATGCATAGTGTATTTGACAGAGATGTTGAATAGTACACCCACCTCTCGCATAATCGTGCTAGAGAGGATAACAACTCGGAATAGAAAGTGAGACTCTCATGAATCTCATGCGACGTATTGTGATAGCACTTGCTGCTATTGCTGTCTTGCTCGGTGTCGGCTTCGTCAACGAGGCAAGCGCTGAAGGTTTGAACTTCGGTACGGCAGACCTCACGTCCGTAGATGTATTTGTTCACGGCACGGGTCCTGCACCTGAATCATCTGTAGTGTCTACCCTGCCGGGCTGGCGCGCAGAAATTTCACCTGCATACGGGACTCGCTCAATGGACGAGTCCGAGGCGGACGGCTCAGCCCTCCTGACCGATTACATCGTTGATCGCGTCGCAAAGGGTGAACCGATAAACCTCGCCTCGTATTCCCTCGGGAGTACAGTTACGGGGGATGCAATCCACAAAGTGACGTCAGAAAGGCTCGTTGATCCCAGTTTGATCACTGCAACTGTTATCTCTGACCCGCGCTATGTCAACACAGGCGTAACACAGGTGCTTAAAGGTGGCATATGGCCTCATGTTCTTCCGCTGATCGGCATTACGCCGAACGGTGAACGAAGCGGCTTCAACGGAGCAAATGTTGAGCAGGTGTGCTACACCTACGACGCGATTTGCGACCTGAAGACGGGCATGTGGGGCGCTGCAAACTCTCTGGTTGGCTACTTTCTGATTCATGGATCTCAGGATCCAGTTCAGAACTATGCGAATATCGATCCGGCCAAGACGACCTCTCGTGTCGACGAGGACGGTACGATCCAGACAACTGTTCACGGTAAACTCCCGATTCTTCGTCTCGCAGAGATGGAGATGAAGACTGAACTGCCTGATGTTGTTCATGCAGTTGGTGAAGCACTTGTCGAAACGACTGGTGATCCCGGTCAGGTTCAGACGACCAAGACATTCGAACAGACAGCACAGGACGTCGCTGCCGCGATCGCCCCTGAGTTGCCGACCTTCGAAGAGGTAGTTGCTCCCGTTCAGCAATGGGCGGCCGACACAGTACAGCAGTGGACTGCTCCAGCAGCTCCTATCGAAGCTGCACCTGCCGTCGACTACGTGGCACCTGTTCTTGAGCAGGCCGCATCTGTCGTCAATGATTTCGCAGCAACACTTCCTGCTGATCTGGGCAGCCAGGTCAACGATCTCGCCGCTCAAGGCCTTGCCTTGATTGGAGCTGGTCGATAAGCTAACGACATGAGTATCCATATTCAGTCGAAGGGACTGTATAGACGAAGCACAATTGCCCATTTACCTACTTCACTAAGGAGCGCCTATAGGTTGCCAGCCACATATTACTAAGAGGTAGTGAGTGGGCTGACGAGCTTACTTTCTATCCGACGATGCCCTCATCATTATCCGCCGTACGGTGTAGATATAGATGAGGGCTATTTTATTGGCTATTCTTTTTCCCAAATAGCGAGTGAAGCTATTTTATCAAGTCGTACTGAGAAAAAGCATTGAAGTTCGTCGTTAAAGAGAATGACGCATGGATTGCCTTTGGTGTATAAAAAATCATCACTCGATGTGTATTTATGGAATTCATCTCGACGATCTACGAAACAAATGCCTCTATAGACGCCTGAGACACTATTTTCAAGCTGGAGCATATCATTTGGTGGCATGTAACTGGTATCGATTGAAAAGTCTTGCTCGACAGGCTGCACGAAGCAGTCGTCTGTGGTAACGGACAGTATATGCTGGGTATTTATGTCGTGGTGCGCAAGGAGCGTTTCGAGGTGCTTACATTGCTCGTCTAGCCACTCATCTTGACGGTAGGCTGGCGCAGAGAGGAATAGTTGACTAGACAGGAGCTTGACGGTTTTTGCTGACTCCTCATTAAGTAGTTCTTTCATATAAATGTCTTCTACTTCATATGTGGTAAGCGCGAGGATACTTTCGACTGGCATGATGTAGTTTGCTACTGCGGTATCTTTCTCGTGGATAGGCTTATTGAAAGAAAGGGCCACTGTCCAGGTTCGTCCAACCTCGCCGCCATCTTCTAGTTGGTAAAGTCCTACTGCCTGGAGTGTTAGCTCGTCATTTGCAAGAGCCTGCTCTGAGTTTTCGAGTATTTCTCCGTCGTAGCCTTCTTTATGAGCAAAACCAGTAACCCCGATGCGCTGACCTATATACCCCTCACCTAGCGACTGTTCAAGCAGATGCTCTTGTTCTTTGAGTATCCTGGAGAGTTCTTCTATTGGGCCGTCAAAATTATTGAGAGTTTCAATTGCTGTTGACTGAGCAAGGATGAAACTGCTAGAAGAGACTGGATAAAGATCGCTTTGATTCCAGTTGTCGTCGAATTGTGATGGCTGTTCCATATTAAGCAAATTTTGCCGTATTATGAAAGAATTTGCAAGCAAGAGCATTTAGTCTTGAGGTGTTGGCGGAAGACTAGTCAATAAATGAAGGGCTATGATATAATAAACGAGCTATTGGGGCGTCGCCAAGTGGTAAGGCATCAGTTTTTGGTGCTGACATTCGGGGGTTCGAATCCCTCCGCCCCAGCCAAGAAAAAAGTCTTAGATCTTCTGATCTGGGACTTTTTTCTTTTGAGTATTTCTAGCTAAGACATTAAGGTGTGCTTATGCTAGACTACGTAGTATGAACACAATGGTACGCAGGTTTTTATATATATTCGCGTTGGAGCTTATTCTGGCTGCGCTACTTGCTTGGAGTAGCTTACAAGACAATTTTAATGGTATTTGGATTTTTATTGTTTCATTTCTCGGGCTTCTTATCGTGTTCCCGATTGTCCTTATTATGAATATAAGAGCAATCAAAGCGACACATAGTACGTATCTTTATATACCGCTGTGCGTGAATATATTGCCTCCTGCTGCGTTTATCGTCTATAGCTTCTTCCGCAGTATTAGCTGAGTGATATATTTAAGCCTTAACTCTACGCGCTAGGCGGTGTGTGGGGTGCTGTGGAGAGTAATCATCCCTACTCTTCGTGCAGGTAATCTTGCGTATGGTATAAAGATATGTGAATGTATGTAGTAAGATCCACTACGTATATTTCATTGATTATAAAACGCAGGTTGACAGAGAGTAGCTATATGAATATCACAAAAAACACACCTTATACTAAGGTGTGTGGCAGTCTAATCTTAACTTGCCATAGAAAAATTTGACATCATGCTTATGCTGTCATACTATGGTATTTGTGTGTTTTTGCGGGAAGTAATCGTAAGCACAATTACCCTACTATGTATTTAAGCAGAAAACGTAGGGACTGAAAAGGAGAATATCTATGAATATCAAAGTAATTTTTACCACTGCTGTACTTGCAGTGGCATCGGCAGCGCTTTTTGTTGGTTCGTCGGCGCATGCTGCAGAGACGCCATCACCGAAAATGGTGACAGTCCAGCCTGGAGACAGCTTGACGATCATCGCGGAAGCGAACGGTACGACGTATCAGCGCATTTTCGATGCAAACGAAGGTATCCGGCATCCTGACTATATAAACCCAGGTCAGGAACTTCGTATACCTGCGGCTGACGAGCAGCTTGCCGCTCGTGCCCTACCCGCTCCTGTTGTTGCTTCGCCTGTAGTAGCGTATACTCCTGCTGCGCAGCCTAGCTATAGCGGCGGTACCCGTCAGGTTACTCAAGCGGCTGCTCCAGTGAGCGGTGGTAGCACTTGGGATCAAATTGCACAGTGTGAGTCTGGTGGTAATTGGGCTATCAACACTGGTAATGGCTACCAAGGTGGTCTTCAGTTCTCACCAAGTACTTGGACTGGCCATGGTGGTGGCGCATATGCCCCATCGGCAAATCAGGCAACACGTGAGCAGCAGATTGCTGTTGCAGAGAAAGTGCTTGCTTCTCAAGGTTATGGTGCATGGCCATCTTGTACAAGTAAGCTTGGTCTTCGCTAGAAAGTCCGATTGTAAAAATAGCGCCTTATGTGGGCGCTATTTTTGTAACTTAAGCGAACTCAGTTTTCTCAAGAGGAAGGTATAGGATACAGTCCGCTCCTTCATATTCATTGATAACAGCAAGGCACAGTGTTTCGGTGTCCTGTTTAATCTTCCACCCATCTTTTGTTGATTTGCTTCGGTTGTAGCGGGGTGCAAATGCAATGCCAGAGACGGTAATTTCTGACGTGGGCTCGAGGAGCACTACACTGTAAGGGTCTTCTCCGGGTTGCCGCATAAGCCCATCCTCTACGTTAACCGTGAAGGTTTTTTCATAGGTAACGCCGAGGTGTGCAGTGAATAAGTCGAGGATTGCATCTTTATGTTGAGCGGTTATTTCTGGGTTTTGTATAAGTTCTTGTGCAATTTTTGCAGCTGTTTTTATATCATCTGATGTGCGATTGGAGTCTTCAAGAAGTTGCTGAATATTGTATGTATGTATTGCGGCTGTTTCGCTTGCAAGGGCTGAGAGCGTAGAAAGGCTTGAGTCTACAAGTCTTCGGGATGTATCTTCTTGGAACTCTAGGCTCGCACCATCTATAGGACTAGAATAGCAAAGTGATCCATGAAACTGCGGTGAAGAGAAATGACCAATTTCAATCTGATATTCAATAACTGGTTGAAATTCTTTTATATCTTCGCTTAAGCTAGATTTTTCATACACTCTTGAGCTGAATCCTTGAAACCCGCCTAATACTCGGGGAGTAGAGAGGGGGTCGGCCTCGTCAAAGGGAAATTGCTCAGTAGAAATCTCTAGATGACCTGTCGCCATATCTGTAAGATGGAGGCCGGGTGTATAGATGACTTGAGAGCTCAAAGCTGCCTTTTTTCCGATAATTTCGTTAACACTAGCAATCTTATCGAGTTGTTGTATGTATTCCTGTGCGGTCGTACTTGCTTCTCCGTACGTGCCAAAGAAACTGTCGTTAAGTTGATCTTGGTAATCGCGAGCTAGCTGAAAAACGGCGTTTTGGTCAAGAAAGGCTCCAGTCTCTCTATTAGGCTCCGGTTTGAATATCTCTGACATGACAAATTAACCTCTATATTACTTAATAGTACTATACTCCACGAAGTGATATCATGGCAACTCTTTAGGGATACGCTATACTGGTGACATGCCCGAACGATATACTCTCTTTGAAATAGAAAAACTCCGTGACCATTTCTCGCTTCCAAACGGCGTGCCAGCTGGAGTCAAAAAAAGCTACAACATCAGCCCTACGCAACTCGCGCCAGTAATCGTCAGTAAAGATGGTGTGCGCACGATGGAGCGTAAGATGTGGGGATTTATTCCTGCAACCGCTAAGGATACTCGCTCAGTATTTCGCTACAAGACAACTGTCGCCAAGTCCGAAGGTATCTTTGATAAGCCAACATGGAAAGACGCAGTTCGCCGTCAGCGTTGCCTTGTGCCCGCAAACGGCTACTACGAGTGGCGCAAGACAATTGACGGCAAGCGTCCCTTTTATGTCCAAATCAAAGATCAGCCGCTTGTGTCTCTTGCTGGTATTTATTCGTCATGGACGGACCCACAAGGTAAAGAATGGGGAACATTTGCTATCATTACTGCTGCCGATGACTCGCATACCGGCCGCTCTCCTATTATCATCGCAAAGATTGATGAAGACGAATGGCTCAGCCCTGCCGTAGAAGACCTCAATTCGGTCTACGGTATGATGAGACCTCTTTCGAGTGATCTTTTGGTGGCACATAAGGTTACGTCTGACCTTAAGAATGTGAAATTGAATAGCGAAAATCTCCTACGATCAGTCTAGATTACTGATGTAATCGATGTAGTTATATAGCGCGAGTCGTGCGATGAGCCGAGAGGTTTCTGGGTTGAGGTGTATTATTTCGTCTTCTATGTCGCGAAGCTCCTCGATGCGTTTCTGGTATTTTTTTCTGCCCATGACTTTTGCTATCCTTGAGCGTGAATCTTCGAGAACGTCATGCGCGGCAATCTTCCAGAACTGGTCGCTTACGTCGTCTCGTAATGGAACATCCGGGTGGTCGTCTCCGACAAGAAGCATTCCATGAACCTCGCTGATTGCCATCGCAAGCTCGTCTCTATCTTGTATAGGTGAAACGTCATCGTTGGCGTCTATGCGCTGAGGTATGCAGTCTTCCTCATTGAACGCGTATTCTGTGTTTTTGCCGTCATTTGCATCGACGTTTGCGCTTGAGATCATATATACTAGATCCGCATTGACATCGAGGCACTTCGAGAGGGTTATTTGATTGCCTGTAAACGGATCTATCCATTCAGCTTCAATCAAATCATCTCGCTCATAGCCTTTTGCTTCAATAATGCGTGAAGTCAGAGATTCGATTTCAAGTAGCGTTTCGATCGACTCGGTCGGCATATCAAGTTTTTTTGATATCAATTCGTTCATAAAAATATTATACTATATTTATCTATATAATACAATAGACAGTATTACGCGTTGTGATGTAATTGTCGCATTTGTTCAAATAGACACACAGCAGTAGCTGCAGCGACGTTTAGCGACTCAACACCTGGGTTTTGGGGAATGATCACTTTCTCAACTTGTAGCGCAAGTAGTGTATCGGATACGCCCTGCCCTTCATTGCCGAGCAGCCATGCTGTTGGTTGCGAAAGATCTTTCTCGTAGATTGACTTGGTAGCCCCTAGGCTTGTAGCGAGAATCTGTACTTCAGCTGTAGTGATGAGCTCTGCAAGGTCGCAATTTTCATAGATAGTGAGTGCGAAATGGGCGCCCATACCTGCGCGAAGCGTCTTCGGTGACCAAGCGGATGTACTGCCGTTTGAGGTGTAGATCTCGGTTATGCCCGCTGCTGCTGCGGTGCGTAAAATTGCACCCATATTGCCGGGATCCTGGATATCTTCAAGGAGTAGAGCACTTTTTTGCACTATTTTTGACTGCTCTAAAGATGGAATGGACACAACAAATAGTATACCGATACCGTTGTCGACAGTGCTGAGTGCTTTGAAGTGACTATCGCTGAGTAGTATACTCGGCGTCGATAGTTCGTCACAAGTGTCCATGAGTGCGGCAACCTCTGGGTTCTCGGGTGCAGAATGACTGTAGACATACATCAGCGGTTGGCCGACATGCTGCAGATAGCTTTCGCAGAGATGAATCCCTTCGAGTAGTGTTTGGCTGTCGCGACGGCGGTATTTTGCGCCACTGGCGAGTTGCTTGAGGTTTTTGTATATATCGTTGTGGCTAGATGTAATTGCTTTCACTACTGATCAGTATAACATGCGACCCCTGTGATCTTATGTGTTGCGTGCTGCTTCGGCGTACTTGTGAAGAATCACTTTTTTGATGAGTGCGATCGGGAGAGGTTGGTCGAGCATAAACTTTAGCGTACCTTTACCTGCGACATACGATGAGAGTTCTTTTTCGAAAGCTTCATCAATGTTGTGCGGTAGTGGATATATGCCTACATGCTTTTCGTAGCCAGCGAAGTAAATTACGGGCTTTTTGCCTAGCTTGTAGCATGGTATTGCATAGCTAATTGTTTCTGTTGTGTCTGGCGCAGACTCTTTGATTAGTGCGCGTATCTGCTCTAATTTCTCCTGCGTGTCACTTGGAAATAGTTTCAGGTACTCATCGATATTTTCTACTTTTGGTCTTGCTGGATGCGTACAAATCCTCCTGCTGTATATAGTAGTATAGTTTGCATATCAGAAAAAGACAGTATGGTATAGTATGTAGCACGACAGTACCTTATAAAATAGTGAGAGACGGTGATAACGATGGCCGAAACCAGCATTGGCGAGCGCGTATACTTTAGTCAGCTCAAGTATCTTCGCACACATCTTCGCCTGATAGGCGATGAGGCATTTAGCGATCTCGTGAAAGACGGAGATATCAAAGGTGCGATTGAATATGCCACGGCGCGGTTATATTTTTTCAGTGAAGACAAGAAATGCAGTATGCGCTTTGGCGCGGTCTTGTGTAGACTGAGATTTATCGAACTGAACGCCTAGGCTGTCGATGTCCGCCTCTAGTCATTTGTCCGGCTTTTGCGTTGAGCATTACTGAAAAATGCTCCGCAAGAGGCGGGCATTTTTCATGCGTAAAGTGTGAGATTGCTTATTTGGTTAAAAGAATTTGACATGCCAGGCGTCCACCTGCTGGATCAACCCATAGCTGCGACGTTCCACCAGGGCAACTGCCAGCCTCTCCGGCAAACCATCCGACGAGCGCTATTTGAGTGGCTGTGTATGTAGCGTATGGTCCAACAGTGCCTTTAATAGCTAGATTTCCTGGTTTTGGTATAGAGATTACTTTTTGTAGCTCAGTCATTAGAGGGGCATTTAGGCTCTCCATGATACTAGTGCCTGGGTAGCTATAGTCACGGCAACGTCGGTCTCCGTTATGGCCTATTGGAAATCCAACGCCAAGACAGTATTGTCCATCTGCCATCGCTGGATAATTGCTTTCCTGCGCCCTATAGGTTTCAAAGGCCTGCTGCCAAGCCTTTAGTTCACTGTGTCGTTGTGCGTTTTGTGCTCGTGCCTGCACGCCACCGAAGGACACGATGGTTATTGCCGCGAGTATTCCTATGACTACGATGACAATGAGAAGTTCAACGATGGTAAAGCCGTGTGTTTTATTCATTGTTTACCACTATATAGATAACGATAAGAATTATCAATTTATCTATATCTTTGGCGCCTTGTCTGTGTAGTATAAAACATGGTATGATTGTCTTCGCGACATCGTCCGATGTCTGTACCTCAACAGAATGGAAATCAATTGAAGTTATTAAGTGATCATCGTAAAGATCGTGGCTTAACAATAAAAGAGCTGGCAGACAGCGCTCGGCTAAGCCAGCCGACAATCTATAAGATTGAAAAAGGCACTCATTGCCCAAATGAATCAACTGTTCAGCAGCTTGCTGATACGCTTGGTATTTCTGAAAAAGAGATTTATCTCCCACGAGGAAAAACCAATTTAGGGAAACCTGCTCATGGTGGTGGACGCTCAGGCGTTAGCTCGGATAAACATCATGGCAAACTTTGTGGCAGCTGTTTTATTGAAAAATCGCTTACAGGCGACTGTTATTGCACAATATAATAAGTTTGATTTCTCATAGTAGTTAAGGTAGTCCCTTGAAGTTGAACTTGTCAGAAAAGCTCCTTCGGGGGCTTTTCTTTTTTATGCGGAAGTCTTTACTGATGCGCTATCAAGATGAAGCGATATTGTGAATGTGTGCGTCTTCTCGTTCTTGTGCCTTGAGTAGATTTGAGAATGATGCGAGTTCATTGGATAATGCAGTTTGATCATATGGAGTGGTTTCAGACACGATAAAGTCAGGCTCGCCTAAAGTAGTAAGGTTTGGCGCTTCTATCGTAGCGCTAACTCTGCGGCGATCTTTTCCGTCGTAACAAATCTCATAGATGGTTGGAATCGGTGTGTCGGTGGAGCCATCTTGATGGATGACTGTTCCAGTATGTATACGATACGTTTCAGAAAAAGGGATAGTCGTATTTCTGCAATAGGCAATATCAAGCACTTTCTCTGTAAGCGGCCATGCCCATCCGTTCACCTCATCACCTTCTATATAGCGAAAAGATCTATCAATCCGTACTTCTGTATCGGTCGAACTAACGCGGCTTTCTATCGATGACCCAATATTGATTGGTGTCGCGATGAGCTCGTCGACAAAATTAGTAATCTTGTTGCATTCAATCAATTTATCTTCTTCTGATTGATGATATCTTTCAGGGAGGTTGCCATAGCTATTTTCTGCGGAATGGTGAGTCATGAATATACTATACGCTGATTACGAAAGATGTAAAATGTATCATCGTATGTTCAGAACTTACTGATGTCTATTGTGGCGACAGACTTGCTTAGCACAGCTTAGCTAATCTCAATATCTTTCAGTTCAGTGAACTTCGCTGCCATAGTCGGATTACCGCGAGTTAGGCGTTTGATTGTTAGATCTTCGGCCTTTTGGTTGGCAAGGCGGAGGTTGTTTTCTGATGACAAAAGCGCTTCTTTTGTTTTTTGGAGCTGCATGATTGTTTTGTCGATGCCTCCAATGGCATCTTGGAACTTGCGGCTGGCAAGATCGTAGTTGCGAGCAAAGCCTTCCTTAAAGGTATTCATATTGTCTTCGAAGTTGGTGATGTCGATACTCTGTGCTTTGACGAGTGCAAGCTCTTGCTTGTATTGGAGCGAGTTGAGTGCGGCGTTTCGAAGGAGTGTGATGATCGGTATGAAGAACTGTGGGCGGATTACATACATCTTTTCATGGCGATGAGATACGTCGACGATGCCGGAATTGTAGAGCTCACTATCTGCTTCGAGGAGTGTCACGAGTACGGCATACTCACACTTTTTCTCAGTACGGTCTTTGTCGAGCTCTTTTAAGAAGTCTTCGTTTTTGTGCTTTGTGGCAGTTTCGTCACCTTCGTTTTTCATCTCAAACATGATTGAGATGATCTCGTTGCCAGCGCCGTCAGTTTCGCGGTAGATGTAGTCACCTTTACTGCCGCTTCTAGCGTCGTTATCTTTTTCGAAGTACGCGTTTTGAAACGCTGTGGCGCGGAGTTTGTTGAACTCGGTCTCACAGTGCTGCTCGAGTGTCTCCCCTACCATCTTTGTTGAGAGCTTCGCCTTCATATCCTTGTAGTAGGCGATCATTTCGTCTTTGGTCTTGAGCTCGGTGAGGTACTTATCCTTGAGTGACGATTCGAGTAGTTGCTTCTCGGTGTCTTTGTTTTTTAGCTCGTTTGCAAGCTCATCACGTTCACGCTCGACTTTATTTACTACTTCGGTGAGGGCAAGTTTCTTCTCTGTTTCAGCGGCGTCTATTTTGGCGAGGAGTTTGGCGATTTCTGCGTCTTTTTCTGCCTTTAAGGTGGCAGTTTCGGCTTCCTTTTTCGCAAGGTCGGCCTGGAGCTGATTTTTCGTCTTGGCTTCAGCGAGCTCTACTGCGCTCTCTTTCTCTTTTTCGAGCATGGTGACGCGCTCTAAGAGTTCTTGCTCCTTGAGCTTTGCCTCGAGTGATTTTTCTCGCTCGATATTTTCACGTTCCTTGGCGAGTGCTTCGTTGAATGCATCTTTTTTGATAGAGTTAACGACACTCGTGATCGTCGTGGTATCTATATCGGTCTCGTGGATCGTCTTTAGGTCGATGACGTCGCCTTTTTGTCCGTCTTCTTGCAAGACGAGTGTGTGCTCGTCTTGGATGGATACTTTGATTGTTTTCATATTACCTCGCGTTATCTTTAATCTATTATAACGAACTTGGCAAGAAGTGAATATGCCACGAGATTATTCTTACTAAATAGGAGCGCTAAGCAACACTAGGAGTTACCTATGAGAAGTCTCGCGTTTGCTTGACATGCTTCTTGCTATAATGTTACAGTGTTAAACACTGTAACATTATTTGGCACTGGAGGATAATATGGGACAATTAACTATTACGCTACCCGACACCCTAGAGAGTGAGGTTCGTGGCGCAGTCTCCAAGGGCGACTATGGAAGTGTGAGCGATTTTATTCGCGATGCTATACGATTAGAGCTATCTCAAAAACCACGTTATTGGGAGCGTGTAGGGATTGTGCTGTCTTTAGAAAATAATCTCATGCTCAAAGAACTTGTGGACGAAAGTAAGCTTGAGAAAAATGAACTGTTAAGCGCGCTTCGCAAGGGGTATTCTTCTGACTATTACGATGTCGAGTATATAGCACAGAGGGGTGAGCTGAGCTCAGAGGGTTCGCAATTCGTAGTTGATGTATTGAATATGTACTCAGCCCTACAGTATGCGGCTGACGTGCATAATATGAGCGATGAAGTAAAAAAGGAAGTCGTCTTCCGTGGTTTTGATGGAAATGCAGGTGATGGATATCTGGGATATACAAACTTTCTCGTAGATAACGGAAGCTTCGCGAATGTGAAGCCTCTCGATAAAGTGCCTCATCTCAACTCGCATAGTATGGTGAACGAGATTTACGAGCGTATGCTTAGTGCATTCAAGCCAATTTTTAAGTCAAAGATTCATGGACCATCTAGAGATCTTGTACTAACATCAGACGAGGTTCAGCGAGTTGTCGACGAGCAGATCCATCCAGAGAACCGAAAGTAGTTAACGTCTATAGCACGACGAAAAACTGCCGCCCGCGCTCAGCACGTTGGTGTTTGAGCGCGGGCGTTTTACTTTTTATCAATAGAGTATATTGTCAGTCAATTTTTCGTAGAGTATCGATGCTCGAAAAGATCTCATTGATACTTAGCCGTGCATGGTTTAATCCATCTCCGGCATAGTAGCTTTGCTGCGGGTTATCGCCTATAGCTTTTGGGAGCGCGGCCCACTCTTTCGACAGGTTGTGAGCGAATTCTTCACGGCTAAGTTTAGTGTCAATATATTCTCGCAGACCTCTTCGCTCTAGTAATGCGACGGCGAGCTTGTCTTGGAGCGGTTTGTCAAATATAGCGTTTTGGTCAATTTTTAATTGAGTGACTAGACCGCGAAGCGTAGAGTCTACGAACTGATATCGTCCAACTGCACTACTTGCATTTCCCTTTGCTACGAAATCATCTTGCCATGCGAGGACATCTTTTATCGGCATGGATGTAAATAAAATCTGTGAGTTGCTTGCGTTACCAAAATACGCATTGTAGTTGTCGTTACTTTCTACTTTTGCGATAGTTGCGAGTAAGTCCGCGGTATATATATTCTTATTATCATTCACCTTTATAAGTATAAACGAAAAGACAATGACCATGACGGCAAGCGCTGATATGCTTTTTGGCGAAGCAAGAGATTTACGAATATAGCGCCCGTATGTTTTTATGCGGCGAATCAGTGTTTTGTGTTGTTTATACTTGCGGGTCACAAGTATATATTATAGCAAATTTATGTTCACGAGATTAAGCGGCTGCTATATAAGAATCCCTAGGCTTGCGAGTAATCTACGGACACATTCAATGAGCTGTAGGAGCCAGCTATTGGTTGTTGGCGGCTGAACGGGAGGTGTGACGTATTTAGCAAGTATGGTAGTACCTGGATTGCCTAGTTCATTTTTTGATGTAACACCAGTAATGCTTAGCTCGACATCAAGAGTTCGATCGACATCTGTTAGATCGAGTGATGTTCTATTGCCTGTGACGTAGCCAATTTCAACGCCATTTACTGCGATTATCCATTTGGTTGCAAACGTGTCTGCAGGTGTCCAGTTTAATGTAATCGTACTCTTTTGATCTTTAGTTGATATGACGTTCGCTGTGATGTTTGTTGGAGCTTTTGGTGTTTGCGGTAGCTCTTTTGTGCCTATTTTCACAAATGCTGAGGCGTTTGCGACAGTACCGTTGGATGCTGTGAGTCGAACTTGCATAGTGCCATCAAGATTTGCGCTGTATGTGTGGCTGACGATTGGAGTTGTCGTAGTGTACTCAAATGTGCCATCACCATTTATATCCCATTCGTATTTAGTGATAGTCGCGTCGACAACATATGAATCCGAAGCGTCATAAGTAACTTCTTTTCCTGGCTCGGCGGAGTATTCAGTGTTTTTCAGAAGTGCTGTCGGTCTTGTTTCGATTTTACTAAGTGCTTGTGTGAGTGCCGCGACGGTATCGCCAGTATCGATGATCACTTGTCCGGTTGTTTTGCTTGCGAGCTCATGGTACTGCAGGGTGACTCCTGAGGGTACGACGGGATATACGTTAACTGGATCGATCTCGAGTGAGCGTTTTGCAACACTTTCGACTGTTGAGCCATCGACACGATCGGGCTGATGAAACCCAGCATCCGTGAGTACGATTGCCGCCTTTGTGGCGCCGTCTTTCCATGCTAGTCCGTCAAATGTTGTTTTGAGTGCATGAAGGGTTGCTTCGGGCGTATCGCCTCCTCCATCTATAGAGACGGCATCCAATTTTGCGAGTAGCTCAGCAGTGTCACTTTGGAGGCCGGAGAGGACTTGCGCTGTATAAGCATCTCCACTGTCTCTGTATACGGTAAGTGAGACACGTCCATTGAGTTCTTTAATCTTTTGAGCGGAGTTACGGATAAACGTTTTTGCTTGAGTGATTCGGCTACCCATTGAACCTGTCGTATCAAGGACAAACGCGACGTCGAGACCTGTCGTACCAAGTCCTGGCTTTGGCACGCCCGTATCGATGCCGCTGCCTTGGTCTACCGGAAGACTACCTTTGACTTTTTGAGCAATCTCAATAGCTGCTTTGTCTATAGCGCCACCTTCTCGTTTGTACTTACCGTGGCCGGCGGTATCGTAGAGGAATTTTGACGTGCCGCAGACAAAGTCAACTGCGTTACACCATAATCCAGTTTTGCTTGCCATGGCGGTTGGAAGATAAGGCTTTCGTGCACCGAGCGATCCATTATCAGCATGGCAGTCGCCGATTGTTCGCCGCCAAGACGAAAGGTTTTTGCCACGACAGGCATCTGGATAAACCCCTTCACCCTCGGGAAGATGTAGCTTTGGGTCGCCGAAGAGCGCAGTAAAGTCAATCTTGTTCTGTATAGTGGACGAGAGCTTCGGAAGTGTCTGGCCTACTACTTGTGCGCCTTGTGAGTAACCCCCGAGTACGATACGGGCATTGGGGCATTTTTTGTTGCGCTGCTCAAGATAACTGTAGAGCTCTCCGACACCAGAATCAACGCTTCTTCCGTAGTCAAACGCGTAACCGGAGGAGGCGGCGGCACCGATAGGATTGCCGTTGAGGGCATTGTCTACATCGATGGCTTGGTACTTATGTCCACCGTAAGTTTCGGTTCCGAGTTCATAGTAATGTTTCTCTGTTGGACTTTTAATCCTACCTTCTACTTTTGCTCGAAATCGCTCGGCTTCACTTGCCTTTAGGTCTTGTCCAGATCCACGTACGAACACGATCTCTACTTGACTACAGTTATCGTTTACGTTGAGCGCAGATGTACTTTGAGAAGCGCTTACTATTAATATGAAAGTGGTGATTATTGATATAAAGATTAACTTAGCTATCTTCATAGTCGTACTTCCTATCTCTCTATATTTAGAATCATAGTTGATTTTTCATTGTTGTATTTAGAGTAGTTTAAGGTGATTCTGTAGCTATTTAGTGTTGCACTAGCTTCGCATATTTTTAAGCTACTTTCGTTAGTGTTGCCGAGTGTACAGTTGTCATTGCTAATCTTCATGTTTTTATTATCTAATTGTGCAAATGACTGAAACTCTTTCTGAGTTGATATTTCTTTTTCTAGTTGCCATACTTTTCTTAATTCATCGCAGTCGGCCTGTAGACAGACGTTGCGTGCAGGATTGATTGTTTCGCTCTCCAGCACCCATTCAGAGCTGGCTTTAAACTGCTTTGCGGTCTCCTCTAGCTTCGTTGTACTACCAGGTATAAAGCCCCATAAAGTGATGACAATTGTCGCTACTACTAAAATACCAACCGCAACTCCAATCCCTTTGAGCAAGTTGAGCAACCTACTCTTTTTTGTTGATTCTTGTATGTTTGTCACCCTGTCCTCCCCACCTAGATTTCAGTAATTAATCAGCATTATAGTCCACTATACGGGCATTCGTCAACGTTTTGATGAGTGTTTGCAAATACAAAGGATGTAACTACGAGATTTGAGCTATAGGGGTGTGGTATGGTCTTTTCGTAGCGGTGGCAAAGTGATATAGTGTCTTCTACTAGAGAATCATCGCTCTGGGATGTCACATCACCTACTTTCTTTGAGGAGGAAGGTAATGCACTGCGACGTAGTGTTGACGCAAAGGTACCTTGATCAATTTCAGGAAGTAATCTGTCGATGGGAGATCATCAGCGCTAAGGAATACGAGAGATTTGCGAGAGTGTGGGTTCGGTTTCTTTACTGTGTTACTGATTATGATGCAGATGTGCCGAGTATCGCTGCTCTTCGTGACTTGGCTTGGATCGACTATAGTGCCCAGCGTATGATAGGACTAGGTCATAGCCAATGGTCGAGCGCTTTCGAGAACTCACTGCCGATATATAAGGAGCCGAATATCAACGCTTTCTTTATCGGTGAAATGAGGAGCCGTCACGATTATATTTCTGAACTCAGAAGCAGTCTTCATCGTGAATACGTTCGAGCTGTGTTTGAGTTTCAGATGGGTAGATATGATGTGTCTATTCAGATAATCAAAGCGCAGCTCGCACGACTGGAAGTTGTGTACAGCGATGTACTCTAGCGTATCCCGCACCTCTAGCGAAAAAAAGATTTCGCTAGAGGTGCGGGATCTTTTTATTTATTGCTATTTCATGTTATAATATACTTTAACCAATGAGCGTAGCTCTTGGAGTACATGCAAGTGACTGTCCGTACACTGTTCGATGTTTGGAGGATGCTGTGTCTGATAAATCAGAAGCGTTGCGCCATTACAGAGGATCTTGGAGGATATTTCATGATTGGAGAAAGACTTGCTTTGCTGTGTATCAAACAAAAATCGAAGAATGGGAAGCCTGCGCATACGATGCACTAGCACGGAATAGCGGACCTTCACAAGATTGGCTACAGGAAGCCATTCGGGTGGGCTATTTTAGTCAGTGGATGCCCCAGGTATTGTACCTCGTTTGGCCTGAGGAGGACGAAATCTTCTTTCGTAGCCTCACGTGTATCCATGACGCAGAGCATATCGAGTCAATTCTCACGTTTCATAAGTCACGGCTGGAGATCGACGAGAAGATCCACGGTGAGTTTCGTAGAGTCGCACGTGCGATTGATGACGGTGACTACACAGCGACTGTTTCTCTTGCGCTCATGAAGACTGACACGCTCAGTGTGAGAATCTAGTCTGACCACCTCGTGCTTCTAGTGAATAGTATTTTACTAGAAGCACGAGGTTTTTTAATTTTTGTTATATTAAGTATTTATGGTATAATATACATTAACCAGAGACACGCTCTTTGGAAGCCCTTACTCAATGCCTATTGGTCACCGGTTGAAACAGGAGATTGCTATGACATGTATGGAATCGATCGATGAGTTAATCTATCGTCTCGAACGTTTACTCGAAGTGTTCCATGAAAAAGCCCGTATGTCGTATAGTTTGTTAGCTTCGCAATGCGAGGCATCGCATAAGCTACGAACGGCATGCAATTTTCGGCAATATGCGCATATGAAAGCTGAGTTGAAGGAAGATTCATCTCAATGCTGCAGTTTGTTCCTTCAAGTGGTCGAATCATTTGGTTCGCCGTTTGATGTTGTATTGGATGAGCGGATCGATGCGCTGGATATATCATCACAGATTCGTATGGATCTTGATGTACTGCGATCCACTAACGATGAATACATGAAGACAGTAGCACTGTATCGTGATGCGATCCGTAACGCTAATCTTGATGTTGCTTTCGGCAATGATGTTACTCCTAGGTGTGATCTCTCGAAGAGGATAGCATTTCTTGGAATGTTGACGTAAGACAGCGCTTCCCCGCCCCTACTAGCAAATACCCCGCTAGAGGAGCGGGGTATTTTATTTATCGATGCACTTTTCTACTTCTTGATCTCTACTTTGAATGATTCTAGTGGTTCATCGATAGGAGTACGGTGCGCAACCTCCTGGTCGATTTTATACTGAATGTAGTTGACAAGGCTGGCAAATGCCCATGCAAGGAGAAGATACATCACAACGGCAAAAAGTGCAGCAACGTCGAGGTAGCCGGTTTCGCCAATAGTACGCGGCGGGAAAATACCACGAAATGGTGCAAGATAGTCCGCTGATGTACGGTAGACAAATTCAACAAACGGCGTGGCGACATTTGCTGAGAACATAAGAAGAACAACTCGGATAGTGAGCAGAACGATGCCGATAAATACCCACGCATACATGATGTAAGCGATGATTTTACTGACGCGAAGATAGCTTGGAATTTCAATAGTATCTGTTTTAACATTTGCAGCTTGCTGTCTAGTGTTTTTCATAGATCACTCCTTTTGGATTGGTATGAGCCTAGTATAGCACCTGAGTGGCTGTCGTCGGTACTGCTATACTATAGCTATGCTTGATCATCATATTCAACGAACTATTGTCTATACGCTCGCTTTTGCTGAGAGTATGCGTTTTGGGGAGCTGAAGCCCGATGAACTCGATAATAAACTATTCAATTATCATCTCAAAAAAGTAATCGCAGCTGGTTATGTCGCTAAAAATGACGAAGGTCTCTATACGTTAACGTCGGAGGGCAAGCGTGTTGGCAAAGGTGCGCTCAAGAAGCAGAGTCGACTTATCGATCGCGCCTACTCTATCTTGCTTTTGTGCATACGTCGCGAATCGGATGGTGCGTGGCTACTTGTGCGTCGTCGTACGCAGCCGCTACTTGGGTTGAAAGGGTTTATGCAGGCCCAGCCGGCGAAAGACAGGGATGTCGTGCAGACGGCCGCAGACGTATGCTTGGAGCAGACTGGACTTACCGGTACGTTCGTAGTGCATGGCCACGGGTATTTCCGAATCTACCGCGGTGGTGAACTCGAAAGCTTCATTCATTTTACGCTGCTGACCTGCACTGAAATTCAGGGAGAGTTGACCCAAAGCACTGAACAAGCGGAATACTACTGGGATACGGATCCCGATTTTGCGGCACCGGATATGCTACCGAACATGCAAACACTTCACAAAATGTCGCAAGCTCCCGCGGGGTCGTTTGTTGAGCGAACGTTCGAAATTTAGTTTGGGTCATCTTTTTCTCCTTTGTCTTATGTATATCCTTAGTATGCTCGAGCTGGCGAAAGTATACAGTGAAGACTTTTTCACTAGATTATATGAGAAGCTACACTACGCTGCGCCGCGATATTCTTCTTGAGCTTGAACGAGTGCATTGTATGCTTGGTTGGTTGATGGTGCATTTTTGCGCCATGTAGTCGAGAGCGGGCTATCTGGATCGATAAGTTGTGCTGTGGAGGCGTACGTATCTCCGCGTGGCGCACGTGACTGTTCGAGAGTGTCGAGCGCGGTTAGGCGAGCAACGTATTGGATATCATATGCACTCATACCCCGTGGTGCATCAGCGAGTGGAAGACATGCAAGATTGATTGCGACATTGCCAACTTGCCGACCGAGCTGCTGCGATAGTCGGTCAGTCCTGCGGTTGTAACTATGTGCATTTGTCAGTGCTTCTGCAAGTTCTACTGCCCGAACGAGCCCCGACTGCGTCTTGGTGAGAAGGCCTGATTTTGTCTCGCGCCACTCTGCATCGTCATCGGCGAGCACGGCGAGGTCGAGGCGCCGACGCATAACATCAGGTGCACTGCGCGCATAGGTGTACCAGCTGCTGTTGAGAAGGCTGTGAGCCGTTTCTCTATAGGCAAAATCGCGGTCAGCTGGATTGTCGAATGGATAGCTAATGATATCTTGCGCAATACGTAGTCCGTCTCGTTGCTGTTCGAGAAGGACGGTGCCACTTGGCAGTGAGTGACGACGTTCGGCTTCGGTGGCGTCGCGTGTCAGGGGTGGTATATAGTGACCTTCCTCTGGTAAGTTGATGACAGGGAGATCGAAGTTTTTGTAGGGTGTAATAGTTTCTTTCATACTACTTACTATGAGCCGATATGTAGCTGTTTGCAGTGAATACTTTTTCACTACGAAAGGAGCTTGTCGACTATAATAGATACATGACTGATCTTCTCGACATATTACGTAGAAACTTTATTACTCCAATTGTTATCGCAATTCTATCGCTCGCATTGATACTCCTGATTCTTGGTGAAGGTCGAGATGCATGGTTTATATCGGTAGTTATCGTGCTCAATACTGTTTTTGCCGTCGTCCAGGAGATTCGCGCGCAACGAGCATTGAAGAAACTGGAGCTTATGAGTGCGCCTCGAGCACGTAAGCAGCTTGAAGATGGAACTTTTGTTGAAGTGATGTACGATCAGCTTATTGCGGGTGACGTGATTCAACTACAGTCTGGTGATGAGATACCAGCAGATGCGACACTTGAAGCTAGTCACGGACTCGAAGTGGATGAAAGTATGCTTACTGGTGAGTCAGCTGCTGTCGAGAAGCACGTAAAAGATACGGTCTTTGCAGCGAGTGCAGTCGTAGCTGGAACTGCGCGTGCAGTAGTGATAGCGGTTGGAACCGATAGTAAAGCTGGTGTAATGACTGCGCAGCTCAAGCGCTACAAACCAGAGCTTACTCCCCTCCAGCGAAATATCAATCTCGCGATCACGATCCTTACCTATGGCGCTCTTGGCTTGGCGCTATTGATAGGTATCGCCTACTCACTTATGGGTGAAGATCTAGTGCGAACATTTAAGGCAATCACTGCGGGTGCTACGACGGTCATACCGGAAGGTCTTTTGCTTGCGAGTACACTTTTGCTTGCCTTTGGCTCGCTCAAATTAGCTGCCGCTAAAGTACTGCCGCAGAAGCTTTCAGCTATCGAAGCGATGGCGCTTTTAAACGTACTGTGCGTCGACAAGACGGGTACGCTGACAAGTCCTGATGTGAAGTTTGAGCGCTTTGTATGGTTTGGTGAGGAGGATCAAGATACCCTACCTCTCGTAGGTATCGTGGCGCGCGAGACGAGTGCAGGAAACTCGACCGGTGATGCGTTGATTGCTGCATTGCCTCAAGAAGATGAGTATGACGCAAAAGAGATTCTTGCATTTAGTTCACAACGAAAGCTGAGTGGCGTGCGAGTAAAATATAGAGGATCTATACAGACGGTTTTGATGGGCGCACCAGAGTTTCTTGGTAAACTTGCTTCGCTGACCCATGCGCAAAAAAAGCAGGTACAAGAGCTCGCAGCGAGCGGCAACCGAATTTTGCTCGTGGCCTCATTTGATGATCATAAGACGAAGTTGAAGGAGCTTGCGGATAAGTCTGGTACTGTATTGGGACTTTTGGTACTGAGTAATGAGCTGCGTGATGGCGTCGTGGAGACAGTAAAATACCTGCAAGGTCAGGGCGTAAGCATGCGAGTAATTAGTGGTGATAACCCAGCGACGGTGAGCTATGTGGCGACGCGAGCGGGAATCGAAAATCCTGGCAAAATAATAACAGGAGCCGAACTTGAGGCATTGCCAGAGGATAAGTGGGCGTCTACCGTTAGAGATACGACTATATTTGCGCGTGTACTCCCTGAGCAAAAAGAGAGATTAATTGCGACATTTAAGAAACAGCATAAGTTTACAGGTATGGTCGGTGATGGCGTCAATGATGCACTTGCCTTAAAAAAAGCAGATCTTGGCGTAGCCATGTATGCTGGTGCAGCAGCTAGTCGACGCGTAGCTGACATAGTGCTTCTCAATAATTCATTCACCTCATTGCCAATGGGCATGAAGCTTGGTAATCGAATTATGCAGGCTATTGAAGTGATATCGATCCTCTTCTTTCATAAAATTATTTATGGAGTGGTGCTTTTGGTGGCGACACTTGCTGTCGGGCTCACCTATCCGTTCGAGCCTCGGCATGTGACGTTTATGAATATGTTCCTCGTAACGATGCCGACGATTATGTGGACGTTGTTTCCTCCATCCCCGAATCATCGTATCAACCCACGTAAATTCTGGCAGGACACACTTCGTCCGGTGGCACCGATTGCAATACTGTCGGGTCTTGGTGTTGCGTTTATCTACTCATATCTTCTTTTGCAGCACCCTGGTGATCGTGCGGGTGTCGCCACGACGACAGTGATCGTCGCGACGTTCTTTGGAGTGTATTTGGTGTTCCTCGCTTCTCGTATACTCAACGTTACATATGACCGAACGGCTAAATTGGCTCGAATACTCTACCTTCTCGCCGTTATCTTTGTGGCGAGTGTTAGTCTTGGGTTTGGTTTTTCGCGCGATTTCTTCGACTTTACGAGCCCGAACTGGCAGAATAGTTGGCCAGCACTTCTACTCATCGCGAATATAGTAGCAATTCAGTGGTGGCTCGCTCAGCGAGCATCGAAAAAGCTCAAGAAGCGAATATAGCTTACCCTGCTACACCGATTTACTGTACGGCGATAGTTCGACGAAGGTGGTAACGTCCGACAAGTTTGTGTGATTCAACAATGATGATTGGGACGATAAATGCAATCACTCCTGTGAGCATAAGGTCACCGATGAGGACAGTATGTATATGAAGGAGGCTCTGAAGCGGTCCAAAGATGGCGAGCATTTGGAGTCCAACTGCAATTGCAAGCCCGGCATAAAATTTACCATTCCACACACGGAGACGGCTAAACATAGACTCGTAATCGCTGCGAGCGTTAAAGGCGTTTGACCACTGCATAACTACGAGCGCACAGAATGCGATTGTGTTTGCGTACTCGTGGCCTTCGAGTGCATTGTAGTAAATGTACATACCGAGGACAGTAGCAGCCATACTGAGAGCGACAAGTATCATTCGCGTAATAATGTACTTACTGAGAATAGGCGCGTTTGGGCGTTTCGGCTTTTCGTCCATAATGTTTTTTTCGCCAGGCTCAAGGCCAAGTGGAATCACCATGGAGGTGTCGGTAACGAGGTTAATCCAAAGGATCTGTACAGGCATAAGCGGAAGTGGAATCCCGATGATTAATGCTCCCATCATAGTGAGTGCTTCACCTGCATTTGTTGCGAGTAAGTAGTATAGCATGCGTCGCACATTTGTAATGATAGTACGACCTTCTCGCATAGCATCGATAATTGACTTGAAGTTGTCGTCTAGGAGAATTATGTCGCCGGCGTCTTTTGCGATTTGAGAGCCACTCCCCATTGCTACTCCCACGTGTGCATTGGCGAGCGCAGGGACATCGTTGACTCCATCTCCAGTCATTGCTGTGATGTTATGTTTTTTGAGAATTTCAAGGATACGATATTTGTGTTCTGGGATAACGCGAGAGAATACCCGAACGTCCTTTATTGCATCGCCAAGTTCTTTATCACTCATGACAGCCATACGACGGCTATCGAAAACCTGCGATCGATGAGATACCATGCCAAGCTGGCGAGCGATATGATACGCAGTTTCAAGGTGATCTCCAGTGATCATTCGTACGGTTACTCCGGCGTGAAGTGCGGCAGCAATTGCTTTTTTTGCCTCTGGACGAAGAACATCAGCGACGGCGATGAAGCCAACAAAGGTAAAGATAGTCTTTTTCGGTAGATCTTCGAAGCGTTCGATCGGCTTCTGGATTTCAGCTTCAGCAAACGCAATGACGCGGTAGCCCTGGGAGGTCAGTTTATGAAGTGCTGCGGTTGCCTCTTCGCGCTCAGACTCGGTAAGGTTACTGTGATGAAGGATCTGCTCAGGCGCACCTTTAATTGCAACACTCAAGCCGTCTCCTTGCTTCCAGACATTCCCGCTCATTGCCATGGCTTGGTCAAACGGTAAGCTTGCTACTTGATGGTGAGTAAGAGCTGGAAGCTTATGGTCGGTGACATACTCGATCAGCGCAGAGTCGAGAGGGTCATGTGTCTTATGACTACCTTGATTAATAGTTTTTTGTACGTGAAGCGCAATGTCGTCACTACTACTTGCGGGCTGCCATGTTTCTTGAGCGGTTAGTTTGTTTTTTGTGAGCGTGCCCGTCTTGTCTGTAGCAATTGTCGTGAGGGCACCTACGGTCTCGATAGCACGCATATTACGCACAAGCGCTTTTCGGGCTGCCATGCGCCTCATGCCGAGCACGAGCACGACTGAAATTGCCACAGGAAGACTTTCAGGTACAGCACTGACGGATAGTGCCATGACAAACTTCAAGCTCTCAGCTATCTCCATGCCGCGGAGCATGGATAGCGCAAACGCGACAACCGCCATTGCACCTACGACGGCAATAATTTGGCTTATCAATTTATCTATTTTCTTCTGGACAGGACTTTCAGTAACAGTAGTACCTGTCAGGGCTGCAAGCTGCCCGAACTGCGTATTGTTTCCTGTGTGGACAATGATAGCTTTTGCTTCACCCGAGACGACAAATGACCCTTGGAAGAGCATGTTGCTTTGTTCGTAGATCTCTTTCTCTCCTGTCAGAGCCTCGACCTGTTTTGAGATCGGCTGTGATTCACCCGTAAGGAGTGCCTCATCAGTGCGAACACTTTTAGCTTCTATTAGACGTGCATCGGCAGGGACTTTTTCGCCTTCACTGAGTGTGATGATATCTCCCGGGACGAGATCTTCTGACTGGACAGTGATGTTTTTTCCTTCACGAAGCGTCTCTACAAGCTGCGTCGAGTGTCTCTGGAGCGAACGAAGTATTCTCTCGGTTGAGAATCGCTGTACGTAGTAGATGACACCATTTGCGATCATGATCACTCCCACTATAACCGCATCAAGGATGTCGCCATGAATGACACTGATGACGGCCGCTATGAAGAGGACAAGCATGAAGATATTTGCAAATGGTTCAATCAACTTCTTCCAAAGAGGCTCACCAGTAACCTTGATAACATTTGCACCATGGAGTCGGCGTCGTTCTTCTACCTCAATTGTCGAAAGCCCGTGTTCTGTTGCTGATAAGTCTTGGAGTGTTGCGTGAACATTTTTGTTGTAATAAAGCATTAGTACTATTGTAACAAACCTCCTGATGATCAGCTGCATACTTAGCAGGTCTTTTAACTACGAAGATACACAAAAATCACCTCGCGTTCGGGTGGGAAAACGCGAGGTGATGAATGGAGACGACGCTACTGAAGTAACGTCGTCAGATGATCGCTAGGTGATCTTTACCAACTGGAGCTGGTTCGCTCGTATGCCATTGCCCCATTTGATAGTATCTTCAATTGTTTTACCAATAAGATTCTGCCCAAGTGGACTTTTTGCGCTGATTCGTCCGTCGCTAGGATTTGCTTCGATGCTGTCGACAATCGTATAGCGAACCATACGTCCTGTTGTATCAACAAGGTCAACAACTGAGCCGAGAGCAACCTTGAGAGCGTCTCGTTTACGAGGGAATGGTTGTGCGGAAGCGAGGTAGGCTTTTTTGTCTGCAAGTTCGCTTTCGATTGACTCTAATTGCGCAAGCTTTTCGATACGATCAAAGCGCTCTTCGTGTCCGTCGACCTTATCCATGTCACGAATCATATGTAGCGTTTGCTGTCGATCACGCTCAAGATGTGAGACATCTTTCTTTAATTCCTTCATGCCTTTTTTGCTTAAATAAATTGTTTCGGTGGTGTTCATGATTGAATCTCCTCCATATTTTAGTTTCGATGTACTGATGTAGCGACTCGAGCTCAATGTGGTGAATTGACGTCATCGATTTGCTACTGACCTCAGTATGCCTGATCTAGCTGAGAATCCTATGAAATATCTTACAGTGGTTAAAAAGTACAACATTATACTTACGCTTTGACGATTTTGCCATCTTGTAGCTTGAAGGTTCGATCGGTTTTTCCTGCTATATCGAGGTCGTGGGTTACTGCGATGATTGTTGTATTTTCGCTTCGTGAAAGATTGTGCAAGAGGTCAAATATCTTCTTGCCAGTCTCGCTATCAAGGTTGCCGGTTGGTTCGTCGGCAAGTATGACTGCTGGGTGGTTTGCGAGCGCCCTTGCGATACTTACCCGCTGCTGCTGGCCACCGCTGAGGCGTGAGGGTTTGCGTTTTTGCTGATCGGGTTCGAGCCCTACTTCCGCAAGTAGTTCTGCGGCACGATCTTTACGATCTTTGCTTGGTGCGCCACCAAATTCAAGTGCGAGCATGACGTTTTCGAGGGCACTGAGATTTGGTATGAGGTTGTAGTGTTGAAATACGAAACCTATCTTTTTTGAACGGTAGGCGGTTTGGTTGTGTGCTGACAGTTTAGCAATATCAACATCATCAACTTCTATTTGACCGCTCGTAGGGATATCGAGCGCCCCAAGCATACTCAGCAGTGTGCTTTTTCCACTTCCTGATTTGCCGATAATACTCGCAAATTCTCCAGTTTTCACACTAAACGATACATCGTGCAGTGCATGCACTTCTCCACCATGAGTAGTGAATGTTTTTGTCAGGTTTGTAACAGTAAGTGACATAATGATTCCTTTCTTACTCTGTTCTTAATACTTCAGCTGGTCGGACGCGTGCAATAAGCCATGCAGGAACTGCACTACCAATGATTGCGATCAAAATAGTGATTCCAATTGCACCGAAGAATGTCTCTGGCTTCACTGTGGCACTGACTGATCGTACGTTTTCTTGCACTGCGCGCGCCCCTCCTCGGATCACCCCGCTAGGTCCGCCCATTCCTCGTTGCTGGGAGTTGGCGTTGTTCGTAGCCTGGTTTGATACAAGGGATTGTGTAATTGAGCCGCTCGCAAGGACGCCAAATGTAAGTCCGATAATACCACCGAGAACGGTCAGCGTGATAGCTTCCGTAATAAATTGACCAATAACTTTCGTGTTAGTGCCTCCGATTGCCTTTATGACACCTATTTCTCTACGCCGTTCTCTCACGATCATGGTCGTGGTGAGTAAAACAATAGCTGCAGCAGCGACGGTAGCTCCGATAACTCCAGTCGTTGCGAGTGTGCTGATACTTTGAAGCGAGGATACGCTTGAGGCTGCCTGTTCTTGCTGACTCGTTACGTCAGCCTTGTCGCCAAGACGTGTTTTAAGAGTACTTACGGTGCTCGCGACATTATCGCTGCTATCGACAGTCGCAATGACACTTGTGACAGCACCGGCCTGCTCGGTAAGGTTTTGGAGTGTTGCGAGGGGCATGATGAGGCCGTTATTTTCAAATACATTACCTGCATCATAAATTCCACTCACGGTAAACGTTTTTCCGTAAGCAGTAAATGTACTGCCTGGAGATAGACTATTTTTTTCAGCCAATGATTTACCGACTAGTGCGGTAGTTGTATCGCCCTTGCCGTCGATCATTGCTCCGCTGGTGATCGTTAATACCGATCCATTTGTTGCAGCTGAATTTGGGTCGGTTGTTCCTGTGATACTCGTTCTTGGTGTTGGCATTGTTCTTTGAGCGCTTGTAGAAGCCCCTGATTGACCTTCGTCGGCTGGTGGCTGCGGCATTGTTCCTGATGAGTTACCTCCCCCTTCGAATCGTTGCTGTCGCTGCCCGAAGCTACCGAGTTCAAGTGACGGCGTGAGATTTGTATCGTCTGTGCCGAGCTGGTCTGTCAGTGTACTGACAGTGCTTTTGATGTTCGCAGTATTTGTGATAGTGCTGATTTGCTCTGCGGTGAGTGGATCGCCACCGCCCATTCCTCCACGAATTCCGGCAGGACTAATCGTCACTGTGGTGGCGGTTGAGGATTTGACCTCATCTATCTTTGTATTGACGCTTGCCCTTGCGACGAGCATTGCGACGATAAGTCCAATGCTTATTGCAAGCATGATGATAATAGCCCCTGATCTTACGGGGCTGCGCAGGGCGTTCCGTATCCCTCGCGTAACTACATTCATACATTTTCTCCTTTTATTTAGTGATGTATGCTTGTAGTGTAGACCTCTGTACTTAAACTAAGCCTTCTTGTTGCTTAAAATTGGCAGAAGAACGGTAAAAGTAGTGGCATGTCCTGGTGCGCTTGAGGCGTTGAGCTCACCACTATGGAGTTGGACGATTTGCTTTGCGAGCGACAGGCCAAGGCCGTAGCCCGCCTTTTCTCCGTTTGTTCGAGAGGAGTCTGCTCGATAGAATCTATCAAATATCTTAGGTAGGTCGTCTGCGGATATGCCTTTTCCGGTGTTGATTGTCTCTACGCAGGCTTTATTGTTTCGCTTTGATACTCGTACCGTCACAAGCGAATCGCTTGGACTGTATTTAAGGGCGTTATCTATAAGGATTGTCACTAGTTCCTCGATGCTTGAAAGATTTCCATGAACGAGAAGATTTTTGTGAATTGATTTAAGATCGATCCTCTCGCCTGATGGGTCATAGCGTCTCGCTACATCTTCAACGATTTTTGTAATATTCACCGGTTCACGCTCTAGTTTTGCATGTTCGCCTTTTGATAATTGTAGAAGCATCTGAGATAGACGCGTGAGTTTGTTTACTTCCTCGAGGTTGCTTTCGAGTAGTTCTCTCATTTCATCTTTTGAGAGTTTTGGATCTCTTAATGCTACCTCTAACTCTGTTTTCATAACAGCTAAGGGTGTGCGCAACTCGTGGCTGGCGTCACTAGTAAAGCGTGATTGCCTATCGTGTACTTCTTCAATTTGACTGAGAGTACGACGAGCAAGTGCATAGCTCATCGCCCCGCCCCCTACGAGGATCAGGAGGTTAACGTAGACAAGTGCGAGTAATATATTTTTGTTTGCGCGATCTCGTTGATCATCTCGAAATGCCGTATATCGAGGATTGATAGGATTGCCGTCCTCGTCAATTGGCACGGTTGGTCGCTCGAGGTGCATTTGTAATTGGCGTAGCCGGTCGTTTACTTCGCTGGTTGTTGTATTGTAGATAGTTACACTAAAAATCAAGCTGATACTCATAAGTATCAGCAGGTACCAGCCGGTAAGTTTTAATGTAGCTGATTGAAACATAATGGTTGCGGTTATTTAGCCTCTATTTTATAGCCAAATCCACGCGCTGTTTGGATGAGTGGGTACGAAAACGGTGCGTCCACTTTATTGCGAAGATATTTTATATATACTTCTACGGTATTGAGAAGTACATCGGCCTCGTAGTCCCATACGTGTGAGATAATTGTCTCTTTCGAAAGAGGTCGCCCTTGATTGCGTAGGAGAAACTCAAGGAGTGCAAATTCTTTGCTCGTGAGGCTTATTTCTTTGCCTGCTCGAGTCACTTTAAATGTCGTCGTATCTAGTGATAGATCACCAGCAGTAAGGATGACGCTTTGTTGTTCGGTTGGGCGACGAAGCAGGGCGCGTACTCGAGCTAGGAGTTCCTCAAGTGCAAATGGTTTGACGAGATAGTCGTCGGCCCCACTATCAAGCCCTTTTGCTTTGTCGGCAGATGTGCCAAGTGCAGTAAGGAGGAGGATAGGCATATGGATCTTTTGAGCGCGAAGCTCTTTGACGAGCGCGATGCCATCGTACTCACCGGGGATCATACGATCTATGATCGCAAGATCGTATGGCTCAGTTGTAGCCATGGCGTATCCTTCGTCCCCATCGTAGACGATGTCGACGGCATAGCTTTCCTGTTCAAGCGCTCTTCCAAGTGCGCGTGCTATTTTGTGCTCATCTTCTACAATCAATATTCTCATACTTTTATAGTATACCTTTTAGCTGAAAATGGGCTTTGATTTATAGTTATGCGTACTTATTGCTCCACTCTTCCATTGAGTGAAGTACTGGCAGAAGGTCTCTACCTTTTTCTGTGAGCTGGTACTCGCAGCGACTGCTCGATGTGAAGCTTTTGGTGATGATATCATGATCTTCGAGCTGAGTGAGGCGTGCTGAAAGTGTACGAGGATTGATGCCACCTACGAGGTCTTGTATCTGGCAAAATCGAACAGTCTCTTCGTTTATGAAGAAGCGTAGTAGCTGAGGAGTCCATTTGTCTCCGAGAATTTCAGTGGCTGCTTTTATGCAACCGATTTGCGTTGTTGCTACTGTCATATCTATCTAATACTATACATTGTGTAGCGATAATGGTCAAGTGGATGACCCTAGCCTCACTACTTGATAAGCTCTTGGCCGTTATTTGTTCGGATGTGATCCATGCTGTAGTCCCAGGCGGCGTCAGTCTTCTTGTGCGGGTTGAAAATATACATAGGATCAAATATCTCTTTTGTCGTACGGAAAAGCTGATATACTTCATCACCGAACATTGCCGGTAGCCATGGGCCACGTACCATGCCGTCATTGTGCTCTCCAGCGAGGGTTCCCTTGTATTTTAGAACAAGTGGGATGATTTCACGCATGACGGGCTCGAGCTTTGCCTGATCAGCAGGACTGCTAATGCTCATCAGCGGAATGATATGGAAGTTTCCATCACCGTAGTGGCCAGCGATTGTAGCCGGTAGCTTATACTTACGAATGATTTTTCGGAGCGCCGGGAGGAACTCTGGCAGGTATTTTGGCTGGACAGTAAGATCATCCATGAAAGGACTCGCGTATTTGTCGTGAACTTTTTGACGTAGAAGCATAAGACTTGCACGACGGATTTGCCAAAATGGCTTACTCGCCTCTTCAGTGTCCTCTATATCTGTTTTAATTTTGTAGCCAGAAAGCGCGCTGCGTAGCGTGACTATCTTGTCATAGACTTCTTCAGGGGTTTTACCTTCAAATTCCACCATCATGATCATATGTGGGAGGTGGCCACGAAACTTCGCTACAGAGCCGGCTAGCTGTGCTTGCATCTTCGCCCATTCCTTGAGGCCAAGTTGCTTCTTAAATACCTTGAAGTGTTTGATACCAAGCTCGAAAGTGATATCGTCGAAGCCCTCAAAGGTGGCAGGTTCATGAGCCATGACTGTTTTAATGATATCGCCAAGCTGCTTAATAGTAGGTAAATAAATAACCAGCAACCCGGTGTGCGGGGCTTTTGGAACAAGATGCATTTTGATGTCGGTAATGATTCCGAGCGTTCCTTGGCTGCCCGTGATCAGATGTGTAAGGTCAAATATACCCGTATCACGATCCCATGTACTCCAGAGGTTATAGCCCATAGAGTTTTTGTTGACATGCGGGCGAGCGTTTTTGATGATGTCATAATTTTCTTCGATTAGCTCAAATACCTGACGATATATTTCGCCTTCAAAATCACCTTTCGCGATTTTGACATCAAGCTCTCGTTTTGTCAGTGGTTTGACGGTGTATTCTTTCCCATCACGGAAGACAACTTTAAGTTCTTTGACAAAGTTTTCGGTATTGCCATAGCGAAGTGATTGTTCTCCTCCGCTGTTGTTTCCAACCATCCCACCGATAGTACAGATCGCGCGGCTCGCTGGAACGCATCCAAGCATCGTGCCGTTTGCATTAGTGCGTGGATCAATATCCCTCATGTGTACGCCGGGCTGCGTATGAAGTTCAGCGCGTGAAACGCTATGGATGGTATTGAAATGCTTTGTCATATCGACAAGGAGTGAGTTACCTATAGCGGCGCCTGACATATCGGTACCGGCGCTCCGAGGCGTGATTGAGAGCGAAGGATACTCACGTTTATGTTCAGCGACGAATGTAACAAGTTTTCGAATATCAAGTGAGTTTTTGGGAAACAGCACCGCATCTGGGACAAGCTCATAGATGCTTGCATCATGACTGTAGTTTTTTCGAGTGGTTTCAGCGGTGATAATTTCACCTTCAAAAATGTCTTTTAGCGCTAAGATAATACGTTGCATATATCTCCATCATACCATAAGTACAATGGAGATAATCGAGATAGGCCTAGAGCTTTTTAGCTGATTTTTTGAAGATCGTGTTCCAGGAGAGTGTCCGTGAATATTCGAGCGCTCCGTAGCGGAACATACGTACGGCAACTGCTAGTGCAACGGTTGCGCTTATTGCTAGGATAACGATAGCAATCAGAGCATCTGTGTGGCTGAGATTGCCCACGGCATTGCGGAGCATCAGTGGAATTGGCGCAGTGAGTGGGAAGAATGAAAGAATCTTGACAAGAACAGAGTCTGGCTGCGATAGGAATAGAGTCACCGCATAGAGTGGGCCAAAGATGAACACCATAACCATACCGAAATATCCGCCAGCCTCTTTCGCAGTTGGCGTCGCTGCGCCGATCGCAACGAGCAGTCCCGTAAAGAGTAGGAAGCTAAGTACAAATATTGTTGCAGAAATTGCGATACGAAGTGGATCGATCGGAATACTAGTAAGATCAAAGTTTGGTAGCGACAACTGCTCTCTAAATAACAGATATCCGACCACGATAGGAACCAGGATGATTAGTATTTGCACTACCGCTAGGACGATTAGTGAGAAGATCTTACCGATGATCAGGGTTCGCGCCTCGATTGTCGTAAGGATCATTTCGATCACCCTATTCTCTTTTTCTTCTGTCGTGCTTGTGAGCATTTGGTTGCCGAACATAGTGATGAGAATGTAGAACAGCACGAGGAATATTCCTGGAGCAATTAATTCTTTAAACCCGTCAAACGGTTGGCCGTCTTTGTAGGTTGTTGAACTAAAGCCGACATTCCCCTGTAGGATAGAAGTCGTCTGCGGGTCTACTGACGGAGCGACAGACTGCTGGAGGAGCATTTTTGCAACACCTTCGTAGCGACCATTGTCGAATAAGCCTACGTCTTTTGCGTATACCTCAACGCGCTCTTTGCTAACATCTTGCGGATAGTAAAAGTAGGCATCAAGCTTACCGGCCGTCACTTGGTCGATGCTCGCTTGCTTATCAGTTGATTCAGTCGCGTTAAACTGCTTAACGAGATCTTTGTTGATCAATCCACTCTTGTCTGTGATTGCGATGCTAAACTTCTCATTCTTTGTATCTTCAGCCGCCTGACTCGTTGTTTTGTTTGAGAAAAAGATAATCGCAAAAACGACACCAATGATTACTGGAAACGAAAATGCTGTAATCCAGAATGATTTTTTCTTGAGTGTTCGTCGAACTTCAAACTGAAAAACGGTACCTAGATTATGCATTATTTCTTCTCCTCTTCTGGTTCGTTTTCGTCCCCGTACACCTTTATGAAAATATCGTCGAGCGACATGCCGTTAAATCGTCTCTTAACTTCTGCGATGGTACCGTATGCATACGATGTGCCGTCTTTGAGCAGGATGATACGGTCACAAAGACGTTCAACTTCTTCCATTTGGTGAGTAACAAAGATGATTGTTGCTCCAGCTCGTTGGTGCTCTTCGATGATATCCATGAGTAGTCGACGATTTACTGGGTCAAATCCCTTCGTCGGCTCATCAAGAATGAGGAGGTCTGGGTCGTTCATGATGGTGATGCCGAGCTGGATTTTCTGCTGTTGACCACCCGATAGTTTATCGAGGCGAGTTGAAGCTTTGTCACTTAGCTTGACGCGCTCAAGATATGCTTCAGATCGCTGTCTTGCGTCTGCTTTTGAAAGTCCTTTTAGCTGGCCGAAATATATCATGACATCAATGACGGACTCTTTTTTGTAGAGACCACGTTCTTCAGGGAGGTAGCCGAGCTTTGCGCCACTCGATACTGAGAATTGCTCACCGTTGATCAATAGTTCTCCATCAGTTGGCTGATAGATACCTAGAAGTGCACGGATGGTCGTTGTTTTACCAGACCCATTGCTACCGAGAAAACCGAAAACTTCGCCCTTCTTCACCTCAAATGATAAATCTTTGATGACTGTCTTTTTGCCAAAATCCATTCTGAAATGATCGACAGTAACGGCATTTTGCTGGGTTGTTGGTGATTTGCTCACACATCCTCCTCACTAAGGTCTGGTTATTAGTTCTATGGTAGCACAGCGTATTCGCTCGTCGCTAGTTTAGGATGGCGACGCCGATAGTCAGATACGAGGCGAAACACACCCATGCAAGGTATGGCACAAAAAGCCACGCTGCGAGAGAACTGTATTTGCGAAAATAATAGATAGTCGCTAATATACTCGTGATAAGTAATGTAATTACCACTACTCCAAGCCATGGAAGATGAAGCCCGAAGAAGACCAAAGACCAGAGGGTGTTGAGAACTAGTTGAGTGCTAAAGGCGCTATACGCTAAAATCTTATTTTTTGGCGAGCGAGTTTTGACGACAAGGTATAGAGATATACCGATGAGCAAGTACAGCACAGTCCAGACCGGCCCAAAAACTTCATTTGGCGGAAGGAGTGGCGGTTTTTCCAATGACGCGTACCACGTCGGAATGTTTGGAATTGTGGCCAGTGAACCAATTGCGCCAGCAACAAATGAGGTAGCTATACAGGCAACGGCAATAAAAAATGATCGAATCTTATGGTCGTTTGAAGGTATGTCCACTTAGTTATGCTCCGATATCACTACGCTCAAAACCGTATTGCTCGAGTACATCAATCACCGCCTCTTGATCCCCTACTTTGTACTCATGTGCGAGGGCATCTAAAAACTCACCTGAATTTTCGTATATTTCTCCGCCAAATTCGTATACTACGGGCTCGCTCATTTTTAGTTCCTTTCGTTTATGTACCCTCATCGTACGTTGGCCTGCGGATATTGTCCGTAAGAATTTTTACAGCTAAGATTTATGCGTTCTTGATGTAAGGATGTGCTTCAGAGCGCCCTGGACTAGTTCTATGATTGAGTATGTGCCTACAGTCGTCGGTGTGGTGAGTAGCTCGTGAAGCCTTGCCTGGATTTCCTCGCTGTGGTTAGAGATGTATTCGGTAAGAGATAAAAGCTCGCGGCCTCTTTTCCGATAGTTATTTCGTAGTTCAGTCTGTATGGCACGTGTCTCATCTTCGTTGAAAAAATGTCGCAGATCGTCATGGATAGTACTGAGACGATCGCTTGCAAATGATTGTTGCAAGAGAAGGAGCTGGGTGATTTTTAGCGGAAGGCTTGCGTTTAGCTCAAGTTTTTGGGTCTCTGCTAGTAAGGTGGGAATATCGCTAATAATTCGAGACGTCCCTTCCATGGTAGTGGCATTGATATCTCCCATCGCGAGGGCAAGGCTTATCGGGCTCGGTGTTCTCTCATGTAGGCGGCTTTGGACGATACCGTGTTCAGAATGTTCGGTAGTGGTTGCTATAATTGCGTTGTTTACTTTTACGGTATCGAGTTCTGGGTAGCCGAATTGCTTCATGAGCTCTGCGGTGAGTCTGGCGCTCGCCTCTTCGTCGCTGAGTTCGGAATCGTGATCCTTGTTGAACCATGAGTCATGACCAGCTGCCGCTATGAGAAGGAGTTCGTAGTCGTGGAGGTGTATTTTTTCTGGAACTGATGCATCAAACACGGCAAGAATTTTCAGTGATCGATCGATGACATCGTAGCCATGAGTGTCGTTGTGGTAGGCTTTATATTCCGATGTATCGACGCGCCCGTATCGTTCGTATGCTTGACCAAGAAGCTCTGATGCAACTGTATATGCACTATCGTTGATCTGAATCGAAGGATGCTGCTCGCCTACTAGCTTACGGAGCTTCTTAGTATAGTAAGTCTTGGGAGATGCTTCTCGTTCATTGCTACGTGGGGATTGTTCCATTACGTGGCGTACCTCAGCTATTTAATAGGTATATTATACCATATTTTAATAATCTAAATTATACGCAAGATGTAAAGTCGGGTATAATGGGAGGATTAAAGGAGGCTGTCATGGCATTAGAAGGAACAAAATTAGAGGGATTTGATCCCCGAGAGTCAGTTGAATCACTTGAGGTGATAGATGTTGTTGAGGGTACAGGTGCAGAAGTACCCGCAGGGGCGACAATCACCGCTCACTATACCGGCGCACTGGTCGCTGATGGAACGATTTTCCAGAGCTCGCGTGACTTCGGTCGTCCTATTAGTTTTGGGCTAAATCAGGTTATTAAGGGTTGGACTGATGGTGTGCCTGGTATGAAAGTTGGCGGTACGCGACGGCTTGTTATCCCTGCAGCTCAGGCGTACGGCGCAAGCTCGCCCGCTGCAAACATTCCAGCAAACTCAGACCTCGTGTTCGATATCGAACTAGTTGAAATTAACTAGTCGATCGCGATACTATAGATACATAACATAAGGAGTACTGCATATGTCAAAAGGTACCGATCAGAAAAAGGCAGCAAAGAAGCCAAAGTCTAAAGAAAAAGTTAAAAAAGAGAAAAAAGAGTACTAAACACTCCTACCCCGCTGAAATATTATGCGGGGTATTTTTTATGCAGCAATAGTTGTCTGGGCTCGTGGTTGTCGAATAATTCTGGTAGCAACTGCTACGGTTGACGACGTAGCTAGGCGGCCAAGCTGACCTTGTATATTAAGAATATCCTCGATACCCTTGGGCCGAAAATCATCGACATCAATCGGATGAAACTCGATAGGAATGCCCTCAAGCATAGCGAGCGCCTCGTGATACTCGTAGAATAGCTCGGTCAATCGATCATTTAATCTGCCTGACTTCATATTGGGTTTTCGAACGAGCATCTTAGCATTCTGTACGCACCGATGCAGAGTGTCGATAGCGATTTGGGCTTCATTTGAGTAGTACATTACTTCTTCGCTAGGGAGTGTTGGTGGTTGTGTGACTGCATGTAGCCAATTATGGAAGTTTCTTGGTAGGTCACATCGATTACCGACGTTATTGCGAAATGAATGCGGGTTGACGCGAGTGTTGGAGATATTTGGGTATTGATTGGACGGCCATTGTAGATGATGATCGTCGTCGAGTGTGGATGGCCACTTGTATTCGGCGATAAGTGTTTCATTCACGGCTTTTAGCAGCTGTGTTTTGTCGACGAGTCCGAGAGGGCTGAGCGGCGTTTCGATTCGAGTGAATTGTGCTGATTTGAGGTTGCGAAACTCAGGTGCGCGTAGCTCTGGCGGAGGGAGTGTATGCGGTGCATCGTTAACACGACAAACCGATCTCATTTTAGTCGTTTTTCCCTATTTGTGCTGCGCTCACCATGATACTTATTAGTTATACGGAATGGGCAGTTGTTTGTAAATAGAGTCTATCTTCAATATACTCAAGATATGACAAAGACTACCACCGAAGAATTCAAAATCAATGGCGAGGAACTCCTCTCAAAGGTGAAGCAACTTATTAATGAAGGTAATGTTCGTCGTATTATCATCAAAAACAAAGAAGGTAAATCGCTTGTAGAGTTGCCACTTACTATCGGTGTCGTAGGTGTGGTGCTCGCCCCTATGCTGGCGGCAGTCGGTGCAGTAGCTGCGCTGGTAACTGAATGCACCGTCGTGGTGGAGCGTGACGAGGTAAATAAAAAAGACGCCGTCGAGGGCGAAGTCATTTCGAAAAAATAGCAAGATAGGAGTGTGGCCCCGTCGCCTACGATGCCGTAGGCGACGGGATTTTGTTGTTCATCGGTCGATAATATTGTCTGGCGGGAGAGATTGTAATGTCTCGACGATATTGCCAAGTTTTTCGTCAAACTCCTTCAACGTAGTGGTGTGTGTTCTTATCACTTCTTTTAGTCGCTCATCTTTCTTACGTTGTTCTTCGCGAGCCACACTTATATCGAGGTACACGGTAGTGCAGAGTGCAGCAATCAAGACGATTCCGACAGCGATGCAAAAAGTAACTCCGCTCATCACCACTCTCCTATCTTGTCAAAGAACGCCATCGCGCTGATGTGTTCGTTAGCGAAAGTATACCATGAAATAAGAATAGAATGCAGTGCTATGTTATAGCTACTATTGCGTCCGTTTGCGCTACGCCTCCCTTATTGTCGCTTCTCGTCAAATTCGTATTCGTACTCTGCTAAAAGTAACTCGTCTCTATAAAGCTTGAGGTTTTCGGCTTCAATCAGCATGAATGCATAGCCGGCAAGTACTCGCTCGGGTAAGATTCCTGCATATTTACGATCGCTTATCTGATCAAAATGAACTTGGATGAGTGTGTTGAGGTTGTATTGGCGGTCTAAGTATCCTTCAACCGTAAAGATTAATTCATTACCTATCTCCACCATGTCGGGTAGTGGAGTGTCTCGGTTGATATCTTTAACTTTAATAAGTGGTCTTGTTGATCGGCTTTTGAGGGCCTTTGCTGCAGCGCAGGCGAAGTAAAAGGGTTCCCTTTTGTCTGGTGGTAGCTCTATGAGCTCATGAGTTTCTGAGAGGGTTGCATAAATAAAATCGATATATTGTATCGTTACGTCTTCGTCGCTGGCGGTTAAATCGGGCTTGAATGTCCCCCGCTCTTCGTATTCATCTGCGAGCATGTCAATGGCAGGGTGAAGTTGTTCTTGAGCCATGGCGTTGAGTCTCACGAAAGAGGGGCTATTGGGATTCATAGTATGCCATATTGTAGTGCGCCTACAGCAAAGTTGCAAGGAGCGTAAAAATAAAAAAAATGGGACACAACTCTGTGTCCCATTTTCATCATCCGCTCTTCCTAGCTAATACTAAGAAGTGTCCAGCTACCGCCATGATTGTCGGTGCGGAGCCGAAAGTCACTCTCACCATCACTCATCGTGAGGATCTGTGCGATTCGCTCCCCCTTACCAATGACTGTTCTGAGGCCTGCGTCGATAAAGTCATACGACTTACCTGCATACTCCATGCGGCGCGGATAGGTGCGCATATTACGACCGAAAGCGATCGATGTAATAGCGACTGGACTGTTGATTGTGTTTGAATTTTTCATATTCTTATTCCCCCTCTTAAGAAAAAGTTGTTCATTTTTGAGTAAACAAAAACTGACTACGAGAAAATCGGTCAGCTACGGATTTGTGGGTGGAACTACGAGGCTGGCATCCGTCACCGCGAGACGAGTGTCATTTAAATTGCCTGAAGTAGCGATTGAATATGAAGATGACAGGGACGCTTCAGCTAAATGCTCGAGTGTGTGTATCACCTATGTAGTTATAATGGTCTGAAAGTGAAAAGTTACCTAAATGGCTCCAGTACTCCCATGACCTATACTCTAGTATACGCTTCGTATCAGTTGAACGGTCAATAGCATGAGCGTTTTTTACAACCGATTTTACGGCAAAGAAAAAAGAGCAAGGAGCTCTGTACTGTTGGATGGGTATGTCCAACAGTACAGAGCTAGGCTCTCAGGCGGAAGCTAGTCCATGTATGGCATCGAGTGATTGCCGTATCCATTCAACGATCAGACTGAGAGAGTGCGAGATACAGATGTTCATACGAGCTCTATCTGCCGCAGAAGTCTCCAGATGTGTATTGATTGACGCGATGACAAACACTTTACACACCACAACGTCACGCGGATCGTGCTGCTCGTCGAGCTCTACTGCTAGATACTCGCTGAAGAGTGTGTAGACATGCTCGTTGGTAGAAAGCGACTCGAATACTGCATGATCTATGGACTGCTGGGTATCCATGCTGTGAGCTCCTTGCTCGTAGGGTATGTCGGAAGGTGCAATCTTGTAAGACTATATATTTATATTATAACAATTTATAAAGTTTATGTCAATTCTTAGTGGTGTTGTCTACGCGCTCTTGTCTATTGGTAAAAAAGGTATGAGCGATACTCGTAACGATAATCACCCATGCAAAGCTTGCGCACCAGCCTGCGATGATGTCGCTTGGATAATGAACGCCAAGGTATAGTCTCGTAAAGCCGATCATCGCGATATATAATGCGGCGACGATAGCGACAGCGACCCGGTACTTCGTCCCCCAGAAGATTGATACAAGCGCGAGCGCCAGCGCACTCGAAAGCATTGCATGACCACTAGGAAACGAATACGACGACTCGGTAACGAGGTGCGTCCATAGTTCAGGACGCGAGCGTCCAAACAGGAGCTTTAAGCCAAAGTTTAACACTCCTGCTCCACCGATACTCAGTGCAATCATTGCGGCTGAGCGCCACTGTTTTTTGAACGCGTAGAGCGCTATGAGTATTAGACTGATGGTTGAGACTGCGATCACTCCTCCGAGTTCTGTTGCCCAGACGACGATAGTGTCGAGGGTCGTAGTGGCTCGGTGATTGATAGCAAGTAGTATTCGATCGTCAATTCGTGCCGTCTCGCCTTCGCTTACTTCTCGTGCAAGATACATAAATACCGTAGCGACGAGTCCTGCGATGGCGCCAGCAAGGAGCAGTTTTCCTAAAGTTGTGCGACCAATCGGTCGCTTTAGCTCTGTATATGATGTATGTTTTGCTGGCATATCTTTCTATTATACCAATACAGTAGACCTGTGAGTTGGTATAATAGAAAGATAGAATGTGTTAATTGTGCGTAGGAGGAGGAATCTCATGAATGATGTGCCGACAGTAACGCTCAATAATGGTGTACAGATGCCGCAGCTCGGTTTAGGTGTGTGGCAGGCAAAAGACGGCGAAGAGGTAGAGTCTGCAGTGCTCGCTGCCCTGGAGGTCGGATATAGGCTTATCGATACGGCGGCAGTGTATGGTAATGAAACGGGGGTTGGGCGTGCAATTGCTAAAAGCGGTGTTCCGCGTGATGAGTTATTCGTCACGACAAAGCTTTGGAACTCCGACCAGGGCTATGACAAAACACTCGATGCATTTGATAAAAGCCTGACGCGCCTAGGGCTTGATTATATCGACTTATACCTTATTCACTGGCCAGTGCCCGCTGCAGGCAAGATGGTTGAGACGTGGCGGGCCTTTGAGCAGCTATATAGTGATAAGAAAGTACGCGCCATAGGGGTGTGTAACTTCACTCCACAGCACCTTGAACTTCTTATGCATGACACTGCGGTGGTACCTGCGGTAAACCAAGTTGAGCTACATCCTCGCTTCACTCAGCAAGAGACACGCGATTTTTGTAAGGCACACGGCATACAAGTAGAATCATGGAGTCCTATTGGTGGAGGTGGCGGGGATCTTCTTAGTGAACCTCTACTAAAAGAGATCGGCGACAAATACGGTAAATCCCCTGCACAAACAGTAATTCGTTGGCATCTTCAAAATGAGCTGGTTGTGATTCCAAAATCAACACATTCTGCTCGGATTGCAGAAAATTTCGATGTATTTGACTTCGAGCTGTCAGATGATGATATGAGTGCGATGCGTTCGCTCGACACCAAGTCGCGCGTCGGTGCTGATCCTGATACGATGAATGCTGGTGTTCCATTGGGGCTGGCGCAATTTGCGCACAAACTAGGACTTGTGAAGTGGCGCAAATAACGACAGACCTATCTTCACCTATGGTATTTGTCGACGTAGAAACGGACGGCATGAACTATGTAAATGGACACGTCATCGAGGTGGCGGCGATCCGCGTAGAAAATGGTGAGATTGTTGATGAATTTCGTTCACTGATCAACCCAGGCAAGTCGGTTCCCTACTTTATTACAAATATCACAGGAATTACGACGAGTGACGTGCAGGATGCGCCGAAGTTTGATGAAATTGCTGACCAGCTGTATGAAGTAATGGAGGGTGCACTGTTTGTGGCACATAACGTACGGTTTGATTATTCGTTTCTGAAACAAGAGTTCAAGCGAATTGGTATGGATTTTGCCCCACGGCAACTCTGTACGGTTCGACTTAGTCGTGCACTGTATCCGGAGGTGAAAGGCCATAAGCTTGCTGACCTTATCGCGAGACATGGCTTTAGTTTTACAGATAGGCACCGAGCGTATGACGATGCATTAGTGCTATGGCAGTTTATGCAGCTTATCCGCCAGGAGTTTAGTGAACAGGTTGTTGATCAAGCATTTAAGAAGCAGTTGCGTCACCCTTCGCTCCCTCGGCAGCTTTCGTGGGATATCGTCAATAACTTACCGGAGTCTCACGGTGTGTATTATTTTGATGATGAGCAAGGTGTACCAATTTATATAGGAAAGAGCGTCAACATTAGACGTAGGGTGATGAGTCACTTTACTCGCGATACTGAGGAAAACAAGGAATTTAAAATGGCACAGCAGGTCCATCATATCCGTTATGAGCAAACCGGCGGTGAGCTTGAAGCACTCCTACTTGAGTCTCATCTTATTAAAACGATCCAACCGCTATATAATCGACGCCTCCGAAGACAGCGCGAACTCGTCGTCGCTCGGCAGACATTTGATGCGCACGGGTATAGTATTGTCGGGCTTGAGAGCCTAACGCTTAGCGACGAACCGCTTGAGCGTAACATTCTTGCAACCTATAGCCGCAGGGCGCAAGCGAAGGAGTCTCTTCTTCGTACAGTACGTGATTTTCGGCTGTGTCCGAAACTCTGCGGGTTAGAAAAAGCAAAGGGTGCTTGTTTTTCGTACCAGCTAGGTAAATGCGCTGGCGCTTGTGTCGGCGAGGAATTACCTGCGTCCTATAACCAGCGGGTGGAAGAGGCATTTGACAGGAAGCGGATAGAATCATGGCCGCACGAGGGGCCTGTGCTTGTGGCTGAAAGCACCGAGGGGGTTCATAAGGGGTTTGTCGTTGACGATTGGCGAATCATTGGCCATATTGAGCAAGAAGAAGATTTTGACGCTGTGTTTCGATCGAATGAACAGCCATTCGACCTTGATGCCTATCGTATTCTTCATGCATTTATGACATCAAATAAAAAAGTTCGCGTAACGCCGCTCGCGAGGGACTATCTCGACTCTTTATGATACGCTAGTACAGATGAAAAAAGCACTTGAATTTACTATTCACCATAGACTGGATGGCGCATTGGCGCGAACTGGCACAATCACGACACCTCACGGTGTGATCGAGACGCCGGCATTTATTCCAGTTGGGACTAAGGCAACGCTAAAGGCGCTGACTCCGGAGCAGCTCGAAGAAGTTGACGCACAGGCGGTACTTGCTAACGCGTATCACCTTTACCTTAGGCCTGGCCATGAAATAATCGACAAAGCAGGCGGTCTAGGTCAGTTTATGCATTGGAATAAGCCGACATTTACCGATAGTGGTGGATTTCAAGTAATGAGTCTTGGTGTTGGGTTTAAAAAGATAATTGATATGGATGGCAAGACTGATGAAAGGCCACTTAGTAAAAAGGAGAAGCTCGCTTGGATTGACAATGATGGTGTCACTTTTAAGTCGCATCTTGATGGAAGTTATCATAAGTTTACACCTGAGCTTTCTATGCAGATTCAGCATGGGATTGGTGCGGACATTACGTTTGCCTTCGATGAGCTTACGACACTTCATCATGACTATAACTACCAAGTGGAGTCTCTTCACGACAGGACTCATCCATGGGCGGTTCGTAGCCTAGAGGAGCATAAACGCCTTAACGAAGAGCGTTCTCATCGCCCGCCGCAAGCACTTTTTGGTGTTGTCCAAGGGGCGAATTATGAAGACCTCCGTCGTGAATGTTCACGTTTCTTGGGTGCCATGGACTTTGACGGCTTTGGACTAGGCGGTGCATTTACAAAAGAAAACATTGGTGAAATCACTGGTTGGATGTGTCAGGAACTCCCGGAAGATAAGCCGCGTCATATGCTTGGTATTTCGGAGCCAGATGATATCTTTGATTGTATTGAAAATGGTGCTGATACCTTTGACTGCGTCTCCCCTGCTCGCGTTGGTCGAAACGGTGCATTGTATACGAAGTTTGGCCGCGTAAATGTCACCCGCCTGCAGTACAAAGAGGACTTTACGTCGTTCGATGAGACATGTGATTGTTATACCTGTCAAAACTACACAAGTGCATACCTGCATCACCTGTTCAAAGCAGGAGAACTTTTGGCAAACACACTCGCGACGATCCATAATGAGCGTTTTATCATTAAGCTTGTCGATGATATTCGCGGAAGTATCGCAGATGGTTCTTTTTATGAATTCAAAAAAGAATTTCTCGACAACTACTATTCGAAAAAACAGTAGGTCATCACTTTTGCATATGTCAATATATGCTATAATTTGAGTAAACTTATAAGAGGTAAAATTATGAAAGTACGTATTGAAATCGATACGCAGACATTTGTTCGATTCTGGCTAGTAGTTATTGGCTTTGCGCTTGCTGCGTTTGCTATATTTAGTGCGAGAGACGCCCTGATTCTCGTAGGCACCTCCTTCTTCTTGGCGCTTGTCCTTAATCGCCCTGTGAATGCGTTAGCAAAGCTTCTTCCGGGTAAGAGCAGAATCGGCGCGACAGCACTTTCTTATATTGCCGTGGTGGCATTTTTGTCTGTGATTGTCTTTATGGTCATACCGCCTATCGTGCAGCAGAGCGTTAAGTTCGCCGAGACCGTACCAGGTCTTATCGATGGTGCAAGCAATCAATGGGATGGTGTCAATCATTTTGTCGATCAGTACGGTCTTCGCCCACAAGTGGATAATGCCGTGGCATCAGTGAAAAATAATGCTGCTTCTTGGGCGGCAAATATTGGACAAAACCTACTATCTGGTATTGGTTCGTTTGCCTCGCTTATAGCATCTGCGTTTTTGGTGTTTGTGCTTTCCTTCCTGATGCTTATTGAAGGACCAACATGGCTTAAGCGTATTTGGGGTGTCTATAACGATACTGACCGCATGGAGGCACACAGGACGCTTGCAACACGCATGTATAAAGTTGTTTCAGGGTATGTTACTGGCCAGCTGACGGTATCAGGTATTGGTGCGGTAAGTGCGGGGTTGTTCGTATTTATACTGAGCCTTATCTTCCCGCAGGTTGAAGCAAATCTCGCTATGCCGACGGTAGCGATAGCATTTACGTTCTCACTTATTCCGATGTTTGGCGCAACAATTGCAGGAATTCTTGTGACGCTACTCCTACTCCTCAATAGCGTACCTGCGGCAATCGCATTCCTCGTGTTCTTTATCATCTATCAGCAGATCGAAAACAATTTCATCTCTCCGGTGATCCAATCAAAGACCGTTGAGCTGTCTGCGCTAGCAGTTCTCGTAGCGGTGACAATTGGTCTCTATGTGTTTGGTCTTGCTGGCGGAATTATATCGATTCCTATCGCGGGGTGTATCAAAGTGCTTCTTGAAGACTACTTGTCTCGCGCAAAAGTTCAGCGCACAAAAAGTGACAAACCTCTTCATAAGTTAGTGAAGAAACTGCAAAAAGAAGCGTAGGGCTGTACTCGTAGAAAAAAACGATGCCCCGTCCGAAATAAATCGGACGGGGCTTATTCGTTACCAGCGGTATAGCTAGTGTTTGCTTTTGCCAGCTATGCCTTCGACAATCGCCTCTATGGTGTTCCACTCTTTATTCCAACGGGCTTGTTGCTCTTCGGGAGTTTCTTCCGGGCGGAGGCGTGCGGCTTTTACGGCTTCTGCGACCTCCTCGTCTATGCGCCTGCGAACTGGGTTTTCGCTCATCGCAGGAATCCAATCGCAAGAAAATAGTTTCGGGTTGCTCGAACTTCCTCGTCTATAGCAGCCTGAACAGCCATCATATGCACTCTGGATTTTTTCTCTAGTCGAGCGCTTCTTTGAGCCCATTTCTCCTTGCGTATGTTGGAAAGTGGGCTATAGGGCCTTGGTAGTGGTTGATGCCTGCGGTGACGTGGGCGGCGCATTGTTTAGCCTAACTGTCGAAGGAACGAATAATACGATACGAGTATCTTAATATATTATAGCATATTTTAAAGTATATATCAATTCTCTCCTGCTTAAAGAAAAATGCCTCGCCCGAAAATTATCGGGCGAGGCGGTTGTTCGAGGTCTAGCCTTCTGTCAAATGAAGCTCGTTGGTGGTTAGAAGACATTTAGGAGTCTCGCTGTTTTGCTTTTCCATACGCCACAGTGCACGAAGCTGGTCTCTCCTCGCGCGCTGTTTATCGGTGCGTCGAGTGCCGCGCCGCTTGTAGTGTACTTTGGTTCTATGAAAGCTCACTGCACACTCCTTCGAGAGAGGATCGAACGAACAATATATACTATATCATTATATAACGATAATACAATAGTTAAAGCTCACTTATATTCCCAGACGACCCCTCGAGTTGTGTCTCGCACCATAACACCTTGTTCGAGCAGGATATCACGTAGTCTATCTGATTCGGTCCAGTTCTTGTCTTCGCGGGCTCGTAAGCGCTGCATAATAAGCTGCTTTTGCTTGTCAGAGATGTCTGGCGTACTTTTTCGCAGTTGGAGTCCGAGCGTCTCGTCGATTGTTTCAAGAAGCTGGTCAAGGCCGCGTTCGTGAATATCGGCAGGAGTTTTGCCGTCAAGCTGACTAAACGCTTCATCGATGATGGAGAGCGCGAGAGGAGTATTGATATCGTCATTTAATGCGTTGATGACCGCTTGTTTAGATGCGAGTAGTAGTATGACGTTTGGGTCATCGAGGTTACTATCGTCATCACTTAGTGTATCGTAAGTTTGGTGTCTGAGTGCCGCAATTGCACGCCAGTGCTTAAGTCTATTGTGTGCTGCAGCGGCATTTTCAAGACTAAAGTTGGTCGGTTTTCGATAATGTGACTGCAAAACAAGCAATCGAAATGCAAGTGGGTCAACGTCTTTGTCGATCAGGTCTTGAAGCGTGTAAAAATTATTGAGGCTCTTGCTCATTTTTTTACCATCAATCAAAATATGCTCATTGTGAACGAACACTGAGGCATACGTAGGATTTGTATTCCCTGCTGTGCTCTGTGCTATTTCGTTTTCATGATGTGGGAACGTGAGATCGATTCCGCCAGTATGAATATCAAATGGCACACCCAGGCCCTGCTGGCTCATTACCGAGCATTCAAGGTGCCATCCGGGACGACCAGTGAGGTCTATTCCATCAAGAGAGAATTCCCATGATGGCTCCCCTGCCTTTTTTATTTTCCACAGGGCGAAGTCATGGGCGGTATCTTTGTCGTATTCGTCGTTTTGAATACGTTCATTACTGGTATTTTGATCAGTTAGTTCGACGAGCTGACCGTATTTTTTGCCTGATTTTTTGTACGCATCGATCGAAAAATACACTCCATCTTCTGCGGTGTACGCAAAGCCATCTTTATGGAGGCTGGCTACGAGTTGCTTCATACCTTCGACGGTTTGATCATCGGTTGCTTTGACGAACGTAAAGCTCTCTATGTCGTTTCCGATAGTCTGCATATCCTTCAGGAAAAGCTCACCGTAAGTAGATGTGAGTTTCTTAAGTGCCTCCATGGCATCCATGTTAGGATAGTTCTCTTGACTGCGGCGTATTGTCTTGTCGTCGACATCTGTGAAGTTCATCACATGCTTTACTGAGTAGTTGTTTGCAGTAACCACTCGTCTGAGGGTGTCTGCGATGATAAAGGCGCTAAGGTTGCCAATATGGACTTGGTCATATACGGTCGGTCCACAGCTATAGATTTTTACTTCATTTGGATTAAGCGGTGTGAAGGTGCCTTTTGATTTTGTAAGTGTATTATGCAGCCGTAGTGTCATAGTTTGAAATTGCCTTATCTGTTGCTTCAACGAGTTCTCGTACTATTGTGTCATAGTTTTCATACGCACGAAAGCCAGAGGCGTATTTGTGGCCACCGCCTCCAAAGAAGCCGGCGACGGTTTCGGCAATAGGAAGGTTTCCACGAAGCTTGCCGGTGATTTTGCCATCTGGGTAGGTCTTTATTGCGACGCCAAGCTGAACACCTTCGACAAGGCGCATTTCATCGAGCACAAGAACGCTCGGATTGTATTGATCACTATATTTTTGAATGTCTTCCCATGGAATATGAACGATCGCCAGCTTTCCATCAAGCAAGTACTCGATACGCGAGATAAGCTCTCCCTTGTACGCAAGAATTTCTGGTGATTTCTTCATGAATTCTCGTCGACGCTCTTCGATTGCGGCATTGCTTGCACCAAGCTCAGTGAGTTTGCCTGCGGTGAAAAATGCATTTGGTGAGACGTTTTGCGTGGTAAGTCCGAGGCTATCGCTCATGATGGCGATAAGCATGCACTCGGCGGCATGTGCGTTGATCGCCCATTTATTATCACTTGCTAGCCTGTAGATAACCTCACTCGTCGCTACGGCATCATCGATAAGAAGTGTATGATCAAATGTAAGATTAGACTTTGTTGCATGATGATCAATGACGAGAACTGGATGACTCTCGAGGAAGTGTCGTACGCCAGGTGTTTCGAGCACTTTTGTGATCAGTACATCGGCGCTCGTGTCGACGATAATCGCAAGGTCTGCACTTGTGTCAAAGTCAGTGACCACTCTATCCCATCCAAGGATGTAGCGCAGGTATTTTGGTATCTCGACTGGGCAGTAAAGGATGACATCTTTGCCGAGATCGCCAAGGATTTCTTCGAGTGCGAGCGCACTTCCCAGTGAGTCGCCGTCGGGGTTTTCGGCCTGAATAATGATGATTTTTTTTGCGTCGTTGATGAGAGTGGTTGCTGATTCGTACATTATCATTATTATAACAGAGGTATGATGGTATGGTTATATTGACTAAATATATTATATATGTTAATATAAAAATATAGCACAGATACTAATAGGCATCTGGCTCGTACGGACATAGGGAGTAACAATGAACTACCAGATCGATCAGGATGTAGTCGCGACAAGCGTCTATGCCGACAAGAACGTCCGAAAGGAGCTTTTCTGGCGTAAGGTTGGTGTGTTAGGATTTTTTATGTCCACTACAGGCATGGTTGTTGTAGTCCAATTACTTAATGAGCCGCTGTCGGCTATCCGTTTCTGGACTGGCTGCACCGCTCTCGCACTTTCGGTGTGTGCGATAGTTGCTTCGGCATGGATACTCGCTGCAAAGCACGCATGGTCTAACTCTGCGCTTATCGATGCGACTACCAATGCAACCCTAGTTCTAATACGTGAACTCAATTCCGTATCTATCGAGGAGCTGCGAGCTCAGTTACGAAAGGAGTATGAGTCATTCGACAGATGAGCTTCCATGTCTGTCGGCCCTACCTTATTGACTTAAGGTAGGGCTATTTTTATGTAACTGAACAACTGAGTACGGTGAGCTAGCAAGGGTAATATATAGATATTTTGCCTCATCCGTAGTTATGCTATAGAAGCCTACGGCCTTCGAGTGCGTGTGACAAGGTGATTTGATCGGCATACTCAAGATCAACACCTACGGGGATCCCCCTTGCTAGTCGGCTCATTTTTACTTCAATCCCTGCTTCTTGGATGTGCCTTTGGAGAAATAGCGCGGTCGATTCACCTTCGACACTCGCATTGGTCGCAATGATCAATTCTTTGACATTATCTTCTCGGATACGCTTCATGAGCTCGGGGATGTGAAGCTGTTCTGGCCCTATGCCGTCAATCGGACTAATCGCTCCGCCGAGTACGTGGTATGTGCCATGGTATTGAGCGGTACGCTCAAGTGCGATGATGTCGAGCGGCTCCTCTACGACGGCAATTGTGGTTTTATCACGGGAGCTATCACTATAGAGGATAGATACATCTTCGTCGCTATCGATGAGCGCAAAGGTAACTGGACACTGTTTTACGCCGCTATGAAGCTTCTGCAAGCTCTCAGCAAGCTGTGAGGCGACCTCAGGCCGGGTGCGCAGCAAATAGTACGCATAGCGTTCGGCAGTCCGAGCTCCGACACCGGGGAGGCGTCCGAGCTCATCGATCGCACTTAAAAGTGCGGCTGGAAGCAGCTGCGCCATACTCGACGTTACATACCTAGGTTGCCGAGACCACCCATGAGTGGCTTCATCTTCTCGGCAGCAATCTCTTGTGCTTTTTGCATTCCATCGCGGATTGCGATCTCAAGCCAGTGCTCAAGCTCATTGATCTCTTCAAGGTCAACCATTTCTGGATTAATCTTGATACTTACGACTTTTAGTTCTCCATTGATCTGTACGACAACAGCGCCATCACCAGCTTCAACTTCGATAATTTGCTTTTTTAGATCTTTCTGCGCTTTTCGCAGATCATTTAACATCTTCATTTGGTCAAACGCCATGATTAGTAATCCTCCGTAAACTTAAACTCATACCATTATACGACAAATGAGCAACTATTTATAGATATAGAATCGATCAGATTCATTTGAATGACTCGTGGTGATGATTCGTGATACTTCACGATCTTCAACTTTTTCATGACCTTTGCGGGTTGCAGCGAAGTTATGGTCTTTCGAGAGTGAAATCGTGTCAGTGGTGACCTTGATTGTTCCCTGTTTGTTGTACTTTGCAACAGCATCATAGAACTCTTTTTCGTCGTTTGAGACAACGATGACTGTCTCGCCTTCTCCTTTGATATGGTGATTGAATAGGATGAGGTCTCGTGTAAAGCTTGTTGCTGTTTTTGGATCGTAGTGGTAGCCATACATGTAGCGCCCGACACCACTAAATACGAGACCAGCGACAAGTATAACGAGTGGTACAAGGCCAACGATGCGTGCATATGGATTTTTGGGAAAGAGCCCATACCAAGATTTGAGGAGGTATTCTAGTCCGCTTGCAAGAAGGAGGAGGAACGGTACAAAAGTGACGCTCGTATAGTTAGGGTTGATAAGAAGAATCGGTATGAGCAGTACAGTCCAGGCGGTGACGGTATAGCTTCGGGCGGTATAACGAGTCTTGAAAAGCTGCCATCCGCCGAGCCCGATCAGGATGATCGAGCCTAGTCCGAACACAGGAGTCATGAGTGTCCCACTTGCTGGAGTAATAAAGTTGAGGTATTGCTGCGAAAGAGTGAGTGCATTTTCGAGAAGGTTCGGCGGCCATGAAGTCGGGAGTCCTAGAAGCTCAGGTCCAAGTGCTGGTCGCAATGTGATCAAGTAAATGAGAGGCGCTGCGATGATGATCGTCAGAAGGGAGAGGGTCGTCAGATGTGGCATCGACATGCGACGGATGACGTAGCGAACGTGAGGATGGAGGAGTGCAGCACTTGCAATCGCAAGAAGCAGGTATAAACTGAGCGGTGTATAGAGGCTGAGTCCGGCAATAATAAAGAAAACAACTTTCCAGAATCGTCGGTGACGCTGGCTTCCTGTGATCATAGTCGCTGCGAGTAGGAGCCATACTGACCATGCTATGTAGGTGATGCCGGCCGCTCCTGACTGAGCAACGAACAAGAACTGGCCAGTAGTAATCATGATGGTTGTTGCAAGTACGGCGATGTTCGACTTGAACCATCGACGCAGTAGGAGTACTGCTCCTATGCTTGTGACGAACGCAAAGATAAGCGACGGCAGCTTGATGGTGAAGTTTGATACGCCGAATATATGAAAGCCAGCCTGCTGCAGTAAGCTGTATGGAAGATTCGTTACAGTTAGTGATGACGGGTTGGTGATATCGAGTGAGGCGCTTTTTACGGTTGAGTTGAGCTCTTGGTCGCTGAGGCCACCAGGCACATATAGGCCGCTGAAGAGGAGTAGTCCAATAAGAAGTAGAACGATGGCGCCATAGCCAAGTAAATAGCGGTATTTATATAAAAATGAATTTACTAAAGGTGTCTTGCCCATAACTTTCACTTATTATAGCACGCTAGTCGTGATGCTTATCAAGCGACATAAAGCGGAGTCGTTCTGGGTGGAAGTAGAGCTCAACTTTGCCGACAGGTCCGTTACGATGCTTAGCGATAATCAGGTCAGTAATGTTTTCACGTTCGGTCTCAGGGTTGTAGTAGGCCTCGCGGTAGATAAACATCACGATATCGGCATCTTGCTCGATTGATCCTGATTCGCGGAGGTCGGCAAGCTGTGGAATTTGCGGGCTACGTGATTCGACAGATCGCGAGAGCTGAGAAAGTGCAATCACTGGCACGTTCATCTCACGAGCGATGAGCTTGAGGCCACGTGAGATCTCACTCACCTCTTGGACACGATTTCCTTCTGTCTTGCTACTTCCCTGCATGAGCTGAAGGTAGTCGACGATGATTAGCCCGAGCGGTCCGTCGTGAGCGGCGCGCCTCGCTTTTGTGCGCATCTCAAGTACTGAGAGGCCTGGCTTGTCATCGATAAAGATTGGCGCTTCTGCCATCTCACCCATTGCTTCGCTAAGTTTGCTAAAATCATCGTCAGACAGGTTTCCGGTGCGAATATTCCAGGCATCGACCCCAGAGGCGTCTGCAAGCATACGGTCGACAAGCTGCTCCTTACTCATCTCAAGGCTAAAAAATAGAACTGACTGTTTGTTCGCGGTTGCTACGTTGTATGCAAGGTTGGTCACAAGGGTGGTTTTACCCATGGCAGGACGAGCCGCGAGGATAATAAGATCAGAGCGCTGTAGTCCAGCGGTCATATTGTCGAGATCGCGGTAGCCTGTTCGCACACCACGAAGTGCACCTTTATTTCGGTGTAGTTCCTCCATGCGATCGAAACTGTCAGTCAAGATTGATTCGATACTCGTCAGATCTTGCTTGAGAGATTGATCGCTAACAGAAAAGAGCTCTTGCTCGGCTTTACCGAGGAGTTCCTGTACGTCATACTCTTCGTCAAAACCAAGCTGAGATATTTCAGTACTGGCTTTGATAAGTCGTCGACGGATGGCTTTTGTCGAGACCATCTCTGCGTAGGCTTCAGCGTGTGCAGCAGTCGGGACGTAGTTTGTAAGTTCGCTGAGGTACGCAGTGCCACCAATCATTTCAAGCTCGTCTTTTTTCTTTAGCTCGTCGGTAAGTGTCAAAAGGTCGACAGGCTTGTGTCGTTCATAAAGGCGCACCATCGCACCGTAGATGGTCGCGTGGCGCTTGTCGTAGAAGTCTTTTGCAGTGACAAACTCAGTAACATCGGCAAGTTTTTCCTCATCAATCAAAACAGCGCCGATAAGACTCATTTCGGCATCTATGTTCTGTGGCGGGATTTTACCCGCTGGGATTTCTTTTGCGCTCATGTATGTACACCTTCAAGCAATTGACTACGCGTCAACGCTCACCTCTTCTCCTCCACCCATAATACCAGCAACTGCGGCTGCAACGCTATCTTTTGGTGGTGGAGGCGTCGGAATCGTTTCAATAATCCACTCGCCAGCACCAACGGCGAGGAGTGATTCTGCAAGAATTGCTCGGTATTTGGCATCATCAAGTTTGGTTTTGTTAAACTTGCGCATTGCATAGAGTGTGAGTGTGTCGCCATCAATTTCATAGCTACACTTACTGAGAACGCTATGGAGTGCGACATAGTTTACCCGTACATACTCAATCCAGACAGCCCAGTCAAACTCACCCGGCGGTTGCGAAGGTACTTTCGGTGCTTCAGGGGGCTTTACTGCGAGCGTCTGAGGTGGGGTTGAAGGCGTGGGTGTATCTTCTTTGATTTTCGTGACCGGTTTTTGTTTGACCATATTTTGGATAGATCCCTGATGAGCGGGGGCGATAGGAGCCGTTATGGCGGGTGCATTTACGGCAAGTGGTGCACTTTTTGGTTTTTGGCTAGTCTGGCTAGCGAGTACAGTAAGTAGTTTGATATGTGGCTGCGAGGAAGTCGGCACACTCAAAAGTTCGTCGAGGAGTGGGAGCAGCTGTGGGTGTGAGACGATATTCGCGCGAATAGCTCTCGTGAGCTGGTTTGCAAACACGGCTGGCTGTACGCCAGATGCATCGATCATATCAAGCTGCGCGAGGATAGCTGATAAATCATTAGAAAGCACTGCCGCGATGATTGCTTTGATATGCTCTTGAGATGCTAAGCCTAGGAGTTGTTCGATGGTATCGCGCGTAATCTCTTTTTGATCGGCCAGTCCAGATAGCTGGTCGAGAAGGCTGATGCTATCTCGAAAACTTCCGCCACCTCGTTGTGCGATGAGCAGAAGTGCTTCATCGGAGATTGCTATTTTTTCTTCACTCGCTATATGGCGCAGATGACGCACAGCATCCTCAGGTTGAATTGTTCGAAATGTATACTGCTGTGTGCGACTGATGATTGTATCGGGTAATTTATCGGCGTCGGTCGTTGCGAGGATAAATACAACATGCTCGGGTGGCTCTTCGAGAGTCTTGAGGAGTGCGTTAAACGCTGGCTTTGAGAGCATGTGCACCTCATCGATGATATAGACTTTCTTTTTGGCGGACACCGGAGCAATCTGAACTTTTTCGCGGAGTTGTCGTACGTCATCGACGCCGTTATTACTTGCGGCGTCAATCTCTATGATGTCGAGGTGAGTTGTCTCGTCAGTGTATTCAAGACTATTGATTTCATGCGCTAAGATCCGTGCGATTGACGTTTTGCCAACACCGCGTGGCCCAGTTAGGAGATACGCGTGAGCTACTTTACCTTGTTTTAGGCTTCGTGAAAGTATGTCAGTGACATGAGACTGGCCGACCACCTCATCAAGTGACTTGCTGCGATATTTTCGATATAATGCCCTACTCATTGCTATGTAGTATTGTACGCTGTTTTTTCGATACTGTCTGTTGTGTTTTTACGCAATGGGGTGTGAGCATAAAGGATTGCTGTCCCTATGTAAAAACAGCCCCATTAAGGGCTGTTTTTTGCTATCTTTTTGCTTTCTCTAGAGTGACGCTTCGACGGCGGCCCAAGTTGCTTCGGGGTTGTCTTCTGGTACGATAATCGTTACCTGGTCGCCTTCTTTGATACGGAAGTATGTAACGCTCGCAAGAAGAATACGATATTCACGTCCATTCGCCTCGACATAGTACGCGCCATCATGCTGTACGAGAGTACCGATGATCTGTCGTCGTTCAGTTGGGCCAATTTGCTTGTAGATGAAGCTGCCATCGTCGGCGATAGTAAGTTTCATGATGTCACCCTCAACGAGCTTTGATTTGCTCGCATAGTTTGCTGGCACTGGATAGCTTTTGCCATCTGGACCGATCATTACTTGTCCGTCAAAGACTCCTTCGACGATCTTCCCGCTCACCTCTTCTTGGCTGCTTCGTGGCGTGAGTACGCTTCCGTCATCACCGATAATGCTAATAAGCAGCTCTTTTGCTGCGGCGAGGTTCGTCTCAGCCTCTTGGATTAGGGATGTCAGTCGCTTTACTTGTTTCTCTGGTAATTCAGACATGTCTCGCAAATTTCCTTGTCTGTTTTTGTGATAGTATTACCTCTATATATACCAGCCAGTTGGCCTGCTGTCAATATTACTGCTCTATTTATCGAAGTCACTGAGGCTTTTCCACACACTTATATGGGGTAGATGTAAAAACGTTGTATATTTTATCATTGCAAATAAAATACCACCACTTTGTAAAAAAGGGTGGTATGTTATGCTTCATAACAATCGGTCGAATAGAGGTGTTAGGCGAACCTAACGGATAAATTAGCTAAGTTCGACAGATGCGCCAGCTTCTTCAAGCTGCTTCTTCGCTGCTTCAGCGTCGTCTTTGCTAACCTTTTCTTTGACAGGTGCAGGTGCGCCGTCAACGATAGCTTTAGCTTCACCAAGTCCAAGACCAGTGATTTCTTTAACAGCCTTGATGACAGCAACTTTTTGCGCACCAGCGTCTGTTAGAGTAACAGTGAATTCAGACTTCTCGTCTTCTGCAGCGCCAGCGTCGGCAGCAGCAGGACCAGCAACAGCTACAGCAGCTGCAGCAGGTTCGATTCCGTATTCGTCCTTAAGGACAGTTTTGAGGTCGTTAACCTCTAGTACAGTAAGCTTTGTTAGCTCTTCTGCGAGTTTTTTAATATCAGCCATAATAGACTCCTTTATAATGAAATGTTCGTTAAATTAACTGGTTGCTTTGGCTTCAACACCGTCAAGCAGTGCGTGAAGATTGCCAGACAAGGCGTTGGTAACATCGTGCACTGGTGAAAGCAATTGTGCGATCACTTCGCCGATGAGTTGGTTCTTGCTTGGGAGTCCAGCAAGTGCAGTTACTTCGCTTGCGCTTAGTAGTGCACCTTCGCCTGAAAACGCACCTGCAAATTGAAGTGCAGGGTGTGTTTTTGCGAATGCATGAAGTACCTGAGCAGGAGCTACTTCATCGTCGGTGCTCGTTGCGTAGATCAACTGACCTACGAGCGGTGACGTATCCGTATCCTTGTATGTATCGATTGACGCCAGGGCGACACGAACGAGACGGTTTTTAACAACACGAATCGTTACACCTGCCTCGCGGGCAGATCGTCGTAGTTCTTGGATGTCAGCGACGCTCAGACCTTGGTACTGAGCAAATACTGTCATCTTTGAATCCTGGAGCGCTTCTGTGATCTCAGCAACCAAAGTGTTCTTTTTATCGCGGGTAATTGCCATAAAAGTCCTTTCTTCTTTGGTTTTTTCAATATTCGACCGAGTTGTTAAGTGTGCGGTAATGTGAGTTTGCAAAAACAAAAAAGTCTTTGATTCTCGCATTACCAAAGACTTATCGTGAAAATGTTTGTATTCATCCTCGGTAGCTGATTAAGGGTTTCGTTTGATTCCCGGCTACTGTCTCTGGTAATGTCTTAAAAGAGTATACGCGTTCGAGGTGAAAATGTCAACAAGTGGAGCACATAATTGTATGTTCTTCTCTTAGCGACGATGCATTGATATAAATTAACTATTATGGTATAATGAATTTATATGAGCATGCAAAAAGAGCAGAAATTGTTCCAAGATAGCCATACTACTTTTGATTCAAGAGAAATGTTGCGGCCTACTGTTGACGTTATGACAGGGCTTGTTGTGGCGGATGCGCGGGAATATTTTGCGCAGCCGTATCAGCCGACCCCTCTTGATCCAGAATACGCCATAGCTGAGTATATCGATACAGCCTTTGATCTTATGATGGAGCGAGCAGAGCAAGCTGCTGAGGTGAATGGTCTAACCGAAGCTCCTCTCGATTGGATACGACACGAGATAGCTTACGAGCACGGGATGAGATGTGATAAGAATGAGCTTCGGATGGAGCGGCTTCGAGTACTTCTTGAGGGGCACGAGGTTCTTGCCCGTGATACGGCAGAAGTGATTATGCGTGCTCGCGCTGGTCAAGCAACTATTAGTGAGTACGCAGCGCTTCTTGCTGCGTATCCAGAACTAGACGGACTTGAGGTGATGAAGTCTACTCGTCCATTGGATTTTGAAGGCTTCAGTGAGGCCCATACTGTAACGACAAGAGATATGACGGCTGACCTACAGGAGAACCGTATCGCGCATTTGTGGCTCGGTAGAGGTAAGAACCCTCTCGAAGTTAACAATACTAAGCATGTTGACACCTCTCAGTCTGGCCAATGTCGTCACGTGAAACTTTTTAAGACAATAGAAGCGCAGCTCGAGCTTGAGGGTGTTCCGATGGAGTTAGTTACTCGGCGTACGTATATTCGCCTGCCGGAAGGCTGCCATCAGGTGCCAGATGAATACGTAAAGGATGACGGTTCTACTGTTCAGCCGATAGCAATTTCCAAGTATCTTCGATTAGCGCGGCCCACGGATTACTCGTCGCTTTATATCGTAAAGTAGTAACACTTAGCTACTGTATCTTTGATTTTATCTTGTGCCAAATAAGCTCAGTGACTTCAGGAATGGGCAATAAGATATCGCCCTTCACTCCTTCAATCGCGATAAACTGTTCGGGAAATTGCTCGCATAGCTTTTTGTATGCAGCTACCGAGCGTTCAAGATGATTGAGGTCTGCCTCGTGAATGTCGCGTTTTTTGTCTGTGTAGGTGCGAGCGGTTTTTTTATCAACAAGTTTTTGGGCAATCTCCGCAGGTACGAGTAGCACGATATTGATGTCGGGTTTAGGGATGCCGAGGATGTTGAATTCTAGGTCATAGAGCCAATCATAGTACTTTGTCTTCTCTGCCTCATCGTCAATCTTTTGGCCCTGATGAGCGAGATTCGCTCCTGTAAGCCGGTTTGATAGTACGATCTTGCCGGCCTCGAGGTCTTTCTTGATAGATTGCGATGCCTGGAATCTATCGAGCGCAAAAAAGAGTGATGGCACGTAGGCTCCGAGCTCATTGGCATCGCCGTATTTGCCATTGAGGTATTCACGTACGAAGTATGACGATTCTTGATCGTACTGCGGAAAGTCATATGTCGCAACCTCATGACCTTGCTCTTTTAGCCTGTCGCCGATGATCTTAAACTGAGTACCCTTACCTGATCCATCGCTTCCTTCTATAACAATAAAGATACCTTTTGGCATTATTTGACGCCTTTTGATAGACCTTCGATGACAGCTGGTGGTTTGCGGTGGTCTTTATAGGCCCGTGGAAGCATATCTTCAGGCTTCCATGTACGGATTAGCTCGTCGAGATCGCTCGTGTGTTGATACTTGCCGCTCATTCCTTGACGACCGTCACTATAGTCACCTTCCACTGGTCCGGTAGTATGAAAAATAAGCTGGCCAATGCGCTCACCGACAGGTAGCACCACAGATTCGTGCATGTTCAGGTTGTAGATTTCTAGTGTAATGCGATTGATATATCCCGGATCAACCCAGCCAGCATCGAAGCAGACCGCAACACCGTTTCGTCCCCAGCTACTTCGAGATTTTACTTCGCAGGCGCCTCCGTGAGTGCGGATGCCAATAAATTCATGAGTGTGTGCGAGAATTCTCTCGCCAGGACGTAGCACGATGATCGGATGATCTTCGGGGATATTTTCAAATAGCTTATAGCCGTGCCTGTCGCACCATTCTTTATGGGGCATTGCTTCGAGTGGGCCTTTGAAGTAGCGGTCGACATCGGATTTATCGAACGGATTATAGACCTTTGCATCTTCCTCATATTCTTGTTTGAAGAAATAATGGCCGAGTGTAAAATCGAGGCTCGCTTCTGAAACATTATCGGGATTGTATGGCACACTAACGATAGTGCCGTCTTCGATTGCTGCTTTGATTTCGGTGTTACTATAAACACTCATAACTATATCTTCTCTACTTTCGCGTAATCATCTTCGTTTGGTACGAGTTTTCGAAGTTGCATCCAGCCACGGAAATTGCCACGAAATTCGCCTTCAGATAGTTCATCTTTTGTGAGGGAGCGGGCAACATGCTCAAGTGGTGACATATGCCCTCCGCTTGTGAGGCGGTCATATAGAACGATGTCTGCAGAAAGATCCCTTTTGCCTTCATGAGTAAGATAGCTAACCCGTGCGCAGCGAGCTGCCGAGATCATGCGGGCATCGTCTGATTTCTCAAATACACCATCGTATTCTTCCGCCTGGATGAGAGGAAGATGCCATTCGTCATCAGAGAGCTGTTTTGGTGTCGATGCTTCGTAGGCTGCTTGCATGAGCTCTGACACCTTACGTATCTCTGGTTGTGCCATTTCGTTGGCACGAAGTGCAAAGTAGTTGCTCCATTCAGTTGCTGTGACGATAACTGTATGCCACATAAAAGGCTCGAGTATGCGATTCGCGAGCTGCTTGTGGAGGCCGATGGCGAGTAATTTCTCGACATGCGCTACTGCGCTGTCGCGTGCTGCAAGCCATTCATCTAGAGCTGCGTCTTTAGCTTCAGCTATTAGTTCGGCTTCGGCCTGCATGCCTGATTGGTTTGCACCCCAATATTCTGGCACGAATGGCTGCTCTTTGATCTTTCTGAGCTGTTTTTCGACCGGAATTGCTCTGCTGCTTGCGGAATTGCGACTAAATACTCGATGAGTATTAAACTCAGCGAGGACCATTCGCGGAAATACTACCTCCATAGTAGTCAATCTCTGCCCATGACGAGATACACTATCAGCTATGATTTTTGCACTATACATCTTACACCTCCCCAGGTAAATAATCTGTTTGTTTTCTGTGTTTGTGATTTTAGTATGTCATAGCTTTTCTGGAATATCAAATAGGTATTCTTATCGTGACAAAAATTGCCATAGTACGGTAGGCGCGTCGGCCGTCCAAACATGCTTGCCACCATGGATGCGGATGTTTTGCACTGTCGCATTATCTCTACAGAATTGCCAGGTAGTGATTGTTTCCGTGCCACGGGCAACGACAAATGGTCGCGATGAGCAGCCGTTGTCTAAGGCTCTTCGAGCAGACCACTGCTCGATGCCGGGTAATTTGCGTGCAAATGAGCCATTATACGGAACGACACTATCGTTGTCTCCATGAACACTGATGAACGGTCGAGGATGCTTCGGTGTGCAGTCGGAGGCTGGATAGTAAAAGGCCGCACCCACAACACCAAATGCAGTAAAACGATCACTGAGATAGCAGGAAAGAAGCGAAACAAGACCTCCGCCATTAGACATACCCATCGCATATACTTGATCTCGCTTTATGCATAGCTGACCATTGACTCTATCAAGAATATCGCTTACAAATTGAACATCGTTTGCTGGCGAAGAATACGGCGCTCCTTGCCAGGCGAATCCCCCGATGCCTTTTGTGGGCTCTGGATAGATTGCTATGACCGGCAGTGTATTAACGCCTGAGCTTCGGTCGCCGTCGATGGAGCTCCCTCCTCTACCTGGGAAGTAAAAAACTGCGGGATAATACCTATTTGCGTCAAAATCAGCCGGAAGATGGACGCGGTAGCTTCGTTCACTGGCTTGACTCGAGATCGTGAAGAGTTTCGTTGTGTTTGATTTCCATGTAACTCGTGCCTCGCAGCTCGGCTGTTGTAGGCTCGCAAGCTGTTGCTCGAGGCTCATCGACTGCTGCTTGATATCTTGATTGTTGAGCCAAAGCATGGCTGAAAATGCGAGTAACGCAAGACTAACGATTCCCCACGCAATGTGATGCACGTACACAGAAGCAAGTGACGGCCGCTTCAGCTTTTTTCTAACTTTCATTTATCTTATCATATCAAAAAATCCCTCTACTGGAGAGGGATTTTTCGGTAAGGTGTAAACGAGTCTTAGTTGACGACGTTTTCAACTTTGATGCCAGGACCTTGTGTTGTGCTGATGCTTGTCGAACGAACATACGCACCTTTGATGCTACCTGGTTTTTGTGACTGAAGGCTGCTAAAGAATGCCTGAGCGTTCTCTACGAGCTTCTCTGCGCCAAATGATACCTTACCAACGCTTAGGTGCACGATAGCTTGCTTATCGACACGGTATTCAACTTTACCGGCTTTAGCTTCTGTAACTGCCTTTGCGACGTCAGCTGCTACAGTACCGCTTTTTGGATTTGGCATGAGGCCGCGTGGTCCAAGAAGGCGGGCAAATTTACCAAGCTTTGGCATGTACTGAGGTGTTGCAACGAGTGTGTCGAAGTTGATCTCGCCATTGCCGAGCTGCTTGATGATCTCTTCGTCTCCGACGATGTCTGCACCTGCTTTTTTAGCGGCAGCGTGCTCTGATTCTGGAGCGAATACTGCAACACGGACAGTCTTACCAGTACCGTTTGGTAGTGAAACTGTTGCGCGAATGTTTTGATCTGCCTGACGAGGGTCTACACCAAGACGTACGTGAATTTCAACGCTTGCGTCAAACTTTGCAGGATTTGTCTTAGTTGCGATCTCAAGTGCTTCAGCAAGTGAATATACCTTGTCGGATTCAACGTGCTTTGCAACTGCCTGGTATGCCTTGCCGCGACGTTCGATACGTGGACGAACAACTGGCTTTGGTCCTTTTGCTGTGCTTGCTTCTACGTCATCAGACTGAGGTGCTGTATCACCAGCTTCTTTACGTGCTTCTTTTTCTGCTTTTTCTTCAGCTTCAGCAAGAGCTTTTTCGCTTCGCTTGCCAGCTTTTGCAACAGTTTTTTCCTGAGTTGGAGCACTAACGCCAGCTTCTGCAATAGCAGCTTCGATCTCGGCGATAGTATTTTTATCAGTTACTTCGAGCTTTAGCTCTGCAGCCTTTTCTAATAGGTCAGCTTTTTTAGCCATGGTTTTAGTAAAACCCTTTCTGTGGTGCAATCGATAGTTTTTGCTATCTCCCAACATTGATTTGTTTATCTTTTCATTATAGCATATTTTATTCTATTTTAAAAGGGTAAAGCCCCCGAGATTTCTCTCGGGGGCAAGGGGGTTGGAAGTTATGAAATCATTTCTCTCCAGTTGCAATCTGCTTGCACGTTTCGAGAGTGGGATCTTTCTCTCCGGCTATGAGGGAGACCATTCTCTGGTCGGCATTGCCGTGGATGTAGCTGGGATCATCAGTTGAAATCGCCATGAGTGTATCATAGGCGTATCTGATATTTTCGGGAGAGTAGCCTACTTCCTTGAAGATAGCTCCCATGACGCAGTCTGCCGCTAGCTCATAGTTGTGTGCCGAGAGAGTGGTGGTTGCAAGCTGTTGCGATAGCCAGTGATGACCCCATTCGTGCTTGAGACCAAGCTTGGCTGTCATGCCGTTATCGCCACGATCGTAAAAGCTCTGCAGCTGTTTCTCTCCGATATATATCGAGCTATCTGGAGGGCAGTAGAAAAAACTTTCACTGTCTGCGACAGATTTTTTACCATCGCTGTAGCACGGCGTGTTTACATCTTGCCCCTCCTTGATCAAATACCAAAGGGGCTTAGATATCTCAGGTAGTCTCGCTGCATACGTTTGTGGAATACCGACGTCACTGATGAAGTTTTGAAGAATTGTCTCATTTTCGTAGCAGTTTTCGCTCTTCGGGCATGGTGTGCAGATGTTGTCTTCGGTCTTGCTGTACTGCTTAGCGCAGTTACCGGTATTTGCACCAGAGAGCGAAAGATCTTCGAGTGGGCCGCAGCCTATAGCTAATAGACTAAGCGCGCACACTATAAGGACTAGTCGCTTTTTCATAGTTCCTCTTCCGTTAAGGTTCGTGCACTCTGATAAAGCGCAATGTTGAAGCATATTATATCAGAAAACTATATAAAATTCAAGCACATAAAAAACATCCTCACGAGGAGGATGCTTTTTTATGTAAGTATGGAGGCTACTAGCCTTCAACCTCAACGCCCATAGAGCGAGCAGTGCCAGCGATAGTTTTTACACGAGCGTCCATATCATTTCCGTTGAGGAAATCCTTTTTCGCTTCTGCAATAACTTCGAGCTGAGCACGAGTGATTTTGCCGACTTTTTCAGAGTGTGGCTTGCCACTACCCTTTTTGATGCCAACAGCTTCACGGATAGCATCGTCAACTGGCTGTCCAAGAGACTTCCATGTAAACGTACGATCTTCGAAGACCTGAATGTGAACGATGACATCTTTGCCCATGTCTGCTTTTGTTGCATCGTTAAATGGGTTGATGAAATCCATCATGTTAAGACCCCATTGACCAAGTGTAGAACCTACTGGAGGACCTGCAGTTGCACGGCCAGCTGGGATACGGAGTTTGAGGTTACCGATAATTTTCTTTGCCATAATACTGTATTTCCTTTTTGTACTAAATAATTTGAAGCATATTTAGTGCGTAACTATATCACTTTAACAGATTATGTACATGTATTCAAGCTATCTACTGCGTAGGTGGCGTTCAAGAAAATATGTAAATATCTGAGCATCGATTTCATCAAAACTGTCGAGCGAGTTTTCGACTTCTATGATGCTACGTGTTTGTTTGGCGAAATTTCGAACGATCTTCTGTCCTATATGCGGGGTGGCTACGTACGCGTGCATTAGGCCAAACTCACCTAAGTAACGCTGTATTTTTATTGTCGGCAGCTCGGAAGGGTTGTTCGGCAGAGCATCTTCGAGTGCCGCGTACGCTTTAAGTTGATCATGATCAAAGGTAAGCTCTTCTGAGAATGTAAGACGATGATCCGCAGTGTTGGGTGTCACTATATCCTGGCCTCTTGGATGGAGTAAAAGAGTTCGTGTTTCGATAGTGTTAACATTTGTCATATTTCAATCCTATAAAAAAGAAGTCCGGATTTCCGGACTTCTCAATAACTATTTAAACTTTCTTTACCTGCAATGCATCAAGCTCGACTGGAGTGTCGCGGCCAAACATGCTAACCATGACCTTGATCTTACCCTTTTGCGTATCGATTTCGCTGATTGCGCCATCAAAGCCTTTGAATGGACCATCGGTAATAGACACAACTTCACCCTCTGAGTAGTCAATGTGGTGTTTCGGATCTTCGACGCCCATACGCTTCTTGATCTTACTGATTTCACTTTCACTCACAGGGGTTGGCGTAGTGTCAGCACCAACGAAGCCAGTCACGCCTGGTGTGTTTCGAACGATATACCATGTTTCGTCAGTAAGCTTCATTTCTACAAGGGCATACCCTTGGAAGATCTTCGCTTCGATGACTTTTCGCTTACCGTTCTTGATCTGGATCTGCTTTTCTTTCGGTACCATCACATCGAAGATCTTGTCGGCCATATCAACGGCATTGATTCGCTGACGGATGCTGTCGGCTACTTTTTCTTCGTATCCACTATAGGTGTGAATTGCGTACCATTGACGTGTACCATCGTATCGGTTTTTTGACATCTATAATTATCCTTTTGCTTACTTTAAAATCAATTCAAATATGTACTTAAACCCAGCGTCGAGTAGGAGCACGAGAAGTGCGAAAAATGCCGTGTATAGCAATACCGCTCCAGTGAGACTCCACGTTGCTTTTCGGGTAGGCCAGCGAACTTGCTTTAGCTCGAACCACGCCCCTTTAAAGTATCCGCCGATCGCAACGAATGGTCGTGCGATACCCTTTGCAGACGGCTTCTTGCGGGTCTTTTTTTGTTTTTCATCGACGGTTTCGTCTTTTTTGGCTACTTTTTTCTTTGGTGCTTTTGAAATAGCGGCAGATGTATCGTCGATCGCTTTGATACGAACGACAGTACTCTCGTCAGCTTTCTTGGCTGTGCTGGCCTTCTTTTTTTGAACCACTACTAGTACTCCCAACTTAAAAAGTCTGCTTAGGCAGACTGTCAAATAACAGTATAGTAATATCATGAAGCTTCGTCAAGCCGTGGTACTATTTATAGGTATGGCTATGCTTATTATTTATGTGCTCGTAGGAATAGTAACGATTGCGGCGGGCGTAAAGCTTCATAAGATGTTTCGGCTTTTTACATTGCCCCAATCATGGCAGTTCAAAGAGCTGCCTATAGATGAGTTGCCGAGCGTGAGCCTGTGTATCCCCGCACGTAATGAAACACACGCTATGACTGAATGTCTTGAGCGTGCGCTATCGAGCACCTACCCTAAGCTTGAGATTATCGTGCTCGATGATGGATCACGCGATGATACGTCGATGCTTATTAAGTCGTTTGCGCACGCGGGTGTGCGGTTTGTTGAAGGGAAGCCACTACCTCAGGATTGGCTTGGTAAGAATTATGCTTTGCACAATCTTGCTCGTGAAGCGAGTGGAACGTTTCTTTTGTTTGCCGATGTTGATACAAGATTTAAGCCGCAGTCGATAAGTAGGATTGTCGACTACACATTACGCGAGAAAGTTGACATGACTTCAATTTTGCCACTTCGTGCTGACGGGCATCGGCTCAGCGTGCTGTTTGCGACGCTACGTCAATTTTGGAGTATCGTATTTCATGCATCCACTCACCCTGCCGTAGCTAGTAACGCATGGCTTGTGCGGCGTTCTGTCGTTATTGAGAAAATGAACTCACTTGAAGAGGTGCGACTTGCGATTCGCCCTGAAGTACTTGTTGCGAAGCATCTCTCGTCGACAAAATCATATCGCTTTTTGATTAGCTCGGTATTGCTTGGCGTGAGCTATGAGAAAAAGTGGAGCTCTCAGGTCGAAACTTCTCTACGCTTGGCTTTTCCGCTTCTAGGTTGCAGTCTCTTATGGAGCATGCTTGTGGCGGTGGGACTTGCTTGTATGGTGGTGCCGTTCGCGGGCATGCTCACTGCTTTACTCGATCAAGACGTGGGTCTTTTTGGCATTTCAGTGCTCTTGGTTGTCTCTGAACTGGCAGTGTACGGCTACTACCTGTCTCACATATGGCAACGTGGTTGGACAGCAGGACTCTTCTTGCTGCCGATCATACTCCTCCAAGAAGCGAGCCTGGTCGTTATCAGTGCGTATCTTTATGTACGAGGGAGAGTTACCTGGAAGGGCCGTGCAATCCGTAACGTGACAGCTCGATAGAGCTAATCAAAAGTTCAGTTTATTTGGCGACCGGCAGAGTGACACTAAACTCTGAGCCGTGCTCATAGCGGCTCGTAACTTCGATCTTTGTATGTATCTTGTCGGCTAGTCTCGAAGCAATATAAAGCCCGAGTCCGTTTCCGCCAGTTTCGCGCGTGCGGTAGTCTTCGCTACGGTAAAACTTATCAAATATCTTCGAGAGATCGGTCTTTGCGATGCCATTGCCGGTATCTTTGACGCTGATCGTAATAGCTTGACCATTTTGCGCAGCACTTAGTGTGACGCTTCCTTCGGAGGTGTACTTAAATGCGTTTGAGATAAGCTTTTCCAGTATATCCGTAAGGTACAGGCGACTTGTCTGCACGCTTCCGATAGTAGGACTTCTGTCTATATTGAACTCCAAGTTTTTCTGAGATGCGAGACTTGTGTGTCTTTTGTAAAGTTCGTCGATAAGCTGCGTGACATCTATCGTCTCATTTATCTCACTGTCACTGCTCTCGGCTCTTGAAAGTGTTGTGAGGTCATTTACGATATGCGAAAGAGAGGTGATGTTCTCGTGTACTGAATGAAGAGACTTTTCGAGCACGACTGGTGTTAACTTTCCTTTTTCATTCATAAAGATCGCATTGCCGATTGCCCCTTCGGCGATTGAAAGCGGTGTACGCAGCTCGTGACTGACAACACTAATAAATGACTCTCGCTCTTCTTCAAGTGATTTTTCTTTTGTAATATCTCTCAGAATCATAATATACCCACCCCCTACATCATCTGAGCCGGTGTAGGCGGTGTGAACTGGCGATATAATCACTTCGACGCGGATTGTCTCCTCGCTGTAATGGTAGTAAAGATCATCGCGCATTGCCGAAGACGGGAGCTGGCGCGCGTATTCAATAACACTGACACTCCCACCTTCTTTATCGGTGAGTTTTACGACTTGATCAATTGATAGATTTTCGATGCCTGCGTGAGTATCTAGGAGTGCCAGCGAAGCTGCATTAAAGTGTTGAATAGTACCATTCTTGTCAAAACTGATGATGCTACTCGACATGCTATTGATAAGTGTTTCGAGTCGACCTCGCTCGGTGCGTTCCTTCTCTTCACTGAGCTTGAGATTTGCTTCTTTTTCGATCTGCGCCCGTGTCATGGATATAACAAATACTGATGCGCCTACAACGAGAAGTAGCGCCACGATATTATTGTAGAGCAGCTCTGCATTGATTGCGTGCGATTTGAATATAAAGTCTAGGCAGAAGGTAACGACGATGACAAGCAGCGATACATACATACCTTTTTCGCGAAATACCCTGTAGCTTTCGTAAACGAGGATAAGCCAACATATAGCCAGGTAGGACGCAAAGCCGGTCACGAGGAGCGTATAGAGCATAAAGACGATCTCTGCGCCAAAGATGCGAATGACAAGTTGCAGTCTCGGGCGATTGGAAAGTGTGAGCGTTGCGAAACCAAGGATAGTGAAAAGCCCAAAGAAAATGAGCATAGTGTCAGTGAAAAAGCTGATGTTAAAAGGCAGCAGATCATATTTCATCGCAAGTCCAAAGAGGAGAGTAATAAGTGGAAGGATCGCACCTACCGAGCGAACAGCTATTTGTAGTTTTTTGTCTACTTTGTTTTTTTCGCGTGACATTCTGCTTGTGATTATACTACGAGCACTCAGGCTTAGATAGTCGGGGTGTGCGATTTTAGTGATGCACGGTGTAATTTGTAGTGTGGGTCCTCTGAGGCAACTAATTTCCAAAACTCTGTGGAATGATTCATCTGTTTTGTGTGGCAAAGCTCGTGGATTATCACGTAATCGATAAGCTCGTGTGGCAGTTTCATGAGGGCGATATTGAGACTGATCGTCCCAGAACTGCTACAACTTCCCCATCTTCCGCTTGCGTGGGAAAATCGAACACGCTCGTAGCGACAGTCTAGTTGGCTCGCAAGGTACGCTAAGCGTTTCGGTAAATAGCTTTTTGCCTCAATTCGGAGTGCTTGCATCGCGACTTCACGGATCTCTTTCTGTACTGCGTCCGTCTCAAGTGTGTCGCTGTTTGCGAGTTCGGCGATAATTTGTTGCTTGTGTCGGTAGATTCGCGTCACAGAGCCCGCAGCCGCACGGGCTATCAGTGTATGACTCTTGCCTATCTGCATACCCTGATGAAAATCATATACAGGTCGCTGACTTTCAAGCAGTGAGCGTATTTGTTCTCTTGAGCTTGAGAGCATGCGCTTGAGCGAGAAAAGCGGCGCATAAATAGGAAGTGACGCACGTAGTGTACCATTTGGTGCGACGCTAATGCGAATATGAGAAGCGCGCGAACTTCGGCGAACAACGATAGTGCCAAATTCTTTATCTTCTATTGTCGCCACGGCATGCCTTTTACTTTATAGTGATTCTTCCGCTTGGCTTTTGAGGGACTGTACGCGGTGGAGGTGTCTGCGTACTTCGCTGCGGAGGTTGCGGTGTAGTTGCAGTAGCTCGAGGCGCTGCAAGTCGGCTTAGGACATGCTTTGCCTGCGTAGCAAACGTATGGCGGCCACTTATTACAGTGAACGGGTCAGATGAATTGAATAGCGAAAAGTTATGCAACTCTTGCTCGAACTGTTCGGCCGTTCGTGTGTTGAGGTGATGGGATTTCATGGCTCGCTGCTTTGCAATCATTGGATCGGTTTGGATCCAGACAAATAATGTAGCGTACCCTCGTTTTTGCGCTTGCGACGAAAAGTATGATCGTTCGCTGCGAGTAGCGCCTCGTCCGTCGAGGATGATTGTCTGTTTCGTCTTGTAGAGCTGATCCATGAAGTGCTCGGTTATGTCATCGACGTCTTCGAGTTGTCCTAGTTGACTGATCTTTGTCGGGCTAATGAGCGGCGCATTGAATGTGTCTGCAAATTGTTCGGCGAAAAATGTTTTTCCTGCGCCAGGAATGCCGACAACAACGAGAAGATGAGGCTTGGTGAGCTGCAGTGATTTCATATATAGCTAAGTATAGCAAATATGATAAATTCCGTCACATCACTCTCGCATAAAGTGTAAACAATTTGTATACTCTATAGATAATGATCATCAAGTCCCAGAAATTTAGTAAAAAAACAGCACTTATTTATTTTGGCTTATGTATCTCTCTTGCGGTCGCGAGCTTCCTTTTGTCTTACTTCGGAGTAGTGTCTACTGCATACAAAGAGATGCCTGCTCTTGCTGTGCTTTGCGCACTTACTCTAGCTGCTGTTACGCCTGTCTGCTTGTACCTCTCGACTAAATTCACCTGGGGAACGCTCCTTTCGTTTATAAGTGTCCACGTGGGCTTGGCACTTTTCTTCACGTTATATATAGGACCATACAGTCCGTTTACGAGCCTTTGGGCCGTCCTACTCGTGCTAACGTACACGAACTATGGTCGTGTAGGCTTTTTTGTTAGCGCGTTTATCTTTACGGCGATGAGCGTACAGTCTGTCTTCCCGTATAAGGAGCAGCTTGATGCCGAAGGTAGCGCATCATTTGCGACGTTCATTGTCTTGGCATTTATATTGTCTGCCGCTACTGTGATTGTGGCGATGATATTTTGTCTTGTACTCAGTAATGCAAAAAAGACGAATAAACTACTCGTTGAAGCACGACGAGCTGAGAGCGTACAGCTCAATCGACTCGATACGCTGCTTAATAGTCTTAGCGATACAGTTCTGACGCTGAATCGTTATGGTCGCATCACCTCTCAGAACTCTTCGGCATTGTCATTTTTTGACACCAACCAGTCACTTGTCGGTAAAAGTATTGATACGATATTAGATCTTCAAGATGCATCTATGCAGCCGATCAGTGCAAAGCAGCTGATGGAGTCGGTGAAAGCCACGCTTTTTCGCGATGATGTTTCGGTGCGTCGCGGGGAGTCGGAGATTGTTCGTTTAAGTATACAAATGTCGAAAATCCAAGGTACGTATCAGGACAACGAAGACCAGGAGTTTGGCGTCGTACTCATCATCCGCGATATTACTAGACAAAAGACGCTTGAAGATGAAAAAGACGAGTTCATTAGTGTCACAAGTCACGAGCTAAGGACTCCTATCGCTATTGCAGAAGGAAGCCTCAGTAACCTGGTATTTATGCAAGAAAAAGGCGGCAAGCCTGAGCTTTTGAAAAAAGCAGCCGAAACAGCGCACGATCAAGTGCTTTATCTTGCTCGCATGATCAATGACCTATCAACACTATCTCGCGCTGAGCGAGGCGTGGGAGATGTCGCTGAAGAGGTGGACGTAAAACAGCTTGTTCAAGATTTGTTCACGAGATACGAAGCAGAGGCGCAAGAGAAATCTCTTCAGCTCAACCTCGATGTTGATGCGTCACTTCCGATAGTTATGACGAGTAGATTGTATCTTGAAGAGATTCTTCAAAACTTCATCACAAACGCCATCAAGTACACCGTAAGTGGTTCGGTCACCCTAGAAGCACACATGAAATCTGGCCGTATAGAGTGTTCAGTCTCCGACACAGGGATTGGCATCAATAAGGTTGATCAAAAGAAGATCTTTGAAAAATTCTTCCGCTCAGAAGATTACCGCACGAGAGAGACGAGCGGTACAGGGTTAGGTCTTTATGTTGTCCGTAAGCTAGCAGACAAGCTTGATACAACCGTCGAAGTTGAAAGTAAACTCAATCACGGATCCAAGTTTAGCTTTATACTTCCGCTCTCTTCAGACAAGCTCGGTACAGGCAAGCGCGCATCTAATATCTAGATCCACCTAGCTCGTAGTGCTACGAGCGCCAATATGGTCGATAAGTTCCGTTATCTTCATCTTTAAACGCTCTACTCTGTCTTCATTCGAAAGATTCTCGCGTAGCTGTGAGCGAGATACGATCGAGGCGCTGGTTATGGTTCGTACGTGCTGACTACACTTGAGATCACCACAGCATAAGAAACGAATGTGCCGTTTATCGTCGGGGTGCGTAAAGGTAATACTTGCCGCATTAGAACCTGGCTGCCATGTGTAGCAAAAATCGCAAATAATTGCACGTTGACGGCCTGTCTTTGAGTCAACAATAGTTCGTGATAGCTCGTAGGGAGCGACGAATAACGTACTTGCTGGTTGAAGGAGCAGGACTCCCTTGTCGTTCGTGCGATCGGCGATGCAGAGTAATTCATACTCGTTCCAGCTGTCGATAAGATGTGCAGTGCTCGCCACAAACTTTAGGTCTTTTCGAAGACGTGACTTAATCCCTGCATCTTGCAGGAGTGTGTCGAAGCTGTTTTGGTTAAGTGTCTTCATGATGATCGATATGCCTATTTTCTTATTCTATGGTTTGTAAAATTGACGAACTCCATCCACTTCTGCTAAATAAGGTAGAAAAACATATGAATAATATTTGCTATATAAATATTTCCAGTCCTTCTGGTTGAGAATGCAAAAATAAATCCAGCGGCTGTAACTAATAAAAGCTGAGGATCTAGGATGTTTTTGAAGGAAAATAGCACATGACCAAATAAAAACACTGCAGCAGTTACTATTGCTGCTTGATTCGGTGATAGTCTTTTCGCTAGCGCAGGCTGAAGAATGCCAAATGTTAGATAGTCCTGCCAAAAGACCGTTATGATAATCATTGGAATATATACTCTAATATCTAAAGCTAGTGAATAATGTAATGGCAGCAATATTAAGGCCATCAACGGAACTGTATATAACCAAAGAAGTTTTGACTTAGGGAGTGATATCTTTTTATACTTAGGTAAAGCAACAAAAGCCGTAATCGCTACAGTCAAAACCCAAACCGTAGCAACAATATAACGTATATTTACATCCCAAGGTAGATTTCTCAAGACGTCACTCATAAAAAGACCTTGGGTTGCTGCCCATACTGTGATCCATACTACTATTGCAATAAAAATACTACGAACTGAAATTTTATGTTTGATCATTTGTCAGTATAGTATATCAAATATGCAGGCCGAGTTAGCGACCGTATCAGTACAAAAGTAAATTGTGAATATTTCTATTTGTATATTGCACTAAATAAAACTAGAACTGAATTAACAGCTCTAGCTTGTAACTCTCTAATTTGGCAGGGGTACTAGGAATCGAACCTAGGTCGTCGGTTTTGGAGACCGATATACTAACCGCTGTACTATACCCCTATATAGTGAACAGTAGCTATTGTACCAAATTTGATCTTTGTACGCTATATTTAGCCGTGATTACAGTTACTTTTCTTTGTTTACTCGAACGGCACGCTTGAATCGACGATCAGCTACTGGATCGGCAAATCGTGCGATAGGCTCGTGAATAACTAGCCGTGAAGCACGGTCAGTCTTGTCGGCGTCAATCTCTTTGATGGCATTGACGAAATATTTCTCGATCAGCCATTCCCTACCTGGAGCAGTTTGACCTACGACGGTAATACGCCATAGTTCATCGCCCCAGCGCTCTGCATACTTAACGCGAAGTGGCCGTGCAAGCAGAAGCGGGCCTGTCGGTACAGCGTCGATGATACGATTTATCTCACGCTCGCCTTCTAGCCTGTCTCGTACGAAGATATCGACAGCCATAGTGCGTAGGCCACGAGGCGTAACATGAACTGCTTGAATCTGTTGGTTGTGTATCCAGACCACTTCCCCGCTCAGGCTACGTAACTTGGTTGATCGGAGTGTCAGTCGCTCGACGACACCACTTACATCGATAAATGGCTCAATCTTTATATAGTCTCCGACGTGAAACCAATTTTCGATGATCATCGTCGCACCTGTCGTGATGTCTCGGAGTAATATACCCAGTGTTTGACCCGCAAAAACAATGAAAAAGGCGCTGGCTCCAATTGCCGCAGCTCCAGCCCCACCAAGACTCGCGTTGTCGCCACGAGTGAGTAACCACCAACTGACGTATGCGACTACTGCTACGACGATCGCACGTACTGCCGCTACGGCTACGCTGAGGTACGTTTCAACCTGGCGAAGCGCGACAATTCGCTCTTCGCGCGTCTCGTTGTCACTGCGTACGGCAACCTTTTGTGCGACATAGACGATACCTTTTGCCAAGAAACGGCTTGCCCAGTATGCAAGAACGGTTGCGCCTATGAGGATTAGAACTGCTTGAAAGTCATTTGGCTGAGAGAAGAAGTCGGTTACTTGATCATCTACGGTATCTATTACTTTTTGTGTTTCCATTACTATTAATCATAACGAAGAATCACTATAAAATCGACCCTAGTATTGGCGTCATTAGGTAAATTCTGTTACCATGAGCATATTGAATTAGCATAAACAGGAAATAACTATGCACACAGTGATTGTCGGTGGGGGTTTTGCGGGTGTAAAAGCCGCGCTAGAAATTAGTAAAAAACAGTTGGGTAAAATTACTCTGATTTCTGATCAGCCATATTTTCTTCATCACGCGACATTGTATGCGACAGCAACAGGTCGTAGCACGGGTGAATCGGTAGTACCTCTTAGTGACATATTTGCCAACCATCATGATGTTGACGTAGTACTTGATACTATGGAGTCGATCGATGCAAAACAACACATTGTAGTCGGAAAAGAAAAAAACTATCATTATGACAACTTGGTGGTGGCTATCGGCGTCGTGACGACGTACTTTGGAATTAAGGGCATGGATAAGCATAGCTTTGGCATCAAGACGCTGGATGAAGTAAGTGAATTTAAAAATCACATAAAATCCGAAATTCTCTCTGACAAAAAGCTTGATACGAATTATGTGATCATAGGTGCAGGGCCGACAGGTGTTGAGCTTGCAGGTGCACTTCAGGCATATCTCCTTGAGCTTTGCGACACGCATATGGTGAAGCATGCAGGCGTCAATATCACCCTTGTCGAAGCCGCACCAAAGATCTTGCCGCGCTCATCTGACACTGCGAGTAAGAAGGTTCAGAAGCGACTCGAAAAGCTCGGCGTCACTGTGCTTGTGAACCATAAGGTAGAGGCCTTAAGCGATCGTACCATCATGATTGACGGCAAGCGGATCCCTACGCATACTGCGGTGTGGACTTCGGGTGTTGCTAACCACCCATTCTTTGCGACGCAGCCAGAAATATTTACACTTCTTGATAAGGGGCCACGTCCAGTCATCGTCGATGATCATATGCAAGCATATGAAGATATCTATGTTCTGGGAGACAATGCGGCAGTGCCGAATGCTGGCGTGGCCTGGACAGCACTCAGAAGTGCAATTTTTATTGCTGATCACCTAGCGCGCAAGATGACGCAGCGTCCATTTAAGAAATACCACTACCCTAAGCCAACAGAATCATTCCCAATTGGTGATGGCTGGGCGTATACGGAATGGCGTGGTATTTATGCCGCCGGCAAGACAGGCTACCTCCTTAGGCGCTTTATGGAAAAGAAAAACTATCTTGCGCTATTGCCTCGAACTCAAGCTGTGGGGGCATGGAAATCACATACTATTCGTGAGTCAGATGTAGTGACGGACACAAATTAAGTTAGACCACATTTTACCTCTAAAAATAGGTGTTGAAAAAACACAAGCATCTTACTATAATGAAACCAAGACTTAGGGAAAAACAAAGGAGCATTCGAATCGGCAAACGAGATTCGTTGGTGTAAGGTATGAACATATTAATGCTCGGGTGGGAATTACCTCCTCATAACAGTGGTGGGTTAGGCGTTGCATGCTACCATATGTCAAAAGCACTCGCACTCAAAGGTGCGCAGATTGACTTTGTTGTCCCCTACCAAGCAAAACACACAAACATCGACTTCATGAATATTCATCATGCGACCCCAGTCACTCCTCTGGAGCGGTATGGTCTTGGCGCGTATGACAGTAAGATGCTCCTCGAACGTTCATTGACTGAAGCTGATGCCGATGACCTACAGGACATGCGCGGCGTTCAGAAGCGATATGTCCAGTATGTCGAAAAATTAGTGCAAGACATTAAACCTGACGCAATACATGCACATGATTGGCTTACTATGGAAGCTGGTGTACGAGCAAAAGAACTTACCGATGCGCCGCTTATCGTTCACGTTCATGCAACAGAGTTTGATCGTTCAGGTGAACTATCGGGAAATCCTGTCGTCCATGAGATTGAGCAGCAGGCACTCCTAATGGCTGATCGAATTATTGCAGTGAGTAACATCACGAAAGGAATTATCGTTCACAAGTATGGTATTCCCGCTGATCGTGTCGAGGTGGTTCACAATGCAATCGACGCCGCTAGCTTCGACGAATCGTATGACTATGATAAGCAGACGTACAAATACCTAGAACTCCTCCGCTGCGAGGGTTACACCGTAGCAGCTACGGTGACACGGTTTACAGTACAAAAAGGCCTAACGCATTTCATCCGTGCAGCTGCACGAGCATGCGAAAAGTATGACAAGCTCGTCTTTCTGTTGGCTGGCGACGGCGAACAACGTGACGAACTTATTCAACTTGCTGCAGAGTTTGGTATATCTGATAAAGTCTTTTTCACGGGCTTTGTTCGTGGAAAGCAGTGGAGAGATGCTTACTCGGTCGCAGATATATTTGTGATGAGCTCTGTGAGTGAACCGTTTGGATTAACAGCGCTCGAAGCGGCTCATCACGATAGCGCACTCATTATCAGCAAACAGTCAGGTGTCGGTGAAGTACTAGAAAATATCTTCCAGTATGATTTTTGGGACACCGAACTGCTTGCGGATCAGCTTATTGCTATCGCAACATCCGAAAGTCTCTCAAGAGAACTAAGAGAAAATGTAAAAAAAGAATATACACGTATTTCTTGGCATGACGTTGCAAACGATTGCTACCGGATATACGGTACTATGAAACAAGGAGCAATCGCGTGAGTCAAAAGAAAGCAATCACTCTATATCTGCATGTCCACCAGCCTTTTCGCGTGAGACAATATAGTGTTTTTGATACTGGCGAATCACACGACTACTTCAATGAGCCTAATTACAACTCAGAACGCAACAATGAGGCTGTATTTAAAAAAGTAGCCGACAAGTCATATCGTCCAATGAATGCGCTCCTCCTTAAGCTGCTGAGAGAACACGAGGATTTCAAGCTGTCGCTCAGCATTACGGGCACTTTCATTGATCAGGCAGAACAATGGGCGCCAGACGTCATTGAAAGTTTCCAGGCACTTGTTGCTACGGGAAAGGTTGAGATTGTCGCCGAGACATACCATCATTCGCTTGCATTCTTTTATAGTCGAAATGAATTTGAAAAACAGGTTACTCTGCACCGCGATAAGATCAAAACATTATTTGGAGTTACCCCAAAGGTATTTCGAAATACTGAGCTTGCGTACAACAATGAGCTAGCGCAATGGGCTGACAGTCAAGGATATGAAGGTATTCTTGCTGAAGGATGGGATCCAATCTTGCAGTGGCGCAGTCCAAACTACGTATATCGTCCGCCTGCGACTAAAAATATAAGTCTTCTCCTCAAGAATTATCGACTGAGTGATGACCTCGCTTTCCGCTTTAGCGATCAGTCATGGGGTGAATGGCCACTTACGGCTGATCGTTATACTGATTGGCTTCGTCAAGCTACTGAGGACGCACCGCTCGTCAATCTCTTTATGGACTATGAAACATTCGGTGAGCACCAATGGCATGAAACGGGTATATTTGGCTTCTTTGAAGAAACCGTACGAACATGGCTTCAAGATAAAGATAATACATTTACTACGGTCAGTGATGCGATCACCGCCAACCCTCCATCTGATGAAATCGATGTTCCATATACTGTTACCTGGGCTGATACAGAGCGTGACCTAAGTGCCTGGAATGGCAATCGCCTACAACAAGAAGCACTCAAGTATCTTTATCGGCTTGAAAGTGATATCCTCCGGACGAAAGATGAGCAGCTCATCAATGATTGGCGCTATCTTCAAGCATCAGATCTTGTCTACTACATGTGTACTAAAAACCTTGATGATGGCGCCGTGCATGCTTACTTCAGCCCCTACGAATCACCGTACGATGCATTCTTGTTTTTCATGAATGTAATAAGAGACCTCAGATGGAGGCTCATACAAGATCATAAGACTGGAGGACTTCATGGCTAGACCAATTACACTCAGCAATGGCGAGCTTCACGTCGGACTCAATAACTTTGGTCTCGTACATGACTTTTACTACCCGTACGTAGGGCTCGAGAATCACGCGGCCGGACAGTCGACACGACATCGCGTTGGAGTTTGGGTTGATGGCAGGTTAAGCTGGCTCGATAACCCTGACGAGTGGACATTCCAATTCCGCTATCCGCAGCGTGCGCTGATCGGCCATACTGTCGCGAAGAACGAATCGTTAGGTATACTGCTAGAAATAGACGACTTGGTCGATGCACATGTCAGTGCTTTCATACGTAACATTCACGTCGTCAATCTTCACGAAAACAAGCGTGAGATACGACTATTCATGCATCAAGCATTTGTCATTGGTGATTCAAGAAGTAATACCGATACTGCGCAGTACCTTCCTGATAGCGACGCGATACTTCATTACCGTGGTAGACGCGCATTTATTGTCTCGGGTATGCACAACGATAAACCGTTTGATCAGCATAGTATCGGTATGTTTGGTATCGAAGGACATGAGGGTACGTATCGTGATGCAGATGACGGTGAGCTCTCTGGCAGTAACGTAGAGCACGGTCGAGTTGATTCAACACTCCGCTTTAAGCTGGATATCGAAGGGCACAGTTCAGAACGTGTCCATTACTGGATTGCAGCGGGCACCTCCACGCGCGAAGCGCTATATGTAGACAAACATATCCGGAGCAAAGGCGTCAGTAAGCATATCCATGACACTGCTTCATGGTGGCATACCTGGCTCGAGCCCGCAGTAAAAGCGGCTGATAAACTGCCTGATATGTATCGAGAGTCTTTCTTGAGAAGTATCATGCTTATTAAGGGTCAGACAGATAATCGCGGTGCGGTGATCGCAAGTACTGACAGCTCAATGCTGAACTACTCCCGCGACGCATATGCTTACTGCTGGCCGCGTGATGGAGCCTATGTCCTATGGCCACTAATTCGTATGGGATACACCGAAGAGCCACGACGCTTCTTTGAGTTCTGTCGCCGTGGACTTCATCCAAGTGGCTACTTGATGCAAAAATATCGCGCTGACGGAGGATTGGGAGCAAGTTGGCATCCATACGTTCATGGCAATACAGTTGCGCCTCCTATACAAGAGGACGAAACTGCTCTTGTCGTGTTTGTGTTTGCACAGTTTTTTGAAACGTCAAAAGACAAACATCTTATTACGGATTTTTACGAGAGTATGATCAAGCCTATGGCTAACTGGATGGCTGAGTATATAGATGAGACTACGGGTCTTCCAAAGCCAACCTACGACCTATGGGAAGAGGTGTTCCTCACGACGACATATACTACTGCGACAACGTATGCGGCGCTATTGTCTGCGGCTGACCTTGCGAGCGAGGCTAACGATCCAGACAGTGCTGTAAAGTGGCGGGCTGCAGCTGATGACATTCTCGATGCTGCTCATAAGCATCTATTTAACGAAGAGCGTCAGTCGTTCTATAAGGGTCTTATCGTTGAAGACGGCGAAATCAAGAAGAACGATACGATAGACAGCTCGAGTGTATTTGGATCGTTTATGTTTGGGTTATTCCCTGTCGGCAGTAAAGAGCTGACTGCAGCGTTCAAGACGCTACAGGAGACCTTCACTGATGATCAGAACCGCTATGGCTACCCACGCTACGAATGGGACACGTATCATCGAATCGATGAGCGAAGCAAGGGAAACTGGTGGTTTATTACCTCTCTTTGGGTCGCTCAGTATCAGCTCGAAAACGATAACCATAAAGAAGCCGATGACATCCTTAAGTGGATTACTTCACTGCAGGCAAAAACTGGTGTAATGTCAGAACAAATCAATCCAATCGATAGTGCACATGTATCTCCGTCGCCACTCACATGGAGTCATGCTGAGTATGCCGCAACACTCCTAGATACTATTACTGAAAAGAAGTAGTCTGGAGTTTGGCCAATTGCCAAGGAATATAAAAAACGCCAATTGCTGGCGTTTTTTATATCGTTTAAGGTTAGAGATTAACCCTTACGTGGTTTCACTTCGTTGCGACCAAGACTCTTTTTTGTCTCAGTATATGTCGCATGCTTACGTGCAACTGGATCGTACTTCTTAAGGCTGATCTTTTCAGTTGTGTTCTGAGTGTTCTTTGTTGTGTAGTAGGTACGGTGACCAGAAAGTTCACTCACGAGACCAACCAATTTACGCTTTGTATTCTTCTTTGCCATTACTTACTCGCTTAGATTTATTATTGCAATCTTATGTATATTAGCATAAAAACGGTGCCCTGACTAGTGTTTACCGGCAGTTCGGCACAAAAATGGAGCCGACGTCGGGATTTGAACCCGAGACCCCTTCCTTACCATGGAAGTGCTCTACCACTGAGCTACGTCGGCGCACCTCGGACAATTGTATCAAAAACTATCCGAGTTTCCAAGAGAGGCTACTACTGGAGCGGGATGTTAAAGACAGCCCCGTTACCACCCATATATGTCGGTAGTTTGCCGTCCCACTTCTCTATCGCTTGCTTCTGGAGGTATTCTTGAGTAAGCGTCTCACTTTGCGCACGTTGTGCTTCGGCGTCTGTACGGGCAGCCTCGAGGTTAAACTTAGCACGCTCGGCATTTTGCTGAGCAACTTGTTTCTCTTCGATTGCTTTGCCGAAGCTATCGCTAAACTTGAAATCAACAATGCTGAGTTCGCTCACCTTTATGCCATAAGGAGCAAGGCGATCAGTTAGTGTCTTTTGTGCAATTGTCTTTAACTTACTTCGCTCTGTGATCAGCTCTGCAGCCGTGTATTCAGCACTTGCAGCCTTAAACACTTCATTGATAGCAGGTGTGACGATTTTGTCTATATAAAGGGCGCCGATCGTCTGATGAACTCGACTAACGCTTCCACGTTCAAGGTTGTAGTTCACGACAATTTGGCTGCTGACATCTTGGAGGTCTTTACTCGCTGCTGTGCTGGTTACAGCTTCTTTTTGTACCTTAATGTCATATACCGTGACGTTATTGAGGCCCCATGGCATAACAAATGACAAGCCTTCTGTTAGCTCACGGCCTGTTACTCGTCCATATTGTGTGACGACACCTACTTGGCCTGTTCCGATAGTCTTCAGACTGGTCAAGAAAGTAATAACGAGAAGGACAGCTATGACAATAGCAATTGTTAATTTTTTACGACTCATTGGATTTCTCTCCCCTACGATCTGTGCGGTTTTTATCATAATGCCTTTAGTATAGCATGCTACTTTTTAGTAGTCGTACGCTTGCGAGTGGTTTTTTTTACTTCATCAATAGGGAGTGTATCTTCGATAGTAATGCGGAACAATATAAATGACTGCAGTAGCGCCCAGATGATTGCATTGACTAGGAATATTGCTGCTGCTGCGATAGCTACAGCGAGAATTTGCTGACCTAAGTTTTGATTGATCAGTCCAAAAACTCCCGCGACAACAAGGAGGCCAATAGCGATGGCAATATACGTATGCTGTAGTTTTTGTCGTTCTGTCGTCTCAAGGCTCCAGGCAGTGAGTGATTCTTTTAGTGAGTGATACATGTAGTGGTTACCTCATTAGCTATATTAGTATTATTTTAGCACTTATAGCGAATATTGTCAATCTGTAATTTATCTATTGAAATTTTGTTTGGAGTTCGGTACTATTGTTTAGGTAATGCCGCTTTAGCTCAGCTGGTTAGAGCAGCTGTTTTGTAAACAGCAGGTCTACGGTTCGAATCCGTAAAGCGGCTCCATGATAAGATAATGATCTTAGTTCGTTGTTTTATCAGGGTATGCTGGAATCGTGTAGTGGCAATCACAGGAGACTGTAAATCTCCCGCCTTTCGGCTTCGTAGGTTCGAGTCCTACTTCCAGCACCAAAGCAAGATAGCCCCATGCGGGCTATTTTACTTTCATATAAGTCTAGAAGGCGCATTACTTCTGCTATAATTTCACAATGAACACATCTGAATATAGGCGAAAAACTCATCCTGAACTGTACAGGCGTAGCTGGCCCTACACTATTACTACCGCTATCTTATTTATTTTGGTAATTGGCGCAATGATCACTTCATGGCGATATCTTGGTCATGACCTATATATAATTGGATTTGTCCTTGTTCCGACCGGACTTGTCGCTCTGATACTCCTAGCTGCAGCCGTAAACGGACGAAAGCACATTGTAAAAGAAGCGTGGGCTGCCTGTCTTGAGCTGATATTTTGGTGGTAGACTAGACGACGCGCCGCGGCTGAACAACCCGCTTTGGCTGCCCTTGGGGGATGATCATACGAGCCGCTTTTTCGCGGAGCTCAAGTGATAGTTCGGCCTGACCTACTCGCTCGTAGGCGTCGGCAAGGATATTTAGCGTCTGCGGAATTGGATCAATTTCTACGGCGCGCTCAAGTGATTCAATCATCTTTTTATTGTTACCAAGCTTTTCTTGTACTTTTGCATAGGCAATATGACGTGCAGACAAGTCACCTTCCATCTCAAGTGCTTGTTCAAATGCGAGAGCCGCTTTGTCATAGTTTTTTGTCTCAAAGTAGATCAACCCAACGTTATGGAGGCTACTGGCGCTCGGTTCAAGACTTTGAGCAATCTCAAAGCATTCGATTGCGTCTTTAAATGCTTGCTGCTTGGCATAGAGGATGCCCAGACGGTTATAGGCGGTGGCATTGCGTTCATCAACGCGAAGTATCGTTAGGAGTGCTTTCTCAGCACGAAGATACTTCTTTTCTCGCAATGATTCCTGAGCAACTTCCCATAACCTATCTAACTTTTCTGATAGTTTAACAGGAAGATCAAGTGATGCGTCCTCGAGTGTTTTTCGATAAAACACAGCGATTCCACCGAACAAAGCAACTAATATAAGACCTAACATATCAATTTTTATTATACCACAGAGCGAGCGAGGTGAAGTCGGATGTTTCCGTTTACATTTAACGCATCTTGCGTGTCAATTAGCTGGGTTAGTTTTGCAGCCTGTGCTGTATTTTTTGTACTCTTCAAGACAACCGTAAGTTGCATCATCATATCACCTAGAAGCGTCACCGCTCCGCTGCGATCGTCTTTGTAGGCGTGCGCGGTAAGCAACTTCTCGTATGGTGTGCCGCTGATCATCGTTTTTGCATCTTGCATGATCTTTATTCGTTTCTCGTAATACGCATCATCTTCTTGGAGGCGTATAATTTCCGCGGGCAGTCCTTTTGCGATAAATTGTAGCCGGGATCGCTTCATCTGATCAATATTCGAGACCGAGTTAAGTAACTCGTCTGTCTGCTCTTGCAGTACAGGGAGTATCTGAATCGTCTGACTGCGAGATATGATCGTTGGTAGTAATTTATCGAGTCGATGGGTCGCTAAGATAAAATGCGTTCCATCTTGCGGCTCTTCGAGAAGCTTTAAAAAAGCATTCTGTGCCTGCACTGACATCGTTCTGTCTCCAAAATCAAACACATAAACGTGTTTCTGGCTGTGCTTGGTGCGTGTTGACGAGTATAACTCACGAATGTCGTCAATAATCATACTGCCCGCATTAAAATCTACAGAAAACTTGCCGTCACTACCCTTTTTCTTTGGTTCGATAGTAAGTGAGGGGGATCCATGGTGTTTCGCAAGTTGCTTTGCGATTGTGGCTACGCCAACCCCAGAAGGACCACTTAAGATCAGCGCATGAGGAAGATTCTGACTGATCATATCAATGTGTAGCTGCGTAGTTGGGTGAATAATGAGCGGAGATTGTGTCATTATATACTGATCTGACGGTTATTTGTCTTTATGAATTAGTGCAGCAAACTCATCTGGTACTGGAGCAGCAAATACTTTACGTTCGCCACCTGGAATAGTGATCTCGAGGCTCTTGGCATGTAGATATAGCCTGTCAGCTTGCTTTCCATAAACTCGGTCGCCATGAATTGGTGTGCCCATGTAACTTGTATGGACTCGCAGCTGATGTGTGCGACCAGTCTTTGGACGAAGCTCAACAAGGGAATATGTATCGTCACTATCGAGCACATCGTACGCTGTTTGTGCTACCTTGCCCTTGGCATCGACACGGAAGGTACTTGGCGCAGACGGATTTCGCCCGATAGGAAGATCTATAACTGCGCTCCGATTCTTTGGCTCACCGTCAAGAACGGCGGCATAGATTTTCTTTGTCTTTCGATCTGCAAATTGCTTCTGAAGCAGAGTTGCCGTCTCTTCATTGCGTGCACCGATCATAACGCCGCTTGTATCACGGTCGAGTCGATGAATAATTCCTGGCCGATTTGTGTCCGCATTGTAGGTTGAGTAACGCCCGAAAAAGTCAGCGACAGTAAACTCATCATTTAGCGCGCCCTTACTGTGAGTTAAGACGCCAATCGGTTTATTGATAACAATAACATTATCATCAATATAAATGATCGGAAGCTCTTGATCGCTAAAATCGGTTGGTTCAGGAACGGTAATAGCAATACTGTCGTATTCAGTAATATCCTTCTTAGGAGAGAGCTGCTCGACACCGTTTACAGTAACGTGTCCTGCTTTGATATACTTCTGCCAAGTACTTCGCGATGTCTCTGGATAGCGTTCGGCAAGTTCGGCGTCAAGTCGACGCTTGCCGGACATGACTTCGAAAAGATACGCATCCTTACCCTTGAACGGAAGGCCATAGGTCATAGTATGATCATGTGGATTTTCTATAAACTCTCCGAGAACATTGGCTTTATCTGTGCGAATCTGCTCAAGAAGATAGTCCACATCATCCTCTGCCGTATCATCAACGACAAGATAAAAACCTCGTTTGAGGAAACGAAATGATACAAGTGTATTGATGGCATTTGGATGAGAAAATCTCACCTGTTCGATGTGACGAGGTACATGTTCGTCACCAGCCAAGTCAAACTTCCGAAGAAGTCCTAGTATGTCATTACTTGCTATTTTTACCATGTTACTCCTTTGGTCTTAAGCCGACGGCTCTCTGAGCGCGAAGGAGGGTTTTGTTTGCGGATGCACGCATTGCTATTTCTGATGATTCTAATTTTTCGAGTACTTTACTGTCATCTACTTCTGAAAGATTAGCCTGGAAGTTAGTAAGGAAGCCTTCGACTTCGTTTGCGACAACTTTCTTGAAGTCGCCATAGCGAGTATGACCTTCAAACTCCGCAACGACGTCATCAAGTGGCGTGCCGCGAAGTAGCGATAATATCTCGAGTAGATTAGTGATTCCCGGCTGATTTTTTCGATCAAACGCAATCAACGCTAGATCGTCAGTTGTCGCACTCATGACTTTTTTTGCTGCCAGTTTTGGGTCATCACTTAGGAAGATAACACCCTTGCCTGATTCGTCTGATTTGCTCATCTTTTTTGATGGAGTTTGAAGATCCATAATCCTAAGCCCCTGGCCTTTTCCAAAGAACTCATGCTGTTTTGGTGCAGCGAGCGGGACAGTAAAGATACTGCCAAACTTACTGTTCATACGCTCAGCAATATCGCGAGTATACTCAAGATGTTGAGTCTGGTCATCGCCGACAGGAACATACAGCGCATCATATAAAAGGATGTCTGCCGCCATAAGAACAGGATAGTTGAAAAGACCGACAGAGATACGTTCAGATGAATGCATCGCCGATTCTAGCGCCATTGCAGTGTTTACGAGCGGACTTTCCGCCTGCTCATCTTTAGTTGCATTGAATGCATCGTTACTTAATTTATTTGACTTGTCTTTAAACTGAGTCATTCTTTGCATCTCGCCCATGCCAGTGAAGCAATCGAGGATCCAGGTTAGTTCACTGTGTGCGGAGATATAGCTCTGGCGGTAGAGATGTATTTCGTTGTTATCTAGCGGTAGTCCTGCGGCAACAAAAAGTCGAGCGTTATTCATAACCTGGGTTTGCAGCTCATCATGATTAATTGGCGTCGTAAAGCTATGGAGGTCAGGAATAAACATATTGATTTGATACTCCGATGACCTAGCTTTCGCCATCTCAATAATCGGCAACATCCCACCGAAGTAGTTACCGAGCGTTAAGTCGTTGTTGGCACGAAGACCAGTCAAGATTACAGATTTTGTCATAGCTTACTCCATTATACCGTAGTTGCCGTCACTTTTGACATATTGCATACTAACATTGTGTCGTGCAGCTTCTAGCTTGAGCTGGTGAACCCGCTCCATGCCGCCAAGATGTACCGGGTAAGGGTTGCGTATCGTCGGGTTGTACGGAAGCGATTGCATGCATACCCGAAATAAACTACTCGCCTGCTCGGCCGTGACGGGCCTATCGATGTACATTTCGCCATCGGGATACTCAATAGTAAGAGGTGGGAGGGATGATTTGTGTGATTCCATAAATGAACCTTTCGTATGTTATGAATAATAAAAGACCGCCACTGCTGACGGTCTTTTCTATATTTTTAAATCGAGGTGTGTTATTTCAAAACACGGAAAAAGCCGCCAGAAGTTCTGTCGGTAAACCAATACGATCGAGTACTGTGAAAGCTTTTCATCTACCCTATTATAACCATACTTTAATCAATCTCGTCAATTGATTGCACGATCGCTGCAACGATCGCATTTAAGTAGGATTTACTCGATGCTATTTCGTGCCCAGCAATAACTGTTTCAAGCGTAATATTACTATGTCCGGATTCAAGCATGCGGATATTCTTCTTTACAATAAACGGATCAAGTTTGCCGTAAATGATATGAATAGGAAGTGAAAGTTTAGCAGCATCCTGCAGTGATGTCTGGTTCTCTATGCTCATCTCAAGCGAGCTTACGATTGCCGGCATAGTTGCATCATCCACACGAAAGCTCTCGTCGAGGAGCTTTGCTTTTTTGATCGTTAGCGCAAGACGCTTTGCTAGCTCTGTCTTGCTGCGTGTGTAGCTATATACCCTACGGTACATATCATCAGGCTGAGGAACATCAAGTTTACTCTTTAGCTCCTTGGGAGGCTTATAGAACGGTGGACTACAGAGGAGCAGTGAAGAGACTTTATGCGGAAAAAGTGATGCGAACTGGATCGACACGAGACTACCTAGAGAATGTCCGACGAGAAGAACTGGCCCGGTTACGTGAACTGCACGTAGAGTCATGCTTAGAGAGCGAGCATGAACCTCAGCACTATAGGTCTGCCAATCTGGCTTAGGTGAATCACCAAAACCCAAAAGGTCCACGGTGATAATTCGCACTGGCTGCCCTGCAAGTTTCGTGATAATCGGCTGCCATACGCGATGTGAGTCAGCGAGTCCATGTACAAGTACGACAGTAAGTTTCGGGTGTTTCGGGTGTATGTCATCACCGACATGTAGCATGTGTGGAACTTTTAGCCATCTATGAACGACTGTTTCTATCATCTTTATAGTATATCACCGCGACAGGGAGACATAACTGTTACTTAACAATAATTCCTACAGCGTGAGCAAGATGCGGCGCAATAGTTACGAGTTGTAATGTATCAATTATCGCGCCCTTCATCGAACTAAGTCCGACGATATCAAGCAGCTGCGAGCTCGTGAGGTCTACCTTGCTGCATGTGGCATTATGAAAGACGGTGCGCTCAAGCTGAGATGACTGGAATTCGACGGACGATAGCTTAGCAGATCCAAAATCAGTCTCCTGTAGTGTGCAGTCAACGAAGTTTACTCGCCGTAAGTCGGTCTGTCGAAAGTTGGCATAGTCAAGCTTGCACCCCTTAAATACGACATCATGAAGACTTGTTTGACTAAAGTCTACGCCAGTTAATCGACAGTTTACAAATTCAGCTCGCACGACCGCTCCGTTACTTAGATGTGCGGATGAAAGATCGCTTGCTTGTATACTAACGTCACGCATCGTTACTCGACCAAAATGCGCACCAAGAAAAACCACTTTATCAAGCAGCACACCACTCAGGTCAAGTGCCGCAATACTGATATTTGTACCGTCGACGTCGCGTAACTGTACGTCTTCGAGCTCCCCGTCATCGACCATGGTAGCAAGCGTACTGTTTTCTAAAATTTTAGGTAATTTAGGTCGAGAAAGTATCATATCTTTATTTTATCAAATAAAAACACCCCTCCAAATCGGAGGGGTGTTTTCGTAGAATGAAACGATTAACGCTTCGAGTACTGTTCGCGCTTACGAGCAGAACGAAGGCCGTATTTCTTTCGTTCTTTTTCGCGTGAATCGCGGCGGAGGAACTCAGCCTTTTTAAGCGTACTACGGAGGTCAGAGTGACCTACTGTGATAGCTTTTGCGATTGCGAGCTTGATAGCGTCGACCTGGCCAGCGATACCGCCACCAGAGACCTTGATAGTGATGTCAAACTCTTTTTGCTTGCCAACGAGCGCTAGTGGATCGGTGACTTCAGCAAGATGAGTTTTGTTTTCATCAAGGTACTTTGCTGCAGGCTTGTCATTGATTGTGATGTTGCCTTTACCAGCGTAGAGACGAGCACGAGCAGTAGCGCTCTTGCGTCGTCCGAGACCGTAGAAGTATTTTCCTTCAGCCATGATTATTTAACCTCAACTTTCTCTGGAGTTTGTGCAGTATGAGCATGCTCAGTACCGACAAATACCTTAAGACGCTTCATGCGCTCAGGAGATAGCTTGTTTTTAGGAAGCATACCCTTTACAGCGGCTTGGATGATACGCTCAGGATGTTTTTCACGAACTTCCTTAAGTGATGCATCTTTGATTCCGCCAGGGAATCCTGAGTGACGGTAATACGTCTTCTGCGTTTCTTTATCACCCGTTACGACAGTTTTTTCTGCGTTGATAACAACAACGTAGTCACCACCATCGATATGCGGAGTAAAGGTTGGCTTGTATTTACCAGTAAGGTAGCTTGCAATCTGTGTTGCAACACGACCAAGAGGTGCCTGCGATGCATCGATAAGGATCCATCGTCGGCTTACTTCAGTCGGTTTTTGTGAATAGGTTCGTTTACCTACAGACATTACGCTTTTGCCTCCTCTTTCGGAACGCTTTTTAGCTCGTCCACGAATTCAATGATGGCAAGTTGCGCACCGTCACCAACACGGAGACGAGTACGTACAACACGTACGTGACCGCTGTTTCGTGCAGTGAGTTGCGGTGCAATCTCATCAACTAGCTTGAAAGCTGCCGTCTGCGTTGAAAGCGCAGCAATAACTTGTCGGCGGTTGTGAAGATCACCCTTCTTTGCCTTTGTAATAACTTTTTCAATGTAACGCGATGTTTCTTTGGCTTTTTGCAAAGTTGTCTCAATCTTGCCATGCATGACGAGACTTGTTGCAAGACCCTTTAGCAACGCGCGGCGCTGGTCGCGTTCGCGACCAAACTTGCGCCCTTTGTAACCGTGCCTATGCATGTTAGAGTTCCAATTCTGCTAGTTTATCTTTTACTTCATCAAGTGCTTTTGAACCAAAGCCCTTTAGTTCTCGAAGATCCTGCTCAGTCAATGTAACGAGGTCGTGAACAGTACGAATTTCGTTGTTCACAAGCGCGTTTGCAGTGCGTGCAGTAAGGTTTAACTCCTCGATTGGAGTGTTTAGCTCACTTGCCTCTTCTTCGTTTGACTGTCCAAGTGCTGGAGCAGCTTCAACAGTTGTACTACCTGCAAGTGCAGTGTACTGGTTTACGAGGATAGCCGCAGCTTCTTCGAATGCTTCACGTGGTGTGATAGAACCATCAGTCTCAACCGTTAGGAGGAGCTTATCAAGGTTTGTCTCTTGACCAACACGAGTGCTATCAACCTTAAATCGTACACGAAGTACTGGGCTGAATACAGCATCAAGCGCGATCATGTCACTATGAAGACGGCTGATGCTTGAGTCTTCAATTGTGCGGTAGCCACGACCTGATTCAACAACAAGGTCAACAATAAGTGACTTCTTTGGATCATCAATAGTTGCAATTACCTGATCTGGGTTAACAATCTCAACATCAGCAGATGCTTTGATATCAGCAGCAGTAACAACTCCTGCACCCTTTTTCTCAAGACGAAGCTCGATCGGCTGGTCACTGTGGACCTTTAGGCGAACATTCTTGAGGTTAAGCATGATGTCAACGACATCTTCCTTAACACCAGCAACCGTTGTGAACTCATGTGTTGCACCTTCGATACGAAATGCTACGATCGCAGCACCTTCGATACTCGAAAGAAGTACGCGACGGAGGCTATTACCAAGAGTATTACCGTAACCAGCGTGAAGTGGTTCAATCGCAAAAGTTGCACTTGTCGCGCTTTGCTCATCGATGTTAGCAAGCGCAGGGTTGTGAATAACTTTAGACATTTATAATGCTCCTTTTAGCGTGAGTAATACTCAACGATTAGTTGTTCGTTAATATCGGCTTCGGCCTCTTCGCGCTTTGGAAGACCAGTCACAGTAATCGAAATCTTCTTGTGATCACTCTTAAGCCAGCTAAGCGGACCTTGGATAGAGTTTTTCTCAATATCATCGATTTGTGAGAAGTAACCTGATTTTGCACTCTTTGGACGAACAGTAATCTCATCACCTTCTTTAAGACGGATTGATGGAATATCGACACGACGACCGTTTAGGAGGAAGTGTCCATGACTGACGAGCTGACGTGCACCACGACGACTTGTCGCGAAACCTGCACGGTAAACAGCGTTGTCAAGACGACGCTCTAGGAGCTGAAGGAGCAATTCACCTGGAAGTACGCCATGTGCGCTTGATCGGTCAGCTTCGTTCATAAGACGAGCGAACTGCTTCTCAAGAAGGCCGTAGGTACGACGAACTTTTTGCTTCTCACGGAGTTGAGTCGCATACAAGCTAGGCTTGCTTTGACGTCCGTGAGCATGCTGACCTGGAATACCAGCTTTTTTGGCCATGATTTTGTGCGCTTTAGGATGAAGCGCATAGCCTTCACGGCGAGACTGCTTAACAATAGGAGATCTATCTCGTGCCATCGTTTATGCCCTCCGCGCTTTACGTGGACGAACACCACCATGTGGTACGCCAGTCACGTCTTTAATACTATCTACAGTAATGTCGAATGCACCGACTGCACGAATCGCAGCGTCACGACCAAGTCCAACGCCTTTTACGAATACATCCACACTTGAAAGTCCGTGAAGCGCCTTGACGTTTTCAGCGGCTTTTTCCGCAGCAACCTGAGATGCATACGCAGTTCCCTTTTTGCTTCCACGGAATCCACAAGCGCCAGCGCTTGCAGCAGTGAGTACATTACCTTTTTTGTCAGTAAACGTAACAATTGTATTGTTGAACGTTGCCTGAATGTGCAGCTGACCAGAAGGAACTGATCGGCGCTGCTTCTTACGAGTTGAAGTTTTTGCATCTGCCATAATCTATATTCCTTTCTACGTCTTAGACGCTGCCTTTTTTTGCGTTCCGCCTACGGCAACTGATTTACCCTTACGAGTTCGTGCATTCGTACGAGTTCGCTGTCCGTTCACTGGAAGTCCTGCTTTGTGTCGCAACCCGCGATACGCATTGACGTCCTTCAAACGCTTAATATTATTTGTCACCAAGCGCTGTAGGTCGCCTTCGACGGTATAATCGGCATCGATTATCTCGCGAATACGTTGTTCTTCAGCCTCGGTGAGATCTTTCACCCGAGTGGTCGGCTCAACTTTTGCCGCCGCAAGGATGGTCGATGCGAAGTGTGGACCGATACCGTAGACATATGTCAACGCGATCTGCACTTGCTTTTCTGAAGGGATTACAATCCCTGCAATTCGAGCCATGCTTAACCCTGCCTTTGCTTATTCTTAGGTTTTTTCTTGTTGATGACGCGTAGGACACCTTTACGGCGAACTATTTGATCATCGGGACTGATTTTTTTGACACTCGCACGAACTTTCATGAACGTCACAAACTCCAGTTTTCCGTTAAATTTAATCTCGCAGGCGGAAGCTGATTCTGCCCTTCGTAAGATCGTAAGGGGTCAACTCAACTTCTACCTTATCGCCCGGTACTAGACGGATATAATGCTTTCGCATCTTACCGCTAATGTGGGCAATAATACTATGTCCATTCTCAAGTTCTACCTTAAATTGAGTATTAGGCAGTGCTTCCACTACCTTTCCCTGCAACTTAATTACTTCCTTTTGACTAGCCATAGTTAACAGTGGTTGATTATACAGTAAATTTCCCACTACGTAAAGTGTTTTAGTAAATTCCATGTCTCCGAATTTCCGGGACATGGAAAGCTTTGATAGTTCTTATTGTAACAAAGTCAGATCTGACGTCAAGTTATAACAAATATCTCATCTCTTCACCCCTAAGCGCAGCTTAGATCCAAAGAGATGAGGACAGAGGAGAGCGGCTCCAATGAACCTCACCGTTAAAGCAATTACATATCAGAAAATCGAACATCCCAGCCAAGCCTTAGCCTGTGAGACAGCCCCGAAGGCTCAACTACAGACGCCGAGAACGCTGCTTCAGCACCATAGAACTGGCCTAAGCGAACAGCGAGGTCATTTGCAAATAGGTTACGCTGACCGTCATAAGCGTCAGTAACCCATTTCCCGATATGGCTCACTACTTCTTTATTAAAAACAAATCGTCTAGCAGTCAGGATGTCAAACATATATTTGCCATCGGCCCAAGCAAAGAAGTCATCATTCGGTAGGTTATCCTCATAAGCAAAACCAAGAACAATAACAACTGCATCTATAACTGGGCGTCTCAGTGCAGCTCTCGCTTCATCAAATTCAAGTGACTTGGCGTATACTCTATGTAACCGTTCGGTAATATGGTTGGATAGTATCACGACTTCTCCTCTGTCAGGTACACTGATCTACTCAACGCCGCTCATCGACTAGATACAGGTGTATTATTCGAGTTGGGCGGAGTGTCCAGATAGATTATTTATACCATAGACCAGTGAACTCATCAAAGCATAAGACTAATGCAGTGTACGCCAACCTGTAGTCTCTAATGATTAATTGACGGCAACAGCGCGCAGCATAACACGTTTGTCAAAGACTTTATCGCGTGGAACCCAGTTGCCGGCACAAGTGATAAGACTAAGACCTTCTTTTGTCGGATCTATCGGAAGCATCATGTTTTTCATACCAGACTCATTTGCTTCTTTAAGGCTCATCGTTTTGTTCTCAGCGACTTTGTAGGTAATCTTTTTTCCGTCACCGCGTTCGATCATAATCTCGTCGTCAACCTTAAGCTGACTGAGCTTTGCGAATATACCATCTTTTGTCACACCGCCGTTGTGTCCATCGATTACTACCGCTCCGTAGCCGCTACCAGGAAGGCCGCTGGCTGTATACCATGCAGTATCATTGATATTTTTTGGCGTATCTAACTGTTTATCTTTTGTGAGACCAACCCCGATAACTCGCGTCTTTTCAACGCCGATAGCAGGAATTGATATATATCGAGGCTGCGTCGGCGCTACTTTATGATCATTAATCTCTACACCGCTCACAGGCGACTCATCGATGGTAGGATCCGCCATCGCTGAGGCCGGTACGGGTATGAGTGGCGGCTGTTCGCCTTCTACGTACCATCTGTAGCCAAACCATCCACATGCGACAAGGAGCAGTACACAGACCACTAAAGCGATCCAGCTCCCAAACTTACGATCCTTTTTTTGTTGAATAGTTAACCCCGAACTCATATCTTTTAAGTATAACAACTATACTCATGAAAAACAGCCTTCCGAGCAAACGAAAGGCTGTGATATTTTCAACACGTCGTGCTTCTTATTTGTAGTCGTCGTATGTGACCATGAGGGCACGAGAGTTGATCTGACGAAGACTTTCTAGTCCAACCGACACAACGATGAGCAGCCCCGTACCGCCAATAGCAAGGTTCTGGATACCCGTTACTCCTGCTTGTGCAAAGATATACTCTGCGACGAATGGCATAACGGCGATAAGTCCAAGTACGAGAGATCCGAAAAGGATGAGCCGGTTTACTGTTCGGCTAAGGTACTTCTCTGTCTGAATGCCAGGTCGTACACCTTCGATAAATCCACCTTGCTTCTGAAGGTTCTCTGCGATTTCGTTTGCATTAAAGACGATTCCTGTATAGAAGTAGGTAAATAAGATAACGAGGAAGAAATAGGCTGCAGGATAAATTAATGCACTAAGAGTATCGCCCGTAAATGCACCTGGCTGCGGTGCTTGAAACCATGCGATAAGATTGTTTGCAAGCGTCAGATACTGAGCATCACCAGTCGCCTTTAGGACCTGGCCGACAAATGCAGGAAGTGAAAGGAAGGCTACAGCGAAGATGACAGGGATCACACCAGCGGCAATGAGCTTTATAGGGAGGATACTCTTTACTCCGCCATAGCTACTATTACCTTGCACGCGCTTGGCGTAGTTAATAGTCACCACACGTTGCGCTTCGTTGATCTTCACGAGTAGATATAACACCAGCAACGATGCAAGCGATATCGCCAGCGTCACCCAGAACGCGGTTGGATTGACCGGAAGATTAAACCAACCGAAGACACTCAGTGAGCCTTGCTCTGTGTTGAATAGTGAGGTGCCAAGCGTACCAAGCGTTGTTGGAAGCTGACTGATAATACCTGCGAAGATAAGCATACTAATACCGTTGCCGATGCCCTGTTCTGTAATAAGCTCACCTAGCCACATAAGAAGGAGCGCACCTGCTGTCATGGCAGTGACCGAAACGACCCACTCCATAGGAGTAGCGCTGTCTACGATTGCCGTGTTGCCCGCAAGTACTGACTGACGAAGGATAAAGATAAATGCGATAGACTGGATAATCGCGAGTGGGACACTTATCATACGAGTCCACTGGTTGATCTTGCGACGACCTGATTCACCATCTTTATGAAGCTCCTCGAGCTTTGGGATTGCTTTTGTCAGAAGCTGCGTGATAATACTTGCGGTGATAAATGGACTCAGCCCTACAAGTACAATAGAGAGTTGTGCAAGCGCACCACCCGAGAGTAGGTTTAGGAATCCACCAAACTCACTTGCACCGACAACACTCTCGATAGCTTCTTTTAGCTGCGTTGGTTCTGTGAGCGGCACTGGTACATGAGCCAAAAAGCGGTACGCAACCACGAGCCCAAGCACAATAAGCAGACGCTTTTGCATGTCCTTGTTTTTAAATGATTTGAGGATTGTTTTCCAGTTCATCAGTCTATTCCCTATCTACTTGGTAATTATTACGGCATTCCGTAGCACAATACTATACGTATTATACTACGGCCAGCCTAACAATTAATTTATTTGTCGTTCTTTTCAGCTTCTTTTTCAGACTTCTTGAGTGGAGTAGCGATTTTCTCGAAACTACCACCAGCCTTTGTAACTGCCTCTTGGACGCTCTTTGATGCACCCTGCACCTTAAGAGTTACCTTTTCGGTCAATTCACCACGTGCGATAACCTTTACTGCATGGAAAGGAGTTTTGATGTAGCCTTCTTCGAATAGTACGAAGTTGTCGACAGTCTTACCCTTTAGTGCATTCAGGTGATCGAGATACACAACCTGAGCTGGAGTACGCTTGCTCTTAAAGCCACGTGCCTTTGGAATAGCTGTCACGAGTGAACGTGAGCCACCCTGGAACATAGCGTGAAGCTTTTTACCAGTACGCGCGCCCTGACCTTTTGTACCGCGACCAGCAGTTTTACCCTGACCAGCAGCGATACCGCGACCAACGCGTTTGCGGTCTTTGTTTGCCGTAACTTGGAGTTCGTTGTACTTAGTCATTACTTAGCCTCCTCTTTGCTTGCTTTCTTAGCAGGCTTTGCATTGAGCCATTGATCTTTAGGAACAAGGCTATTCAATGCTTCGATTGTTGCGTAAGCGATGTTTACCTTGTTTGTTGAACCAAGTGACTTTGAAAGCATGTTACGGATACCTGTTACGCCAATGATCTGACGAACAACACCACCGGCGATCACACCTGTACCAGGAGCAGCTGGCTTGATAAGCACCTGCGCACCTGAAAGCTTGATCTCAGCATCATGAGGAATCGTCTCGTTTGCAACTGGGATTGTGATAAGGTGCTTCTTTGCAACATCAGTTGCTTTTGCAACTGCTGACTGCACATCCTGCCCCTTAGCGACACCAACACCAACTTTATTCTTGCGGTTACCTACAACAACCAAAGCCTTGAATCGGAATCGTCGTCCACCCTTTACAACGCGTGAGACACGGTCGATATTGATAACAAGTTCTTCGAACTCTTTTGGCTCTTGTGGAGTCTGATCACGGCGGTTGTCACGGCGTGGACCGTTACCGCGAGCCTGACCCTGGCGAGCGTTTGTTGTAGCTGCTTGTTGTTCAGCCATGATTAAAACTCCAATCCTTCCTTACGTGCAGCGTCAGCGAGGGCAGCAAGACGACCAGCGTACTGGCGACCGTTGCGATCAAATACGACTGCAGTAATTTTAGCTTTCTTAGCCTTTTTCGCGATATCTGTACCAACGAAAGCAGCCTGCTCAGCGATTGAGCCAGTTTGCTTCGTACCAACAGTCGTGCTTGCAGCAATAGTATGCTGTTTCACGTCATCGATAAGCTGAGCACTTACGTGCTTGTTGCTGATAGTAACCGTCAGACGTGGACGCTCTGCAGTGCCACTAATCTTTGCGCGAACGCGATTCTTGCGAAGACTCTTGTTGAGAAGTTTCTTAGCGAGGTCTGCCATGATTATTTACCAGCCTTTCCTGCTTTTCGAAGTACAACTTCGTCAGCATACTTAATTCCCTTACCCTTGTATGGTTCAGGTTTCTTGAGGGCACGGATTTCAGCTGCGACCTGGCCGACTTGCTGCTTGTCAATACCGCTCACGATAATGTTCATCTTTTCCGTTGCAATTGTTACGCCAGCTGGAGCTTCGTACTTAACTGGGTGTGAAAAGCCAAGACTCATTTCAAGTACAGGACCACTCATACCGACACGGAAACCGACGCCATTTACTTCTAGTTTTTTCTCAAATCCCTTAACAACGCCTTCAACAGCGTTGAAAAGAAGTGAGCGCTGCAAACCGTGCTGCGCTTTGGCAACGCGCTGGTCATCCTTGCGTGTCACGATTGCCTGTGTACCAACGAGCTCCACAGTCACGTCACTCAGATGTGGTACAGCTAGTTCGCCCTTAGGCCCCTTAACTGAAATAACATCTGAATCAATCGTGATTGTCACACCTGTAGGTACGTCAATTGGTAGTTTTCCGATTCGACTCATCTTACTTCTCTTTCTTGTTATCGTTGTCTGACCGTTTTTTTCGGTCTACGACACCATATCCAATATAGTTATGGAAAAACTCCACTATAGCGAATACGAATGCGTATACCTTTTGTATCACTTAGTACACCTTAAGGAGTAGCTCACCGCCAAGACGCTGTTTAACAGCTTCGTGACCAGTGATAACACCCTTGCTCGTACTGATAAGGACAAGTCCACGACCACTTTTGATGCGTGGAATGTCATCAGCACCAACATACACACGGCGACCTGGCTTTGAAAGGCGTGTGATCTCATTGATCGTGCAGTTCTCACCTGGCTTGTTGATAGTGATAACCAGCGTATCGCGTGGCTTACCAGCTTCAACCTTGACGTCTGTAAGGTACTTGTTTTTCTTTAGTTGCTCAGCAACTGTCTTTTTCATCTTGCTTGCTGGAACACGAACTTCGTGCTTGCCAACCATTGCCGCATTACGAATGCGGGTGAGAAGGTCGGCGATTGGGTCAGTTGATTGTAGTGACATATCTTAAATTCCTTTCCTTCTTACCAACTACTTTTCGTAATACCTGGGATTTCTCCCTTAGAGGCTTTTTCGCGGAAGCTAATTCGGCTAAGGCCAAACTTACGCATATATCCACGAGGACGACCATCAAGTGCATCGCGGTTCTTCCAACGGCTCGGTGAGCTGTTTTTTGGAAGCGCCTGAAGTCCTTCGAGGTCACCGAGCTCTTTGAGCTCAGCACGCTTTGCAGCATACTTCGTGATCATTTTCTTACGCTTTTCGTCGCGTGCGATCATAGATTTCTTAGCCATTAGCGTCGGCCTCCTTCTTTCTCAAATGGTATGCCAAATTTCTCAAGAAGCGCACGGCTGTGAGCTGGGTCTTGATTCTTAATAGCAAAGGTAAGCTGAAGTCCGTGAAGTACTTGCGTCTCCTCGAAAGTAAGCTCTGGGAAGATTGATTGCTCAATGATTCCTAGGTTGTAGTTACCACCCTTATCGAATTTAGTACCGACACCGTGGAAGTCACGAACGCGAGGCAATGAGACATTGACAAGACGGTCGAGGAATTCGTACATACGAGCACCACGAAGTGTGACGCTCACGCCTACTGGCGCACCCATGTTTGCACGGATCTTGAATCCAGCGATAGATTTTTTAGCAAGACGCTCAACTGGCATCTGGCCTGTAATCTTTGTGACGGTATTCTTTACAGTTTCAAGGTGACGTTTGTCATCCTTGCTCTTACCAGTTCCTACGCTGACCACAATTTTCTCGAGCTTAGGTACTTGATGTACATTTTCGAGGTTCAATTCGGCCTGGAGTTCTTTGACGTACTGAGTAGCGTACAAAGCTTTCAAGCGAGGAGCGGTAGTAGTAGCTTTTGCCATTACTTAATCTCCTTGTTCTTTGCCTGACGCGCAAGACGAATCTTTGCACCATCAGCATTAGTACTGTAGCCAACACGACTTGTTGTTGCAGCTTTTTCGTCGATAACGAGTGCTACTTTATGAAGTGGTGTTGGAACATGAATGTCTTTTGTGCCACCACGTGGGTTAAGCTGGCTTGGCTTAACTTTACGGTGAGACACACCGATACCTTCGACAAGTACAGCATTCTTCTTTGTAAGAACCTTTACTACCTTACCGGTAGTGCCTTTGTTGTCGCCGCTAATAAGCTTAACGATGTCATCTTTTTGAATACGATGAGCCATATTAGAGTACCTCCGGTGCTAGGCTAATAATCTTTGCGTAGCCCATGTCACGTAGTTCACGTGGCACAGGACCAAAGACACGTGTGCCTTTAGGGTTCTTATCGTCGTTGATAATAACAGCAGCGTTATCATCAAAGGCGATCGTACTACCATCTTTACGATGAATTTGATCACGAGTACGCACGACAACAGCTTTAACAACTGTTTTTCGCTTGACGGTACCCGTTGAACTAGCTTGCTTGACGGTAGCGACAATAATGTCACCAACACGTGCATAGCGACGCTTCGTTCCACCAAGTACGCGAATACAAAGGATTTCCTTTGCACCCGAGTTGTCGGTGACTTTAAGACGAGTTTCTTGTTGAATCATTACGCTTCAACCTCTTCTTCTTTAAGCTCAACTGAACCACGTGACTTTTCGTCAACGCTCTTCAGAGTGAAGCTCTTTGTCTTTGAAATAGGACGAACTTCAGTGATCGTTACCTTATCGCCGATTTTTGCCTCATTGTTTTCATCATGAGCTGTGTATTTACGGTTCACAGAATACTGCTTTCCGTAGATAGGGTGAGTCTCACGACTAGTCACAGTGATGGTAATTGTTTTATCGCGAACATCCGAGCTCACGATACCAGTCAATGTCTTGGCCATATTATTTACTCTCCTTTGCTGCAAGCTCAGCTGCTCGGATAGCAGTGTGCAAGCGAGCGATTTCTTTACGAGTCGCTGTGATGACACGTGGATTCACGAGCTCACCGGCAGCATGACTGCGCTTGTTTGCAAGCTGATCGGTTCGCTTCTGAAGAAGCTCTTCCTGTAGCTGTGCAATCGTCTTTACTTCATCAGCCTTCTTAGGTGCGGCTTTTTTGGTTGTTTTAGTTTCAGCCATGATTATGCCTCCTCTCGCTTAATGAATTTTGTCTTTACTGGAAGCTTGTGAGAAGCGAGTCGCATCGCTTCGCGAGCAATCTCTTCATCAACACCCTTCATTTCAAACATAACTGTTCCGGCTTTCACCTTAGCTACGAAGAATTCTGGGTTACCTTTACCGCTACCCATCTTGACGTCCTGTGGCTTACGAGTCACAGGAGTATGAGGGAAGATACGGATCCAGATTTTACCACCACGCTTGATGTAGCGTGTCATCGCCTGACGAGCTGACTCGATCTGACGACTAGTAATTCGTTCGTTCGACTGACTCTGTAGTGCGTAGTCACCAAAAGCGACATAGTTACCACGAGTCGCAGTACCAGGGTTTTTACCCTTGCGAACTTTTCGGTACTTGGTTTTCTTTGGCATTAACATTAGCGGTCAGCCCTTTCACCTTTGTAGATCCAGACTTTCACACCGATGATACCAACACCAGGAGCGTTCGCACGTGCAGAGTGGAAATCGATATCAGCACGAAGCGTGTGAAGTGGCACTGAGCCTTCGATTACCTTTTCACGACGAGCCATTTCAGCGTTGTTCAAACGACCAGCCACCTGAATACGGATACCCTTGGCACCAGCGTTCATAGTGTTTTGTGCAGTCATCTTCATCGCGCGGCGGAAATTGATACGACGTTCAAGCTGACGAGCAATATTCTCGGCAACAAGTTTTGCATCAAGTTCTGGACGCTTAACTTCTTCAATGTTGATACGAACTGGGAGTGAAGCAATCTTTTCGATTTGGCTCTTCAGCTCAGTTACACCAACACCACCACGTCCGATCACAACACCAGCTTTTGCAGTATGGATCGTTACAGTGATTAGGTTAGCTGAACGTTCAATCTCGATTCGGCTAATAGTTGGACGACTTGCGAACTTCTTTTCGATAAGTTCACGAATCTGAATGTCCTCGTGAAGCCACTTGGCAAAATCTTTTTTACCAGCGAACCAGCGTGAATCCCAATTCTTTGTTAATTGAAGACGGAAACTAATTGGGTTTACTTTTTGGCCCATATTATTTGCTCTCCTTCTTCTCAGCCGTTTCAGCTGGCTTTGCAGCAGCAACTGGCTTCTTCTTAGGTTTTTCAACTCCAGTAACCTCAACCAAAATGTTTGAAGTCTTCTTCTGGAATGGCAACGCACGGCCACGGCTTGCAGGCTTAAATCGCTTCAAGCGCGTACCGACAGTGACTGAAATTGTTGAAATAACAAGTGTTTTTCCGTCAAGACCGTGAGTGTTAGTAGCGTTAGCTTTTGCACTCTCGATAGCTTTTTTGACTGGAAGTGATGCACGCTTTGGGACGTGCTCAAGGATAACAAGTGCATCTGCAACAGTACGATTACGTACAAGAGCAGCGACTAGACTCACTTTACGTGGAGCCTGGTCAACACCTTTTGCGTAAGAACGAACAGTTAATTGCTCAGCCATTACTTCTTATCCTTTCCACCGTGCTTGCGGAACTTACGAGTTGGGCTAAACTCACCGAGTTTGTGACCAACCATATTTTCCGAGACAAGTACAGGTACGTGTACGCGACCGTTGTGAACAGCGATCGTGCGGCCTACCATCTCTGGGGTGATCGTGCTAGCACGAGCCCAAGTTTTGATGATAGTACGATCATCAGGCGTCAAAGCCGCCACTTTTTTAGCGAGCTTGGCGTCGATGAATGGGCCTTTTTTGAGTGATCGACTCATATACTACCTCTTCCTCTTCGCATCATGGCGACTTTTAACAATCAACTTGCTGACGTCTTTACGTCGGCGAGTTCGGTATCCAAGAGTCAACTGACCCCATGGAGTACGTGGTGGCTTACCACTACCGTGTCGTCCACCGTCACCACCACCGTGAGGGTGATCTGTCGCGTTCATCACGACACCACGAACACTTGGGCGAATACCCTTGCGTCGATTACGACCGGCAGAACCGATTTTAACGTTTTGGTGCTGTACGTTACCGACAACGCCAAGTGCAGCAGTCGCTTCCAATCGGAATCGACGAACTTCACCTGATGGAAGACGAACCATCGCATAGTCACCTTCTTTAGCCATCAACTGGGCTTTTGTACCAGCTGAACGTACCATCTGTGCGCCCTTACCAACTTGGATTTCGATCGCGTAGATCTGTGAACCAACTGGAATCTTTGCAAGTGGCATACGGTTTGAAGACTCGATTGGAGCTTCAGGACCGCTGACGATTGACTTACCCTTGAACATGCTGGTATCAGCAAGTACGTAGTGGTAAAGACCGTGCTGATCTTTGATACGAGCAATACGTGCAGAACGGTTTGGATCGTATTCAATCTCTTCGATCGTTGCAACAGTACCTGGCGCAAGTTTGTGATTCATCAGACGATGATGTCGTTTGACACCACCACCACGGTGACGCACAGTGATGCGACCAGTATTGTTACGACCAGCGTTTTGCTTCTTACTCTTGATCAGACTTTTTAGTGGCTTACGAGTTGTAATCTCACTATAGTCTTCACTTGTCATGCCTCGTCGAGCTGGAGTGGTTGGGTTGTAAGCTTTAATTGGCATTACTTCTTCTCCTCTTCAGTTGCAGGCTGATCAAATACTTGGATACTGCTTCCGGCAGCAAGAGTGACATACGCCTTCTTGTTGTCTTTGCGGTTCGTTGTACCTGGGTAGCGGTTCTTTCCTCGTGAGAATCGAACAGCTTTACCAGATTGAACGAGTGTTTTGATTCGCTCTACTTTTACTTCAAACTGAGCTTCCACAGCTGCAGCAATTTCTTGCTTATTTGCAGTTAGTGGAACATTAAATACGTAAACATTGTTTTGTGACTGAGCATAGGCTTTCTCAGATACACGTGGGATAACGCTGATAAGTGTCATATTACGCCTCCTCCTTTACTAACCAGCTTTTGATAACTGGAACGGATTTAGTCGATAGTACGATCGCATCAGCATTAAGGATGTGATACACACTGAGGTATGTTGCGCGAACTAGTAGAACATTCTGGATGTTATTAGTTGCACGAATCAACTCAGGTGTTTTCTCGTCAACAACGATAAGTGTACGACGTGCGTACTTGTTGTCAGCGAGGAATTTCACTACTTCAGCTGTTTTACCAGTTGTTTTGACGTCTTGTACAAACACCTTCTTTGCTTCATTAGCAAGAGTAAGTGCCTGCTTCACTGCAACGCGTTTGCTTGTTGTAGAGAGTCGCTTTGAGTAATTTTCATTACCGCGTGGACCAAATACAACACCACCACCGCGCCAGATAGGGTTTCGTGTCGAACCAAAACGTGCTCGACCAGTACCCTTCTGCTTCCATGGTTTCTTACCACCACCGCGTACTTCACCACGCTGCAAAGTTGTAGCACTTGCTTGGCGTGAGTTTGCGAGGTAGCTATCGTAAGCAAGCTTCAATAGTTCGTGGTTTTGAACCTCGACATTGAAAACCTCTGTAGGTAGGACAGTTTTAGCTGTCGTAGTTTTAGTAGTCTCAGCCATTATGCCTTTCCTCCAATTACGATAAGACCCTTACGTGGCCCAGGAACTGCTCCCTTAAGACCAATAAGGTTGTTCGTTGCATCGACATATGCCACTTCAAGGTTCTTTACAGTTACGCGATCAGCGCCCATACGGCCGGCCATTCGCTTACCCTTAAAGACCTTTTGTGGATACATTGATCCAATTGAACCTGGCTTACGGACATTTCCGTTTCCACCATGTGTGCTTTTGCTTGTCGCAAAATTATGTCGTTTTACCGTACCGGCAAAACCTTTACCCTTGCTTGTACCAGTCGCATTTACCATGTCGCCTAGCGCAAACTGAGTTACGTCGATCGTGTCACCTACCTTGAGACCTTCTGGTAGTTCTGCAACACGAAATTCCCGAATGTGTTTCGGGGTCACTTTAGCTGGACTGGTGTGTCCAGCAACGGCCTTGCTCAGGTTCTTACCCTCACCATATGCCACTTGAACTGCGGTATAGCCGTCGATATCGACAGACTTGACCTGAGTCACAGTCACTGGGCCAGCTTGAATAAGCGTGACAGGAACTGCCTTGCCATCTTCGCTGATGATTTGGGTCATACCAATTTTGGTACCGAGAAGTGCTTTCATTGCCCTCTTTGCTCCCACTTAAAACTCTTGGTGAGAGGTGGTTTCTCATCTGTTGAGACCTACCAATTCACCAAGAGCAGATTGTTATTACGTAATAAGTTACCATCGAATTGTAGCACAGATACAGGGGTAAGTCAACTAGTTAGGACACATTTTACGATAATACGGCGGGTATTGTATTACCTTTATAAATGTTTTATAGTCATACACTGTTTATTCCGTTTAGAAATAAATTGAGTAGACACGTACTTTGCCACCGACAAACTAAGGAATCTCCATGACAAACGATAACGATGACTTCGACAATCAAGAGATAGCAATCCTTGACATGCTTATGCGAGACTTTCATGATCAAGACATTATCTCGTCGGTCGAAGACCTCATTAGCGTGCTTAACGATCATGCTATGCCAAAGCAGAGTCAATCGACAGGATCCAATAGAGTAAGTGAAACTACACTTGGGGTAGTTTCAATCCTTGCAAGTGCCAGGCCTGATCTCTTCGGAGTTGAGATGCTCCGCCGTTATGTAGTTTTCTATGACAGCTGCAGGGACACCTCAGAAGACAGCCCTCGCTAGAGTCAAGAGAGAGGTAAGCAAGTACGCATCGTCGGAGGCCTGCACATACAGTGACCTCCGGCACGACGCCCCACTTTCGAGTGGGGCTATTTTATATCAGGTTGAATTGCGCGACGCATGAGAATATAGTATCGTACCTGTATGCTGTTGGATTCCCACGGCAAGTACACCAAGGAGTAGCCATGACTGAACAGCGCGTGCGTGATCTCGTCACTCCAGAAACGATGTTAGTTATACACGCCAACATAGATGACGATTCAAGATCACGGCTTGAAATCAATGTATTTCACCACCCTACCTATGCCCCTCAATTCGATAGGCGCAACCTGCTGTTTGCCCCTGTAGTAAGAGACGAGTTCGATACCCCTCAGAATCCGCACATCGTCCAGATCATGGGTGGGATGCCGGAAACATTCGACTCCGACACAGTCATACAGTTCTACGACGATGGAGCAGTACGCTTCGCCACTGTCTGTGGCTTCGAACAGAAACCAAGCCCACATCCAACTCTTACCACGCCGTAAGAGTCATCAAAAGTCTCGCCCCATGCGAGAAACACCTTCCGCCACTCTCGTCGAGAAACTCCGAGAAAGGCGGAGTTTTTTAATTCCTAAAGCACCATTTAAGTGCAGTTATGATCTCTGCTACTATCAGTCTCGGTAGGTCATCTCAAGTAACTGTATCCTCTGGGACTACATCTCGAACGATCACTATACCTGATCTGTTCATGCAAATCGATTCCATGTACGAAGACTCTGTCATTGATGAACTAGCTAACATCCAGAGATCTGCTCGAGAGGGAAATCTCTCGTAAACAGCCTCGCAAAGTCACGAAAAGTGCCTCTTGCGAGGCACTTTTTATATCCCAAACATAAAAATTGATTCATACATAATAATATGATATAATTATGTATATGCTCATCACTATTTTGATGATACTTCATTCGACATAGCGCCGAATTGTACCTTACAGGAGAAACTATGCGTCAGCTACCCAGTTACTTTCATGAAGTACCTTTCATCGATGTAGGCGAACTTGTGTATAGGCAACGAGTAATCATCGTTGATAGCACCGGCAATATTCATCTTTTTGCCAAAGATACCCCTCCCTACTCACTCAAATGCCAAAACCCAGAGCACGCTGGGTGCAGGAAACGAGGCATCCGCGCACGCTTCATACACCGAGGTAAGCCATTGAGCATTCAAGTTAAAGGAGCTTGTCACACCGATCCTCCGATACGTCTTTATGTGCAGAAGCTTGGTACTCTCGAGCTAACGCCTAAAAAGATTATCAACCTCGTGAACCGGCAAACAGCCAAAAAGATTCTTCAATAAGACTGCAGCGCCGCTATAATAATCCATCACTCCGTCCCTTCGTCGAGCCAAAACTCCGAAGAGGCGGAGTTTTTATATTATTGTAATATTAGATATTATATGTTATAAAAGTATTGCATTCATCAGTAATTTGATGACATGCCCTAATTTGAATCAGCTTCAAATCGCACCCAAGGAGAATCATGAGTATGTTCACTGAACATTACAAGAGCGTCCCCTCCCTCAATCTCAACAGTGTGCTGTCTCCAATGCACTTCGTCATCGTCGACATCGCCGAAAATGTACACCTTTTCAGCAAGGGCATGCAGCGCAATGTCATCTACTTGATCGGTACATCATTGAGAATCGATAGCCCCTCACAGGGCACCATGCGCATCAGCCAAGGATCACTCATCCACCCGATGCACACTTGGCATATCAGTGAGCGAGGCAATGTAAATCCGCAACAACTGACACCAAGGGAAATTTACTTCGAGAGTAGACGCCCTGTCGGTGAAGATTCACGTTCTAGCTTTGAACTCGTTAACGAACAGTTCGGTAATAAGCTGATTGATCTGGGTATGTTGCAAAACGTCCGGTAGTTCCTGCTACCTACTCCGCCCTCTCGTAGAGCCTAAAGACTCCGAGGAGGCGGAGTTTTAATTTGTCCGAGGAGAGTATACTAGAAGTATGAAGATCTCCCGCCCGCATCGTCTCAATCCTTTGATTATGATAACTGTCATCATAGCCGTTATCCTAGCTGCCGGCGTTGTGTGGTGGCTCCTCAAATTCCAGACGGCTGCGCCTAAAAAAGCTCCCGACCCGCAGGTATCATCCGAGCCTCAGACTGTCGTATCACCGCAACCTAGCTTTGATAAAAAGCTATACTCAACAATTGACCCTACTAGTCTTTGGGTTATCGTCAACAAGCAGCATCCACTCACCCCAATAGACTTTACTCCGGCTGATATCATCACCGGACTTGATGGCTATGCATACAGTCAACGCATCGACACGTATCTTCGTGCACTGTTCAAAAAAGCCGAGACAGATGGTATAGCAATCAGTCTCACCAGCGCATTTCGTCCTTTTAGCGGGCAACAGACTCTCTATCGTAACTATGCCGCCCAGTACGGACAGGCGACCGCAGATACCATCAGCGCTCGTGCGGGTTATAGCGAGCACCAGACAGGGCTCACGGTAGACATTAGCGGATCTAGTCAGCCAACGTGCAACTTCAACCCATGTTTTGTCGACACAGCCGAAGGAAAATGGCTCGCCCTAAACGCACGCGAATTTGGATTTATCGTTCGCTACACTGCTGGCAATGAAGATATTACGGGCTATAACCCAGAAGCATGGCATCTACGCTATGTCGGCACAGAGCTTGCATCAATACTCGCGAAAGAAAAGATAGACACCCTCGAAGAATTCTTCAACGTCAAAGGTGGAAAAGTTTACAAATAAGCTATAGGACAATGCCGGCTGGCACAAAGTAGCATATGATCGTCACAATAATAAGTGCAGCATACCAAATCTTACGATTGAGTTGATTCTTTTCTAGCGTCTTTATACCGACCAGACCAATGATCGTACCGAGAGGTATTCCACCAAGTGGCAGACCAAGCCATAGCACAGGAGTACTCAGCTTGAGCCATAGCGTCCCCAGTATGACGACACAGACGAGCTTTAAGAAGTATTGCCCGTCACTCTCAAGTACTAATGAATTGCCTCGTCGACTTACTAATGCTCGGTTCCGTGCGTACGTACGAGGGCGTTTTTTCTTTAATTGTTTTTGTGTTTGCGCCATAAACTCCCTCAACTATAGCAAACCGATAATCATAAGTACAATGGCTTGCGCCTCTTGGTTATATTTGCGATAATGCATGCAGTTACTCTATTTTTAATAAAAGGATGTTTTATGGCTACGACCAAGGCAAAATCGACGAAAACCGCTAAACCGACCACAAAAACGGCAAAGAAAGCTCCCGTAAAAAAGAAGACCGCGACACGTGCTGCATCGACAAAGAAAGCACAGCCACAGTACCGATCACTCCATGTATCATCGCCCGACAGGCCATTTCTTAGCTTTAACGTCACACGACAGACATTCTACTGGCTTATCATCCTTGCACTCGTACTAGGATTAGGCGGCTGGGTTATTAGTCTCCAGATCAAAATCAACGACCTCTACAATAAGATCGAAGAAAATCAACAATCTATTAGTACATACCAGACTATGGAACTAGCAGCAAAGAAAAAAGCCGCACGTTAAAGAGCCAGCAGCCATAATCCGTGTAAAGTAAAAAATAAAACGCTCATTGAGCGTTTTATTTTTATCTGTGACTATCTAATTACATTCGGATTTCTGCATCGACACCAGCTGGAAGGCTGAGGTTCTGCAGGCTGTCAATTGTCTTTGGCGTTGCATTTGTGATGTCGATAAGACGTTTGTGAACACGCATCTCAAACGCTTCTCCACCTGTCTTGTAAACGTGTGGTGACTTAACGACCGTAAATGTGCTACGACGTGTTGGTAGTGGCACTGGACCAGCGATACTTGCACCAGTACGGATAGCCGTATCGATGATTTGCTTTGCTGATTGGTCAATAACTTTGTGATCGTATGCCTTTAGGCGAATACGAATACGTAGGCCTGCTGCTTGCTTATCTGCCATGAGATAACTCCTTTTATGTGCTACGCTGTAACCTCTTCTCGGAGTTAAAGATATACCGGACGAGTTCTCAACGTGATTTAATAATACCTAGCTACTATACACTATCCGACACTTATGCGCAACGAACGCAATATATACATTGACTTTACAAAGTAATTATGCTATAATTCATCTACTATCTCGACCAGAGGTGGTGAACCTGCGATTACCTTATCGCAAACAATTCGAGAGGAGCAGGCAATGTCCGAAATGTTGGTTAAAGCAGACAAGCGGTCTATTGTCGTTCTCAGTGATCTCACACAGCAATACGAAAGTCATGCTCGTATTAGCAAACGCCCCACAACTTCAATCTGCATCGCAAGGAGCAATGAAGACGGGAGCGAGCTAGATATCGAGTCCGCTTCATTTCTTATCGAAAGTACGAGCTACAGCAGAAGATACAAAGCGGTAGTGATTCTCGGTAGGGTTGACGATGACAAAGTCATTGTTCATTTCTACGACAACCGACGTATCATGCCGCGCATATACCCAAGAGAGTGAGCATCACTTGAACCTCTCTCCCACCCCTTCAAGTCTACTACTGGAATAGTATATGACTTGGAGGGGTTTTTAATGACAATAGTTAATTATTATGATATAGTACGCATAACTCTTCGCTACCGTGAAGAGAGTACGCCTAGAGTTTAGACTCGGCAATACAATCTGGACAGAGAGGCGCAAAGCATGATAAAAAATAAGCTACTAAGATTCGTTTGCTGGCTAATGGTTGTGGTATTTCCCGCAGAGCCACCCGAAAAGGGGCCTTACAACCGCATACCTTAAATACTAGCCCGAGAGGAAAAACAATGAGCGACAACGAAGAAACACTGCAACTACTCGCAAAAGCGTTATTCGTAGAAGCAACGAGCATTCATGCTAGAATGCAACGAAACGGCCTGGACATCAAAACAACTGATTTCCTTTTAGCCAAGGTAAGCAAGCTGCTTGACCACCACGGCTTAACTGATGATCCGGTAGTTAGCAAGGAAGTTAACCTCTCCACTATTGCTGACATCGTCAATAACGATCTTGGCAAAAACTCCACCTTCGAAGTGGTATTCGAGGTACAGTATAGAGCACCGGAAGATAGAACATCAGTGCCTGCTCCATGCTACACAGGTCGATACAGGCATCCGATTCCATCATGAAAGGTATTCGAGGATATGGCTATTCGCCTCTCTGTCCTCGTCTACAGAACAGTCAATTATAACGATCAATTGACTTGTCTGTAGACGATGAAATATGACAAGTGGACATATTTACCGTATAATTATAAAAAGAGTATCACACCGTGTTACGTACCTTTCGTTCAAGCGCTCGCTTATAACGACCACTCGAAAAGAGAGAACTATGCCAATTTCGTACCTACTTATGGTAGCTCGATGGCTGTACAGAGTTATCACAGGCAATGAGCCGACGTATCATAAGGGCTACGAAGTCGCCCAAGTGAAGGTTGCGGAAATCCATGATGCCACCCCAAAAGCAATCCTTACGGAGGCTATTAAGGCGGCAGACGTGGTAGCGAGCGTCATGAGAAAGTCAAAGGACGATATAGAGGTTGAGATAACACCATTTCCCTCTACTAGTGGACTAAGCTATTTGGAGATTACCCATCTTTTAGAAAGCTTAACCGCCACCACGACCCGAACAGGACTGCAATTCATTCATCTCATCGAACGGAGAGCATACTTCAGTAGGGCTGACGGTCAGCACGCAGGCTCAGTAAACACCGAGTACTACGAGCAACACTAGCCATCCATAAGACAGAATTACAAACCTCGCCTCACGGTAGTACCTCGCGGTTCTTCTGGAATTGGCGAGGTTTTACCTTTTTTCACCCATACTCGCCGATATTTGATGAAATAGACAAAGCCTTATATACTTATATGTAGAGATGGGAGTACTCATCTTTCGGATCTTTGCACCTCAGACCACATCATGTATGTGCCGACAACGGATGAAGACATGAAGTCTCAAGCAATAAACGCTCCAGGTTCAGCTGACGCTGAGTACAGAAAAACACAGTCGGCAAAAATAACCAGGGACAATAAGAAAGAGCTGGCTATTCGACTCGCGCAAGAGTTCAAAAACCGCTCGCGCCATTCGCCCAGCCTCCTACAGGCTACGATCAGCTTTCGGTCCATCCAAAGAATATGGATCAAAGATGTTTCGGCATTGACTCACCGGATATATGCGTGGCAAGACACAAAGACACTCCATGAAATTGCAGACCTTGCAACGAGTAGCTTTACTGGCTTGCAGGCAAACTTTATCATCTCTTACGACCCAGAGGACAGCATTTTCCGCTACCAACACCACTCCGCTTAATTCGTCGAGAAGTAATTCTCCGAGAAGGCGGAGTTTTACATTTATAATCACCCTAAAAGCACTATCACACAAAAATACCCCTGATCGCTCAGGGGTATTTTTGTAAGTTAGAGAACTAACTATTTGTTGATCTTAGTAACAACACCGGCACCAACAGTTCGGCCACCTTCACGAATAGCGAAGTTTAGACCCTGCTCCATAGCGATTGGCTGAAGGAGAGTAACCTTGAATGTCAATGTGTCACCAGGCATAACCATTTCTTTGTCAGCTGGAAGTTCAACTTCACCAGTAACGTCAGTTGTACGGAAGTAGAACTGTGGCTTGTAACCCTTGCTGAATGGTGTATGACGTCCGCCTTCTTCCTTCTTAAGGATGTAGACTTCTGCTTCAAATTCAGTGTGTGGGTTTACAGAACCTGGCTTAGCAAGAACCTGTCCACGCTCAACCTGATCACGCTCGATACCACGAAGGAGAAGACCTGCGTTGTCACCAGCTTGACCTTGGTCAAGGTTTTTCTTAAATGCTTCGATACCAGTTACAACAGAACTCTGAGTAGCTTTGATACCAACGATTTCGATTGGATCGTTTAGCTTGATGATACCCTGTTCAATACGACCGGTAGCAACTGTACCACGTCCCTTGATTGAGAATACATCTTCGATAGGCATAAGGAATGGCTTATCAAGGTCGCGTACTGGCTCTTCAACGTAGCTGTCAAGAGCAGCAACAAGTTCCATGATCGCTTCTTCAGAAGCTGCATCACCTTCGAGGGCCTTAGTAGCAGAACCCTTGATGATTGGAGCGTTGTCACCATCGTAACCGTTCTTAGTAAGAAGTTCGCGAACATCCATTTCAACAAGCTCTACGAGTTCTGGATCTGCAAGATCCATCTTGTTTAGGAAAACAACGATCTTTGGAACGTTTACCTGGTGAGCAAGAAGAACGTGCTCACGAGTTTGTGGAAGTGGACCATCGTTTGCAGCAACAACGAGGATTGCTCCGTCGATCTGCGCAGCACCGGTGATCATGTTCTTTACGTAGTCGGCGTGACCTGGCATGTCAACGTGTGCATAGTGACGTGCTTCTGACTCGTATTCCTGGTGAGATGAAGCAATCGTGATACCACGAGCTTTCTCTTCTGGAGCGTTGTCAATCTCGTCGTAGTTACGAGGTTTGTTAGTTTCGCTTGGAAGCTTCTTTGCAAGCACGTGTGTGATTGCTGCTGTCAAAGTAGTCTTACCGTGGTCAACGTGACCCATAGTACCAACGTTGACGTGAGGCTTGGTTCGATCGAAATCTGCCATTGTGGATTATATCTCCTAATTAATTATATTCGCGCACAGCCGTAAAATGACTCCACGACGTATGCCTGTAATTATACAGGGTTTCTTACTGTTCGTAAAGAGATATTATTTTACGGCAACGACTCAAAATAGCTACTGTAGTGAGTAAGATAGTGACCCTCGAGCGCTTGAGCGTACATTACAGGCTCCCCACCTAAGACGTCTGTAGCATATGCAAGCCGACGAAGCGTATCGATGCATTTTTTCTCGGAATCCAACTGATATTCAAATGACTCAAAATCAGGACGTAATAGCGATGACTTAATATCTCGTGCAACATATTTTTGTAAACAAAACCCATACTGACAATTCACATCATTATTATTAAGAGTCACCCTACAGCTGTCCAGTTCGTGACGACTCTCTTTGGGCAAGACAACATCATACGCCCTTGGTAGCCAATCATCGATTTCTTCACGTGTATGCGTTTCCTCGTAGGCGGGTATTATCACGTCGTAAAACGCACGACGAAACTGTTCCTTGCCACTCTCCTCATCTCTCTCGAACTCCTCTCGAGAAGGAAGAACTCCCTTTTCTAGCAAGTCGCCGACAAAGTCATCTGCAAATGAATCCAACTGGTCGAGACTCCAAGCTCCATCCTCATAACCCGGAAGAATAAACTCTTGATAAACGTAGCGCTGAAATGCCATATGTATAGTTACGTAGTCTTTGCAATGATGTAAATCGCTAAAGAGTACATAGACTGGAGGTTTTTCGTGATTCATTTCGCCGTTCTCATAACTCATAGTACATGAGACTATACGCCGAGATTCATGTAAATTCAAGTACTATTGAGCGTCGTCGTCAAGCGCAGCTGCAACTTGGCGTATAAACACAACAAGCCATCCAAAGATGATACCAGCAGCGATAAGTTCAAACGTCGTCAAGTTAAAGTATTCAAGTCCAACCCATAGCCAGTAACACAAGATTAATACGCCCATTAAAGCGTACGACAATGCGAAGAAGGCTTTAGAAAATGATGGCACAAGAAGTGGCAGCGCGATGATAAGTCCTACGAAAAGGACTGCCATACCGCCTGCAGCTGTATTATGTAAAAGCGGATCAGTGTCGTAAGCAAAGACACCCACAAGTGCCAAAAAGATACCGATGAGCGCAAGTACTACGCGCACAGCAGTTGTCTTAGCCTTTTTATACAAGAGTGCCTTTTGCTTCAGCTTTGCAAAGTCTTCAGCTATATAGTCAGAAAGACTCACGATCACCGCCCCAGCAATAATAAGCGTAATGTTAAACGCATAAGAAGACGCGGAATCGCCCGCGCCAAGTGCACTAAAGTGGCGTTGCCACCAGTACGGATCCTCGGCAGTAATCATACTCGTCAGTGCACCGCTCACGAGAAACACAGCAAGTGCCGTCGAAATACGTAGGGTTGTCATCTGAGCAGCCACGAGATATATAATATAGCTCAACACAGCTACTGTCGTTGCGACAATCGCCGAAGCAGCATACTGATCAAGAAGTAACCCCCTAAAGGCATCGTGAATAATAAAAAAGGCACCAGCCAACAGCAGGAAGCTAATAGATGCATGCACAAATGCAAGCGCCATTGTCGTCAATGCTAAGTGTAATTTCTGAGCGCGGCTTCGCTTCACCGCTTCGCGTACTCGAGTCGATGCAATCATATAGCCCACAAAAGCCGCAATTGTACCAAGAACTGCCGCCGCAAGCCCAACTGACCCATCCCGCCCAAAGAGTGGAACTGCCGGACTTTGAAAATAGAGGTAGCTTGCAATGAGCGACGCGATGAATGTCGCTCCGCCGTAGTAAATAGCCCGCGTCTCGATCGAACGACTAGTGCGACTAGTGGCGCTCAATGCCTTTTGCGTTTTTGGAGATTTCGTCATGCCACAACTATAGCATGCCCCTCGTTGAGAATCATAGCTACCAGCTCCTATTCGTTTCGTCCTTTGTAGACTCCTAAGAATCGGACTCATCAGAACAATTTTTAATTGTTGACGAATAGAGCACATGGCGACCAAGCTGATTACTTGGCCGCCGAAGAAAAGATACTACGGCAACTTGAGAAAGTGTGCGACTGCATCACCGAATATAGCGTCTGTAATGTCACCTCTCTCCTCAACTGGCTTGATCACATCAGGTAAAAGCTGTAGCTGCAATCTACCGCTAGTGTGATCTCCTATCCACTCAAATCGCACACCCAGAAGTATCCAGTACCGTTCATCGCTCATGTCATTGATCAGACAGAGTAGCCTATTCTCGAAGACGCTGACCACTCCACGTACCGCAAAGTCGTGCTTCTCGCCATCGATGTAGACTCCAACAGGATATCGGGTACTAGCCTGACTATGTGCATCATCGGCCGAACCAATCAGATGGCCCGTTAGCGCTACAGCTGTGCTATGCACCTCCACCTGTCTCATCAAATTCTTTTCTGATTGATCTGATTCGAATTGTACATCTGCACTGCGATAGACGAGTGTACTCATAGTAGCTCTTTTCTGTGCTCGTAAGGTGCGAGTGAAGTATATCACTGCATATTAATATTATAGCATATTAACGTTATATATACAAATACACCGCCTCTACTGGGCGGTGTATTTGTTATGCATTTTATCGATTACTTGCTTGCGCGTTTTTCGATGATTTCTTGTGCAACATTTGGTGGCACTTCCTCGTACTGTGCAAGCTCCATCGTGCTAGCTGCACGACCTTGGCTCATTGAGCGGATATCGTTTGTATATCCAAACATACTTGCAAGAGGCACGATACCACGAACGAGCTTCGCTCCACCCTGAAGGTCTTCCATAGCCTCGATACGACCACGTCGTGCGTTAAGGTCTCCGATAACATCACCCATGAACTCTTCTGGTGTTGTTACTTCAACTTTCATGACAGGCTCAAGGATAACTGGCTTAGCTTGCTTGATACCTTCACGTGTCGCTAGTGAACCTGCCAACTTAAAGGCAAGTTCGCTTGAGTCGACGTCGTGGTAGCTACCGTCATAAAGCGTCGCTTTGATGTCTACTACTGGATAGCCAGCGATAACACCACCATTAAGTGTTTCGACAATACCCTGCTCAACAGGCTTGCGGTATTCTTGTGGAACCACACCACCCTTGATCGCATCGGTAAATTCGAAGCCTTTACCAGTTTCGTTTGGCTCGAAACGAATCCAAACATCACCGTACTGACCACGTCCACCTGATTGCTTCGCGTGCTTACCTTGGACTTCAGAAGTACCACGGATTGTTTCACGGAACGCAACTTGTGGTTCACCGATATTTGCTTCGACGTTAAACTCTCGCTTCATACGGTCGATGAGGATGTCGAGGTGAAGCTCACCCATACCAGACATGATAGTCTGACCAGTTTCTTCGTCTGTATGAATACGGAAAGTCGGATCTTCTTCTGCAAGACGCTGAAGGGCAATACCCATCTTCTCTTGGTCGCTCTTCGTCTTTGGCTCAACAGCAATAGATACTGGTGGCTCTGGGAATGTGATTGACTCAAGAGTGATTGGATGTGCTGGATCAGCAAGTGTTGCACCTGTAAATGTCTCTTTAAGACCAACTACGGCAGCGATATCGCCAGCTGCGATTTCGTCAATCTCTTCACGTTTGTCGGCATGCATACGAACGATACGTCCAACGCGCTCTTTGTTACCTGTCGTCGTATTCAAGACATATGAACCAGCCTTGAGCGTACCACTATACACACGAACGAAGATAAGCTTACCAACAAAAGGATCGGTTGCAATCTTAAATGCTAGTGCTGATAGTGGCTCAGTAACGTCCGGCTTGCGCTGTACTTCTTCGCCAGTCTTTGGGTTCTCACCCCAGATAGCATCAACATCAAGTGGAGATGGAAGGTAGTCGGCAGCAAGGTCAAGTACCTTTTCTACGATCACACCACGGCCGTCACCACCAGTAACAAGGAAGAAGTCACCGGCAAGCACACGCTTACGAAGTGCAGCCTTTAGCTCGTCGATAGTGATTGACTCTTCACCCTTATCGAGGAAGCGCTCAAATAGCTCGTCGTCAGCTTCGACAGCTGCTTCAACAAGAAGACTACGAGCATTCTTTGCTTTATCGAGCATGTCTGCAGGGATTTCACCAGGAACGAGCTCGTGATCCGTGTAGTCTGTATATGTGTACGCCTTCATGTCAACAAGGTCTACAACACCATTGATTTCTTTTTCAAATCCAATAGGAAGGTGGATAGGAAGTGCCTGGCGAGACAAACGATTGTGAATTGTCTCAAGAGATTTGTAAAAATCACCACCGGTTTGGTTGATCTTGTTGATGAAACAAATACGTGGCACGCCGTACTTGTTTGCCTGACGCCATACGGTCTCAGTCTGAGCTTCAACACCCATCTTACCGTCAAATACCGTGACAGCGCCGTCAAGAACACGAAGTGAACGCTCAACTTCAGCAGTAAAGTCGATGTGACCTGGAGTATCGATGATGTTGATCTTGTGACCCTTCCAAAAGGCAGTCACAGCAGCTGAGGTAATAGTAATACCACGCTCTTTCTCCTGTGCCATCCAGTCAGTTGTCGCACCAGCTGGATCGTCACCTTTTACCTGGCCAATTTTGTGGTTAATACCAGTACGGTACAAAATACCCTCAGTAGTCGTAGTCTTACCTGCATCGATATGTGCGATAATTCCGATATTTCGAAAGTCCTTTAGTGGGACATTTTTTTCTGCCATGAAGTGTGTTCTTCCTATCTTCTTTTTAATTACTGCTATTTTGAGACATAAAAAATAGCGCTTAGCTCTATTGTAACAGATTGCTGCACTTTATTCCAGGCCTTCTGGTTGCGCGGTGGTGTATACTCGTAGTAGTCACTATGTACAAAAAATATGGCAACAAATTTATGTGCTTTTCTCCGCCGGTTATGCTGGCAACATTTTTTATTGAATTCGCTTTTGCTTTCTATGTAATATGGCGCTACAAAATGACGACAATTACTCGCCTTGTTACAGCAACACTTTTAACCCTAGGTACTTTCCAGCTGGCAGAGTATATGATTTGCGGTGGGCTTGGGTGGACACATGTCGAGTGGGCTCGCCTTGGATATGCCTCTATCGTGCTACTCCCCGCTCTTGGTATTCATCTTATCGTGGCGCTCGCGGGCAAGAAAGCACCGCTGCTCGTCACCAGCGCATACGCAAGCTGCCTGGCATTTGCTGCGTTCTTTACACTTGCCGGCGGGGCGATCACAGGACAAGAGTGTCGTGCTAACTATGCGTATTTTGATACACACGACGCAAGCGTTATCCCATTTGCACTCTATTACTATGGATGGATGCTCACAGGAACACTACTCGCCTGGAAATGGAGCGGCAAAGCATCGAAAAAAGCGGAAGCCCTCCAGTGGATGTCTATCGGATACCTCCTCTTCATGCTGCCGACAACCACCGTCAATATCATTGATCCGTCAACTATTTCCGGTATTCCGTCAATTATGTGCGGCTTTGCGGTACTCCTCGCGTTTGCACTCGTCGTGAAAGTTATGCCAAATAGCCAGGTGCCCGTACGCCGCTCCCTACAATCAGTTAAGCAGCGTTTCGGGATATGAAACGATACCTTCACCATTTTGATAAAGTATTTATCGCACTTATCGCGAAGGTACCTTTATCATTCCGACCACTCATGCTCTTTGGGACGCTGATCGGCCAACCTCCAATAACAATAGGTATTGCGCTCATCGTCATTGGCTATGGATTTATCGAGACAGATCATCTCTTCGTCACGTCAGGCATCATAGCGCTCCTTACTATCCTTACGAGCAGTATACTAAAGCTTGCGCTTCGCCGAGCGCGACCAGACAACGACTATGTAAAAAGTATGCTCGTACAAACATTTAGCTTTCCAAGTGGCCACGCGGCAGGAACACTCGTCAGCTTTGGGCTTCTCGTGGTCCTCTATAGCCAAAGTCTTGGAGCGTGGACAATACCTATCACACTCGCGACTACTGCACTCTGCGCGATCGTTGGTGTATCTCGCGTGTATCTTGGCGCCCATTATCCCAGTGACGTCATAGGTGGCTGGATAGTTGGAGGGCTAGGGATTCTCGCTATTATGGCGGTTAGTATATGAAAAAAAATGTCACTATTGCTGCACTTGTATACAATCCGAAGTCAGGAAGCGCGCTCACAAAAGACCAGCTAGGTGAAGTATTTGAATCTCATAATATATCTATTGGAGCATTTATTGCGATATCCGATACCCTACCCGAAGACCTTGCGCCCTATATCAAAAAAAATGCACTCATCGCCGCCATTGGCGGAGACGGCACACTAAGCGCAGTAGCCGGTGTTCTTACGGGAACAGAATCGATTTTTGCCCCCCTTTCTGGAGGTACTCTCAATCACTTCACGAAAGATCTTGGCATCAAGCAAGACCTAAATGAGGCAGTCGAAGCCATTCTCAATGCAAAGCCACAAACGATAGATGTCGCTTCAATAAACGACACAGTCTTTATTAATAACTCTAGCCTAGGACTATACCCTTCGTCCCTACAAGTGAGGGGCCAGCTCGAAGACAGGCTCGGCAAGTGGCCATCCGCGGTGATTGGAGTAATCCGTGCTTTTGTGCAGTTTCGCTCATACCATCTTACAATCAATAAGACTTCTTTTGATACTCCATTCATTTTCGTCGGAAACAATGACTATCATCTTGATACTCTCGAAGGGTCGCGAACATCACTCAACGAAGGCTTATTGTCGGTCTATGTTATATCCTCAAACAGTCGCTTCACACTCTTAAAGCTACTTCCTTACGCCCTCATCGGGAAGCTAAACGATCATGATGCATTTCATACCTACCACACAACATCGTTTACTATCAGCAGCAAGCGCCCTGCTATAAGTATCTCTCACGATGGCGAGCTCAGTAAGTTCGAAACACCTCTTACGTACGCGATCATTAAAGATGGACTACGTATTATCGGAAATTCGTAAAGGCTGTCACGAAGTCAAAATCCGCTCCACGGACCGCATTCATCACCGCTTGAAGATCATCCTTACTCCCACTCGTAATTCGAACTGCTTCACCTTGGATTTGGGCTTTTACTTTCGGAAACTGCTCTTTTAGAAGTTTAGTAATCTTCTTTGCCTTATCTTGATCAAGACCCTCGATAAATGGAACTTCTTTCGTAGCTTTGAGGTTGTTTTCGTGCACTTCTTTTGAGAGGTCAAGCACTTTACTGCTCAGTTCACGAGTAGCGAGTTTTTTGCGAACAATATCGAGTACGGCGTCAATCTGCCACTCGTTACTACCTGAGATCTTGAGACCTTTTTTATCCGCTAGCCACTCAATGGCAGCTGGCGTTCCCTTGAAATCAAATCGAGTACTGATTTCTTTTTCTGTTTGACCAAAGACATTATTCATCTCTGCTTTATCGTATTCACTTACTATATCAAAACTAAATGTCGCCATATTCTATCCTTTTACTTTCTCAAAACCTGGGCAGCTGCAGTCAATCCCCAGCCTGCAAGTAGGTAGATAAATATTGCGATGATCGTTTCAAACTCAAGTCGTGCACGTCCGTACTGAAACTCACCTACCTGCAGCAAACCGCGAAAAGGCTCTACGAATATATATGTCGTGTTATAGATGAACGTTGCAAAGCCGTTTGTCTGATCGACACCAATAAGCGAGAAGACTACTCGAATAATCAAAAGAATAACAATAATAGTAACGAGCAGCCAAATAATTTGGATGATTTTAGATAAAACCCCTCCTACTCCTGGTGAAGCTCTTCGAGGTGCGGGCACTGGTGTCTGTTGGTCTGGATTCATGTTCATCTCCTATTTTCTATTACTATACCACAGTAGCAGCGTCGAGATGCCATAGTAAGCCGGTCGGTCATGGAAGATGGTTGCCACCGGTCACCCCTATCACCTCACTTGTTATATAGCTCGACTCCTGCGACGCCAGAAAGACATAAGTTGGCGCAAGCTCAGCCGGCTGACCGGCTCGGCCAACCGGAGTATTTTTACCAAATTGTGTAAGTTTTTTCATCGGCTGTCCATAGCTTGGCTGGAGTGGAGTCCAGATAGGACCTGGGGCGACCGCATTCACACGAATACCTCGACTCGCTAACTGCTTGCCGAGTCCGTGAGTAAAAGCAGTAATCGCACCCTTAGTTGACGCATAGTCGATGAGCCCAGGTGAAGGCTGGTATGATTGGATCGATGTCGTATTGATGATAGAGGCGCCAGCAGGTAGATACTTCAGTGCAGCTTTTGTAATCCAAAACATAGCAAATACATTTGTTCTAAAGGTCGACTCAAACTGGTCGGCATCAAGATCTTCTAGTTTCTCAACATACAATTGGCGACCTGCGTTATTGACGAGTATATCGATACCGCCTAGCTTACTAGCAGCCTCCTCCACAAGCTGTTTTGAGAAAGCTTCGTCTGAGATATCACCAGGAATCGCAACAGCCATGCACCCTTCAGCTTCGATAAGTGCAATAACCTCATCAGCATCCGCTTGTTCACTAGGAAGATACGACAAAGCGATATCCGCCCCCTCTCTCGCATACGCAATCGCGACAGCGCGGCCAATACCCGAATCTGCACCTGTAATGAGGGCCTTTCTACCTTTTAATCGCTCAGCACCTCTATAGGTCTTCTCTCCATGGTCCGCCAAAGGAATCAACTTGCTATCAAGACCTGGCTCCTCTTGACGTTGCTCAGGTATATCAAGATCGGGATACTGCGTTACTGGATTTTGCATTGCATATTGGTTCTTTGTCATAAAATTACCTCCATACCCTAGATTACAAGGAGTAAATTTGCGGGTCAGTAAGATTTTTTACGTATATAAAAAACAACCTCCGTTGATAAAACGGAGGTTGTTGATTGCAGAAAGTATCGTACTATCCGCGGGCAAAGTGTGCAAACGCGCGGTTTGCTTCTGCCATTTTGTGTGTGTCTTCTTTTTTCTTGTAAGCAGCGCCGGCTTCGTTATGAGCATCAATAATCTCAAGCGCAAGACGCTTAGAATATGGCATACCCTTACGAGCACGTGCAGCCTGGACGAGCCAGCTATACGCGAAGTGAAGTTGACGGTGACCAGCCACCGGGAAAGGAATCTGGTAGTTTGCACCACCAACACGTCGAGATTTGACTTCGAAGTTTGGTGAAACATTCTTAAGTGCTTTTTCAAACACTGCAAGTGGATCTTCTGAATCAAGCTTCTTAGCAGCTTGTTCGAGCGCAGCATACACTGCACGCTCAGAAACAAGTTTTTTGCCGTCAAGCATAGACTTGTTGATAAGACGCTGTACAAGTACAGACTGGTATTTACGATCTGGTGAAAGAACGCGTTGTAGACTCTTCGTTACTTTACGAGGCATGACTACTTATCCTCCTTCTTAGCGCCGTACTTAGAGCGGCCTTGTTTGCGTTTTGCGACACCCTGAAGGTCGAGCGCACCACGAACGATATGGTAACGAACACCTGGAAGATCTGGTACACGACCACCACGGACAAGCACAACGGCGTGCTCCTGGAGGTTATGACCTTCACCACCGATATATGCCCAAACTTCTTGGCCATTTGTAAGTCGCACACGTGCAACCTTACGGAGCGCCGAGTTTGGCTTCTTTGGTGTTTTTGTTGTTACCTTGATACAAACACCACGCTTAAGTGGACTTGTCTGCTCGTAGTAACGAACCTTTAGTGCGTTATGGATACGACCAAGCGCAGGTGACTTCGACTTTTTCGCCGCAGTCTTGCGTGGCTTACGCACCAATTGATTGATTGTTGGCATTGTTATGCAACTCCCTTGGTAATTTAACATTCTTTATAGAGACAAGAAATCGTCTCTGGTACGAGTTGGATTCAGCAGCTCCGCCTCGTGTCATACTACAAAACTTTAGTTCACGCGTACACATTCAATGCGTTTACTAATTTTCGTAGAGGAAACTCATCTGACAGTATAGCAAATTATTTGCTTTTTAACAATAAGACTACGGCGATTATGCCGTAGTCTTATAATCATTCGAAAGTGAGCCTGCCAAAAGGAGCTCATGCTACGAATATCTCCATTCGTGAGCAGGCTCAACTTTCGGCAGGGTTGTACTCATGCAGCAGGGTTTTTCAATCGATCACCAATTTGAGCGCTGATCTCCTCTATCTCTTGGCGCGCTGGTGAGTTTTCGGCGAGAATCTCATTGAAACTCCCAATAAGTGTCCTCGCGATGAACCTGTACTTTGCACATGTTGGCTGCTTTTCCGAATCACTACGGATCCTGTACAGCTCGTCATATACACCTCTTGCGTCGTAAGCCATGAGTAATTCATGCAGCTTCTCGCCATGATGGCGATTGAAATCCTCGTGACGATCTAGTGCTTTACGTATTACATCGAACCAAGGTCGATAAACACTACTCACCAGGTCCTGAGAAAATACTTTACTCATAAAGATCACCCTGTTTCGATTGCACTCGTGTTCAAAGTTGGCTCGTCCGACTTTTCATTGTCGAGCAAGGCAAGAACACCAGTTGGTTGTATCACGGCAGCGTCGTAGCTATTGTTCGCCAAAGCCGCGCGAGTGAAGTGTCCTACAGTTACTTCGGTATCCGTCCTACTAAAAGGAGGGACCACTCTTCTGCATGACATTACGTCTCCTTATGCTGAGTAGACATGTACTTACCTGTATGGTACCTTCTTATAATAACCCCTTGTACTTGCGGTTTCAACCACTTTCATGGTTTTTGTAAGATTTCTTACTGCGAGACTCGTCGATATGATCGCCGAGCGGCTAACAATAAACCAGTCCGAGTAAACGACTACATCTAAAAAACACCCGCATCGAGCGGGTGTTTTTTAGAAGAGTAAAAACTCTACTCTGCGATGTCGAGGATCTCTTCGACTTCAACTTCCGTAATAACTTCCTCAGGAGTATTAACAATCGCACCAGTTCCCACAGGGATCTTACGTCCGATGATAACATTCTCCTTGAGTCCGTGAAGACGGTCAGCGCGTCCACTTGTTGCTGCGCTAATCAAGACACGAGTCGTATCTTGGAATGACGCTGCAGAAAGCCAACTATCGCTCCAGATCGATACCTTCGTGATACCGAGGAGTAGCTGCGTATACTGCACAAGTTCTTGGCCGCGTGCCGCGAGTTCTGCGTTTGCATCGACGACTGCAGCTTTTGATACGATATCGCCAGTTACAAACGTGCTCTCGCCTGGATCTTCCACCTGAACACGACTGAACATCTGTCGCACAATGATCTCAAGGTGCTTGTCAGCAACATCTTGACCCTGTGCCGCATAGATGCGCAGTACTTCGTTAATGATGTAACGTTGAGTCGCCTCAGTACCCTTAAGTCGCATGAGATCATGCAAGTTCAGTGATCCGATAGTGAGACGATCACCCGCCTCAACCTGATCATTCGCTCGAACAACAAGTTGCGTGTTGCCTGGAATCTCGTAACGTACTGGTGCGCCTGCGTTTGCAGCAAGTACCAATGTGTCTTCAGCAACCTCTACGACACCATCAAATGGCGCAACGAGCGGTCGAGCTTCACCTTCGCTTGATGCAAGAACGTCACCAACCTTTACATTACTTCCTGACTTCACGTTGATCGTACGGCCTTCAAGAGCAATTCGCTCAACATGGCCAGCTTCAGGTGTTACCTGGACGATGTACTTCTTGCCATCTTCCCAAATATCAACCGTACCAGTTACTTCAGTGACAAACGCCTGACCCTTTGGTGAACGGGCTTCAAAGAGCTCTTCAACACGAGGGAGACCCTGTGTGATGTCTCCACCAGCAACACCACCGGCGTGGAAGGTTCGAAGCGTTAGCTGTGTACCAGGCTCACCGACAGACTGTGCGGCGATAACACCAACCGGCTGTGCATTTGCAACAAGACTACCAGTTGACATATCGATACCGTAGCTCTTCTTTGGAATACCACGAAGGTTCTTTGTAGAGAGTACAGATTGGATCTTTACTTCATCAATTGAGCTATCAGCTTCAATTGCTTCAGCTACACTCATCGTAATGAGCTCATCCTTCTTGATATGTGATCCCACATCTTCAGCTGTGAATCGTCCGTAAAGACGGTTCTTGAAGTCGATCATTGTCTCTTCAGTTTCAGCACGGCGAATAGCGAATCCTTCATCATCACCTTCTTCGTCTTCAACCGTAAAGACATCCTGAGATACATCGACAAGACGACGAGTCAGGTAGCCTGAGTCGGCAGTCTTAAGAGCGGTATCGATCAGACCCTTACGTGCACCACGTGTCGCCACGAATGATTCGAGTGATGAAAGCCCTGCTTTATAGCTTGAACGAATAGGAAGCTCAATCTCACGGTTTGCTGCATCCACCATGATTCCTACCATCGCAGAAGCAAGCTTCACGTTTGAGATATCACCACGGGCACCTGAGTTCACCATGACACTAATGCTTGTATCCATGTTCTTGAGTTGATCTTGCAAGAACTCTGTTACCTTACGGTCAACGCCACGCCATGACTGGACGGTCAAGTTGTACCGTTCGTCTTCTGTGATGAGACCTTGGTCGAATTGATCAGAGATCAACGCTGTCTTCTCGTCACCTTCAGAGACAAATTCACCAATTTCGTCAAAGTTAAGGTAGTCGTCTTTACCTGTCGATACAGCGGCGATTGTCGCAAATCGGAAGGCAAGACCCTTCATGCGGTCAGCGATCTTTGCTGTTTCCTCTGCATCATACTGGTTGAAAATCTTCGCAAGAACTTTCTTAAGCTGCTTCTTGTTCTGTACGCTATTGTCGTACGGATAGTCTGCAGGAAGAATCTCGTTGAAGAAGACGCGTCCAAGTGTTGTATCGCGGATTTCACCCTTCGCAAATACACGAATTGGTGTCTGAAGCTGCAGTACACCCTGGTCATATGCCATCTCAGCTTCGTAGACTGAGCTATATGCTTTCGTCTCTTTAGTCTGAGCACTTGGCTTTTCGTAGGTAAGGTAGTAATTACCAAGGACAACGTCCTGGCCGATATTGAGTACCGGAGCACCATCGGCAGGTTTAAGAAGGTTGTTTGTTGCACTCATGAGTTCGCGAGCTTCACGCTGCGCGTCGTCAGAAAGTGGCAAGTGAACAGCCATCTGGTCACCATCGTAGTCGGCGTTAAATCCGTTTGCTACGAGTGGGTGAAGTTGGATCGCCTTACCTTCAACAAGTACCGGCTGGAATGCCTGAATTGAAAGACGGTGAAGTGACGGCGCACGGTTAAGAAGAACGTACTTACCTTCAATCACTGCGTCGAGTGCGTCCCATACCAGTGTGTCGCCCGACTCGATAAGTCGAGTTGCAGAACGGATGTTGTGAGCATGCTCACCACGGATAAGCCAGCTAATGACGAATGGCTTGAATAGCTCAAGTGCCATTTGCTTTGGTAGACCACATTCAGAAATCTTTAGCTTTGGACCGACAACAATCACTGAACGTCCTGAGTAGTCGACACGTTTACCGAGAAGGTTCTGACGGAAACGTCCCTGCTTACCCTTGAGCATATCAGAGATTGACTTCAGGCGACGGCGGCCACCAGTTGCGTTAACTGCACGACCACCACGGGCTGCAGAGTTGTCAACAAGTGCATCAACAGCTTCTTGAAGCATACGCATCTCATTGCGACGGATTACTTCAGGGGCATTGAGGTCGATAAGCTTCTTAAGGCGATTATTACGGTTGATCACACGACGATAAAGGTCGTTAAGATCAGATGTCGCAAAACGGCCACCTGTAAGCTGTACCATTGGACGAAGATCCGGTGGAATCACAGGAAGAACAGTAAGACATAGGCTGTTTGGACGGATGCCCGCTGCTTGCATACCCTCAAGTACCTTAAGGCGTTTGAGCAGCTTCTTCTCGCGCTGACCCTTAGCACCTTCGACTTCTTCACCAAGCTGCTTGATGAGTGTTGGAAGGTCGATTGCATCAAGCATAGCTTTGATTGCCGTACCACCCATACCAACAGTTGCGAGCTCTTCGTACTCTTCAGGAAGATTGCGGTAGTCAGTTTCGTTAAGAAGTGCACCCTTTACGAGACTATCAAGCTGCGCTTTCTTTGTGTTGAAACTCTCATTGAGCTCTTCAACTTCTCGTGATTGAGCTGCAGCAAGTGCTTTTACGTCAGCACCTTCAGCTTCAGCTTCTTTTTCGTAGCGGATCTTGATCGCCATGCGACCAGCTTCAGTCTCTGCTTCTAGATCAGCGAGGAATTGATCGCGCTTTTCAGTCTCTACATCAAGGATGATATAGCTTGCAAAGTATGCTACGCGCTCGATATTTCGAACCGTAATACCAAGAAGCAAGCTCATCGCACTTGGCGTACCGCGCATAAACCAGATGTGTGCAACTGGAGCAGCGAGGTTGATGTGTCCCATTCGCTCACGACGGACGATAGACTTAGTGACAAGCTCACCGTTCTTATCGATCGCTGCTTCACGAGAGCGGACGCCCTTAAGCTTACTGTCGTGTGGATTAATATCTTTCACTGGTCCGAAGATTCGTTCACAGAAAAGTCCATCACGCTCAGGCTTTTGAGTACGATAGTTGATTGTTTCTGGCTTAGTGACTTCACCGTGACTCCACTTAAGCATGTCCTCTGGACTTGCTACGGCGAGACGTACAGCGTCAAAGTCAGCAATACCGGTGCCTGCAACAACTCGTGACATATTACACCTCCTCCTTAATTTCTTCTACTTCATCAATATCTTGAATACTCATTCCATCTTCAATGTCACCGAACTCGTCAGCTTCATCGAGAACTGTCTCTTCGTCGTCTGAACTTGGTACCATTGGCACTGACTTATCAGCTGGACCACTTTCGGCGATGATTTCTTCAGCATCAATCACAGCATCTTCTGACTCATCAAGAAGATCAACACGAAGACCAAGCCCCTGAAGCTCCTTCACGAGTACGTTGAATGATTCTGGAAGTTTCGGTCCAACAATCGCTTCGTTCTTAATGATTGATTCGTACGCCTTTGCACGACCATATACATCATCAGACTTGATAGTAAGCATTTCTTGAAGTGTCGTGGCAGCGCCATAAGCTTCAAGTGCCCATACTTCCATTTCTCCGAATCGCTGTCCACCATTTTGCGCTTTACCGCCAAGTGGCTGCTGAGTCACCATCGTGTATGGACCAGTCGAGCGAGCGTGAATCTTATCGCTCACCATGTGGTGAAGCTTAATAATATGCATCACACCAACAGTCGTACGTTCTTCAAATGGCTCACCAGTTCGTCCGTCAAAGAGCTGGCTCTTTCCGTCACGTGCATAACCGGCTTTTTCAAGCTCAGAGCTAATCGTCTCATCAGTCACACCGTTAAATGGTGGGGTTGCAACCTTGTAGCCAAGTGCTCGCGCCGCCATACCGAGGTGTGTTTCAAAGAGCTGACCAATATTCATACGGCTTGGAACACCAAGTGGGTTCAAGACAACATCTACTGGAGTACCGTCTTCCATAAATGGCATATCCTCGATTGGGAGAATACGGGCCACAACACCCTTGTTACCGTGACGACCCGCAAGCTTGTCTCCAACAGAGATTTTACGAAGCTGTGCAACGAAAATCTGGATCTGCATAAGTACGCCAGCTTTTAGTTCATGACCATTCTCACGTGAGAAGATCTTTACGCCGACAACTTTACCACCACCAGCGTTATTCATACGCTGAGAGGTATCGCGAACGTCTTTAGCCTTCTCGCCGAAGATCGCGCGAAGGAGTCGCTCCTCAGAACTGAGCTCTTGCTCACCCTTTGGTGTAATTTTACCGACAAGCACATCGCCAGCTTTTACTTCAGAACCAATTTGAACGATACCGTTCTCATCAAGGTGACGAAGTGATTCTTCACTAACGTTTGGAATGTCACGTGTGACAATCTCTGGACCTAGCTTCGTCTCACGAACTTCTACATTGTAGTCCTTGATGTTGATGCTTGTGAGGGCATCCTCTTTGACGATACGATCAGAAAGAACGATCGCGTCATCCATGTTGTAACCACCCCAAGGCATAAATGCCACAGTAAGGTCACGACCAAGTGCAAGTTCACCGTCAGCAACAGATGCACCTTCGATAAGAATATCGCCAGCTTTCACCTTCTGACCACGTGTAACACATACTTTTTGGTTGATTGAGCGATCATCGTTACTCTTCGTAAAGTGGATCGGCTCGTAAATCTTTACACCATCAGAGTACTTTACATGTACTTCGTCAGCATCAGCACGAACAACTTCACCGTCACCTTCGGCAACAACAAGCTGACTTGTGTTGCGAGCAACTTCTGCTTCAATACCCGTTCCAACAGTTGGAGACTCAGGGGTAATAAGCGGCACTGCCTGTCGTTGCATGTTTGAACCCGTAAGTGAACGGTCAACACGGTTTTTCTCAATAAATGGCACGAGAGATGCAGTAGAACCAAGAATTTGCTTATGAGCAGCATCAAGGTACGTTACTTCGCTAGCATCAACCTGCTCAGGGAGCAGACCGTTACGAGCACTGACGCGCTCAGCAGCAAATGAACCATCATCGTTCAAAGCAGCACCGGCATCAGCGATCACTTCAACGATCTCTTGACTTGCGTCAAGATAGACAATCTCATCAGTCACTTTACTGTCTTTTACCTTGAGGTAAGGAGTTTCAATAAAGCCGTATTCATTGACACGAGCATAGGTTGCAAGGTTGAGTACAAGTCCAATGTTCGCACCTTCAGGTGTCTCAACAGAACAAAGACGACCGTAGTGAGTTGGGTGCGCATCACGCACGTCAAATCCAGCGCGCTCACGTGAAAGTCCTCCAGGACCCATTGAGCTAAGGCGTCGTTTGTGTGAAAGTTCAGCAAGTGGGTTTGTCCCATCCATAAGCTGTGAAAGCTGTGAACTTGCAAAGAATTCGCGAACCGCTGCAACAACTGGACGAGCATTGATAAGCTGTCCCGGCGTTACATTCTCGAGGTCGCTCATGCTCATACGATCCATAGCATTTCGTTGCATACGAAGCATACCAACACGGAACTGACGAGCAACAAGCTCACCAACAAGCTTCACACGACGATTCGAAAGTGCATCGATATCATCTGGAAGTTCCTGTGTGTTGTTGAGACGGATAATCTCTTTGATGATTGCGATAAGGTCGCTCATCTGGAAGACACGGTTTTCAGTCGTGTTGGCAACTTCCAGGTTGAGGCGCTGGTTGAGCTTATAGCGACCGACGCGACTATAGTCAAATCGCTTGAAATCAAAGAACATCTTCTCGATCATGCCACGAGCATTCTCTACTGTCGCAAGATCGCCTGGACGAAGACGACGGTACACTTCGATAAGTGCTTCGTTTGAACCGCGTGCTGGATCTTTTTCAAGTGTTGCGTCGATGTACTTCACATCACCCGTGTCAACGTCTTCAAAAATACTTTTGATTTCGCTCGTCTTGTTGTGGCCAAGAGCGCGAAGAAGCGTTGTGACAGGAAGTTTGCGTCGACGATCGATCTTGACGAAGATCGCACCGTTGCTTGCAGTCTCAAACTCAAGCCATGCACCACGGCCAGGGATAAGTTTCGCGCCGTAGTTATTACGACCAGCAGCGCTATCAGCTGTAAAGAATACACCCGAGCTACGAATAAGTTGAGATACAACAACACGCTCTGTACCGTTAATGATAAATGTACCGCGGTCAGTCATCCATGGATAATCACCAAGGTAAATCTCTTGCTCTTTTACTTCACCAGTTACTTTGTTTGTTAGCTCAACGTTTACGTGAAGCGGCGCATCAAAAGTAAGGTTATTTTCCTTTGTGTCGACTTCTGTAACTTTTGGATCCTGGAACGCATATTCCTTGAATCGAAGTTCAAGCTTTTGGCCTGTGTAATCCTCGATAGGATTTAGTTCTGAAAAGATCTCGCTCAAGCCAGTCTCGACGAATTCACGCCAGCTGTCTTTTTGGTGAGCGATGAGATTTGGTAGTGGTAATGCAGTGTCGTCCTTTGTGAAAAAGACACGCTTACCAGCATTAGGCTTGGTATTTGCCATCTGTACTCCTCGCATGAGTTAAATATTTAGTGAATTGGCCACGAAGATTCACTAAGCTTGGCACGTCCCACCCCTGTTGCCGACAGAAAAGAGACACACTGTACCAAACTACACTACTTCTTAGTATCAACTATGCATCAAAGAGGAAAAATAATCAAGAGATTAAAAGAGGGATTTATAATGAAAACCTATGACTTCGTTACTATTCCCCACAAAAGTGCGGCAATCACCGCAAAAATGCCAAAAACGATAGTATAGATTCGGTTCCTTGAACGTAACGACATGATAATCGTAAAGATACTGCTTACGATAATTAGTCCATAGAACGGCACAATTACAGGCAACAATACTAGCGATCCACCCCCAAACCAAAACTGAGGGTCAGAAAGCGCAGCTATCGCTGGAGGAACAAGCAGCGCGACAGTAACGCTCCCAAGGAGTATTTGAGCTGACAAATGATGGTCAAGCTCATCAGCCGCATCGTCCCAAAAATAATATGATACAAGCATACTCATAGCTAACGCTATGGCACCAGTACTGGCTATCACAAACGTTGAATAAAAGATCACCGTCACCCATGCCATCGAGTCCCCGCCTAGTAGCATGCAAACATACAATACAAGGGACACAATACCAAATGGCAATATACATTTCCTGACAGTAGCATGCATCCTCTCGGCGATGGTTATATCGCCGTAGTGCATCAAAGGAGGTGCTTCAGCCTTTACCACAGGGTTTAACACTTTTTTAAAGTCCGCGCTCGCTCTGAGGACGAGAGCGCAAAATGTAAACGGTAACACAAATAGGCCTATAGTCATGATTCCGAATGCAAGCTCGGGCAATTGCCTGCCACCTAAATGCTCCATGTATAGAGACACGCCAGGAATAATCAAGAAAAAAACCAGTAAGATAATATTCAGCCAACAATAGAACTTGAACATCTTCGAGTATACTCTGACAGCCGGCTTTATATCTGTTTCATTTTTTAGTGTTGTCTGCATTACTAACATGATTATAGTATGAGGCTCTGTGGTCGTCAAAGAAAAGGTAGCAGCTCCACCTTATATAAGATAAAGCATCAGAGCAAATATACATACATAGATAATAATTATAGCAAGCGTAATACGCCAAACTTTACGAAACCACTTATCGTTCAGCCTCGCTGCCCAAATAAACAGTACAAAAAACAATAAGACATACAGCGGCGTTGTAAATAAAAATACTGGATACAGTAAAGCAGCAAGACCAATCCCGCTAGGAATAAATGTAGCACCTACTACGAGGAGTTGGGTCCACATCGTTACGCCTATAACGAGGGGTGGCAATATAAGCACAAGCCAAAGAATAAACCACTTACGTTGCTCGGTAAATGGCAACGTCAGTCCTCGTTGTATGCCGAATTTTGCAGCCGTAGCCAGTAACATAGCTCCGCTAAAAACAGCTACACATATGGAAACTAGCAGTAGTACTCCTATCGTTTTTTTTACGAGCGAGGCATCGATATCGCTTGGCTCAGGCACAAGAATCACCAGCACAACAAAGGCTATCAATGAAATGAAAAATAACCGTCGCCACTTACGTGCCGTAACGTCGTGCTCTTTTGCCTCTATATCCCCGGAGCCCTCTAGTTGCTTATGTAAATCATCATTCATTCCATAGATCATAGCATATTACTATGGCCTGTAAGAGCGTACTGTATGCTACGCTTTCGTAATCACCTCATCAACGAGTCCATACTTCACCGCTTCTTCTGCACTCATCCAGAAATCACGGTCAGCATCTTTTTCGATCTTTGAGATTTTTTGACCAGTATTTTTAGCGAGAATTTCGTTGAGCTTTTGCTTCAAGAATAGTCCTTCACGAAGTGTAATCTCTTGATCAGTAATCTTACCTTGCGTACCACTGCTAGGCTGATGGATCATGATTCGACTATTTGGTAATGCGAATCTCTTACCCTTCGTGCCACTCGAGAGCAAGAACGCACCCATACTTGCCTGAAGTCCAATGCCGATCGTTTGAACATCAGGACCGATATACTGGATTGTATCGTAAATCGCAAGGCCATCATATACACTTCCACCCGGGCTATTGATATACAGTTTAATATCTTTCTTGTTGTCAGCATATGCCAGGTGAAGCAGCTGCGCCACGACAACATTTGCAGTATGCTCGTTGACATCTTCTCCTAGAAAAATGATTCGTTCGTTGAGTAATCGCGAGTAAATATCAAAAGCACGCTCACCATCGTGGGTTTTCTCGATAACCGTTGGAACAAGATAACTTTTTGGACTCATACTATTCTCCTTTGTCTGGCTGTGATATATCACCAATTATTATATCTAGTATAGCGCGGATTAGCACTCGTTACAAGTGAGTGCTAATTATCATTTATTTGCGCCTGTTCGATTACCATATTATAATAATAGTATGCTCATTCACATCTACCGAAAGAGGTTACGATGGAACATAACAACCCTAACCCCGACGATCTTTCTCTTGCGGCCTCCCGACTACTGATACTGAGTGCTGGTATCATAGTAGCTTTACTGTACTGCAAAGCTCTGGACGCAATCAGTCGGTTTGCTCCTGGACTCTCCGCGGCTATAACCGGTAGCCTGGTAGTGATTGTACTTGTTGGCATTTTGTATCGACTCCTTCGACGCCCTGCTCGAAGTGAAGACAGTCACGACCCTGCACTTCAGGCTAAATTCCTATCAATAGTAGAGAGGACCGAAGAACCGTAGAATGAGCAATTGTCCGTCTGACTACCTCAGATAATAGGACTACTGGCCGCTACCCTTAAAAAGGAGCGGCCATTTTCATATTCACCAAAAACGTATATCAATAAAATACCCACCCAATAACCCGGGTGGGTATTTGGGTGGGTGAGGTCATAAAAGCCCTGAATCATCATCTATCGGTAGATGATGAAACCGACGCGTAACTGATCGAGCTAGCCAAGAGTCGTAGCAGCGTCGACAAAAAACCATTAAAAGAAAGACTCCAATCAGATACACAAACAGAGCAAATGGCAGCACTATGCCAGTCGTAGCCTGTCTACCGATCGACATGATTACAACCATAGCTCCAGCCCACCAAATCAATGCGATCGCCAACCAAATCGTCCCCTTGTCATGAGACTTGATCTTCGCTTCACTCCAACGAGTACGTTCTTCAGCTTTCATAGTAATGTGCTCACTTCCTCATGGAAAGTCTTGAATGACACTACTACATTACAATAAAATCTACCTCAATGCAATGCATCGAGGTAGATTAGCTCTGTTCATCAACTAGCGTCTATTTAACGTTTAGTTCGAGAAGCAGGTCAATTGTTTTATCAGTGAGTAGTCGGTTTGCGATATCGCGCTGAACTTCTGGAGCAGTAAAATCTTGCCCAGACTTTTGGCCGAATTGCGCTTGATACTCATTGATCTTTTCAGCGAGCTCTTCGTCAGTTGCTGTCACCTTCTCCACCTTTGAAAGTTCCGCTAGTACTAGACCAGCTTTGACACGGTTTTCCGCCGCTGGCTTTACTTCTTTAGCAATCCAGTCTTCGCGATCCTTGAAGTCTTTACTTTCAAGATACATATCGAGAGTCATACCCTGGTAGCCAAGATTTTGAATCATGTCTTGTTCGATCGACTTAATTTGATCTTCAACCAAAATCTCCGGAACCGGCACCGTACTTGCCTCGACAAGCTTTGTCACGAGTTCATCTTTTAGGGTGCTCTCTGCTTCACGTTCTTTTTGAGTAGTAATTTCGCGCTTAATATCTGCTTTTAGCTCATCGGCTGAGGTAAATGGACCAGCTTTTGCTGCAAGCTCGTCGTTCAATTCCGGAAGAACAACTTCTTTTACTTCCTTGAGCGTCGTCGTAAACACAACTGGCGCGCCAGCAAGATCTTTTACGTGGTACTCTTTTGGAAATTTCAGATCGATATCAAATGTCTCACCTGCTTTTTTACCGACAATAGCTTCTTCGAAGCCAGGAATAAACTGCTTTGAACCAAGTTTCAGTGTGTAGTCATTTCCTGTGCCACCATCAAATGCAACGTCATCTTTCTTACCTACAAAGTCGAGGATAGTCTCATCACCATCTTTTGCCGCACGCTCTACCGTCTTTCGTTCGGCAAAGCCTTGCTGAATCCGCTCGATGATTTCGTCAACGTCTTTAGCAGCTACAGTAACTTTCGGTTTTTTGACTGATAACTTCTTATAATCGCCAAGTGTCACCTTTGGAAGAATCTCCGACTCAGCGGTAAACTCTAGTTCTTTACCAGGAACAAACTTCTTCACTTCAACAGCTGGTCGGTCAAGTGCCTGAATCTTTTCAGATACAAATGCCTCAGAAACAGCTTTAGAAAGCGCGTCATCAAGAGTCTGCTGACCAAGTGCGCTAGGGTCAACATGTTTCATAGCAACACTTACAGGGACTTTTCCAGCACGGAAGCCAGGTACTTTCATGTTTTTTGCAAGTTTAGTGAGCGCCACTTGCTCGGCGTCTTGAAGTTCTTTTGCTCCCAATGTGATTGTGAGCTCAACTTTTGTGTCGGATAGGTTTTTTACAGTCGTCTTCATACTCGACCTATAATAACAGATACGAGTAGAAAGTTCGACCCTTTAGGAGTGCCTGTTAGTCAAAAAAGACAGCAAATTCATCGTCATCAGAAATATGTCGGCGATCTTTTACTTTACTGACAATTCTTTCGAAGCTCAGTTTTTCTTCTTGTGCAGTCATAGTGTCTTTAAACATATAAATACCGCTAGACACCTCGTCCTCACCGACAAATATCATGAATGGAATATTTTTCTTTATAACGGCTTTGATCTGCTTTTCAAGCTTGCGGCCAGTAATGTCGACTTCGACATTCACGCCCTCTTCACGGAGATTCTGTGCAAGCTTTAGCGCAGCAGAGTATGTGTTATTCAGTACGACAATACCCACTTCTGTTGTGGATACTAGTTTAGGTAAGAGGTTGTGCGACTGAAGAAACAGCTCAGTCGTCGTAAGACCAGGTGCCATACCCACGGTACCGATCGGCTCTGCGCCAAACAATCCGACAAGCCCATCATAACGCCCACCACCAAAAAGAGAGCGGTTGTTTTGTGGATCAGTATCAAACACCTCAAAAACAGTGCCTGTATAGTAGTCAAGGCCGCGCATAAGCGTACTGTCAAACACAGCATTCTTGACTCCCGCCTGCTCAAGAAGTTGGAATAATTCTTGCACCTCTCGTGCAGCGGCGCTCGTACGTAGCTCTTCGGGCAAGTCATTCATCGACTTAGCTGCGATAAGTACTGCAATCTGCTGAAGACCACGTGGTGAGTTTTCAGCACCAAATATCTCAGCAGCGTGGTCTCGAAAGTCCTCTGGACTGATCTTATTTTTGCGATCAAAAAGTTTGATCATCATCTGCGCCTGTACGGCATCAAGACCAAGGTATTGGCCCATCGTAAAGTCAATCAATTTACGGTTGTTGATGCGAATCGTAAACATATCATTCGTTGCGCCAAATGCTTTCATAATCTCGGCTGCTAGGCCGATAATTTCAGCTTCCGGCATCGGCCCATCAACGCCAAAAATGTCAGTATTCAGTTGCCAAAACTCACGCTCACGACCTCGCTGTGGCCGTTCATAACGCATGAAATTCGCAATAGAAAAGAGACGAGCTGGATACCCAAGCTCCTGTCGACGGCCAGCAACCATACGGCTGATCGATGGGGTCATCTCCGGACGAATCGCCACTACACGATCCCCTCTATCAGTAAACGCATATGTCTGTTCGCCAGCCAACTCTTGGCCGGATTTTGCCGTATAGACTTCAAGCGGTTCGAGCATTGGAGCGCCATACTCTTCATAGCCATGTAGTTGAACAACTTTTCTCCATGTATTGAAGATATAATTCTGCACTCGTTTATCTTCTGGATAATAATCTCTCGTGCCTTTATAGGGTTGTGGGGACAGTGTACTCATTGGGGTCATAGTAGCATTTTTCTCCTTATTCCGCAAGGGTAAGCGGTATGCATAAAAAATAACCAGCCGCTGAATGCGACTGGTTATTAATATTAGTAAAGATATTTACTTACCGAGCAATGTTGCGAGAAGATCGCGTCGTGAAGCTAAATAGTATGATGATGCAGTAATGATACTTGCAAGACCAAATCCGCCCATTAGGAGCTCACCTGGACCAGTTTGTGGAAGCGCAGCTGGAGTAACTGGCGCCTTACAGTCAGGACTATTCTTTGGAAGTGAGCTGTCGTATGGACACTCTGCGCAATCAGGGCTATCTTTTGGAAGTGCAGGATTTGTTGGGCAAGGTGTTGCAGTAATCTTTGCCTGGCACTTTGTGTCTTTCACTTCACCATTTACGTCAAACTTGAGTGTTGCCACAATCGTATAGTCACGAACTTCTGTGTACGTATGACTGACGGTTGTACCAGTGATTGTCTCGCTCGTGCCATCACCAAAGTCAACGGTCGCACCTTTGTATGCGGCATTTTTTTCAGTCTTACGGATAGTAAAATCGTATGTTTTGCCGCTACGCTTAACGACATCGAGCGCAGTACACGCATAGTCTGCAGCAGGCTGTTCAATCACGACCTGAGCTTGACACTTGTCGCCAGGAACTTCAACAACTTTTCCGTCAACCTTCACCTTAACAATCGATTTAACAGTGTAATTTCCTGCTTTTGCATAGGTATAGTCAATCGTACTTGAAGTGCTATCCTTAGGGGCTGTACCATCACCAAAATCAATTCGGTATCCCACGATTTCCGCACCGCCTGAAGCACGTGCATCAATCTTGAATCGACGACTGAATGTACCTGTCTGCTGAGCAGAAAGAAGATCGCATGTATATGCAGGAGTTGGCTTCGGTGGGGTTGGAGGAGTTGGTGTTGCGTAGATGGGATTACCACAGCCACTAATCACTGCATACTTGAAGTTACCTTGTGCATCCAGTGCGACCATGGTTGGAAGTCCATCAGTAACAAATGCAGCGCTGTTTGGAGTTTCATAGTATGTCTTACCGGCAATGCTAATTGGACGGCTACCAGGGATTGGTTGGCGACCAATACTCTTAGCATTTGTCGCAACAACTTTTCCATTGACGCGAACCGTGCCGTCCTTAAACGATTGACCCTGAACAACCTGTAGATCTTTCGGGATCCAGTAATGACCGTAGATAGCAGGAAGGTCACCAGGAGCATTTGCTTCGAACTTTTGTTTAAACTCACCAGCATTCTCAGCACCACAATACATAATCGCATTGTTATCACAATCACGAACGATCGCGGCTTGCGCTTCAACTTGGTTAAGAATACCAAGTACACCAAAAATCCCCATGCCAAGTGCAAAAATGCCGCCGACAATAAGGTGGTTAGATTTCATATACCTGAACTGGTTTAAAACGCTTCGTAAGCCTCGCATGCTTCACTCCTTCTCCGTTAGTTTTGATCTATCGTCGCTCCACCAACGATAATATACAACTTTTCTTAGCTCAATTTTCCCACATATTTGATAAAGCGTCAATATCTATCTTATAAAATGCTGTATATTACAACATATACTGCCGAGCCCAGGTATACATAATAATTCCAGAGGCAACACCGACATTCACCGACCTTGTACTGCCGAACTGCTCAATCGCTATCATCTTCTCACTCATAGCGATCATTTCCTGCGATAATCCAGGTCCCTCACCTCCAAAAACAAAGACGACGTTCTTTGGTAGCTGAGTACTTGCGAGCGGCACACTTCCCACAATATTATCGATAGCAATGACACTACGTCCATGGACCGCCTCTATAAAATCGTTTATCGTTTCGTGATGGTAGACAGATAGGTACTTCTCCGTCGCCATAGCACCACGCCGATTCCAGTGGCGTTTACCTATGATATGAACAGCCTCCGCGTTAAACGCGTTTGCATTTCGAACGATTGTCCCGATATTCATATCATGCTGCCAGTTTTCGATCGCAATATGCATAGACCCACTGCGAGACGCAAGCTCTTCCTTAATTGCTTCGACAGACCAATACCTATACTGATCGAGAACATTCCTACGGTCACCCTCAGCTAAGAGAGCTTTGTCGTACTTGTCATCTTCAGGCCACGGCAACGGGTGTGGACCAACACCTACTTTATCTTTTTGTATGTTCATACTACTGCTTTCAAGTATAACAGGCTCCTTAGAGCTAGCCATCGACACACCAGCACCACCAGTGGTATACTTTGCTTATTAACGCGTATATAAAGGAGTTGTCGTATGACCTCGAAACAACCAGTTCCTCCAAAGAAATCTACAAAAATAGCGTACGAAAATAATCCGTTCACTATTGCAACAAATGGCATATCGGCACTATTTAATCTCGCAAAAGGCGTCGCCATCTTTTTGATTGTCATCTCAATCCTAGGAGCATTTTCTGGCACCTCGTCACAATCGAACACCGCCGTTGCTCCATCATCAGATAGTTCACAAACGAATTCTAAAGAAGAGCTTCAAAAGGCAGCAGACAAAGTAATCAGCGACATCAATGCAGAGCTTGCGAAGATTTCAACTGAAGAGTGGATCCTCTTTGGCGCAATGGCTTTTGTTATCGTACTTGCTGCGATTCTATTTGGATCACTCCTACAGGGAGTAGGCGCATACACTGCCGCTCGAGTCAGCCGAGGCCATAAAGTAGCACTCAAAGAAGCGTTCCGTGAGACCCTCAACCACATATGGCCATTTGTCTGGCTCAATATCATCATTGGTGTCAAAACGTTACTATGGACTCTTCTGTTTATCATCCCAGGATTTATCATGTCAGTTCGATACTCACTCGCTAAGGTTGCATTCTTTGACGAGAAAAAGCCACTTCGTGGAAATGCCGCAGTAAAAGAAAGTCTTGCACTCACCAAGGGCGCGTGGCTCACAACTTTTGCCTCACAAGTGCTATTTAGTATCATCACGCTCGGTATGCTTAGTCGACTTGTCGAGACTGCCGCTCAGTCAGTTCTATACCGTCAACTCGGCGAGCTCACACGCAACAACGAGCCAAAGCCAGCAGCTCATCCACTCTCATGGTTTACATTATTCTTGCCTTTTCTTCTATTCGTACTCCTTATCGGCTTCGTTATTATCGTCGCACTCGCAGCGATCGCCCTGTCGTAATATCACCACCGAAAAAATAGCGCAGTTGTCGAATCATAGATACCGAGTCATGGTATCATGAAAGCATGAGCGCTATTTTTGATTCAAGAAAAAAAGGTTTTACAATCGTCGAATTGCTAATTGTCATTGCTGTCATCGGCATACTCGCTGCCATCACTATGGTTGCGTACAGCTCCGTTCAAAACAATGCAAAATCAAAGGATATACTATCGACTGCCGCACAATGGGAAGCCCTCATACGGCTACAGTACTCGGAGACAGGCAAAATTCCTCTCTCAGACAGAGAGACTACAGGCACCGATCTAATTCCAACATGCCTCGGGAGGCCAACAGACTTCCCAGCTACAAGTGACTTCCAAGAGAAACAGTGCATTACCGCCTATACAGACGGCCATGTAGGCGTAGAATATTCCCAAAGTATTATGGATCAATTTTCCACAATCAATAATTCTAATATGCCAAAGACACCGCCCTACTCTACCGTGACTGGCCGTGGGAATGGCCGAGGGATCGGTTATTCAGCACAAAAAGGCTGGGAAGCCGGAGTTGGTGAGACCGATGAAGTTCATGTACGACTCTACTGGTTAAACCCGTCCAAAGGCAGCTGCGGCACGGGTGACGGAGAGGATCGAAGCGTGAGCGAAGAAGAGAAAACTATGATGCGAGATGCTATTGTCGAGATGCAAGCCGCGCTCGATGACCCATCGATGCCCGAGGAAGATCGCGCAAGCTACCAAGCGAGCATTAGTTACCTTAACTGGATCCTGAACGGAAAAGATGAACTCTGTACGCTAAAATTTACCCTCTAAGGCTACAGGACTACTTAGCGAATACGCAGTATTGCACAGCGTGAAGCGCTCAATTATACTAATATCGTATGCGCGAGTGGCGGAATTGGTAGACGCGCTAGCTTCAGGTGCTAGTGCCCCTCGGGGCGTGGAGGTTCAAGTCCTCTCTCGCGTACCAAAATAAATAGCAGGCTGTATGGTCTGCTATTTATTTTGGTCTTTTGCGGTGCAGTTTATTGGTTGATCCGCTATACTAGCTTCTACTATGAAGCTTACAACACTCAATCTACAAGGATTTACCAACTGGAAACAGCGGCAATCAAAGATCCTTGATTATCTACGTGATACAAAACCAGATATCATACTATTTCAAGAGGTTGTTTTTCTTCCAGAGATATCTCCATACAGCCAAGTTCAGCTGCTTAACCAGGAACTAGAATACCCTTACGAGCATAGCTCGATCACTCGACTGCAAGTTGGAGTTGACTATGCTACCTTTCGAGAAGGGCTTTCAGCGCTTAGTACTTTTCCCGTTGTATCCTCAGATACAATCATTCTCAAAAAAGCACCTGGGGATGAGCACAATAGAATTATTCAACTCATCGATGTACGCAAAAATAATCAAATTATAAAAATTGCGAACGTGCATTTTTCACTATCAGACACTACCGACTACGCCACTACTCATCTCGTAGAAACACTTGAAATCCTCAATGCACGCAAAGAGGTTCGTATCATTGCCGGTGATTTTAACTTAGAAAACCTAGAGAAGACATCAGCGCTCTGGCGCGATACATACATCGCATCGACCCACATTCCGTACCTATCTCAGCCGAGCTTAGGTAAATGTATCGACTATGTGCTGATTCCGAAAGCATATAGGCTCGAAACTCTCGAAGTATCGAACGACGAGCTTTCAGACCACCGAGCAGTAACCGTTACGGTACTTTGATCAATTAATTGAAGTAAGCTTTGCCGGCAAAGTCAGCGGTATCAAAATCAGTCCGCAGCTGCGAGACAAGCTGCTTTAGGTCGGCAGACTGCTTGACTCCTGGATTAAGCGTACCGAGTGGATCAAAGATTGTCCGTATAGCAGAAAATAGCTCAGCAACATCTGCATCATATTGCTTTGCTGCAAATGAAGCCTTGAGACGCCCCTCTCCAGCCTCACCGATAATATGTCCACCGTGCGCAGAAACAAGCGTCGTGTACTCATCAAGGAGTTTGAAGATTTTCTGCTTATCACCAACTTTGCGAAGATGCAGTATGGGTCGTGCATAAAAAATACTCTCAAGCCCATGACCATACAGCGGCATCTCAATCCCATGCTTTTTAGCTAAGGCATCTACAGCGGACGCAAAATCCTCAAAACGCTGGAAAGGAATATACGCACCATCAATAATAGCGGGCGCAGAAGCCTCCTTTTCGTCAGGGAGCAGTGCAAGCGCGCTCACTTCACGAAGCGCAAGAAGCGTCTGCGCTTCATCGTGATCCTCTTCTATTTCTAGAGCTACGACCTTATCTTTGAATAGTTTTGTCACCTTTTTTGCTTTTTTACGACGAGCACGTTCACTAAATTCGTCAAACGCGAAAATAACAACCGCACCGACATCACCCTGCTCTAGGGCCTGGTCATAAAAAGCATATTTTTTCCCACGCTCAAGTGCCGAAGCAAATAGTCGCGCATCAATCACTTCGAGTATACTTGGCTCAAGATCAAAGAGTGTATCCACTGCATCCCGCGCGCCATCATAGCTATGGAATGCCGCAGCTCCAACCATAACCTGTGAGTTACAAAACTCGCTCTTCATAATTACCTCAGAGATGACACCTAATGTCCCCTGACTACCAACAAAGAGTGGCGTAAGATCCATAGAGCCATCTTTTCTCTTCACATCAGCGATTCCGCCATATCCACTATTGTCACGCACGTCACTAGCAATCGTACCCTCAATAAGCTCTTGGCTGTCAGTAACTAAACTGTCAATACCTCTGTATATCTCACCTTCAAACGTCTGAAGACCTTTTTTGCGATTAAGCTCTCGCTTGCTGATGCGACCTGTCTGAAGCACATCTCCACTTGCAAGCACTACCTCAAGCTGGCTCACCCAAGCTTTTGTGTCGCCATACTTACCCGAAAGAATGCCGCTTGCATTGTTTGCAATTGCACCGCCGACGGTACTGTAGTTGCCTGAAGCTGGATATGAAGGGATATGAAGCCCGTGGAGGAGCAATGCGCTATTTAGCGCACCAAATGTCACGCCTGGCTGTAGCCGAATAAGTTTTTGCTTAGTGTCGAGCTCAAAGATAGAAGTAAGATGCGCTGTCGTGTTTACGATTACGCCAGATCCGATAGCTGCACCAGTTTGATCAGTGCCACCCCCTCGCGGAGTTATAGCTAACACATGACCTTTTTCGGCAAGCTGCCATGAAAAACGTGCGATCTTACGAATATCATTGGTTGAACGCGGGTACACCACCATTTCAGGTGTCATCGAAAGTACACTCGCATCGTGCGAAAATGCTTTTAGCACAGCACTATTCGTTATCACCTCACCAGCGATATGTTCGTTTAGATAATTAGCAACCTTGCTCATTTATACCCTCGTCTAACCCTATAGTTTGCAAATTTATTTACTCTTATGATACCACAAGCACCTTGATTTGTGTGCATGGCATATTGGGCCATGTATGCGGTATACTACTACGCATGAACACTCCTCGTCGATTCGTAGAAAATATACATACCACAACACTTGAAGATCATGGCTTTAGGGTATATTCAGGCTGGGATGAGGAAGTTGAGCGCCAACTCCCCGCTCTCTCTCGCCAAAAACATATCGTGCAGTCAACCGAACGAGACAGCCTGGAGCGATTCACTTCTCCGGAGGCAGCTCACCGCTGGTACGACGATCATGAGCGTCACGTATACACACTCGATACAGCTCCGAAGCTAGGAAGGAGTGCTGTCGCAGGTATAATCTGGTTTGGACGAAGTGAACTTGCAGACTCGAGTGCTGAATATACTTTTGCCATACGACTCTACGAAGCATCGCAAGGCAAAAGACTTTCAACTAGTTTTGTCAAAGCAGCACATACCGATTTTTATCAACAGGCACAGTACGAAGGCGACATATGGCTCCAGACAGATACCACCAATACACCCGCTCTCTCACTCTACGCAAAGACAGGCTATGAAGTAATCGATGAAACAGACGGACGGATTACTATGATAAAACCCGGCGCAGCCTCTTCTCAGAACGACAATGGTTTGATACAATAATAAAGCTGTAGTCCTAGACTATAGGTACATTGTAAGCGCGAGTGGTGGAATTGGTAGACACGCTAGCCTTAGGAGCTAGTGCCTTCGGGCGTGAAGGTTCAAGTCCTTTCTCGCGTACCATAGAAAAAACCTGGTGTTATGCCAGGTTTTTTCTATGGTGAAATTATTTATAAAAAAGTAACTATAAAAAAGTAACTAATTGAAAAGAGCCCACCGAAAGAACTCAAGCTGCTAGTGACTCATATTGAGTACTAACGGCGAATTCTTTTCAGTGGGCTCAGCGACTAATATCTCCATCAGGAAAGTATGGGATATTGAAAACTTCACCCGTCTCGGTATCGACAAGCAAGATCTCTCGTTGAGCTTCTTGCATATTATCGAAAAACTTCAGCCAGGCAATCGGTCGCGTTATCACTTGTGCTGTGTCTATGTTTCGCTTTCGCGCGATCTCATTCACAGCTTCATCTACCTCTTCATGTAAATTGACACTCAATATCACACTCATAACACCCTCCTTGTTAGTAGATGCTAGATTTGTCAAACAGCAAGCTGAGAAGATAATACCCCGTATCTAACTCCTTGTCAAAAAAAGACGCCTCTTAGGCGCCATAATCATCTCGGCGGTAGAAAATGAGAGTCGCATCTCCATAACTACGATTGTCCACCACAACAACTCCGGGTACGGTCAGACTCTCACTTCTACCTGGTTGTGATAATACCATAAGCGCACTGGGTTTTAAAAGCCCAAAAAGTCGCTCAACTGTGGATAACTGCATATCTCCATAGGGTGGATCAGCGAAAATAATATCGTATTTTACATCGGTCGTCGTGTCGAGCCATGCGTTCAAATTCGTTCGAATCAATTTTGTTTTTTCTTCGAGTTTTAGCATGGTCAAATTCTTTGCAATCGTCTGCTGAGCCGCTCGATCACGCTCGATAAATGTCGCACTTCTTGCGCCCCGACTCATCGCTTCGATACCAAGCGCACCTGTTCCAGCAAAAGCATCAAGCACATCAGCACCGCCAAGCTCAGGAGCGATTTTGTTGAACAACGACGTACGGATACGATCACCCATAGGGTGCGTCTTGTCAGTATCTGGCGTTTCGATCTTGCGACTACCAAATTCACCAGAAGTAATACGGATAGTACTCACTATCGCTTTCGCCTTTTTTCGCTCGCAATTTCGTACGCAGCGTACCACGCCAGGCATACCGTCTTGGAGATTTCGGGGATGAGACTATTTTTTGTATCTCGTGCAAGCCGCCTCGTCCAACCATCTCGATAAAACTCTTCGTAGAACCGTAGGTCAGCTACCCGTCCAAGCGCCTCATCAAATAGTGGCAAAAAACCCTCATCTTTCACGCGTACAAGTTCATTTCCATCAGGCGTAGTACCTGGAAGGCGCTGACCTGCTATCGTTGTCGCAATACCCAGCTCAAATGCGAGGTGAGTCGTCATAACACCCTTTGCGCCCCAAAATTCCCAGTTATTCCGAAGGCGCTGACGGAGTGTCTTTCCGGGCAGTAAAAGCTTGTCCTTGGCTGATATGCGCGTTTCGATTCCTTCTCCATCTCGCAACTCTTCAAGTTTTTCTTCAAGCGGATAGTGATGAGCGGGCGTCAAGCCGTCTGTAATCGCATGAGCAAGCCATGCGGCTTCAAATGCCGCACGTTCTCGGTTGTCGTCAACGAGCGAGTCAACGAGATTATGAAGGTGATCCTCCATCATGTCACGTAGTTCATGGTCACCTGGATTATGTGGATCTATGTAGTGCCACGGCTCGTCACGCGCGGGACTTTTTCGTTTTATGCCGTCGGGTCCATTAAGGCCTTCAAAGTGAAGAATTTGATACTCACTAGGAAATATTGACCGTTTCGGAATATGCTTTGCAAGGTCACGCCTCGCAATACGATCGATCTTTTGATGGACGCCCATGAGACGTCCTGACTTTACGCGGAAAGTTGTACCAGAATACATTATCGATCTTTATATTTCGCTGTTAGTTGAGTGTCGTAAGACGTTGATATTCTTTGACCTGAGTGGCCAGTTGTTTATATTGTAGCAAATCCTCGCCACTTTCGACGAATGACTTTGCCGCTTGCTGTGCACGAGCAATCATTTTCGTATCAGCGAGCGTCGCAATCTGCAAATTAAGTGCACCATGCTGCGAACGTCCATATATCTCCCCAGGTCCACGAAGCTGAAGATCCACCTCTGCAAGATAAAAGCCATCATTGGATTTCTCAATCGCTTTTAAGCGCTGCGACGGCTTAGAACTATCACTCATAACGAGGTAGCAGTAGCTCTGATGAGATGACCTACCGACACGACCGCGCAGCTGATGGAGCTGACTCAAACCAAATCGATCAGCATTTTCGATCATGATAATCGTCGCATTTGGCACATCTACACCAACTTCAACAACCGTTGTACTGACAAGTATATCTATACTCCCACTACTAAACTGCGCCATTACCGCTTCTTTTTCGTCACTTTTTAGTTTTCCATGAAGTAAGCCAATTCTCCTATGCTTAAACACCGAGTTTTGCAACTTTTTATATTCCTCTTGAACACTTTTAACGTCATTGTCCGGATTTTCGTCGATAAGACTACAGATCACATACGCTTGTCGGCCCGTCTTTATTTCGATATCGATCTTTTCATAGAGCTGGGCTCGACTATTTGGCGACCATAGCCTTGTATCGATCGGCTTGCGACCCTTTGGCAGCTCATTGATAATGGAAACGTCGAGCTCTCCATACACTGTCAATGCCAAGCTCCGTGGGATTGGCGTGGCTGTCATAGCGAGAAGATGAGGCAAATGCTCAGACTTAGCAAGAAGCTGCTGTCGTTGCTTCACCCCAAAGCGATGTTGCTCATCGATCGCCACGAAGCCTAACTTTTTAAACTGTACTTTTTCTTGGATGAGCGCGTGCGTCCCAACAACTACATCAACAGCGCCATTTGCAATCTGTTCATATAATGTTTTTCGGGCCTGCCCTTTGACGCCCCCCATTATCAATCCCACTGAAACGCCGAATGGAGCAAGCAGAGAGCTGAGCGTCTCGGCGTGTTGTGATGCTAGGATTTCAGTAGGCGCCATAAGCGCCGTCTGAAAACCGTGATGAGCCGCTTGACGCGCAGCAAGTCCCGCAACAACTGTCTTGCCCGACCCTACATCCCCCTGTAAAAGACGATTCATAGGAACTTGTCGCTCGAAGTCCTGAATTATCTCCCAAGCTGCACGACGCTGCGCCCCCGTAAGCTCAAACGGTAATTTAGCAACAAAATCCGCAACAACGTCTTTATTGAACGGTATATGCCAACCCTCTAGTTTAGCGTTGTCATGCTTATTTAATTGACTCGCGACGAGTAGCTGAAACAGCTCCTCAAATGCAATCCTCTCCTTCGCTCTCTGTATATCCTCAACAGTCTTTGGGAAATGAATACCAAGCAGCGCCTCGCTACGCGATAACAATCTCTCGCCTCGTACTATTGACTCCGGAAGCGTCTCGGGTGACATCGTCATAGGCGGACGTAGCTCGGACATGATCTTGCGCACTAACTGCGTCTTGAGTCCTTTTATCTGCCGATAAACCGGCAGCACCCGGTCAGTCTGCACGGGCATATCACTTACTTTTTCAACACTTGGGTTAGTCAGTTGGTATTTATTATAGTTAAATTCAAAATCACCAGAAAAAAAGAATTCCTCAGTTCCGGCGAGCTGCGTAGCGCGGTAGGGCTGATTAAACCACACTGCTTGTAGCTTACCGGAGTCGTCCACGAGCGTTGCCGTCGTGATTCGTAGTCCGCGCCGCACAGGGCGAGTGGCCACCTTCTCACAACGAGCACGAATTGTCTTTTTACCAGGCGATATGTCAGCAATCGCAACAGTATCCGAAAAGTCTTCGTGTCGTCTTGGCAAGAACTGAATTAAATCCCCAACTGTATGAAGTCCCGCATCTGCAAATTGTTCGGCCGACTTCGGACCGACACCTTTAATTTTACTTAGCGGAGTACTGAAGCTCATTATAGACTCGCTACTTACGCAGCAAAAAGTACGCCTTCTAGCTCACGTGACAACCCTTCAATCTCACGCTTTGTGATCGTCGATAGAGCATCTATTGCCGCTGGCTCACTAACGTCAATTTCTTCGAACCATTGCACGTAAAACTTAATCTTAGCTTCCGTGCCGGAAGGACGAACAGTGATCCGTCGACGATGATCTCCAAATTCAAGCACAACAACATTACCCGCTAAACAATCGATTGCAGACGTAGCTCCTGTAGTAAGTTCTGTTTTCTCAAGCGAAGCATAATCAAGAATTGCCGTCACCGCATGTCCGCCAACTTCGCGCGGAGCATCCGTTCGTAGTTTTTGCATGACTTGCTGCATACGAGCGAACCCATCTGCTCCTGGACTTACTACGTTATCAAGACGCTCAAGATACAGACCGTGAATGCCATATAGCTCGACGAGCCGATCATAGAGCGTCCGCCCTTCAGCCTTAAGCTCGGCAGCGTATTCAGCGAGAAGCAGCGCACCAGCTGCACCGTCTTTGTCTCGAGCGTATGTACCTTTTAGTAATCCATAGCTTTCTTCACCGCCCACGACAAACGTTTCATCGGTGTTTTCCTTATTGAGGAGGAGCTCGCCTATATACTTAAACCCAACAAGCATATTGTCGTAGATCGTGATTCCATAATGCTGCGCAAGTGCATTGAGCATATCAGTCGTCACGATTGTCTTAGCAATATAATGCTTTGCGGTGAGTTCACCTCGTGCCTGTAGTTGCTTCAACGCATAGTCAGCAGCTAGCACAGCAGATTGATTGCCGTTAAGATAGACCGGATCATCGCCAACCCGCACAACAACACCAATCCTGTCAGCATCGGGATCATTTGTGATAGCAATGTCCGCACGTTCAGCAAGAAGCTGCGCTACGGCACGATTATTTGCCGCCTTTTCTTCCGGATTTGGCTTGCCATTTTCAACAGTTGGAAAGTTTCCATCTGGCGTCATCTGGTCTTCTACGAGAGAAATATTCGTAAAGCCGGCCTTCTTTAATACTGGCAAGACATTCGTCTGCCCAGCCCCATGAAGTGGTGAGTAGACAATAGCTACGTCGCGATGCGTGCCGACAGCTTCCGACGCTACCGCATCGACGTATGCGTTATCGACAGCTTCGCCGATAACCGTTATGAATCCTGTCGACACCGCTTGCTCATAATCTGTGTAAAGAATTTCTGAAATCTCTGTAGCTTGCTTGAGCACTCCCTTATCATGCGGAGCGACCAATTGTGCGCCATCATTCCAGTAGGCCTTGAATCCATTGTCAGCGGGCGGGTTATGGCTCGCACTAATGACAATACCTATCGCGGCACCAAGGTGTCGTACTGCGAAACTCAATTCTGGCGTCGCTCGGAAATTATCAAAAATATAGACTTTAAATCCATTTGCCACGCAGACCCCTGCGACGTATTGACTCAACTCGGGAGAGCTCAATCGAGTGTCGCAAGCTATAACCACGCCTTTCTGTGCCGCCATAGAGTCTTGCTCAGCTGCATAGAGGCAAAAAGCTTGAGCAGATTCACCCATTGTGACGCGGTTAATGCGGTTCGAACCAACACCCGTGGTCCCTCTTCGCCCACCAGTACCAAATTCAACAACCTTGAAGAAAGAATCCTCGAGAGTTCGCCAGTCCTCCTCATTAATGAGCGCTTCGATCTCGCTTTTGTATTGAGCATACTTTGGCTGTGACAGCCATTCAGTAATATTTTTTAGTGCATCACTCGATACGTGCTTCGCAAGCGTCGTCAAATCGGCCATTCTACTCTCCCTATCTAATTACGTAAAGTTCTTTTGCTATTATACCATTTTTTATAGAGCTTAGTGTAAGCAACAACGGCAATTAGTGTACTAAGCGGCACCGCCAAGATCAATCCAATGCTTGAAACAAGCGTCCTCACTACCTCCTGCGATACAAACTCACTATTAAGCAGTAGCAAGGGAGATTGCTGAGCGTAGCCACTAAAGCTTGTATACGCCAAGATCAATGAGAGTGACACGCCTACGTATGCCAACGCTAGCGTGTTGACCACCGCCGCGATATGATCACGTCCGACTGCAAGCGCTCGACCGTATAGCTTACGTCGTGAATAGCTAGGATTTGCGCGAGCAAGTTCCTTGACGATCGAAACCTGCGTCATGACAATATCATCAAGCACACCGAGAGTGGCGATAATAATTCCACCTACAAGCACCCCACGAAAGTCAACTGCTGGGTGCTGATATGCCATCAAAGCAGTTGTCTCGTCATATACTCCAGTCAACTTCGCCATCCATGCGCCGATCACCGCCAAAAACACAACAAGAGTGAGCGAACAAAGAGTAGCAATGATCGCAATAAGAGAGTGTCTATTTAACCCGTGCGCGACCCCTACAGACACCAGGCCAATCACATACGCACCAATGACGGAGACCCAGAAAGCGTCATAGCCGGCGGCAATGTTCGGCAAAATAAACAACGCGACAACGAGCAAACTGACAGCCAGGCCTCCAATTCCAAAAAGCCCCTGCCGACGTCCGACTACCCACACCACTACAAGGAAGAGAAGCAAAAGCAGGGCAACGCCAGGCAAACGCCACAATCCTTGCATCGTAAAACCGTCATTATCATCCGTCAATACGACAACATCACCCGTACGAATCGACTGAGCGGTCTGGAGGTGAATTTTTGCAGTAACCTGCCGCCCAAGATTCGGCCCCTCAAGTAACTCAAATAGAGCAGTATCTTTTTGCAAAACAACGAGTGTAGCGCGGACGAAGCTATTCTTAGCGGAGGAAGTTTCATCAGCCTCGGAATACATTACTGTCTTTGTCGATTGTGGCGCATACGGGGTAAGCTGTAGTGCAAGCCAAGCGCCAATACTCACAAACAATATAACTGCCGCCGATTCGATAAGTGAGCGTCGTGATACTTGTCGTAAGTTAAGCGACACCCCCATAAACTATTTCGCTACAATAAAGCTATTCTTACCTTTTTTAATCAATGACGGAGCGTTGATCTGCTGATCTTCAGCAATCTTAAGACCATTCACCGAGATTGCCCCGTTTCCAATCAATCGACGCGCCTCACCCTTGCTTGATGCGACTTTCTTATCAACAAGCGCATCAATCACCCATACTCCAACCTCCACTGAAGGTATTTCCTGGGCGAGCACCGTAAGATCATCACTCGTAAGACTCGAGAAATCAGCCTTTCCAAACAATACTTCTGTTACACGAATAACCTCATTTGCGCGTGCCTCACCATGGACCAGAGTAGTTACCTCTCTTGCGAGCGTACGTTGAGCTAAACGTTGCCCGAGGTCAATAGCATGCGCTCGCTCAAGCTCTTCAAGCGCTTCTTTATCCAGTAGCGTATACAGCTTAGCGTAATCAATGACGCCAGCATCGTCGACATTTAGCCAAAATTGGTAAAATTGATACACACTCGTCTTTTTAGGATCGAGCCACACTGCACCACCTTCTGACTTACCGAACTTCACTCCCGTCGTCTTATTGATAACAAGTGGCGTACTGTACACGTGCGCCTCACCACCTTCGATTCTTCGGATCATGTCGACTCCAGCGATTGAATTTCCCCACTGATCAGCGCCACAGAGTTGCAATGTCACGCCATACTCTTTATATAAGTGCACGAAGTCATATCCCTGAATCAAAGAATAGCTAAACTCTGCATAGCTTATGCCGCTGCCGCCTTCGCCTAGACGAGCTTGAACAAAATCACGACCAAGCATCTGGCTCAGTGGCACGTGCTTACCGACAGTACGCAGAAAATCAAGATAATTAATATCCTTAAACCAGTCATAGTTATCGACAAGCGTAAAATCTTTCCCGTTAAACACGCGCTGGTACTGAGCTGCGATGGCGTTTTTATTTTTAGTTATTTCGTCGAGTGTTTTCAAATTACGTTCATCTTTTTTACCGTCTGGATCGCCAATCATACCTGTAGCACCGCCGACAAGCAAGTAAGCCTTGTGGCCGTGATCAATAAAATGTCGTACCATCATCGCCGCAGCCAAGTTACCAATCTGCATACTATCTGCACTCGGATCAACGCCAAAATAAAAAGAAACAGCATCACCGTCTATTGCTGATAGGTCATCGTAGGTAGTCTGGTTTACAAAACCTCGCCACTTCAGTTCTTCGGAAAGAGTCATCTGTTCTCCTTGGTCGTTTAAAATAGTTTCTAGTAGCTACTATAGAGGAGTTATCCGCATTTCGCTAGTCAGCTAGTCTCACTTAAATGCTACTTGCCACGTTAAAAAAGTGCTATAATGAGAAGCAATACTGCTTATGGGAAAAATATAACGTGGCCAAAAAACCTTCATCTCCGCGTAAAATGAACGTGTACGCAAATCTTGCGCATAAACGCAAAACCAAGAAAGATGCTGTAGCTCGGAAAAAAGCCGAGTATCTTGCAACACTTCCAAAACATCCAGTTAAACGTTTCTTCGCTCGCCTTCATCCAAAGCGCGTCGCAGGCTACTGGTTTAGTAAAAAAGGTGGCATGATGGCCCTGAAGATTGCTGGTGTCAGCATACTCGTTGTCGTCTTGTTCGTCGGTGGCCTCTTCGCTTACTACCGAAAAGATCTCGACCAAATCCGCCCAGGAGAACTTGCTAAGCGCGTTCAGACTACCGTCACTCGCTACTATGATCGGAACGACCAACTCTTATGGGAAGACAAGGGTGATAGCAACTATAAGCTCGTCGTTGATAGTAAAGAAATCAACAAGTACATGAAGGATGCAACAATTGCCATCGAAGACCGTGACTTCTATAAGCACCACGGTGTTAGCCCTACAGGCCTTGCTCGTGCATTCGTAAATAACGCCCAAGGTGGTAGCACTCAGGGTGGCTCTACGCTCACTCAACAGCTCGTCAAGCAAGTGTTCTTTGCAGACGAAGCTCAAAAACGTGGCCTCAATGGTATTCCTCGCAAGATTAAAGAACTCATCCTTGCCGTCGAAGTTGAGCGTATGTACGACAAAGACCAGATTCTCACCCTATACTTAAATGAATCACCATATGGTGGTCGTCGAAATGGCGTTCAATCTGCAGCACAAACATACTTTGGTAAAGATGCAAAAGATCTCACTCTCTCTGAAGCGGCGCTCATGGCAGCGATACCGCAGAACCCTGCAGTCTATAACCCATATAATGTCGCCGGTCGTGAAGGACTGATCGTCAGGCAGCATCGTGTCCTCGACAATATGGTAGAGCTCGGCAACATCACACAGGCGCAAGCTGACGAAGCGAAAAAGGACCCGGTCCTAGAAGATGGCAGCAGACTCAAGCTGGAGGTAAATCAATACGATGGCATCAAAGCACCACACTTCGTTCAGATGGTTCGTAAACAACTAGAGACAGAGCTCGGTAAAGCGACTGTTGGGCGTGGCGGACTCACAGTCAAAACAACTCTCGACTTAGGGGTCCAAACGAAGCTTGAAGAAGCTATGACAGAAATGTTTAATGGCCCCGTACCAAATAATGCAGGCTTCACCAATGGAGCAGGAACAGTCGAAGACAATCAAACAGGTCAGATAATTGCCATGCTCGGAAGCAAAGACTGGAATGCCGAAGGGTTCGGACAAGACAACTCAGCTACTGCCTTCATCCAGCCAGGTTCAAGTATTAAGCCCCTTGTATTCGCTGAACTATTCAAGCCAAAAGCGGACAATAAAAACTATGGTAGTGGAACAATTCTCTCAGATGACAATTCTGCAGACGTAAGAAAAGCGTATGGTGTTCAACTCAATAACGCAGATAAAAAATACAAAGGTGCTATATCAATCCGCCAAGGTCTCGCTCAGTCTAGAAACGTACCGGCGGTAAAAGCGATGATGGCATCGGGTATTCCCGAGACGCTTCAGACAATTCGCGATATGGGCGATAGCGAATACTGTACACAAGGAAACGAAGTGCAGACAGGACTCTCTTCAGCGATTGGTGGCTGTGGAACACGCCAAGTTGATCATGTGAACGCATTTGCCACACTTGCTCGTATGGGTACGTACAAACCTCACACAAGCATCATAGAGGTTAAGAATAGCCAAGGTGACACCGTAAAGAAATGGAAAGACGAGAGTAAGCAAGTACTTGACCCACAGATCGCGTACATCCTTAGTGACATCCTCACCGATGAAAATGCACGTCGACCACTATTTGGCTCAATCACCCAAGGTCTCAGCTATGGCAATACAGGTATAAAAACCGCAACAAAAACCGGTACGTCCGACCTGAATGGTCAAGCACGTGACCTTTGGATGATGACCTATAGCCCTGTCGTCTCTATGGGCGTATGGCTTGGAAATCCAGACACGAAGCAGCTCAAAAACGGTAACTCCACACTCCCTGGACCAATCATCGATAAGGTTATGCGCTACGTTCATCAGGAAGTTTATGCAAAGCAAAACAAGTGGAAGCCCGGCGACTGGTTCACTCAGCCAGCTGGTATTCAAAAAATCGGTAATGAGCTCTATCCTCAGTGGTTCAACAAAAATCAGCTCCCCACTAACTCTAAGATGACATTTGACAAAGTCTCAAAAAAGAAAGCAACGGACTGTACTCCTGCCGGCGCACGTATCGAGGTGGACGTGAAAAAGACGACAGATGCAGCGACTAAAAAAGAAGTAGTCATAGCACCAAATGGATACGATGCGACAAAAGACGACGACGTCCATAAGTGTGATGATGCCAAGCCAAACGTGGGAGGTATCGACATCAAGAAAGCCGGCGGCGCCTACCAAGTCATTGTTAGCGTCACACAGGGAGCAAATAGCCTCACAGGACTCGAAATCCGCGTCAACGGCGCCACAGTCAACTCTCAGTCGGTCAGCAGTAGTGGCGACTACACGGCAACAGTCAGCCTTAATGCAGGTGACAAGATCAGTGCCGTTATCACCGACAATGCCTTCTATACCGCAGAAATGACGCGTGAAGTCACTGGAACTGAATGAAGAGAGCCTTCCTCTCGTTCTAGAGGCAGAGATCGCTAAAACAACTAATCAGTTCATATTAAAATACCACCTAGCAAATGCTAGGTGGTATTTTAATATGAACTTCTGACTACTGATTATCTACAAGATCAATCAATGCCGCTTCACGCTGCGCCGATGTCTTTGGCTTTCGCCTCCCATGCTGAGGGGTATTGACTTGAGTAGGCGTCTTGCTTGTATCATGTGTTCGATCTGACGAAGACGGGCTTTGCTGCTGAGCACGAGGTGCACGTCCTGATGCCTTAGGCTTTTGTACTTTTGCGACTTTACGCTGTTCACGCTCATCACTATGATACACACCTGGCGCGACAGTTACAGCCTGCTCCTTCTCCTCTGGAGCTGGTTTGTCTTTCTTAGTGGTCAAAGATTTTGCTTTTTGCTGCACTTTTGCCTTAAGAGTTTTGTGAACAGGCGCCTTCACTTCTTCAACGCGTTTTGCAAACATCATCTTACCCGCTGCGGTCTGAAGACTGCGTATAAACTCAATCTCGATCTTTTGTCCTAGGTTTTTAATTGCATGTTCTACAACTACCATAGTTCCATCAGGGAGATAGCCTACTGCCTGGTGAGAATCTTGGCCCTTCTGAACAAGTTCGAGCATAATCTTTTCACCTGGTAGATACGCCATGCGCAAACTCTGAGCAAGCTCATTAACATTCAGTACAGTAATACCTTCAACGACGGCAACTTTGTTAAGATTGTAGTCTATTGTACAGACAGCTCCGTTGTATTTCTTTGAAAGATTTAAGAGGCGTTCATCAACACCCTCTTCAGCTTTACTGCCATCTTGAAGGATGGTGACGTCAACATCAGGCATCTCTTGCAGGTCTTTCACTACGTCGAGCCCATAGCGTGCACGTGTCCGCTTGTCATGGTCTGCATTATCGGCAAGAAATTGAAGTTCACCGATCACACTACGCGGAATAACCAGCTGGTCTCCTATAAATCCCGATTTTGCTACCGCGATAATCCTTCCATCTATCAACACCGACGTATCAACAAATATCATTCTTTTCTTACTATTACCTACCTGTCGAGGTAGTTTCGCCACCAAATAGGTGACTTCCGCCAACAGTACAAGTAGCACTGCGACGATAACGAGGTTTTCTGTTGTCATAATAATTTCTTTCTTACTTCTGTAGGTAGTCGATTAACGCTTGGCGTAAATCACCGACTCCTTTAATAAATGTTTTATCGCTCGAATACTTAGGCGCGATTGCCTGAGTAAATCCGAGCTTTTTTGCTTCGCTAATTCGACGATCAACACTCTGAACTGATCGAATTTCCCCTCCAAGTCCTACTTCCCCAAACACAACGATACCATCATCTAGTCGCCTTCCAGCACTAGCGCTAGCGATAGCCATACATACGGCGAGATCAGCAGCAGGATCGGCTAACTTCAGCCCTCCAACGACGTTGACGTAAATGTCTTTGTCCGATAAATTCAGTTTTGTCCGACGTTCAAGTACGGCAATCAATAGGTTAAGACGATTGAGGTCAAATCCACTCGCTGTACGTTTAGGATACCCGAAACTTGTCGGATTGACAAGTGCCTGTATCTCGACAAGGAGCGGGCGAGTCCCCTCAAGCGTTGCCATGACCACCGATCCATCTGCGTTCTGTCGTTCGGCAAGTAAGGCTGCAGAGGGGTTCTCGACTACCCGAAGACCCTGTTCGTACATCTCAAATATCGCGGCTTCGCTCGTACTACCAAATCGGTTTTTAACCGCACGAACAACCTTAAACCCTCCGTACCTATCACCTTCAAACTGCAAGACAACATCGACAAGATGCTCCAATACTTTTGGCCCTGCGATACTACCTTCTTTTGTCACGTGGCCAACGAGCACAACCGCTGCACCCGACTCTTTCGCAGCCCTGATCACCACGTTACTACTATTCGTAATCTGACTCACACTTCCTGGTGCAGAGGTGATTTCATCAAGACTGAGCGTCTGAATTGAATCAATGATAACGAGCTTATATGCGCCACTTCTAATCGTTGCAGCGATATCATCCGCGCTCGTACTTGCAACAAAACTAAGCTGTTCTCGCTCATTAGCCCCAAGTCGCTCCGCACGAAGCTTTACTTGGCTCGCCGACTCCTCGCCACTCGCATAGAGCACTGGCGTCGATTCGGCGATATGCGAGGTAACCTGCAATAAAAGCGTGCTCTTCCCGATTCCTGGCTGACCCGCAAGCAGCACTACCCCTCCGGGTAAAATACCGCCGCCAAGGACTACATCCAAATCATCAATTCCCGTAGATAATCGAGCAGTAGACTCGGCGACACTAATCGACTGCATTGTCTGAGGCGCAAGGACCTTCCCAGAAGATAGACTTTTAGCAACCGCCGACTTTCCTACTGACTGAGCCACCTGCTCAACAAGACTATTCCACTCCCCGCAGTTATCACACTTCCCCGTCCACTTAGGATACGATACTCCACAGTTCTGACAGACAAACTGTGTTTTTGTTTTTACCATAGACCTATTATAGCCTAAATCGTCGGTGCCGGCGCTAGGCGACTATCAATACTGTTATATAGCTGCTGAGACTCATCCACCGTTGCGTTGTATCGCTGGCGCAATGATTCATATAGCTTTATCTGCTCATCGATTTCAGATCGCTGCTGTTCAAGTGCATTGATTCTACTCAGCAATGCAGCACGCTCAGAGTTAAACTCGCTTCTTGAAGTAAACTGACCCGCTGTTGCGCGGCTATTGAAGCTTTCGATGTCACCATTGAGGTTTTTTACTGATTCGTTATATTGAGCTGAGCCCGTCTCGATAGCGCCACTCTTATCCTTGAGCTGTCGACTCAATGAAGTTGCTTCATCTTTTAGCTTTGTAAACTCTGCAGCGTATTTCGCGTGCAACTGCACAAGTGCAGCCCTATTATCAAAATAACGCTCGTAGTACTTTTCAAGCTCATTAGATATACCGTCATATTCCGTCCCTATGATTGAGTGCAGTTCATTATCATGCTCACCTGGCTGCGTTCTTTTGTAAAAATCCATCCGCTCGGCAAGTGCAGTATCGTCTGCTCGTTTCCTATACTCAGCGTCAAGCAGTGCATTTACTTTGGTCTTTTCATCACTACCCAGTCGCTGATATGCTGCGTGAAGCATCTCATGCGCGGTTGTGACTTCACGTATTCCATCGAGCTTCGTATCGTCAATGTCGTAAACATAAATCTTATTCGCAGCATAACAGCCAAGCACAGCGCTACTTGATTCTTTGCGATCACACAACTTATTGAAGTTTTGAGTTTTTTCCAACGATGGATGACTTGCGTAGAGATAAAACTTACCTTCCCGTGTCATCGTTGTCCGCTCGGCAAACGCGGCAAACTCACTCGTTGGGGTGTATTGACGATAACTAATCCAATCAACAACCAGCTGTCGGTTGAACCACAGTAGGCCGGCTAGGACGAGAAACAGGATACTCAAACTCAAACGGATGAGTGTTCCTATTCGCCATCGATTATCCTTCTTGTGTGATTCCAACCGAGATTGTTCCCTTTTCTGCCCTCACCGTCAGGACACTACCCTTTTCATACTCTTCTGCTAGTATACCATCCGCAAGCGGGTGCTCTAGTTCATCTTGGATCGCGCGACGAAGTGGCCTTGCGCCAAACTTCTCATCATAGCCCTTATCGATAAGTAACTTTTTAGCCGATGGAGTAATAACAAGATGAAGACCTTTGCGCACAAGTCGCTGCTGCAACTCGTCGATCAGGTTATCAAATATCTTGCCAACCTCTTTTCTTGTAAGTGCCCGAAACGTCACTATCGCGTCAAAACGGTTGATCAGCTCTGGTCTCATCATTTTTGAAAGCGCATCCTTTGCGGCTTCAGCATTCTCGGCATGCACCTCTTCGAGCTTCTTTTCATCAGTCTTTGATGCAACATGAAACCCAAGGCTTGACTCCTTCATCATACGGTCAGCACCTAAATTGCTCGTCAAGATAATGATCGTATTTGTGAAGTCAACTTTACGGCCTTTTGCATCAGTGAGTACGCCGTCCTCAAGAAGTTGGAGTAAAATCTGAAATACCTCAGGATGTGCTTTTTCGATCTCATCAAACAGTACGACACTATATGGCTGCCTGCGAATCTTATCAGTCAACTGCCCACCATCTTCATACCCTACATACCCAGCTGGCGCACCGACAAGTCGGCTTGTATTGTGACGCTCACCAAATTCGCTCATGTCGATCTTGATAAGATTATCTTCACTACCGAAAACCTCCCTAGCAAGTACCTTCGCAAGCTCCGTCTTGCCGACGCCCGTCGGTCCCATAAAGACAAATGAACCAATTGGACGCTTGCTACTTGCGACACCACTACGACTCCGTCGAATAGCACGAGATACCTTCTCAACAGCCTCTTTCTGACCGACAACATACTTCGTAAGGTGCTTTTCAAGATGTCGAAGTAGCTTTGCTTCGGATTTTTGCACGCGCTTTACTGGAATACCGGTCATTGTTGCTATCGCATGAGCCACATCATCATCGGTGATTGTAATAGGCGTCTTCTGCTCGTATGCTTCTTTCGTCTCAGTAATCTTACTCGTAATCTGACTAATCCGTGTCTTATAAAGCGCTGCACGCTCATAATCCTCAGCAGCAACCGCCTCGTCCATCTTTTCGTTGAGATTCTTGAGCTGTTTTGTAAAGTCACGTAGCTTGCTTGGTTTACGGCCTGCCTTTACGCGGACAAGCGCTGATGCTTCATCAATAACGTCGATTGCCTTATCGGGCATGTAGCGTTCACTGACATATCTATCCGCCATATATACCGCATCTTCTAGTACTTCATCGCTCATCGATACGCCATGATGTTTTTCGTAGTAACTGCGAAGCCCCTTGATAATCGCTATCGTGTCGCGAAGATTTGGCTCCGGTACAACGATCGCCTGGAATCGTCGTTCGAGTGCGCTGTCTTTTTCGATATGTTTTCGATACTCATCAAGCGTCGTCGCTCCAATCATATGCAGCTCGCCACGTGCAAGCGCTGGTTTTAGCATGTTTGCCGCATCAAGCGCACCTTCAGCCGCACCCGCTCCCACCAAAAGATGTAGCTCATCGATAAAGATAATGACATTCTTCTGTTCTTTAAGTTCGGCTACTACTTTCTTCAGACGTTCTTCAAACTCACCTCTATATTTTGTGCCCGCGATCATTGAAGCAAGGTCAAGTTGTACAAGCCGCTTGTCGAGGAGATGGTCTGGCACGTCTTCGCGTATAATCCGCTGCGCAAGCCCCTCGACGATAGCCGTCTTACCGACGCCTGGCTCACCTATAAGCACCGGGTTATTCTTTGTACGACGACTCAGGATCGTCACCATACGCTCCTCTTGAGCGTCACGTCCAATCACAGGGTCGAGCTCACCACGCCTTGCACGAGCCGTGAGATCAGTGCCGTATGTTTCAAGTGCGCCAGAGCGGCCACGCTTCTTTGTCTGCTGCTCAGTCGCCTCACCAAGTGATTCCTGGTATGCATTGTGTTGGCGATCAAAAAATTCCTCAAGGTCAGATGTCAAAGAAGGAACATCGACGCTCATATCGCGGAGCAGTACCGTCGCACGGGCGTTCTTCTGACTCAAGATACTATAGAGGATATGTTCTGTGCCGAGATAGTCCTGATGAAACTCCTGAGCAATTTCCCAACTCATTTTGAGCGTTAGCTTTGCCGTCTCACTCAACCCCTTCGCCCCAGTACTCACTACAAGTGTTCGCGGCGTCAAGTTAAGCGCAAGCTCTGCACGGTCAAGAGTTACGCCAGCATCGGCAAGCACCTTTGCTCCAACACTTGAGCCCTGAGCGAGCACACCGAGCAATAAGTGCTCTGTTCCTATGTACGCGCTACCGTAGCCACGAGCAATAGCATCTGCATGCTGCAGACTCGTTCGGGCATTGTCCGTTAGGTGTGACACAAATTCTGCAAAATCATCAGCCATAATACTATTATCAATCCTCCTTCGCTCCAGCGCAAGCGTTTTCTTGCGCACTAACAAGCGTTACTATATCTAGTATAGAAAAAATTAGCACTCAGGTCAAGTGAGTGCTAATCTCATTTTCTAATTATTTCTTCATAGTAGATTAACTGCACATGATATGGCACAAAAAAACAGGCGCCATCATATAGATAACGCCTTTAAACCAGAACCGTATAGGCGGACGGTGACGGCCGTGTCCTTTACTCTAGCTAAGCCCGACGGAACTTCCCCGCTATCTCCTGTCGACTGGATTGTCGAAGGACGTATTATTGTGTGACTTTTAGCTAGACGATTGCATATCTAACTTTGCGCGAGTCACATTTCACGCTGACCACTAAAACCGCTGTGTGCGGCTTCGAGCGAGGTCAAACAAACCGCTGACACACAGCGCACAGGCGATCATAACCATTACTACGACAATAGTGCCGGTGTCGGCCTGCGCATGACGCAGTGCGCCCCACATCCCAAAGGAAAGGCCACTCAAACAAAGAGCAGCACCCGCAAGGACTCTCCATACAGAAGTGTGAAACTTTTCTTCACTATGGTAGGTTTTCGCGCTCATTATAAGTGCGAAAATAGTAGCCATGATAAAAACAAAAGCCGCTGCGATGAGAACGTTCGAGAGCATATGAGCTCCTAGCTTCGTGCGTCAAGGTGGATTCACCTCTAAAAACGCATATTAGTATATATATCAGACTATGACCTATTCGTCAATATACACAATAGTAGCCACCTTCGTTCCTTTCATAACACTTCGCGGATTCCTGTGCTAACAAAATCCCCCACCAGTAGCGGCAGGGGATTTATAAATTTCAGCCAAATAGCCTACTCTTCCGTAGCGTCTTCAACAGCATTCAAAAGGCTATCTTCGATATTCTTCTTTGGTGCTTTTGGCTCCGCTGGCTTTGGCGCTTCAGCTGTCTCGATGTCAAGTTCATAGCCCGTAAGGCGGCTCGCAAGACGAACGTTCTGACCACCACGGCCAATCGCAATCGACTGCTGATCTTCGTTCACATATACACGAGCACGCTTAGCGGCTTCGTCAATTTCGACTTTTACCACCTCTGCGGGGCTAAGTGCGTTTCGGATAAACTGTTCGTTATTCTCATCAAAAGTAATGATATCAATCTTCTCTTGATCACCAATCTCATTCATGACAGCCTGGACACGTGTCCCGTGACCACCGACAAATGTACCTACTGGATCAACGCCAGGAACAGTACTGTTTACTGCAAGCTTTGTGCGACGACCGGCTTCACGAGCGATTGCTTTGATTTCCACTGCGCCAGTTTCCATCTCTGGAACTTCTTGGCGGAAGAGGTATTCAACAAACGCTTCATTGCCACGGCTCAAAATCAGCTGAGGTCCGCGATTATCACGCTCGATATCCTTGATAAACACCTTGATGCGGCTTCCGATGCTATAAAATTCACCCTGAATCTGCTCACTCTGAGGAATAATACCCGTTGCCTTGCCAAGCTCAACGCGGATGACACGTGGCTCGACACGCTGAACAGTACCGTTCACGATAGTGCCAATCTTGTCTTCGTACTCTTCAAGCACAACTTCACGCTCTGCTTCACGAAGACGCTGCAAAACAACCTGCTTCGCCGTCTGCGCTGCAACACGGCCAAAGCTCACTACTTCGTGCTTCTCTTCGACAGTATCACCCACTTCAGCATCAGCTTTAAGCTTCCGTGCGTCATCTAGGCTAATTTCGACTGCATCGCTACCAACTTCTTCGACAACTTCACGAGATACGAAAACATTTGCCGTACCGTCGTTTGTATTGAGCTCTGCACGCACTTCCTGGTCTCGCTCGCCGTTGTCGCGACGCCATGCAGCAGCGATCGCCTGCTCGATAACGCTAAGAACTGTTTCCTCGGGGAGATTCTTCTCTTCTGCAATAGTTCGGACCGCGAGCGTAAGCTGCTTGATGTTTATATCTTCCATGATAGATGTATCCTTTCGTCTTTTATGAAAAAATCCGACCTGCCGGCCGGAATAATGTACTACATGTAGTATACCATAGACAAAAATATGCAGCAATATCAATCAAAACATCTTTCCACCCTTACTGACTAAAACATCCAGTCAATGCTAGCTATTGTAAATATAAGCATTTTGGTGTATAATATACATTATGAATCATAGTCAAATTCTCGGAGTACGTGCAGACGCGCCCAAGGAAGAGATTCAAGCCGCCTTCCGCAAGGCAGCACTCGAAACACACCCAGATCACAGCAACTCCCCAGAGGCAGCAGAAGCCTTTGCTCGCATCAAACACGCACGCGACGAGCTAATGCAGCGCGCAGAGCATAAGAACACTACTGATGACCTACAAAGCTCCGTAGCCAGCGCCGTCAAAGCAACCACAAATGCCGCCTACTCTAAAGTAACCGATGATCTTTACGATGGCTTCACTCCCGAGGAGATCCTTCATATTCAAATGCTTGACCAGATAGTCGCAAACAAACCCAAGCGAAGTCTTTTTAAACGCGTCAAAGAATCAGCAGAAGTCCGTCGTCACCGGAGAAAAATCGCTACCACAAACGATAGAATAATCGGTAAATATTAACTATCCTACAATCCTTTCGGAAGTAATTGACCAGGACACAACCTGAGCACATCAGCCATTACATCTCGTTCCGCTTGCGTTACCCATAGCTTATACTTTTGTTTCACCGCGATCTGACGTGCGACATACTGACAGCGAAATGGCTTGTACTCAGGTAGCCACGTCGCTGCATCGCCATCCGATTTAGCCTGATTCGCTGGTCCATCAACAGCCAGCAGCTCCAAAGGGTCGTTCGCAAGTTCAATTCTCCGCTCTTTCGTAAGCTGCTGTGCGCCCTTTTGCCATGCATCGCTTAGTGCCACAACATGATCAATCTGCACTTTATCGCTCGTGGTTGCACCTCGTAAAAATCGTATTTGACTACCCGTATAAGGATCATTAAGAAGCCCGCTCATCACTTTACAATCAGCCGCCACGACTGACTCACTTAAATCTCGATGCAAAATAATATTTCTCGTGTCGCAGCCATTTGCTCGTAGCCAACCATCTCCAAACTGCGACCGAGAATAATCTGTCTTTGGAGCGCGTCCTTTCACAGGAAGCGTTGCAAGTGCGTCAGCAGCAACACCGGTCGGCTGCTGCACGCTCTGAGGCCTCTCAAATGGCGTTGAACTACGAGACTGCCAAAATACCGACAGCTGCAGTATTCCGATAATCAGCAGCGCTGCAATTGCACTCATACCCGTTAATCGACGACGACGTAGTTTCATATACGTAACCAGTATACGACTCGCTCGCAACCTTTGCTACAATAGAGAGTATGCATACTGTAACTAGACTTCTTGATCACTTTATCCCAAATCACTACAACCTTTCACTCGACATCAATCGTATTGGACGAACATTCCATGGTACCGTATCGATCGAGGGGGTTGTGCTTGAGGGGAATACCCAGCTTACCCTCCACGCAAAAGAACTTGAGATCGAGTCTATCCTCATAGATGGCAAGCTCGGAGAAATCGTCAGCCATAATGGAGATGAGCTCGTTATCACTCAAGAAAACCTCCAGCCTGGTGCGCACATTATCGTCATCGGCTACCGAGGCGGTATTACCGATGCGATGCACGGCCTTTACCCTTGCTACTACGAACATGCAGGCGTCAAAAAAGAACTCATTGCAACGCAATTTGAAAGCCATCATGCTCGCGAAGTCTTTCCGTGTATCGATGAACCAGCAGCCAAAGCAACCTTTGACGTCACGCTTGTGACCGAAGATGACATTGTTGTACTCGGTAATATGCCGGTTAAGTTTCAGGACAGCGATGGACGTAAACTGACTACAACGTTTGAAACATCTCCACGAATGAGCACTTACCTTCTTGCCTTTGTCGCAGGTGAACTGCAAAAGAAAAGCGCCAAGACAAAAGACGACGTCGAAGTAAATGTATGGGCAACACCTGCTCAGCCTGCCGAAAGCCTCGACTTCGCACTTGATATCGCCGTGCGGACTATAGAGTTTTACAATGATTATTTTGGAACTGCCTACCCACTTCCAAAAAGTGACCATGTCGCACTTCCCGACTTCGGGAGTGGTGCTATGGAAAACTGGGGCCTCATTACGTATCGTGAAGTTGCCCTCCTCGCAGATCCCGCCACCACAAGCATCAGCAGTCGTCAGTATATCGCCACAGTTGTCGCCCACGAACTTGCTCATCAATGGTTCGGAAACCTCGTTACGATGCGATGGTGGGATGATCTCTGGCTCAATGAAAGCTTTGCGACCCTCATGGAGTACATAGCTGTTGACGCACTAGAGCCGGACTGGAATATTTGGCTTGATTTTGCGACCAACGAAAGCATTGTTGCGCTTCGTCGCGACAGCATCGACGGAGTCCAGCCAGTCCAGGTAGAAGTCCACCACCCAGATGAGATTAGTACGATCTTTGACGGTGCGATCGTGTATGCAAAAGGTGCTCGACTCCTCCGAATGCTCCAGCATTATGTCGGTGACGAAGCATTCCAATCAGGCCTAAAAGAGTACTTCCGTGTTCATGCCTACAAAAATACTATCGGCAACGATCTTTGGCGCGTAATCAGCGATGCAAGCGACAAAGACATTGCATCACTTATGAATACTTGGATATCTCAACCTGGATTCCCTGTGGTTCACGCTGAAAAAACTGACGGCACAATTACACTCAGTCAAAAGCAGTTCTTCGTTGGCCCTCACGCTTCATCTGAGCGCATCTGGCCTCTCCCGCTCAACGCCTCAGCGAGTGAGCTGCCAGACCTCTTCGACAGTACCTCGGAAAGCTACGCTGTTTCAAATGTAAAGAATTTCCGACTCAACCAAAATGACACAGCTCATTTCATCACTCACTACGACAAAGCACTTCAAGATGATCTCGCTAGCGCAGTAAAGCGAGGTGAGCTCTCTACAATTGATCGCATTCAGATTCTTGACGAGGCGACACTTCTTGCACGTGGCGGCGTCATGACAACCGCTGAGCTACTACCACTCATTACTGCCTACAAAGATGAAACATCTGAGCCAGTATGGAATATTATCGCTATGGCGCTAAGTGAACTACGCAAGTTCACGGAAGATTCACTAGAAGCCGAGAAAAAGCTTCGTAGCCTCACCGGAGATATCGCCCGTGCCCAGTATGAACGACTCGGCTGGACAAGCCTCCCAGAAGAGACAGAAGAAGATACAAAGCTCCGAAGTACGATCCTCAGCATGACACTCTATGGCGAAAATAAAGAAGCAATCGCGCACGCACGCGAACTATACGACTCGCATAGTCTCACAGAACTTGATCCTGAGCTCCGCCCGCTGATTATATCAAGTGTTGCTCGCTACGGTGATGAGCAAATTGTTGAAGATCTTTTAGAGCAGTACAAAGAGACACAGCTCAGTGATCTTCGCGAAGATATCTGCATAGGAATCACGAGTACTCGTATTCCCGAAAAAATCGATCAACTCCTCGATACCATTCGCGACTCATCGATCGTGCGCCCCCAGGATGCCGCTCGCTGGTTCGTCTACCTCATTCGCGGACGTGACAGCAAAGAAGCAACGTGGCAATGGATTCAAGATAACTGGCAGTGGGTCATTGATACGTTTGGCGGTGACAAGAGTTACGATGATTATCCACGCTATAGCGCGAGCGCGCTCTCTACACCTGAGCAACTACAGCAGTATAAAGACTTCTTTGGTCCGAAAAAAGAAATTGCAGCTCTTACTCGAGTTATAGGCATGGGTATTAGCGAGATTGAAGGTCGCGTCGAGCTCATCGAGCGCGATAAAGCAGCAGTCCAAACGGCATTACTCGAGCTCTAGGTACGTCTCTATCACGGGCGGCATACCCGTCAGCGTCAGGACATTGAGCCGCAAATCACTGTCCTGGATAGACTGTATCTGAGCATACAACTTCGCGGCAAACTTCATTTGCTCCAGCTTTTTGCCCGTTATAGCCGCGATTCCGCCTCCTTGATGTGGTGTTTTACGATATTTGACCTCAGTGAAATATATCGTATCGTCTTTGCTAGAAACAATATCTATCTCACAGTATTTCGTCTTCCAGTTGCGCTCAATGACACTATGACCCTCACGAACAAGGTAATTTGTCGCTTCTGTTTCCGCTTTATCGCCAATCGCTTTTGTCGTTATTACCTGAGTAGAGTTTTGATTCCCTGCTTTTGTCGAAACATCCACAGAGCTACCGCCTAAATCCTGGTACTTCTTTAGCGGCGCAAACGATAGTCGATGGAGCGGTGTCACCCCAAGCTCCGCTATCGCGGCCATATGAGCAGCTGTTCCATACCCTACATGCGAAGTGAACTTATAGCCAGGGTACATACTGTCTTGCTCTGCCATATAGGTATCTCGCGCTACCTTTGCGATAATAGATGCAGCCGAAACGCTCGGTACGAGCAAATCCGCCTTTTTCATCGTCGTGACGTAGCCCGCCTTTGTCGTATCGGACAAAAAATTAATAGTTCCATCGATAATAATCTCGTGATATGGCGCAGTAATTTGCTCGACAGCTCTCCTTGTCGCAAGTCGTAGCGCCTCAGATAACCCAATCTCATCTATTTCATGAGCATGTACCCATCCTAGCCCAAACCCTGCCGCTTGCTCGCGAATCGCTAGGTCAAGCTCGACTCGACGTTTCTTCGACAGCTTCTTGCTATCAGTCAGCCCTTCAATCTCAACACCACCAAGCACGACCGCCCCAATCACGAGTGGCCCTGCCCATGGCCCGCGACCAACTTCATCAATACCAAGAATCATATAGTTTATTGTACTATATTGCTATTATATTGATAATATGCTATAATAAATATGTTACTAGCGCGTACATCAACATAGACAGGAAATATGAACATTTTTGTGATTCTAGGCATAGTCACCCAGCTTGTCACTCAAGCAGCAGCTATGCTTAGTAGTAAACCTTCGGTATCGATTGCTCATTTCAGAATCTTGCTCCAACACAGCCGACACGTTAACACACTTGTCATCGGCACCACGAACGCATGGTGTGGCAATTGTAGTCAAGTTGCTAAGTTCTCAATCGACAGACATAAGCGCTGTACCGGCTGTTCAGTTGAGTGGAGGCACTGTGCCGTGAAGCAACGTGAGGGCACACATGAAGATACGGCTATCCGTCTTAGCGTACACATGCAACTGTTTCACTTGCCCTACATTGGCGTGTCAACAGGACGTGCCGCAAATAGAGATGGCGTCCATTACCCCTATTTTAAGGAGGAATATCATCGCCCGATAGCTAGTTAACGACACTGATGGTGAGGTGGCTCACGTCACCTCACCATCAGACACTATCCTACTTTAGATACAAATTAATAAAACCCCGAGAGATCGGGGTTTTATTACTGTAGCAAGTGAATTATTTTGCTTCAGCTACTTCTTCAGCTTTTGGCTCTTCTTTTACAGGAGCTTCCGCTACGGTATTAATACCTTCACGGTCGAAGTTGACAGCCTTAAGGCGTGCACTCTTACCACTACGGTTACGTAGGAAAGAAAGGAAGTTGCGGCGTACTTTCGCACGACGAGTTACTTCTACCTTTTCAACAAGTGGATTATGAAGAAGGAAGCTCTTCTCTACACCAACGCCGCTTGCAATTTTGCGAACAGTAATGCGAGATGTGTGAGAATTTTTGTTATCAGTACGGATAACAACACCTTCAAAGATCTGAATACGCTCTTTGTTGCCTTCTTTAATTTTTTGGTGGACACGAACAGTGTCACCACTACGAACGTCAACGACGTCATGCTTCTTTTGTTCTTCATTCACTTTTTGGATTAGTGCAAAACTCATTTTTTCTCTCGCTTAATTCTTATAAATACAATCAACTTTAAACTATAGCATAGTTTCGTCTGTTTTAAAAGGGGTTAATCGATTATTCTAAATAGCTCGATTGACTTCTTCGAGGGTTGTTTCCCCGCGTAATGCCGCAAGCACACCTGCCTGGATGAGCGTCAGAAGTCCATCAGCTTTTGCCGCCTTTTCGATCGACTCCGGGTTTGCATCTGCAATGTCGCCACGGAGGAATTTCTGGATATTCTCATTGACTACCATCTGCTCCATCACTACGATTCGCCCCTTAAAGCCAAACGGCGCGTCTTCATGAACTCGTGGCCGCCAAAGCTTAAAGTTATCGAGGTCAACACCTCCTAGACGGTCTTTTGGCACATCTTCGAGCACTTTTTGTACCCATCTCTTTGTTGCTTCATCTGGCTCATACTCTTCTTTTGATGGATCGTACAGCTTACGCACAAGCCGCTGTGCAATAAGAAGTCGAATCGCGGAGCTAAATATAGGGTTAATACCGATCATACCGATCATTCGAGAAAACGCCGCACTAGTAGAGTTAGCGTGGAATGATGATAACACTAGGTGACCGGTAATTGACGCTTGAATAGCAGTCTTGGCGGTATCAACGTCACGGATCTCACCGAGCATCACGACATCAGGGTCAAGACGCAGAATGGAGCGAAGTCCATCGGCAAACGTTTGTCCGTGGGTTGTATCCACTGGAATCTGAGCAATACCTCCAATGCCATATTCGATCGGATCCTCAAGGGTGAGGATTTTGCGATCAGGTGTATTAAGTGCATTCAAGATACTGTAAAGCGTCGTTGACTTACCGCTACCTGTAGGTCCTACCATCAACATCATACCGCGAGGATGACTAACAATCTCATTGATCTGAGCGCGCTCCTTTGGCGGTATACCGAGAAGATCGAGATTAAGCATACTCTCGTCAAAGTTAAAAAGACGCATCACCGCATCTTGACCATACATAGTCGGCACTGTCTCAATACGAATATTAAGAAGGTGTGTCGCGCCATCCCTGTGGATGTCTTTTTGGATATGCCCAGACTGAGACGTTTTTGCCGCAGAGGAGATATTCGCTCGACTACCAATTGCCCCCATGAGGATACGGTATTTGTCTTTCTCAATATCAGCGACTGGGTGAAGCGCACCATCAACACGCATACGTACACGAATATATGTTCGCTGGTTCTCAATGTGAATATCGCTTGCCTGTAGGCGGTCTGCTTGGTCGATCAAGTAGTCGAGCATCTGGTCAGAGCCGACCGAGTTGAGCGTCTTACTTACGGTTGCGATCGTCGTACTATCGCCTTCTTTTGCGATAGTGATATCGTCATAGATGATCTTCTTTGGCGGATCATAACGATTCATCAAAACCTGATAGCCACCGCCGCTAATCAAGAATATCTGTGCTTCACGACCCTCATCGGCATACGACTGCCGAAGCTTTTGAATCAGCGACTGTGGCGTCTGACTAGTTGCGCCAAATCGAAACGGCTCATACTCCGACCCCATCTGTAGAGGGACGATACGGTTTTTATGCATGTCCTCAATAGACATGAGCTCAGGGACAAGCGTTAGTTCATCTTCAAAATCTCGAGCATCAAGATACTGCAGCCCCAATATAGCGGCACGTTGTTGGGTTGACTTTTCTTCATGGTCTCGCCGCTGATGCTGAATCTTTTTCTCATCCATTACTCTGTATCATAGCATAAAAGCATGAGTATTTTTAGATGGTACAATGAAGTACATGCCAGAAATCATCGTCATCGCCCACAACATCCGATCCACTCACAATATCGGAGCAATTTTTCGCACATGCGAAGGCTTTGGGGTGACAAAAATCATCCTGAGTGGCTACTCACCGTATCCATCCCTCCCGTCTGATGACCCACGACTCCCTCATATCGCAGAGAAACTTACGAGTCAAATCCACAAAACTGCACTTGATGCGGAAATGATGGTTCCGTTTGAGTACAGCGAGACACCTGATCTTGCGACCTTACGGCAAGACGGCTATAGGATTGTCGGGCTAGAGCAAGACGACACTTCAGTCATACTCAATGAATATAGTGCACCTGAAAAAATTGCACTACTTCTTGGCGAAGAAGTGCACGGCCTAACAAATGAACTGCGTGAGAGCTGCGATGATCTCATCGAAATACCGATGGTAGGCAAGAAAGAATCATTCAATGTCAGTGTTGCCTGCGGTATAGCGCTCTACGGATTAAACTACTCGTGACGAGCCGACTTTAATAGCCGTGCAAACCATATCAGTTCAGTATAGAGCTTAGTTACGTTCGTTTCGTAACGCTTACTGTATTCATCGACAATCACCCCCGTCTCATCAAATACATCTTGGATGTTTGGGAAATAGACGTCCCAACTCATCACAACAAGTCCAGTCTCTCGTACCGCCGGCACTAACGATTCAATAGCCCGAACGCCACCCCAATGCCCGTTACTGACTCCAGCAAAAGCAACAGGTTTATGGTTATAGTTCGCAAGTTCACTATCGAGCATTCGCTTTAGACTCCCGGGGAAGCTGTGATTGTACTCTGGAGTTACAACAAAAAATGCGTCTGCCTCCCCAGTGATCTTCGTATACCTCTCGTCTTTCCCTTCGGGGTCATTGCCGTCACCCTCAAAAGAAAAATCAACAGGGTCAACAAAAACAATCTCAACATCAGGAAGTAGCTCACCGATGCGTGCAATATACCTTGCTGCATGAATTGATTGACGCTGTTTTCTCGTTGTGCCTGCAAGTACTGCAATCTTGATTGGCTGTGACATTTTCTACCTCCAGTTATTTTCTAATAGTAGCTATTTTTGAGCAACACAGTCTTCGCCAAGAAGCTTCACTAGCTCGCCTATCAGCAACTCGCTATTATCAACGGTAAATGGAAGTCTAATTGCCGATTTCTTCTCTGCGCCAAGCACTAATACAATATCGGATGCTCCTGGAAAACTACTACATGTCTGCTTCAGCGCTAAAAGTGCTGCGTGGTCGTCAGGATCTTTAATATGCACAAATATCTTCTTTGGCTGAGGAATCTCTAGGATAGGTCGAGGCGCTGCAGCTGCTTTCTTTGGCTCTTCTTCAGTCTTTTTCGCTGCAACAGGCATTGGAATGCCCGTCTTCTTTGATTTGTATTCAGCAACACGCTGCGCTTTTACCTGGGTGCTCATTCGAGGCGCCTCCATCTTCCGTCCCGTAGATTCGTACTCGCGCAGCTCCTTATCCGTAATCTCATTGATCTCATCGGCGATAAGCTTCGCCTCACTGCCGAGGTTTCCCTCACGGTCACGAGCGCTAATCTTACCACTTACACGAACAACTGCATCTTGTACAAGTTTTGCTCCGACTTGCTCATAGAGATTCGGAAAAACGATGACCTCGCCCTCTCCTGTTTTATCTTCAAGCCCTACGAATGCCATTTTCGTTCCGGATTTTGTAATGATCGTTCGAACAGTACTAACAAGACCACCGATAATCGCCTTCTTGCTATCAAAATCTGGTGTAATGCGTGTCAGCGGAATAGTCTGCTCCTCAAAGAAAGCATCATAATGGTCAAGTGGGTGGGCGCTAATATACAGTCCGAGCAGCTCGCGTTCCCACGTAAGGCGCTCTTTCTCCGTATGCTTAGCTGGAGCCGGCTGCATAGCTACTGTCGGCTGGATATTCTCATTACCCGACAAGCCACCGAATAGATCAGTTTGACCGCTCAGGGCCTCTTTGTGGAGTTTGCTTGAAAACGCCAAAAGATTCTCGAGATTATAGAGTAAGTCGGAACGATCACCAAGTACATCGAAAGCCCCCGCCTTAATGAGCGACTCCCAGCCCTTTTTATTCACCTTGCTCGTACTAACGCGCTTGGCAAAATCTTCTACGCTCACAAACGGACCGTCATTTCGTGCGCGAAGAATCTCTTCTACCGCCCCCACACCAACACCTTTGATCGCCGCCATACCGAATCGAATTTGGTTTTCATTTGGCACAATCGCAAATTCAACGAATGATTCATTTACATCAGGTGAAAGGACTTTCATACCCATATGCTTACACTCGGAAATTTCAATCGCCAAACGATCAATATCATCCTGATCACTCGTCATCAATGCTGCCATAAATGCATCTGGGTAATGTGCCTTTAGGTATGCCGTCCAATAAGAGATGAGGCCGTAGCACGCTGCGTGAGATTTATTGAAACAGTAATTCGCAAACTCTTCGAGCTGATCCCAGAATTTTTCAGCGATCTCTTTTTTTGCACCGCTATGCTTAACCGCGCCATCGACAAAATCAACCTTCACTTTACGCATAAGATCAATCTTCTTCTTGCCTACAGCCTTACGAAGTGTGTCCGCTTGACCACCTGTAAATCCTGACCACTCTTTGGAGATCTGCATAAACTGCTCTTGATATACAAGAATACCGTATGTACTAGATAGCGAATTCTCCATACCGGGGTGGAGGTATTCAATGGGCTCTTGTCCATGTTTACGCTTAATAAAGCTATCGATAAACTGCATAGGACCTGGTCGGTACAAAGCAACCATCGCAATAATATCTTCAAATACTGTCGGTTTTAGCTCGCGCAGATAGCGCTTCATACCGGCAGACTCAAGCTGGAATACTCCAGTTGTATCTCCACGCTGGAACAGTTCATACGTCTTCACGTCATCGAGAGGAATCTTCGAAAGATCAATCTCATCTTTATACACCTTCTTGATAATACGGAGTGCGTTGTTGATAATTGTCAGGTTTGAGAGTCCCAAAAAGTCCATCTTAAGCAGACCAAGTTCCTCTACCTCACCCATTGGAAATTGGGTTGAAACCACCCCTTTTTGTGCCATTTCGAGTGGCAAATATTTCACAAGTACATCAGGTGCGATCACTACTCCACAGGCATGAACACCATGACTTCGAATTGTTCCTTCGAGACGGACGGCAAAATCAAAAACTGTTTTCGCTGTCGGATTTGAGTCGTACTCTTTTTTGAGATCAACGTCTTCAACAATAGACGTCTTGAGAGGAATATGACGTCCTTGCGCAGGAGGCGGAATCATCTTTGACAGGCGATCTGCCTCTGCATACGGCACCTGTAGCACACGAGCGACATCACGTACGGCTGCTCGAGCTGCCATTTTACCAAAAGTCACAATATTTGATACGTGGTCGGCGCCATACTTATCTGAACAATACTGAATCACCTCATCACGGCGCGTATCCTGAATATCAACATCGATATCCGGCATGGAAATACGATCAGGATTAAGGAAACGCTCAAACAGCAGTCCGTACTTCAATGGATCGAGATCTGTAATTTTGAGTGCATAGGCAATGATAGAGCCGGCAGCAGAGCCACGACCAGGGCCAAAAATAATTCCTTGGTCTTTGCCCCAGTTAATGAAGTCCTGGACGATCAAGAAATAGGCATTGTACCCCATCTTATCGAGCACTCCTAGCTCCATTTCAAGTCGCTCGGTCTGCTCTTCGTTTAGAAGTGGCTTAACTGCCTCAACTTCCATTTTTTTTGCGTCTTCAGGTTCAATCCCTCCGTAGCGCATTGCCATTCCTCGGTACACCAACTTATCGAGGAATGTTTTCTCCGTCTCGCCCTCAGGAACAGGGAAGGTCGGAATAAGGATACCCCCGAGCTCAAGCTCAACATTACAGCGCTCAGCAATACGCTTTGTGTTTGCGATCGCCTCTGGGTTTGTATCGCTCCATCGACTAATGATATCCGCAGGATCAGTTACATGAAGCTCAAAGTCCTTCAGACTCATTCTCTTTTCGTCTGCCAGGAATGCTCCGGTTCCCACACAAAGAAGGATCTCATGCGCGTCTTGATCGTCATGGCTGAGATAGTGGCCATCACTCGTAACAACACAGGGTATGTCAAGTTCAGCAGATATCTTATCTAGGCCTTTATTAACCTCCACCTGAACATCCCACTTAGCAGGACAATCTGGATGACCATGATCCTGAAGCTCCAGATAATACCGATCACCAAAAATTGATTTGTACCAGGCCGCAGTATCGCGCGCTTTTTCATAATCCCCATTCCTAAGCGCCTCACCCACTTCACCACTTGCACATGCCGAGAGGGCAATAATACCTTCGTTAAGCTCTTCAAGCAGCTCATGATCAATACGTGGCTTGTAATAGATACCTTCGAGGTTTGCAGTTGTAGATAATTTCATGAGGTTCTTATACCCTGTCTCGTTCATCGCGAGGAGAATAAGATGATAGCGAGCCTTATCCTTGGCTGGATCGCGATCATGACGACTGCGCGCAGCGACATACGCCTCCATACCGATAATCGGCTTCACGCCAGCGTCCTTGGCTGACTTATAAAAATCTACCGCGCCAGACATTGTCCCGTGATCTGTCACGGCAACCGCCTCCATGCCCATATCTTTGACAGCATTTACGAGATCGGGTATCTTTGTTAACCCGTCCAACAGGCTGTGGTGTGTGTGATTATGTAAGTGCACATAATCAGCCGGTGTAAGTTGCGTTTTTTTCGCCACAACTGTTGCTGTTTCTACCCCCATAACTATTACTAGTATAGCGAACTACAAGCGTAATAGCTGTAGTAAAATATGCATGACCCTCCTCTAGCGACGAGGTCGACTCATTGCATCAAGAATTCCATTGATGAAATCACCAAGCACAGGGAACCAGTCTACAAACTGACCAAGAACAGCAATCGTAATCGCAACCAGCAGGGTACCACCTAGCACACTACCAAACCCAAAAAATAAACCTCTAACAAAGTTCATCTTGTAGATATTGGCGCGATCATCATACATATCATTAAACATCTCTTCGACGATAGCTCGCCTTGCGCCCATTCGCTCACCGTCAATCACGGCTTTTTTCAGTGACTTCTTGGGAGTTTTTTTAGTTTGGGTAGTCTTTTTTTGCTCTGTCATAATTTATATATCATAGCATATAAATAACACCCCACAGATAGGGGTGTTATTTATAGTGCAACTATTCTTATTTACGAAAGTGCTTTTTCGCTTCGTCGACAGCATCTTCTGCGCTGTGCTTCACCTCATCGAATGTCTTTTCCGCTTTGTCGCGAGCGTCTTTTACGCCGCTATCCGCACGAGACTTTAACTCTTCGGCCTTGGCTTTGAGATCTGCTCGCGTCTCTTTACCACTTTTTGGAGCAGTCAGTACGCCAGCTACAATACCGGCTACTGCTCCTATAATTGCGCCAAATGCTAATTTCTTTGACATTATCTCCTCCTTATTTCTGCTTTTTTGTTCGCTTAAGCTGCTTCGACACGAGCCGTATCAAGAATGCTGGCGAGGAAAATCGAGAGAAATTCGAAACAACACCTTCGATACCACTCGCTGTTCGTTGAGCAGACTCTGTAATTGTCTTGATTTGTTGCGTTACTCGAATAAGAAGGACCGTAAGGACGATACCAAGCAATAAGAAAATTGCAAGAAATACCGACAGTATGATCACAAGGATTTGAGCCCATTCCATAGCTATGCGTACTCCATATTAATGTTAACGTTTAGCTACAGTATAGCAGATCTACCTACGCTTTACTTCGACCGGTAACAAGTCGGAGTAAGAAGATCAAAATAAGAGCTCCGACGAGTGCAACGATGAAGCTGTAGAAGTTGAATCCTGTCACTTCAGATCCGCCAAGTGTTGAAAATACAAATCCACCAATAAATGCACCAATAATTCCAACAATAATGTTCTTGAGAAGACCACCGTTTTCCTTACTAATCATTGAGGCTACCCATCCAGCAAGTCCACCAAGCACGATCCAGCCAATTATCCCCATTGCATCCATGTATGTTCTCCTTTGTTTACATTTGTACGTATTACTATACTGCAGGAATATACACGATACTGTAAGAAAAATTACAAACTTTTATCAAGTCGCTCACGGAGGTACTTCGCAAGTTTCTCGCCGTACTCATCACTCTCAAGCGCAACATCAACTACAGCCTTGATGTACTTCAACTGGTCGCCGGTGTCGTGCCAGATACCCTCAATAAAGCGTCCGTATACCTCATCCTGCTGAGCAAGCTCATTAATACTATCAGCGAGTGTAATCTCACCATTCTTATCCGCCTTCTCTTTGGCGATAATAGGCAGGATATCAGCTGTCAGAAGATATCCACCAACCGACGCAAGGTTGCTCGGAGCGTTTTTCTCGCCAGGCTTTTCAACCAGTTGCGTCAACTGGAAGGTGTGCTGATCAATCTTAGTATCAATTGCCGCCATGCCATATTTATCAGCGTCTTTTTTATCAACCTCGATCAGTGAAATGACTGACTTTCCCGTCTTTTCATACGCTTCTAGGAGTTGTTTCGCACGAGGCACTTCACTACGGAAGAAGTCATCTGCAAAAAACACAAAGAACGGTTCATCGTCATCAATCAAGTGTTGCGCATTTAAAATTGGACGAGCGTTACCTTTCGGAGTGCCCTTTTGACGCACGTATACAAAATTTGCAAGTTCTGCGATCTTCTTGATTTCATCCGCCTTATCGTGCTTTCCTTTCTCGCGAAGCTCAGCTTCGAGCTCATCGGAACGGTCAAAATGATCTTCGATTGCGCGCTTAGTACTACCGGTCACAATAATAATTTCCGTTACGCCAGCAGATACCGCCTCCTCGACGATCAGCTGAATAACGGGACGGTCAATGATTGGCAACATTTCCTTTGGCATCGCCTTTGTTTGAGGAAGAAACCTCGTCCCAAGTCCTGCTGCACAAATAATAGCTTTTGTAGGTTTTTTCATATTACTTCCTCCCTTTGATCGACATTAATGTTTCATATGCTAACAGTACGGCTTCTGTATCCGTCATCATAGCCGTCCGCGCGTTTATCAGTAGCTGATCGATAGTGATTAGCCTTACATCGACAAACTCACCCTCATCTAACTTGCGCTCCCCGCTATCAATACACTCTTTTGCAAGATAAAAATGCCATGTCGTATTAGTATATGCGTCCTTCAGTACTTCACCAAGATACACTACATCCCCAGTTGCTACGTAGCCAGTCTCTTCTTTTAGCTCACGCAGCACCGCATCCTGAGCGTCTTCGTCTGGATTTATACCACCGCCAGGTAAATCCTGGAGTATCTTTTCTGGACCTGGGCGGAACTGTTCAGCGACCACAACATGATTATCTGCAGTGAGTGCAATTACCGCCCCCGCACGACTCCCAACACGATCTTTCGTATAATATTCTGCACTTTTACCGTCGGGCTGTAGGAATACTTTACGGACAAGCGTCCTCCACCCTATCTTCGTCTCTACATCGTCTTCGACATGAGGCCATTTTTTCACAGCGCTATAATCTTTCGCGTATTAGCTTTTGCGCAAGTGCTGGATTTGCCTTACCTTGAGATTTTTTCATAATCTGACCCACAAGGAACCCGATTACTTTGTCATTACCCGCACGAATATCAGCAACAGCCTTTGCGCTTGCAGGATCTGCAATCACTTCATCAACAATCGCAGCAATAGCATTCTCATCACTTTCTTGGATATATCCCTTGGACTCAGCGTAGCCTTCAACATCTACTGTTTCATCTGTCGCTATAAGCTCTTCGAAGACAGCTTTTGCACTATTAGAACTAAGCTTACTAGACTGCATAAGATCATAAAGTTGCGACTCCAACAAGGCGACGTCAATCGCGCCGAGACTGAATGATTCATCCCGAAGAAGCGGCACAAGCGTGTTTACGTTCCAGATCGCTACAAACTTCGCTTTTGCAGTATCGGCAATAAATGATTCGACAATAGTCAAGATACTTACACGTTCACGATATTCATTCTCTGCATCAAGTAGAGTTTCGATCTGAAGGTGATCAAGTCCTACACCTCTTAGTAGCTCTCGCCATTCGCCTGGTAGGCGAGGCATCTCAGATTGGATTCGATTAATTTCTTCGTCAGTTAAAATGATTGGCGGAATATCCGCATCGGGCATGTAGCGATAGTCCTGCGCATCTTCTTTTGAGCGTTGACTGCTTGTCGTCTGCTTAGCGTCATCCCAACCCCGAGTCTCCTGCACGATACGTTCACCCTTTTCAAGTAACTCAGCCTGACGACGGAATTCATATTCTGCCGCTTTTTCAACACTCTTAAATGAATTAAGGTTTTTCACCTCAGCACGATTACCAAGCTCCGAAGCACCTTTTGGTGCAACAGACAAGTTAACGTCAAATCGCATATTACCGTGATAAAGATCACCATGAGTTACCCCAGCAAATGTCATGCGTCGATACAGTTCAGTTGCAAAGGCTTTTGCTTCTGCAGCTGAATGTATATCAGGTTCTGATACGATCTCGATAAGTGGCGTACCAGCCCGGTTGAGGTCGACAAGACTGTAGTCTCCATAATGAGTTAGCTTTCCTGCATCCTCTTCCATGTGAGCATGATGGATACGCACTCGTACACTTGAGCCATCTTCAAGAGGTGCCTCGATCTCGCCAGCAAGAATAATAGGATGGTACATTTGAGTTGTCTGATAACCTTTTGGAAGATCAGGATAAAAATAATGCTTACGATCAAACCGGCTCACCCGTGCCACTTCACTGCCAAGCGCTTTTCCGGCTTTAATAGCAAGATCGACTGCCGCGCGATTCAATACAGGCAACATACCCGGCAGTCCGTAGTCAATCGGACTAACGACACTGTTTGGTGCCTTATCTCTTGCGTCATTGTCAGTTGCGCTAAACAGCTTCGTGTTAGTTGCAAGTTGAACATGACACTCTATACCGATAGTCATGTCGTATTTTTGCAATAGTTCTTCTGTCGTCATTAGATTGCTCCCATATCTTTCAGTCCTTGCTTGAAACCACCCAGTGCACGTCGTGCATCGTCATATCCTACGCGCACATCAGGTTCGTGAGCAATCTTATTGCGTAGCTTGTGTGCTTCCCAGATAGCATTTCGGTTCGTCCAGCTCTCTTTTGCGAATTTCATACGATCACCCATCGTCTGTCCTTTTATACCGCGCTCACGGAGTGCCTGATCGAGCAGTTTATCTGCGTTAAGGATCGCAAGATGATAGCTTGGCTCATTGTCGCGCTGAAGAGACTGTTCGATCTTTAACCACTGCACTCGATATTTCTCTACATTGAGAGTTGAGCTTCCTTTTTTTGTCAGTGTGATTGCAGCAAATAACCCAACACCAACAATAATAATAATCGCAGCAAAGAAAAAGATTATCGTTCCGTCACCACCCATCAGTTTACCTCCACAGATGCGGCGAGCGCGAGTAGTTGTGCGTCACTGCGCTGTCGACCGATAAGTTGAACCCCAATTGGCAATCCCGCCTCATCAGTTCCTGCTGGAGCACTTAATGCTGGTAGGCCAGCGAGACTCGCCGGCACCGTCATGACATCCGCTAGATACATCTTCACTGGATCGCTCGTATTCTCACCGATACCAAATGCCGGCGTTGGACTCACTGGGCCGACCAAAGCATCGTATGTTTGAAATAGCTCATTAAACTGTTCTATAAGGAGCGTACGCGCCTTCTGCGCCTGCTGATAATAGGCGTCAAAAAATCCACTTGACAACACATAACTACCAATCATAATTCGACGCTTGTTTTCAGTCATGAAACCTTCGTCACGAGACTTGCCATAGAGCTCAGCCAATGTACTGACACCTTCGGCACGGTAGCCGTATCGAACCCCATCATAGCGTGCTAGGTTGCTGCTAATTTCTGCAGGTACGATAATATAGTACATTGCGAGCGTATAACGAAGCATCGGCAAACTCACTTCTTCGACAGTATGTCCAGCCGCCGTGAGCTCTGCGACGTACTGTGTTGTTCGCTCTCGAACAACACTATCGACGTCATCTGTCATAAATTCTTTTATCAGTCCTATCTTTTGGCCGGGCTTCACCTGAGTGTTTTCTGCAAAGAAGTCAGGAAGTGTCGTCATGTCTTTGTCGTCACTCCCGGCCATAATCCCCAAAACTAACGCTACATCCTCGGCGCTAGTTGCAAAACAGCCGATCGTGTCAGTACTACTCGCCATCGCCACGACTCCATAGCGGCTGACCGTTCCATAAGTAGGCTTCATGCCGTAAACGCCATTGAAACTAGCAGGCTGGCGAATCGATCCACCAGTATCTGTTCCCAGTGCAAACGGTACAATATCAAGAGCCGCAACCACCGCTGAACCACCGCTACTCCCGCCAGCAACACGCGTTTGATCAATAGCGTTTTTCGTAACGCCAAATGCTGAATTCTCAGTACTTCCACCATGCGCAAAGGCATCTAAGTTTGCCTTACCAATACAGATCGCCCCTTCGGCTTCGAGCTTCTCGACAGCAGTCGCCTGTAGTGGCGCCTGGAAGTCTTCGAGCATCTTACTTGCCGCAGTAGTCGGCGCGCCAAACGCCAAGAAGTTATCTTTCACGATAAAAGGCACACCGGCAAGTTTACCGGTAATCTCACCCCTGTCCACCATATCGGCACGTTCTAGCGCTCGATCTTCAGTCAGACTGAGTAGTGCGTGATAGTTATCATTATCTTTCGCTTTTTTAATTGCAGCTTCTACAGAAATTCGTGCAGACTGAGCGCCGACAAAATTAGAAATATTGCTCATATAACTCCTATAACACCTTTGGAACTTTTACTGAATCTACCGTTTTATCTTGAGCAAGTGAAAGTAACGTTTCACGCGACACACTACTCTGCACGACCGTATCATCACGCCAAATATTCTCAAGACCAGTAACCTGATAAGTCGGCTCGACACCAGTCGTATCGAGCTCATCAAGTTGCTGAATATAGTTAAGGATATTCTCTATATCCTTTTGTAGATTAGTTGTTTCGTCATCACTTAATTGCAAACTACTTAATTGTGCTAGATGCTGCACTTCATCGCGAGATATCACTGTCATATTTTCTATTATACCGTACTATCTACACTTCGTCATACTTGACCATATACTTTTTTAGTGTTATAATAGAATTATTGAGTTCGTGTCTACGGCCTCTGGTACTTTGTCCGCACTCCAAAGGAGATATAATGCGATCTTTCATCGTAGCACTCGTAGCGCTCGCAACAGTGAGCATGGCAGCTTGTAGTCAACAAGATCAGCACGATGCGGTCGACAAGATCGTACTCGAAAAGACACAATACGCCGAACTGAGTGGAGATACCACCAAGGCCGACATCATTGCGTCTCTCTCCTGCGAAGATGGTGATTCAATCATCAATGGAAAGATTACCGCCCTCTACAACAGTACGCTTGTGAACGGCACGCAGTTTTACTATGCGCTCGTTGCCGGAGACACAATCATAGAAGATGGAGTGGTTGACCACCAAGGAGTGGTGTCATACGTCCTCAAACCAACGGCGGTAAATGATTTCCTCGGACAAGAATTGCGATACGTTGCTGGCACCCCTACATCAGAAGGTGTCAGCCTCATTCGTAGCAATACCATCACGGCACAAAAGTGCTAATACCGTAGACACGCTCATCACCCTGCGCAGCAATGCGCAGGGTGTTTCAATTTCTGCTATACTAAACACAATCACTATGAAAACAAAAAAGAAGAAAGATTTACGGCGCCTTATTGGTGAGTTTATCAAACTGCAGCTTGCTGGCAATATTCCACTTGTCATCACATACATCGGGCTCATCCTCTTCAATCAACTACTTAACTGGGAGGAATTTTATGCGCTTGCACTTGCCGCAGCACTCGGAAACGTTTTTTTCTTTATCGCGGATGACAAGTGGGTGTTTCCAGCGAGAAAAGGTCAGAAAAAATCGCGCTATGAGTTTATAAAGTTCTTCATTTTCGTTGTCTGCAATGCATCGGTCATTTTTAGCATCACGTACGCGCTCTCATATTTCTTTGGTATATCACCATATCTTGGTCAACTGGTCTCAACAACACTGTCGGTGCTTTGGACGTTCCCTATTATGCGCTTCTGGGTTTTTGCGCAGACAAAATCAAAAGTACGCCCTCGCAGGCGTACTTCCAAGCAATCAGCGTAACAATACTTATTATCGTTGATCGATAAATGTATGTGCTCGTCCGCTTGCCCCACCACGACCAGTACGACCGATACGGTGTACGTAATCTTCGTATGTCTGAGGAGTGTCGAAGTTGATAACGTGTGAAACGTTTGGAATATCAAGTCCACGAGCAGCCACATCGGTTGCAACGAGTACACGTACGCGTTCGTCCTTGAACTGCTTCAATGCCTTCGAACGCTGCGACTGGTTCTTATTACCATGGATTGCAACAGAAGGAATGCCGCTATTATGCAAATGATCGCTTAGTCGCTGTACACCGAACTTTGTTTCACCAAAGACAAGCACCTTGTCGTAGTCATCGCCGCGAAGCATTTCAGTAAGGATTTCAACCTTATGAGTCTTGTCACGAGCTTCGATAACATCCTGCTCAACGTGCTCGCTCGTCTCAGCTGTACGAACCGAGACAGTCTCAGGATTGTTCAGGAAAGTATTCACAAGCGCCTGGATATCAGGGGTGATCGTCGCACTAAAGAATAGTGTTTGACGTTCGCGAGGCATAGCATCGACGATTTGTCGGATATCTGGCAAGAATCCCATATCAAGCATTCGGTCAGCTTCGTCGAGAACAAGAGTTGTCATGTTGTCGAGCTTCAGAAGCTTGCGCTGCATAAGATCCTTGAGGCGACCTGGTGTTCCGATGATGAAATGAGGACGTCGCTTAAGATCACGGATCTGACGATCAATATTTACACCACCCACAATAAGTGTTGAGTAAAGGTTTAGTCCCTTGCTAAATTCACGGAACTGCTCATCAATCTGCTGTGCGAGTTCACGCGTTGGAGCGACGATAAGTACGCTTGGTCGAAGCATAATACCACTTTGACGCTCAATAATAGGAAGCAAGAATGCCGCCGTCTTACCGGTACCAGTGTTTGCTAGCCCAATAACATCTCTTCCTTCAATAATATGAGGGATAGCCTGATCCTGGATAGCACTAGGCGTTACATATCCCTTTGCAGAGATGTTGTGATGTAGCTGCGCGCCAAAAGGAAAATCAGCAAACTTATGCTTTGACTCGTATACTACTTCGTCAGCCTTTTGGGTTGCTTTATTAATAAACTTAGATGGATGAATATACTTCTTAGCTGGGCCACGACTGCGTCCACCGCGTCCACCGCCACTAAAGCCGCCTTGACGACGTCCGCCGCCATTGCCGCCGCCAAATCCACCACTTCGTGGACGTGAGCTTTGAGGGCGTCCACCGCCCTGTCCTTGATTGTATGCCATGTGTAATAACCCTTTCGTTATGTTCGTAGTATTGGCCGTTGCAGTCTAAAACTATAGATCAGTCGTACAGAACAGCGAGAGGATATTTCGGTGGTGGCGCCAGCTACATTTGTAGCAATTTATTTAAAATCGGTGCGCTCATCTTTGAAAGAGGCTCGACATTCATCGAATGCAATATGTCTATTGTAGCACACCTTGGTACTTTATGCAAGATGCTCCCGCTTTAGCGATAGAATGGGTCCTCAGATGACACTTGCGGGGCAGCGGGCGGAGCTTGAGGTGGTACGTTCGACTGCTGGACAGGCGCAGGAGGAGTCGAAGGTAGATTTGGATTCAAAGGCTGTACAGGCTGAGGTGGCTGCTGGATAGGAGTTGCATATGCAGGGTTTTGCATTGGCTGCTCCTGCGCTGGTAGCGATTGATGATTCGTCTGCTGTAGCCATGATGAGTTTGCCTGTGGCTGCTGATAGCTTGGAGTCGGCGACACATATGACTGAGGTGTATTTGATTGAACACCTTGGTCTTGCCACTGTCCTAGATTCGATACTCCTTGTGGGACAGCAGGCGCGAGAGGTTGCGCATATGGAGTAGAAGAAGCTGGACTGACAGGAGTTTGAACGCCATAATGCCCTACCTGAAGCGAATCAATTCGCTTTCGATGAACGATATAGACAATAACTAGCAGGATCGTAAGGATAACCAAGACCACTAACGACCAGATCATTGCCGATACTCCTTGATTTGCAAGCGAGGTGTCGCCTTGAGTTCCCTGCTTAGACGCGGCAAGCTTCTGCAGTACCGCTGCATTCACATTATAGCCATACTGATCACCGGCGCTCGCAAAGTGAGCTGCGGCAGCCTGGTAATTACCCTTAAAGTACTCGTCAATCGCTCGTGTCCACGTTTTTGTCGCCTTACTCTGAGAACCTAGACTTATGTTCTCTTTATTTAACATAGCGAGCAGTTCGCTCGTCGAACGTACCGTTCCACTTGCAAAGCACAGTTGATCTGGACAATAAAGCGAACCATATGTCGCAAATCCTACGAGAGAGCCTGCTTGATTTACTGTCGGAGCACCGTCATTGCCCGGCACCACTGGAGCATTCGTCTGAATAAGCAGCTTGTCTTTGTAGACTTGTTGGACCGTACTTTGGGTCACGACTGGCATGTTGCGAACTTTGTCGACAGTAAGTCCACTATCAGTGTAGGCTGGGAAACCTACAGTATTAAGATTTGCGTTTGATCTTACTTCATCGGAACTACCGACAGCGACATTTTGAAATGAGCCTTCCATCTTCAGTAGACCTGTATCATTTGCTGAATTGTCACCGCTAAACGTCGTTCTTTTTGACTTAGACGAATCATAGTTTGCAACAACAAATTTAGCAGAGATCACAGTATCAGAATACGCAAATGACGGCTTGCTGGCTGCAGTCCTATTGATAACAATAGGCTTGTCACTTGGTTGAATCGAGTATGAGTACTCTTCTTTGGTTGCCGAGACAAAGTTATCGGGTATCATAGAGGTGATGTTTTCGATCTTTGCCAGTGCCTCTTGGTCGCCCGTTCCTGCGCCATTTTTCATATATTCAGCATCAGATTGATTGATAATCTTTGCTTTTACAAGATAATCAAGAACACGTTGCAAACGATCGAACATTTCAGTTCGAGATTCGGCAAAGTTTATGTAGCCGTTTATCGCTTCTTTTGTACTATAACGAACTGCATGACCTGTCGTTGCCACGTAGCCATCGGAAGAGACGATAACGCCACTGTTGACATTACCCGCGCATGCGTCAGTGAGCTGCGCTGCAGTTGCCCCATCAGCTGTCTTCAATGCGATATCAGCACAATAAATAGTACCAATCCGTACGACACTTGGTTGTGTAATAGCAATTGATCGTAAGCTCGCTGCATTGTCGTTGTATTCAGCTTTTTTTGCGATCAGTGGTGATTCTTCATCCGACTGAGGCTGCTTTACATCGTCCTTTGTTGAACTTTTATCAGTCTCTGTTTCATTTTTCTTTGTGTCTGTATCTGTAGCTTGTGCAAGCGTCACAGGAGAATTAATACGTGAAACTGCATCACTTTTTTTCGATTCTTCTGCTTTTGATGTAGTGGTTTTTTGGTAAGAAATCGTTTGAAGCACCTGCTCTACGAGCGCAGCGGCCTTGAGGTTGTTTGGTCGCACACCTGTCACACATGCCGCATATGGACGCTCATTTTGAATTGTATAGTAACAATCTTCGTACAATTCGTTAGAAATGCGATAATTATCATTTTTTGTTATGTAGCGTACCTTTTGATACTGAACATCGTTGATAGTTTGCGCAGTCGGCTTACTATCTTCGATAGTCACAACCGTCTTATCGTCGGCAACTTTCTTCGCCATTCGAAGATCAGTCTGCATTTTTACAAAAGCATTAAGCTGAGAAAGATCAGCGTACTCAGGCTTCTCCATCGTCTTCTTGAGCGCATCGATCGTCGTCTCCGTACTTACTTGCAACTGTGGCGGCAATGTCACCATTGAACGACTTGAGTCGGTGCTTTCAACTGGAGTAATAGCGACATACTCATAGTCTCGCTTAGTTCGAAGATCATTGTTGTCATACGAGGCGCCAAGTGTTTTTGTAGCTGTTGTCTGCTCTGGCCCCTGAACACGAGCCTCTCCCGTAAAACGCTGGTTATCGTAACGTAGTGAAAATCCCAGCTCCGAAGCGACAGGTACGTCCTTTGAAATCTGATCCGTAGGCTGAAGAACATTTGCAAGTGCCATCCTTGCGTCCTTGTCGTCTTTTGAAGTCATAGGGATGACAAAAAATAAGCCAATTCCAACAAGAATTGAAACCACACCCGTCACAATAAAGGCAATTTTGACAATCTTTCCAAAAGGAGACTGGCGTTGATACACTTTATTGCGAATCTCTTCTGATTCCTGCGGTATGTAAGGGTTGGTCGAAGAATTGTCCATGCTTATGCTTAAGTGTAGCACACCAAGTCGACTGATTCCATATCCATAAATAGACTATAATTTGCTACGAAGTTCGGTGATCATGTCGCGTAATTCTGCAGCCTTTTCAAACTCAAGATTTGCACTGGCAAGCTCCATTTGCGATGACAGATCTTTGATAAGTGTATGGTACTCATCTTTTGGTATCTTCTTCAGATTTAGCTTAGGGACCTTATCGGTATCTTTCATAGGAATGATAGATCGCAGGCCTTCATCAATCGCTTTTGCAACAGTCGTCGGCGTGATGCCGTGCTCGGTATTATAGGCTTCTTGAATACCTCGTCGCCGATTAGTTTCGTCGATGGCTGCTCGCATGGAACGTGTCATCACGTCGCCGTACATTAATACTTTCCCCTCTTGATGACGCGCAGCTCGGCCAATAGTCTGGATAAGCGCACTTTCGCTGCGCAGAAAACCTTCTTTATCAGCATCCATAATCGCAACCATACTCACCTCAGGAAGATCCAGTCCTTCGCGTAAAAGGTTGATGCCCACAAGCACATCATAAACACCAAGGCGTAAGTCTCGTAAAATGTCACCACGCTCAAGTGTATCGACTTCACTGTGTATGTAGGCTGTTTTAATGCCAAGCTCGAGTAAGTATTGACTCAGGTCTTCTGCCATGCGCTTTGTCAGTGTCGTGATTAGCACGCGTTGCTCTTTTTCGATTCGCTCTCGCACCTCAGCAATCAGGTCATCAATCTGACCATCGGTTGGGCGAATGTCGATAATTGGATCGAGGAGTCCAGTTGGTCGAATAACTTGTTGCGCCGGCTCGGGGGTACGCTCGAGCTCATAATCTCCGGGAGTAGCTGAAACATAGATAGCTTTATTGATGTGACGGTCAAATTCACCAAACGTCAGTGGACGATTGTCGAGCGCTGATGGCAATCGAAAGCCATGCTCAACCAAAACTTCTTTTCGTGCACGATCACCATTATACATACCGCGAACTTGTGGAAGCGTCATGTGGCTTTCATCTACGAGCAGCAAAAAGTCATCAGCAAAATAATCCATCAATGTTGCTGGCTGCTCACCCGGTTCACGATTTGTAAGATATCGGCTATAATTCTCAATCCCCTTAACAAACCCCGTCTCCTCTAACATTTCTATATCGTACTTCGTGCGCTGGCTAAGTCGCTGTGCTTCAAGAAGTTTATCGTGAGATTCAAACCACTCAACGCGTTCTTCAAACTCTTTTTTGATGTTCTCAACCGCTCGTTCAACCTTCTGTTTAGGCGTAACATAGTGACTGCTTGGGAAAATCTGCACTTCATGTGGCTCACCTAAAATCTCACCCGTAAGTGGGTCAATCCTTGTAATACGATCGACTTGATCACCAAAAAACTCAATTCTATACGCCACGTCACTTCCTGCAGGAAATACATCCACAACATCGCCCTTTACTCTAAAAGTACCGCGATGAAAGTCGATGTCATTGCGCTGATACTGGATATCGGTGAGCAAACGAATAAATTTGTCCTGCTGGCGCGGCTCATCTTTTTTTACGGTAATCGACATCTCCGCATAATCATCCGGTGATCCAATACCATAAATACAGCTCACACTAGCAACAATAATCGTATCGCGACGCGTTAAAAGTGCACTTGTCGCCGAGTGGCGGAGTCGATCGATCTCATCATTGATTTTGCTATCTTTTTCAATATACGTATCACTACTGGAAATGTATGCTTCTGGCTGATAATAATCAAAATAACTGACAAAATAATGAACTTCATTATCCGGGAAGAAGGCCTTAAATTCGCTAAATAGCTGTGCAGCCAAAGTTTTATTATGAGCCAAGACAAGCGTCGGCACTTGCCTGTCTTGAATAATGTTTGCCATCGTAAAGGTCTTACCTGAGCCTGTCACGCCAAGGAGTGTCTGTTCACGCTCACCTTTATCAAGCCCTTCAATAAGCTGAGCAATAGCCGCAGGCTGGTCTCCCATCGGCTGGTATTTTGTTTCGAGACGAAATTTCTGATCCATTACATCTAGTATACAGCTAAATAAATATCTCGTCTAAGCTAGTTAGTTGCTATCCGCGACCAGCGCGCTTCGCGCTGACGTGACTGTCGGTACCGTCGTGAACAAAGTCTGCGTACTTTTTATCAAGTGTCTCGATGACTCGAGTAACGAGGCGATTTGGGTCAGTGTCATAGATTACTTCTTTTGCCCCAGGAGCTTCAATATTATCAAGTAGCGTTGGGGCGTAGTCCGCAAGCCCACCGCTACCGAGTAGTATGCCGCATACTTTGCGACTTTCGAGTGCTGTAGATAGTTCATGCAAACTCCCCATGCGCCCACCAACAGTAATTATGGCGTCACTACTTCGAACAAGATGTACGTCACGACCAACATACTCCATGCCCGTAAAGTTGATGTAGTCAAACTCTTTTGTAGGCAACTTATACGTTGCGACATGTTCACGAAATGAGCTGGCAGGACTAAAACCTATCGAGATACCACGTTTCCCCTCAACACTCACCGCACCCATTGCAGCGTAATGAGGCAGCCCAACTGTTGCACCGGTTGTAAGCGTCTTACCAGCAAGAGAAATTGCTCGCCCCAACTCATAGGCTAACTGATGAGAGGCTGTAACCGTACTCCCACTCGCCGCCCCGGAAACACAAATCTGATAACGCATCTACCCCTCACTCATTTCTTTACGATGATAATCACTCGGTGCATCTGAAAGGTACGTATCGATCGCAGGCTTTGTCAATAAACCTGCTTGCGCACCAAGTTGCTGTACGACGCTCATACTATTTATAGGCGCCCATCGAAGTGCCGTCTCAAGTGATTCTCCTAGCGCAAGTGCTGCGGTGATCGTTGAAGCATAGGCGTCGCCAGCACCTGTTCTATCACTCGGTGGCGCAGGATCTGGATAGTTCGGCATCATAAACGTCTTTTCACCATCAGATGCATACGCGCCGTCTGGTCCATCAGTTACGATTACTATATCCGTACCTAGTGCATGTAAGCCAGCGATAAGTGCAGGGATTGACTCCAATGACTCACCGGTAACAAGTGCCGCTTCTTCTCTGTTCATGAACACAATATGAGAGCGCTTGTATATCTCCGCCAATTTCTCTGTGCCCCATTCAAAGTGGAATGTTCCGGGCTGGAAAGCAAGCTTTACTGACGGGTGAGCGTCAAGGTATTTCAACATATCCTTGTGCAGCTCCCATGATGATTTACTGAGCATCGAGAGGTATAGCCAGTCAGGCTCCTCAGATGGCTCCTGCCAGACATAGTCATAATCCTCGTATTTTATAAGAATCGTTCGTTCAGCTTCATATCGCAGTGCATAGTGATAATTTGTCGCATGTTTTGACTGCACGGATACAGTGTCAGTATTGACTGATTCGCCGGCAAGATACTTCATCGAATCCCGTCCTGCCTGATCGTCACCAATGAACGCCATAAGCCCTGCTTGGAGCCCAAGTCGTGCGAATGCCACTGCCGCATTTGCTGAATTCCCCACCGCCTGAACGATATCAACGCGCTCGTAAGGCAGCTTGCTACCAAACTCCATACTAATACGCTTAATACCCTTTTCGTCTACAAACACCTCAGCCTGGTCTTCGCGTAGTTTCACAAAAGCATCTGTCACAATATCTCCAATAGCGAGTATCGAAGGTGTATGAACTTTCTTTTCAGGATACATGAGCTGGTAGTCGACATCGATGGCATGCTCTATGTCAGCTTCCTTAGCAAGCTTATGGACTATTTCGTTATTCGTACTATCGTGATCAGCGTAACGACGTACAATTTCTGCCCGAAGGTGTCGCTGTCCATGTGAAACAGTTCTATCAAGATACGGCAAGCTGTGGTGCGCGTTTTCTATAACATCCTGTAAATTAAAAGAAATAGGCCCGTCCTGTACGTTAAATAGTACGTAGTGACTATCCGCAAGAAGGCTCTCAGCTTTTCCCATCCGAACTGCAGAACAAAGCGCCCAGTACAACTCTTCCCCTGTCGTATCATTACTATCGAGATGTAGCTGACGCATAATTCCATGAGCACTGTGCGTAATATCGGAAATCAATCGTGTATCAACTCCTGCGCCTCCCGTTGCTCGTTCAAGCTGCTGAAGATTAATCGTAAATAACGGATGATCGTTTGCTAATAAGTCTTTAAGAAATCGTGCCATAACTAGATCGATTATATCATGCTTACGTTAATAAGACTTCTCATGTATAGGCATGTGATGAAGCTTGACGCCTTTTGGTAGAATTCCCGTTTTTGCACCAATATGGTTGACAACTGAAGTCGAATTAGCACTTGCGAAAATGATCGATTCGACAAGCGATCTTCCTTGTGCCCATTGCGACAAAAATCCCGAACCAAATGCGTCGCCAGCCCCCGTACGATCGACAACCTTCACGTCATGATACATTCCGGCGCGCACTATCGTCTTTCCATCACTAGCAACAATACCATTCGGCCCATCACTCACAATTACCACTGGGCAGTAGTGGTGTCCATGTCGAACAAGTTCCTCTAGACTCGCACCTTCAACAATTTGTTGTATCTCATCACGATTAACGCAAAGCACATCAACGTCCTCGAGAAGGGCTACCAGTTTCTCGCGCTGAGCAAGTTCGCGCTTTCCAGGGTTAAACATGATCTTAATACCGCGAGCCTTAGCTTGCGAGAACAACGAATAGAGCAGTTCGAGATTGCCCGACAACGTTGAAACATACAGCCAATCAGCATCAAGAGCCTCAAGATTAAAATCTTTTTTATGATAATGCGTCGAGGCTCCACGATAAGTAAGGATAGTACGTTCGCCATTTGGCGCAAGAAGCAACACTGAGTACCCCGTCTTATAGCTATGGCTATAAGAGACAAGTGACGTATCGACATTCTCCTGATCCAGTGAGTTTAGCACAGCCATCCCTGCTGGATCGTGCCCAATTGTCCCCATAAAGATAGAGTGAAGTCCCTGCCTAGCAAATGTAACTGCAGCATTACTCGCACCACCACCCGTACTAAAAGTGATGTTATTAACATCAGCTTTTGCACCTAGTTCCAGCTGAATAAAACTTTCATCTGGTCGCTCGCTTACTGCCTTGAACTCAGGACTATTACTCAAAAATACATCCTGAACAGCAGCACCAACCGAAATAATCTTTGTATGTCGCCCACTCATTTACACTAGTATATCACTTATGCTTGAGAACGATAGTCCTTCGGAGTAGAATCATTCCATGAATACGTTACCACCCGAAAATCAGCTCCTTAAATACGAAGAGCAGTATGAAGCTGCAGGCTGGGAGACGACGCTCCGTGCTATGGCTCTTGCGGGCGACTATCTTTCACACACTCTCCCTAAGGGCGTAGAGGACAAAATTCTATCAGAGGAAATTCCGACCGAAGAGATCCGAAAGATGGTTGGATATATCGGCATTCTTCTATGTCTGCACGCTAAAAAAGACACATCGAGTGTTTTACCCGTCATTCAAAATATTTTACAGGAGCCGCACCTTAGTTGTGACAGAAACGACCTACACATTGCCGGATTATGCGTGACTGACGGTACGCAGCATGTTGTCAATCCTCAACTAGAAACGGCGCACATGCTCTACTATTCTCCTGATGATTCTATAGCCAGAGAGATCGCAGAGGAAGTTAACCTCAAACGGTTTGATGAAGACGTAGCTATCTACTCGGCGGCATACTCACAATCACTTGTTAATGCACATAGAGACGGGATGTCTATATCAAGTAGGATAAAAAATATCACCCGCGACAGCATCTTTTACATTGGACGTGATGATACTGAAACGGGTGAAAAGTAGCAGGTAATCTCTACTAAACGACTGCTTTACCTGCGCTACCAAAGGCCTGGATCTTCTCCTCAACTACCACTTGCACCGCTTGATACACTTTAGGCATAAGCTTCACAACAGCATACTCTTTTGGGTTATCCGCAAGCACTTTTTCGAGTGTCTTTCGAAATGCATAGCGCATATCGCTATTGATATTGATCTTGCTTACACCAATCTTTGCCGCCTCTTCAAAGTAATGAAGCGGGGTGCCGCTACCGCCGTGCAGGCTAATCTGTATATCAATTGCATTACGCACTTGCTGTAATAACTCAAGATCAAGCACTTTTGGCACTGGGTACTTTCCGTGCAGGTTACCGATTGCAGCAGCATACGTATCGATGCCAGTTGCGTCGATAAATGACTTGGCGCTTTCCGGTGTGCTAAACGTCTTCTTGATAGTCTCGTAGTCGAACGCCTCTTCGTGGATATTGCTACTACCACCAAAATAATGCGGCTCACTCTCAACAAGCGCTCCAGTAAACTTAGCGTACTCAACAACCTCTCTCGTCTTCTCAATAATCTCTTCTGTCGTTGCGTCGTGGTTTGCCTGTGAAATATCAATGTGAATAAACTCGTATCCTGCATCAATCGCACGCTTACAGTCGTCAACCGTCGGACTATGATCAAGGTTAAGATACATCTCAACACCATACTCTTCTTTGTAGTTGTCAACGAGATCACGAATATTTTCGAGCCCCAGTGCCTTCACCTCACCCTCACTCACCTCAACAAGTACAGGTGAGTTCAGCTTTTGGGCTGCGCGCACTACCGCAATAAGCGTTTCTTGGTTATCGATGTTAAACGCACCGACGGCAAACCCTTGACGTCGTGTTCGCTGATAAAGGTGGCGAGCTCGAAGCGTGTTTGCTCGAATCTGACTAATTGTTAAACTCATATAATTAAATCCTCTCTGCTTTATACCATTCGGGAGCACGAGACAACCACTCTTTGAGCGTCTCTTCGTCAAGTAATCCTTCTTGAGCGCCAACATGTTGCACTACATTCGTAGGAGTAATTGGAGCCCATTGGATAGCACCTTCGATTGGATATCCCTTTGCAAGTGCCGCAACAAATGTACTTGTATACGCATCACCGCAACCTGTTCGTTCTTTCGGCGCTGATGGATCTGGGTAAATAGGCATCTTATATCGATTTGCACCGTCCGACACATAACTACCCGCAGGTCCGTCAGTAATCAGCACGATCTTCGGTCCAAGTGCATGAATCTTATCAAATAGCTCATGAACGTTATTGTAATCACCGCCAGTTACTTGAACCGCCTCTTCTCGGTTCAACGCAAGTACTTCAGTGCGTGCATAGAGTCGAGCTAGTCGCTCAGCACCAAGCTTGATCTGGAATGTACCTGGCTGGAAGGCAAGTTTTACACTTGTCTCACGCTCAAGCCAATCTGCAAGCGCATCGTGATAATCGACAGCAGTCTCTGCTATCGAACTAAAGTATACCCATTTTGGTAGTTCATCGGCATCGATGCGTGGCCACTTATAAGTGTACGCTTCGTGATTGATAAGAATTGTTCGGTCATCTTTATACCACAACACATAGTGATAGTTACTCTTTTTACCCGAGTGCAGCTTCACAAACTCAGTGTCAACACCCCGTGCTTGCAGAGCGGCGACAGTGTCTCGTCCGCGCTTGTCATCACCTAGGTTGGTCACCAAGCTCGATTTAAGTCCGAACTTAGCGAAACTCACAGCAGCATTCGGTGCATTACCCACACCAACTAACAGCTGTGCACTCTCAAACGGCAGCTTAGAACCAAACTGCATACTAATTCGCGAGTCACCGTCTTCATGATCAACTCGTGCTTGGTCGTCAAAAAGTTTTATAAAATCATCAGTTACAATATCACCGACACTCAGTACATCAATTTTTGTCATTTTTTCCTCCTAATAATCTCTATGGTATTGCGGGGTATTGTTAATAAATTCTTTCGCCTGAACAGCTATCTTCTCACCAGTAAGCCCAAAGAGGTCGAGTAGTTCATCCGGTTTACCACTTTCGCCAAAGCGGTCCCTCATACCAACTCGCCAAAGCGGTGTTGGCATTTTCTCGCTTAACAGTTCTGCGATGGCGCTACCGAAGCCTCCAGCTATCTGCGCCTCCTCAGCGGTAAGCGCTCGTCCAGTTTTTCGTACACTCGCAAGAATCGTCTCTTCATCAAGCGGCTTAATCGTCGGAACATGAACAACTTCTGCTGAAACACCCTTCGATTCGAGCTCTTTTGCCGCAACGAGTAGTTCATATGTCATCGTTCCCGTTCCGAGAAGCGTGATGTCGTGACCCTCTCGAAGTACATAGGCTTTACCGATTTCAAATGGCGAATCTTCAGTGCTAAAAATCGGTGTTTTTTCACGAGCAAGCCGTAGATAACTTGGCTTATCATTCTTGGCGATAAGCTTAGTAGCCTTTTCCGCCTCAACGCTATCGCCAGGCGCCACAACAACCATGTGAGGTAGTACGCGCATAAGAGCGATATCTTCTAGCATCTGGTGTGTCGCGCCGTCCGGCCCCACACTCACTCCTGCATGAGAGCCCACAACCTTTACTGGCTGTTCATTGAGCGCTGCTGTAGTGCGAATCTGCTCCCAGTTTCGCCCAGGACTAAATGCCGCGTAACTACTCGTAAAGGGAATCTTACCCGCTCGAGCGAGCCCACTTGCCACAGTCACGAGATTTTGCTCGGCAACGCCAATCTCTATAAACCTCTCAGGAAATGCGTTCTTGAACAAATGCATTTGCGTACTCTCAGTCAAGTCAGCACACAAGGCAACAACACGCTCATCCGCCTCGCCAGCAGCCTTTAGGCCTCGACCAAATCCTGCGCGAATCGGCTCTTTTGCGACTTCGTCGTCGAAAATATTTGATTGTAGAGGATAATGGCTCATTCGTTCTCTCCCGAAGTAATTTTACCGTTCAGCGTCCGTAGCTTTTTTAGTGCTATCTTTGCCTGCTCACTATTTGGCGCCATACCGTGCCAATGATAGTCATACTCCATAAAGTCGACACCTTTTCCTGGGATTGTATGCGCAATAATCACACTCGGCTTGTTCGTGATTGCCCGAGCCATGCTTGCAGCATCAATAATACTCTCGACGTTGTGTCCGTCGACTTCTTGCACATGCCAGCCAAATGATTCCCACTTACCACGAAGATCTTCAAGTGGCATAACTTCTTCGGTAGTGCCGTCAATCTGGATATTATTTCGGTCGATAAAACCGACGAGCTGTGAAAGCTTGTACTTCCCAGCAAACATAGCAGCTTCCCAGATATTTCCTTCGTTTAGTTCTCCATCACCCATGATCGTATAGACAAAGCGATGTTGCTGTTTATCGAGGTACTGGAGTGAGTATGCATACCCAGCGGCTTGGCTCAGGCCGCTACCGAGTGGGCCACTCGTATTTTCAAGACCAGGTAATTTCGTACGTTCCGGATGTCCTTGTAGACGAGAACCGAGTTTTCGGAGCGTCATAAGTTCATCTTTTTCAAAGTAGCCGGCCTCAGCCATCGCTGCGTACTGCACCGGTACTGTATGACCATTGCTCAAAAAGAAGACATCTCGATCTTCCCATTCTGGATTTTTTGGATCCAGACGCATAATATGAAAATAAAGCGCAGCAAGCATATCAGCCATACCGAGTGGACCCGCGCTATGCCCACTACCTGCATTTTCCAGCATGCGAATAATATCTTCGCGTATATGTGCAGCTTTTTGCTCCACCTGCGCGACCGTAAGTTGCCCCCTCATGATGCCTAAATAACCCCCTGTTTATTAATCTCATTAACCAGTGTAGCATAAGCGGCTTGAGGATCAGCAGCCTTCTGGATCGAACCGCCGACATTCAGAACATCGACGCCACCTTGCGCCAAACTATACGCATTCTCAACTGTCACGCCTCCGTCCCAACCAATCTCAAGGCTAGAGTTGATACTCTTTATCAATCGTATCTTCTCAAGCTGCATAAGGCTGGCAGTACCCCCAAACTTTCCCAGGTCTCCGCTAAAAATCATTGCATGATCAGCAGCCTCGAGTGCTCCGGCAATTGTCGATGGCACAGTTGTACGCATCACCGCAATTCCCGCTTTAATGTCATATTGCTTTATGTGCTGAAAAATTGGAACAAGATCTTCCTGTACTTCTGCATGAAACAAAATCATATGAGGCTTCAACGAGATAAGTGTGTCGAGATACTGAGTAGGATTTGCCACCATTGCATGAATATCAATTAACCAATCTTGTGGCCACCATATCTGCGAAACATTCACTGTCGTTGTAGGCGCAAATGTACCATCGCTAAGATCAATATGAACTCGCTTCGCAAATGTATGGATCTGCTCAAGCTGAGTCTTATAGTTTTCTGGACTATCGGACAATACTGCAGGGGCAATAACACTCATCTACGACAACTCATCAATCTGCGTATTTCGACGCTTATAGCGAGGTGCGCTTGCAAATGGAGTATGGAGCCATGTATCGATAATATCTTGCCACTCTTCGTCGTCATTCTCTAGAATACGCGCCGGAAGACACAGTACGTTACTGTCGTTGTCATTGCGCGTCATCTTCGCTTCATAAGCGTCCCATATGACGCTCGCACGAATACCTCGGAAGCGATTTGCCGCCATCGCCATACCTTGGCCGCCACCACAAATCAAAATAGCTCGTGGATCTTTACTCGTATCGCCGATAATCTGGATCGCAGCTGCCTGCGCGAATTCAGGAAAATCATCATCCGGATCAAGTTCTTTTCCGCCGACATCTTCGACATCGTATTTTCGCTTTGCCAGGTAGGCAAAAACTTTTTCTTTCATATGATAGCCGTTATGGTCAGAGCCGAGGTAAATCTTCATGCTTATTAGTATAAGCGGGATAAGGGTTCGGAGCAAGCCTCTTATGCTGTATTAAAAAATGAAGAGCGCAATGCTCTTCATTTTTTAATACAAGTATATTTGTATCTATTTATCGAGTGATCGTCCAACGTCTGCTACGAGTTCAACAAGTCGGTTACTATAGCCCCACTCGTTGTCATACCATACACAGATCTTAATGAGGTTGCCATCAACAACCTTTGTAAGCGCAAGGTCAACTGTTCCGGAGTTACTGTTGCCGATATAGTCTCGACTTACAAGTGGCTCATCGCTCACGGCCAAGATTCCCTGGTAGAATGGCTCAGCGGCTGCTTTCTTGAAAGCACCGTTAATTTCATCGGCAGTAACATCACGACTCAATAATGCCGTTACGTCACTGATCGATACAACTGATGTCGGAACGCGGATTGAGAGGCCATCAAACTTACCAGCAAGCTGAGGAAGTGTCTTTGTTACTGCGATCGCCGCGCCAGTTGTTGTCGGGACGATATTCTCAGAAGCATTGCGACCTTCACGAAGATCTTTCTTCGGAGCATCTTGAAGCGCCTGGCTTGCTGTATAGCTGTGAACCGTCGTAAGAAGTGACTTCTCTACGCCAAATTCAGCGTCGAGGATTGCCATAACAGCCCCAAGAGAGTTGGTAGTGCAGCTTGCGTTGCTAATCACGTGACTTGCGCCTTCGATCTTGTCGTCATTTGCACCGAGCACGATAGTATCAACACCTTCGCTCTTTGTTGGACCACTGATCACTACCCGCTTTGCGCCTGCAGTAATGTGCTTTTCAGCGTCTTCCTTTGCGGTGAAAAATCCTGTTGACTCAATCACGAGCTCAACGCCAAGATCACCCCATGGAAGTGCGGCAGGGTCACGCTCTGCAAGGACTTTGATATGCTTACCGTCGACAATAATACTCGAGTCATCATAAGAGACTTCGTGCTGATACGTGCCGTAGTTACTGTCGTGTTTTAGTAGATAAGCAAGTGTTTTTGTATCTGTCAGGTCGTTAATCGCAAGAATTTCTATATCGCTACGCTCAAATGCAATTTTGAATGCGTTGCGACCGATTCGGCCAAAACCATTAATTCCGAGTTTTGTTTGACTCATGTATCGTTAGTGCTCCTATTCCTAAGCATTAGTACTTTCGTCCTCTACTATATACCAGCGAGTCAATCTGATGCAAATCAAAATACCCTAGTTTTCGCGACTTACTCGCCTCAAACATCGTACCTCCAACGTTATAGTCACAGCGCCCATCTTATTGAGTATTGCTTCTAATGTTTTTTATTTACATGACCACTGTTATACTGGATACACTATGAACAAGCGCGAACTCCTCAACTACGCAAAGGATTTCTATGAAGAAGATCAACTTCTTGAGCTCGACCATGCAATCGAATACGCCAAAAAAGCCCACACTGGTCAAAAACGAAAAAGTGGCGAGCCATACATCATCCATCCGCTTGCCGTTGCCTACACTCTAGTAGACTGGGGTATGGATATCGACACCGTTCTTGCTGGAGTGCTCCACGACACCGTAGAAGACACCGATGCCACCCTTGAGGAGATCGAAAATCTATTCGGTCGCGATGTAGCTTTTCTCGTGGACGGCGTCACGAAAGTATCACAGGCCAGAGCAGGCATGCGAGATCTCAATAGCTATCTCCCCCAGACAAAAGACAACCTATCAAAGCTACTGATTGCCGTTGGTCAAGACGTCCGCGTCATTATCATTAAACTGGCCGATCGCCTACATAATATGTCGACTTTGCAGCACATGAAGCCCGAAAAACAGATAAAAATTGCTCGTGAGTCGCTTGAAGTTTTCGCACCTATGGCAGATAGATTAGGTATGGGTCGTGTACGCATGCAGATCGAAGAGCTCGCCTTTAGTTATCTCGACCCAGCAGAATTCAAACATCTACAGTCAGTCATGAAGAAACGACTCGGCAAGAGCACAAGAAAGCTCGGAGTTGTACGCACAGAAGTCGAAAGAGAGCTCGCAAAGCATAATATCAATGTTGAAATAAATGGTCGTGTTAAGAGTATCTACAGTCTCTATAAAAAACTCGTCAAACTCCAAGGCAACATTGATGATGTCTATGATCTCATGGCGCTACGCATTATCGTGGACAACAACGAAGACTGTTACCGCGTACTCGGTATCCTTCATTCAATGTACCAGCCAATGATATCTCGCATTAAAGACTACATCGCCGTACCAAAGCCAAATGGCTATCAGAGTCTCCATACTACAGTACTTACACCAAACAAACAGATCGTAGAGTTTCAGATTCGCACACAGGAAATGCACGACTACGCCGAACGCGGTCTCGCTGCTAGTTTTCATTACCATGAACAAAAAAGCAGTAAAGACTACACGAGGAAAAAAGGTAGCTCAAGTACTCTACCTGCTCAGCTTCAATGGATTACTCAACTTCAGGAAATTGCTAGTCGACTCGGTGAGGATGAAGAAATCAGCCGCGATCAACTCAATATAGATCTTTTTGGCAACCGTATCTTCGTCTACTCCCCAAAAGGTGACATCTATAATCTCCCCGAAGGTGCACTGCCGCTAGATTTTGCGTACCTCGTACATAGCGACATAGCTCGCCACGCCTATAGTTTCCGGGTCAATGGCATGATACACGCTTTCGACAAGCCACTTCAAAATGGTGATGTCGTCGAAGTTGTTACACGTAAGCTGTCATCCCCAAAGCAAGCCTGGCAAGAGCTTGTTACTACCAGTCATGCTCGTGCAAAACTACGCATGCAACTACGCAAGCTAGGACTCGTCGAGAGCATCAGCAGTGCTGCTGCGATTATTCGCGACAAAGCTTCTCGAAAGCAAAAATCATAGATTGTATTATATAGTTTTTTATGCTATAATATAGGTATACGTACTCATACCGAGTATCGTTCTTTTCATCCGAAGAGGAAGCGACACCCCTCCATGGCAATGACAAAAACACTGAATGCTCACCTCTACGTTGTCGGTAATGAGACGCGAGTACTTTTTCTGCTCGATGAAGATTCAATCTTGCGAGTACAAGACTACTTCGCAGAACCGCTCTCTCCGACAGGAATGATTAGAGTTGAAGATGGTTTCGTCGACGAGCATATTAGAGCGGGAACAATCACGAAGCTTCGCAAGCAACTAGAAAGAAGCGCCGCGGGCACTTGTATGCCTTCGCCATACATCAGCTACACACTTTGGGTGGCGAGCGAAGAGCATTGGCCAAAGCCAGACAATACACACATGATCATTATCACCCTCTAGCATGGAGAGTATCATGAAGCAATTTGCAGCAAACACCATGAAGCGATTCATGGCAGGTGTAGGACCGTGGATTCTCTTAGTAGTAGTACTCGGTCTAGTCATAATCGCAGGATGCTTCTTCCAACCATTTCCTTCAAGCTAATCGGATGAAAAGACCCGGCCGCTCACTATGAGCGTCCGGGTTATTTTCATTTTAACAGTACGTTACTTTGTACGATTATTCCAGCGTTCAATAGATTCGTGGATCACCTCTTTTGCCTCTGCGATGTCACCCCAGTGCTCAACTGTCGTTGTGCCTGGCTTCTTGAGGTCCTTGTAGTGGTTAAAGTGGTACTCGATCTGTGCAAGCTTCTGCTTCGGGAGATCAGCCAGTGAAGTAATTGCATTGCCCGTACTTCGGTCATCTGCAGGTACGACAACAATCTTATCGTCCACCTCACCATCGTCGGTGAACTTCATGACACCGATAACACGAGCTTCAAGGAAGATACCTGTTGGAAGTGGCTCGTCTGTGATAATCAATGCATCCAACTCATCGCCGTCCTCATCAAGCGTCTGCGGGATAAAACCATAGTTTGTTGGCTTTGCGAAAATCGCTGGCTCCACACGATCAAGCTGCATCACTGCAAGTTCACGGTTCCACTCGACTTTATGACTGCTACCAGCCGGAATTTCTATGACAACATTGACGATGCCATCGTCGACATTGCCAGGTGTTAGTACTTGGTTAAAATCTGCCATTTCAGGTATACTCCTTTTCTTATCTCTTACAAGTGTACCAAATCTGTTATGATAAGAGCAACGATGCTTATTATTGGTCACCGCGGTGCGGCTGGACTAGCGCCAGAAAATACACTCGAAGCACTGCGCGCAGGCGTAGAGGCAGACGCTGATATACTCGAATTTGACATACGTCTTACGAAAGATCTTATCCCCGTCTTGATCCATGATGCAACCACAATGCGTACACATCATAAACGACTCACTGTCGCAAAACATACTTATGCAGAACTCACTGAGTTTGTCGGTCCACTCACTACACTAGAGGATGTTCTTGATGAATTTTTCGGTCAGATCCTACTTAATATCGAACTAAAAAGTAAAGGGTCCGGGCAAGTAGTTGCGACTCTTTTAAAAAATAAATACATATATAAAAACTCCGACTGGGATGCCGTGCTTTTATCGTCATTCAAGGGCAAGGAGCTGAGTGCTGTGCGATCTGTCAGCCAACGAGCAAATCTCGCTGTGCTACACGATCAGAATCCTTTTATCTTTATAGCGTACCAGCGTCGACTCCACCTTACTGCAGTCGGCTTCCATCGTCTATATGTTAATCAGTTCGCCCTAGAGATCGCAAAGAAGACAGGCCTATTCGCCTACGCATATACTGTTGATCGTCCACGAACTGCTGAGATTTTACAGCAAAAGGGTATCGACGCCGTAGTAACAAATCGCCCAGATGTAGTATCTGAGCGATTCAACCGGCTACGTATCGAGTCTTAGGAAGATTCGCGGAGTTACCGTCTTCAACCTATAGTGATGCAGCAAGACTAGGAGCAGCTTCCGCGTGCTTCATTCCATCGAGATGCTCTCGTATTGCAAGTGCTGCAGTTGCGCCTTCGCCAACTGCGCTTGCGATCTGCATAGTCGCACCACTTCGAACATCCCCGCTCGCAAATACGCCAGGCACTGAAGTCTCGAGATGTTGGTCTGTTTTTACAAGCCCCTGTTCATCTAGCTCAACACCACTTCCAGCAAGAAACTGTGTATTTGGCTTGAGTCCTACAAAAATAAACACACCATCAGTAGCAAATGATATCGATTCTTCACCTCTCGTTGCTTCAACTGACGTCACCTTGTTTTCAGTCACCTTAATCTCTTGAGGTGTAGTGCCAAGATGAACGGTGATCTTACCCTCGTCAACAAACTTCTGAAGCTCCTGCTGCAGTACCTCGCTCGCTTTTACCGTGCTTCGCACCAAAAGATCAATATGTGTCGTAAAGCGTGTCAAAAAGATAGCTTCCTGCACAGCAGAGTTCCCACCACCTACAACGACAAGACGCTTTTCACGATAAAACGCGCCATCACAGGTTGCACAGTAATGAACACCGCGACCGTAGTATTCTTTTTCACCAGGAATACCAATCTTATTGTAATCACTTCCCGTGGCGATAAGAACCGTCTTTGCTTTTACTTCAGCACCATCAACGACAAGAGTCTTATGCGTTCCGTCATCTCGTAGCGACTGCACCTCGCCGTATTCGATCACTGCGCCAAAACGCTCAGCCTGCTTCTCGAGCTGACCAGCTAGCGTGAGACCCTCAATACCATCGGGAAAGCCTGGGTAGTTGTCGACTTTATCAGTAATCGCTGCAAGCCCGCCAACAACGCCCTTTTCGTAAAGAACTGTTTCTATGTCTTCTCGTGTCGTGTATACCGCCGCAGCAAGTGCACTCGGCCCACTTCCTACCATTACCGTATCATGAATTATATCGCTCATTGTTGAATCCTTATTAATACTATATAAAGTATAGCTTATTGCTGTGCGCTTGAAAAGTCTGGCATCTTTATAGCTTCTGGTTTTGGAATGATAAACACTACAAATTTAATTGGAGTGTTTGCTGGGATGTCTTCGCCACTTCCTTTTTCACCATACGCTTTTGCTGCTGGGATTGAGATTTCACGAGCTCCACCGACTTTCATGCCAACGACACCTTCATTCCAACCCTCAATAAGGTTTCCGCCTTCGATTGGCGCCTTGAGTTTATCGCCATCGATCGACTGATCAAAGACCTTGCCACTTGGGTTCCACCCAATATAATATGCGCTATACGCTGTACCCTCTTTAATCTCTTCGCCGTCACCAACAACTAAGTCTTCTTTGCCAACTTCGGTAATAGACGCTGCATCAAATGGCGCAACACGTGAAGCAAACGGGCTAAACGTCGCAAAGTACTTCGTAGAGAGCTCCGTTGCTTGGGCTGCGACCTTTTCCTGATACTCTTGATACTGCTGCATCAACTCCTGCTGAGACGCCTGGTCTTTACGATTATTATCATTTGCAAGGATTACCACAAAAAATGATCCAATCGTTCCGATTGTCATAACTACTGCAATTACCCATATACCAATTCGTTGACTTTTACTTGCTGCCACTACCGCTCTCCCTATTCTTTCGTGCTGAAATGCTACTAAATACTTTGACTATTATAGCAAACTTATGACGCTATATCGTAGGAACGTAGTTTCTTTTTTGCCGTCTCGGTCGTACCTGTCTGCAACTTTAATAGTTGAGCATATATACCGTTAGTCTTTGAAAGCTCAGCTGGCGAACCTTGTTCGTCGACATGGCCGTTTTTTATCGTCACAATCTTATCAACATGCGCAATCGTACTAAGCCTATGCGCGATAATGAGTGTCGTTCGTCCCTTCATAAGACGATCGAGCGCCTCTTGCACAAGCTTCTCGGCGCGGCTATCAAGACTGCTCGTCGCCTCATCGAGAATAAGGAGCGGTGCATCTTTGAGTGTCGCCCGTGCAATAGCGATACGCTGCTTTTGACCCCCACTTAGCTTCATCCCGCGCTCACCAATCTCTGTGTCATAGCCATTCTCAAGTTTACTGATAAATTCATGAGCATTCGCTACTTTTGCCGCCTCCACTATAGCCTCGTGTGATGCACGAGGATGTGCATATGCAATATTCTCACGAATTGTTCCGCTAAAAAGTGCCGGCTCCTGAAAAACAGTTGCGATATTTTCACGAAGACTTCGCTGCGTCACATGACCTATATCTACGCCGTCCACGGTGATCACGCCACTTTGAGGTTCGTATAGCCTCATCAAAAGGTTAGAAAGTGTCGTCTTACCTTCACCGCTCTCACCTACGAGGGCAACTTTCTCACCCGGTAAAAGCTTGAACGAAATGTCACTAAGAACAGGGTGCTTTTTACTATAGGCAAAAGAAACATTTTTATATTCGACTGCACCATTAGTGATGGTAATATTTCGCGCTCCACTACGATCAGTGATTTCTGGGTGAAGCTCCATGGCCGATACATAATCCTTACTTCCCGTAATAGCTTTTTGGAAACTATCAACGACAAAACTCATACTAAAAATAGGCATACGGAGCGCATTTACTAGTGTAATAAGTAGCACCATATCACCTATAGTAAAGTGTCGTTCAACTGTCTGAACGAATATATACGCAAAGATTGCAAAGAAAATCACACTGAGTACCATGCCGCGAGCGACATCCATATTATGCCAATATCGCGACTGCTTACGCGTAAGATCAATCGTCTTATGATATCTCACTCGGAAATGGCGATGCTCTAGCTTCTCCTGGACATAGCTTTTGACAACCTTCATCTGGGTAACAACTTCAGCAAATCGTCCGCTCGCTATATCAACTTCTTTATTTTTTGCAGTCTGCATACGTTGCCATTTTTTACTTGTGATTGCGGTGAGCCACAAGAAAAGTGGATAGAGTATCAGTATCAGAAGCGCAAGTTCAATGCTATAAAAACACACAATTATGAGTGTCATAACTGTCGTAATAAGCATTTGGAAGAAGTTATTTGCGAAAATATTCAAGAAGTTGGTGACTTCATTGATGGCGCGATTGAGTCGATTGATGATCGTCCCAGTGAGTTCACCGTCGTAGTAGGATTGCGGAAGCTCCAGCAAGTGCTCGAAATACCGCGTGCTAAGCTGTGCTTTTAACTTTGCCGCCATCACATCGCCTAAATACCCACCCCAATTTCGAATAATCGTGTTTGCAACATCAAGAAATAGTAACGCGCCAGCTAGCCATAAAGCACCACTGACATTTGCTTCCCCGCCCTGGACTACCCGAACCATTAAATCAGTGGCCGAACTCAAGATAAATGGTACAGCAATCCCAGTCAACGCAACCAGCACGGATGCAATAGTGACGCCTAGGTAGTAAGGCCATATCCCTTTGGCATACCCCAATGTACTAAGTAATGGTTTCATCTTTTATTTATTGTACCCTACTTTGAACTAAATAATCGGATGAGCGCCCGATGATAGTAAGAATATAATCAGCACCGCTCCATATAGCCCTTCAAACACAAAACCTCGCTTTGTCTCAGACCACTGAATCTTTTGATGAAAAAGATAAAATGGCCTGAAGAATCGTTTTTCTCTCAATGAGCCATTATGATAAAACGGCCACAACATATCTGGCAGAAACGCAAGCACTGCACACAGCCCAATTAAAAACCATTGGTCTGGAAAAAGTAGCATTGCGACAATCGTCACCGTCACCATTGTTATTGCCTCAACGATAAGATAGCCTCGAAACGTCTTCTTGCTCGCAATATCCATCAAAGAATGAGGGGTCATGTCGAGAATAAAGTGTGATAGAAAAGCAAGCGGCACGGCTAGTTCAGGTCGCTTAACGACAATAGCAATACTAATACCGGTGAGTGCGTGGTTTAATCCCGTCATATCTTTAGTGTCGCACCTCAACTATGATAAGCATCTGAGGACATACTCTTATCAAGTTCAGACTAAACGACGGTTGCGCCTGTTTCTTTAGTAACCGCAGCGATCACTCCATCTATGTATTCACTCACCTGCTGACCAGTGAGCGTTTCAGTAAATGGCGTCAATCGAATTCTAATAGTAATATTTTTTGTTGATTCATCTGCCGCTTGATAGAGATCGAGTGGAGAAATCTGATACTGAACGGAGCTATCGTTTTGCAGAGCTTGCTGAGCTGAGGTGACGATTTGCGCATAGTTAACGGCATCGTCTACCTTAAAGCATACGTCCCGCTCCGAAGAGGGGTATCGACTTATCGGTGTATAGTCAAATCCGTTTTTAGCCGTCGCCGCAAGAATTGCACGTGGGTCAATTTCGAAACCTGCAGAGTAGACTGGCAGCTTAAATGCTTTTGCGACTGACTTTTTGTACTCTCCAACGACCCCAATAAACTCACCTGATCGTACATCTGTCACAAGTGCACTGCGACGATACTCAAATGGAGCAGTTACGGGATATTCGACATCATTTGCAACTGGGTCATAGCGAAGCTCAAGTCCGAACGAACCTGCAAGATACTCTAAGTATTTTTTCGCCTGGTAAAATGCCGCATCGTCGCTCGCTTTTTTTCGTACGACAGTCAGAGCTAGAAAGTCGATCTCACCTGGTACTTTTTCGTCATTAAGGCCATGTGCTTTACTGTGTGTTTTATTCATCTCAAATAGAGCAAAATCATCAAATCCATTTTTTTCATTTTGCCTTACGAGACTTAGTAGACTTGGCGTCAGCGTCTGACGGTAATACTGTAAGTCGGGGCTAATGCTATTGGTGATTCGGTATGAATTTTCTGGGTTTTGACCTGCCTTTTTCAAGATATCACCATGAATAAAGCTGTAGGAAAGTACTTCATTTGCACCAGCTCGAACAAGCGCTCGGCGAAGAGCGGCTCGTGTCTTATCAAAAGCATCTGGCGAAACTGCCGTAAAATCCCTTAACGGCAGTTTAGGCTCAATACTATCAAACCCATTTAGGCGACCCACCTCCTCGATAATATCTTCGCCAATATGAATATCTGATCGCCAAAATGGCGGCACAACATTCATCGTATGCGTATCTTCATTCACAGTCACGTCAAACTCGGTATGCTGAAGCGTATCGACAATATCAGCGGCGCTAAACTTACTTCCAAGCGCAGCATTGACTTGACTGACAGTAAGCTCGATTGGATCAGGGTTACGTAAGGTCTTAAGGGTATCGGTAACCTCACTTACTCTAGTTGCACCAGTTGATGCAGCCAGCAGTCGCACTGCAGAAGCAAGAACTGGAGCGGTCAGCGCAGCAGGCTGGCCTTTGGTGAAGCGCGTAATAGCCTCACTAAAAATGCCGTGGCGCATCTGTGTATTGCGTAAATTGTAAAGATTAAATGTCGCACTCTCAAGAATAATATTTTTTGTCGTACTATCGATTTCTGTTGACGAGCCACCCATCGCACCAGCAAGCGCAATAGCCGTATCGGCGTTTGCAATAACGATATCGTTATCACTCAAGGTGATCGTGCGACCATCAAGCAACTCCAATGTTTCGCCGTCTCTTCCGGCACGTACATGAATATCTGCTTTTCCACCACCAACAGCAAGTAGTTTGTCGTAATCAAATGCGTGCAGTGGCTGTCCGGTCAACATCATCAAATAGTTCGTTACGTCCACAACAGCACTCACCGGTCGAACTCCGACTCGAGAGAGGTATGTCTGTATCTCAAGAGGAGATTTCATTGACCCGTCCGCTCCGGCAAGAACAACTGCTTGATATCGCTCAGAGAGTAGTGGATCGTCAATTGTCACCATAGGTGGTGTAACGTCGCCATTTTTCTCTACAAAATTTGGGCTCGTATCAAGTAGCCAGTCTGGTGTCGTAAATGCGTTGCCCTGTATAGCTGCAACCTCTCTAGCAAAACCAATAATACCAAACGTGTCAGGTCGATGGGTGAGAGATTTATTTTCAATATCGAGCAAAAAATCATTAAGCTCATAAACATCTGCAAAACGAGCGCCTGGTACAACCTCCTGATCAACCTCCAAGATACCATCATGATCATCAAAAAGATCCAGCTCTTTTGCGCTTGCAAGCATGCCGTTACTCATAACGCCTCGTAACTTACGAGCGCTTAATACAAATGGCTCAGTGTCTGCATAGGTTTCAGGGACGGTACTACTAGGAGGCAGCCACGCGACAAGCAAGCCTTCGCGAACGTTTGGTGCGCCACACACAACCTGCACGTATCCATTACTATCACGCTCAATATCATCAATCACTCCGCCGTCATCTATCTTCGCAACATTTAGGTGATCGCTTCCTTCAAGCTTTACGCATTCAACAACGCGAGCAACAACAACACCTTCATACTTCTTCCCCAGGTCAATCACTTCCTCAATTTCAACCAACCGAGCACCGATCAGCGTCGCAAGCTCATCGATTGGCAAATCAATAGCTGTAAATTTCTTAAGCCAGTTTACGGAGATTATCATTATTGACCACTACTCCGAAGATAGTATCGTTGTCCATCAGACTTCTCTTCATTAAGTGTGCCTATTGCAGCACGATACATGTGAGCACCTTCTCCGAGTTTGCGCTCACCACTCACACGATCGGCGAATATATCTTGAGCAACAACAGCATCTTCACCCTCGAGCGCTTGAGCATGCGTAGAGATATATAGCGCGCTTCGATCTTCTTTTGCCGTAGGGTTTTGCGTAGTACTAAAAACCGTTATAAACACACGGCCGTCCCTAGTGATATTTGTTGAATGAGTTGAGTTATCAAATGAGAACCAATACAGATATTTCTCATCATACGCAAAATGAACAGGGGTTCCCCATGGAGCACCATCATCACAGATCGTCGATAAGACGAGAAGGGCGTTATTTTTTAGTACATTTTGGATATGCTCGTTCATAAGAATTTCCTCAAAAAAGTTAGTTTACCTGATTCAAAATGACGAAGGTCTTCGATACCATACTTAAGCATGACAAGTCGCTCTACCCCGCCACCCCACGCGAAACCACGGTATTTGTCGGGATCAATGTCGGCGGCCCGTAGGACATTTGGATGGATCATACCGCAGCCCAACATCTCCAACCAATCACCTGGCTTGCCGCCAAGTGCAGCTGGTTTTTCTATAGCAAACTCAAGACCTGGCTCAACAAACGGGAAGTACCCAGGTTGAGTCTTAATCTTTAACTTCTGACCATAATACTCTTCAAAAAATGCGCGGAGCGTTCCAAGCATTTGACCAAGAGTTGCATCATCGCTCACAAACACGCCTTCACACTGATAGAATGTATGTTCATGCGTCGCATCGACATCTTCGTTCCTAAAGACACGCCCATAGCTGATACTTGCAATCTGACCACCCGATTCAAGCTTTGCTTTACCGGCTTTGAGTACGCGATTTTGCATTGTACTTGTATGCGCTGGTGGTATATACCCCTCTTCAGTTCGGAACGTATCATAGCCATCGCGAGCCGGATGACCTTCCGGGAAGTTCAACGCACCAAACATATTCCAGTCATCATCGATCTGGCGCGACTCATGTGCATCAAAGCCCATGCGAGTAAAGATATCGATTACCTCTTCAAGTTCTCGTGTGAGTGGATGCTGAGTCCCTTGCTCTGTCGGAAGAAGTAAGGGGGCGGTTGAGTTGAGCTGCCAAGGCGCGGTAATATCAAGCGGCATGACACTGCTGTCTTCTAATGCCTCTTGACGAGCAGATGCCGCAGCCTCAAGCTCCGTCTTCAATTGATTAATACGCTTACCGTACGCTCCTCGTTCAGCTGGATCGAGCGTTGGAATTACGGAGTAAAGTGCCTTAAACTCAGAAGCCTTCAGAATATCATGCGGAGTTTCGAGTGTCTGGATGCGAGCAAGGAGTGTATCGCGAAGAGTGTCTATATCTGTCATCTGTTAACCATTATAAAACAAACAGTCGACATTGTCATACAATTTCGACTTAACTTGCAAGTATCATGTAAGCGATCGAAGCAGCGACGGCAAAAAGGACGATCAATATCCAGACCCATGCAAGACTCGTTGTCGTCTTAGTGTCTTTGATATAGTTCGAGTCATCCACGCCATCAGGACGCTCCTGAGCCTCTAAAAGTGCCTTTTTCTTAGCCTTTTCAGAAAGCTCAGCAGCCAACCTCTCTTGGAGTTTGCTGCGATTATCGCTATTTTGATTAACAAATAATGCCATACTAGTAGTATACCTTATTTTTACCATTACCCTATCCTAGGCATAGTCATCTTGCGAACCATCAGGGGTAACTGCATACAATAAGAACTATGTGATATACTTACCTCATAATTTCACTATAAAGGAGGGAAATTCCATGGCTACCAAAAAAGCCGGTTCTGCCGCGAAGAAGACTGTCAAAAAGTCTCCAGCGCCAAGCAAGCCAACTACAACAACTACTAAAGTAACGACTGTCAAAGCCATTGAGACTGCGTCACCTGTTAAGTCAACACGACTAACCAGCAATCGCACCTTTATCGCTAGCGCACTCATCGCTGAATTCATCGGGACATTCCTGTTGACTGCAGTTGTGATGGGCACACGAGGTGAGCCACTTTACGTTGCATTCTCACTTGTTGCTATCGTCCTTACGGTCGGTGCAATTTCAGGTGCGCACGTAAACCCACTTCTCACTGTCGGTGCATGGGTAACACGCAAAATGACAACACTACGTGCACTTGGCTACATTGTCGCTCAAGTTCTCGGTGCAGCATTTGCGCTCGTTGTCCTTACACTCTTCATCGGTGCAGCGCCAGCTCCTGATGCAAGTTCTGCAATGATGGGTCAGGCACAAACACCTGAGCTATTTAAGGTAGCAGCATTGACTGACAAGTCACACTGGTATGTGTTCTTCGCTGAGCTCGTCGGTGCAACAATCTTTGCATTTGCCGTAGCAAACGCTCGTCGCATAACAGAACGTAGTGCACAAGCACTTACAGTAGGTCTCGGTCTTCTTGTTGCTGTGCTCTTCGCTGTTACAGCAGCAGGCTACGCATCAGCAAACGCGATCGTTAACCCTGCGGTTGCTCTTGCAATCGGTGGTGTTGCCGACTGGGCAAAGATCGACTGGGTTGCTTTTGCCGCATACTTCATCGCACCGCTTATCGGTGGCGTACTTGGTTTTGCACTGCAAGATGTACTTCATGCAGGTCAAAACCGCAAAGACGTTTAATATCCTTAAACGCATAAAAATACCCGCTCCAACGAGCGGGTATTTTTATTGATCCACCTGCGGCTTGTCGATAAGAAGAGGTTCGACGCTCGGATCGGTGTCAGCAATCTTCACGACATCCTTGTCGATCTTTTTAAGTTCTTTATGGGCGGTATTGTAATGATTGACCGTCGTACCGAGACTTGATCCCAACTTTTGCATAAAGCTCTCGTACGCACTTATATGACGACCTAGCTGACCAACACGCACCTGGATCTCCTTCGCCTGCTCTTCTATTTGCAAGCTTCTCAGTCCTTGCATGACTGTCTGAAGATATGCCATGAAGCTTGTAGGGCTAACGATAATAACCTTTTTATCACGAAATGCGTACTCAATAAGATCTCGCGCGCTACTACCCGTTCCGACATCGCCAATCAAAAGATCATAGTATAACGATTCGCTCGGTATAAACATAAAGGCAAAATCCATTGTATTTTCCGATGGACGTATATACTTACTCGTTTCATCAATTCGGCCTTTTAGGTCTTTTCGGACATCGTCAAGCAGTTGCGCCCGACGTACTTTGTCTTTCTCACCAACCATACGATTATAGTTTTCTAGGCTAAATTTGCTATCGACAGCAAGAATTTGTTTATTATCGAGAAACACAACTGCGTCAACTATCTGACCATCTGCGAACTTATATTGCATCTGATAGTTTTTTGGAGGCAATATGTTATCGAGGACTGATTTCAAATAATATTCACCGAAGACGCCGCGCTGCTTAGGGTTCTGCAGGACATTCTGCAATGTCTTTAGCTCTTCAGCCACGTCTACGACTCGTCGATTCGTTTCATCAAGTTTCGTTAGTCGTTGCGTGACATCTCCCACCAACTTCGCGCTCTCGCTGAGTTGACGCTGTACAGACGTCTGCATCGCCACATTGCTGCGCTCAAGCTTATCGCCGACTGATTCTTGCATCAGAGATATAGTCCGTGACAACTCAACTACATCAGCTTTCATGAGATCAACCGCATTGGTATTTTTAAACTCACGGAGTCGCTGGTTTAAGACAAAAATCACCACTCCAAAACCAACCACCACTACTATAAGTACGATAAAAAGAATAAATTGCTCCATACGTCTAGTATAGCATTAGCACTACAAGAACGTCGGAAGGATACGTGCAAAGACGACAACAAGAAGAACAAGAATTAACGCCGCGAGGAACATACGAATTCGCGCGAACCATGCAAATGCCATATAACAGATTGCATACATCACGACAGTCCATATAAGCCCCTCAAACCACGCAAGCCCATCTACCCATCCGCTCACGCCCCAGAGGCAAATGGCAGCTGCAATCGCCACGAGCAATGGTCGATACACACCAAGCCGTACAAGCCCAAGTACACCAGCGATGGTCGCAAAAACAAGAACAATATTCCCTGAGATTACGCCTGAATTAAGGCAGATGCTTGTCGTTGACTGGTTGCCGCAAAATACCGCATCCATCACATACTGATTAAGAAGAAGTGTCAGGAGCCATGCTACTGAACCGATAATGACACCTAAAAGCCCGACCTGGACTACTGTCGAGGGTTGCATATCAATAAATTTTTGCTGACCATCAGACACGACTGACTGTTCCATACATCATCTCCTGTTTTGCACTATTTTATCACTAAATAGCGTGAAATGCAAAGAACTTGTTAGCCTGCTCGCTTCGAGAGAGCTAGGTCGGCTCTACTGAAGTACCACAGTCCACCTAGCAGCGCGACGCTAATACCACCGATGACATCAAGCGGTGTATGGACAAGCGCAAGCACTCGTCCGATACAAACAAGAAGTGTCAACACGACAAGTATACCCGTGAGCCACTTTGAGCGCGTCTCAGCCCAGACAGCAAGAGTAATTGCCGCCGTAAAGAGCGCATGATCAGACGGAAATCCCGGATTATCCAAATACGATGCGCCTGGTGTTAGCCCTAAGATCTCAAATGGCCGTTCAGTCGCTGGCTGATACGCAGTACCGAGAAGCTTTGCGATCAAAAAAGCCGTGAGTCCAGCAAGAAGAATCCTACAATATGCATCATATCGTGAGCTACCTTTTGGCAACTTCCATATAAGCGCATACACTGCAATCAGGACAATGGGGATTACCGCACCGTCAGCAATTAGTTTTATTCCTTGCTCAATAATCATAACTACTTAGGTAGTATACGCCCAAAATAACTATTCGACTAGTTTAAGCGAGCACTTCTAGCGATGACAAATTGATCGATCTTTTGCCGAGTCCACCCGCGCTGAATCAACTCATCACGTAGCTTACCAAAAAGCGCTCGTTGGAATTCGTATGTGTTTCTAAATCCCCGCGAACGCACTATTTCCTCAAAAGATGACTTTTTCTGCATATAACGAAACTCTATAGGTGAAAGCCCTAGTAAATCTGCTCGGAGTTCACCCTTACGGTCATGTCGCTGTAAAATCCGCTCAAGTCGCTCCTCTCTATGGCGTCGGTGCGTGTCACGAGCCTTTCGGCTCATCGATGCCATCATACTACCGGTCGTCAGTAGCAATGAGCTGAGTGATTTGGTCGATAATTTCATGCGTCAACCTCCTTTTACAAGCAATCGTTATGTCATGCTTATGTCTTTATAATAGCCCGTGAAAACACGTGAAAAAAAAGTGGTTTTTACTACAAGTGACTACCATTCCTCGTAAGTGATTTCTCCGTGACAGGCTTGTCTTCCGATACGACGAAACCAGCCTTGTTTCCTTATTTGCAAAGCAATCGAAAGTTCAGTTTCGATCAAATACCTATCTTCAATGTCAAAAATCGTTGCATTTTTAAATAATAGCCCACCAGAAATCAATAAGTTTGATTGATCAAAAATATCAGCATTAATCTGAGCCCACTCATCTCGTGACGGATCTGACCGATGTCGCTCCATCCACAACTCACCGAGACGTATACTGATTTTCTTTAAATCTTCAATGCATGTCGGCCCAGGGGGCCCAGGGTCCGTTTCATCGGACTGATCAAGTGACGGCGAAGATACTATTTCCATTGCCATGAGTATCTTTTCATTATACTACATATTCATGCATAGAAAAAGACAGCCCAACGACTGTCTTTTTCTACATCAGCTTCCGCACTTCTAGCCTTCGACCTTCGCTGTACGCCATTGCACCCAGCCGTATATTGAGTTGAGGAGAAAAACAATCCACATCGCAAGTACAGCCCAACCCTGATCTTGGTGCTGCAGTACCATCACTACCCACATAGTCACTGCGACAACATTCACGACAATCCACGCGATCCACTGCTCAGCAAATCGTCTTACCATCAGGAGTGTCGCCGTGACAGAAAGTATAGCTGTCGCAGCATCCATACCGGGCATAGCGCCCTCTAGAACTCGTAGAAACGCTGCATATCCGACAATTGCGGCAATCGTCGCACCGACTGTAAAGAGGCGCTGACGCGTACTAAGTGCCCGCTTGATAACATCCACAATTGCATCACCCACCTGCGAAGAACTTTTGATCCAGTAGTAGTATCCGATAAACTGCATTGGAAGAAAAACAAGTGTATAAAGAATAGTCTCACCATAGAGCTGATAGCCATACGAGACCCATGCATACAATGCCGTCGCCACGACACCCCAGGCATAACTCGAAATCTTACCTTTAGCCACCAGAATTGCCCCTACTATACCCGTGAGCGAACTGATAAGCTCAATCATTCCTCCACCCATAACAAGTGACGTCACAATAATTGCAAGGCTAGCTAGCACTAGCCACGCATACTCCTTTACGCTCCATCCGTAAAAATCCGTCCACAAAGTCTGCATCATCATCTTGATTGAAAAATTACTCTTCATCGTTTTACTCCATTATCTTTTCTATAGCATTTACCGCTTTTTTAAATCGCTCTTCAAACGACCCATCTATACAGACGATATTCTTCACACACCTCTCCTTGCATAGATCGAGCAACATCTGGTTTGTCATTTTTCGCTTGTCAGGACTGCCGTTTTGTCGCAGCCCGTCTGCAACCCACGGCACATCGATATCAAGGTACAGCACCAAGTCATACGATTCACGCGCAGAAAGCATCTTGAGCGTGTCACTTTCGAGTCCCATACAAAGCGCGGAAAATTCTGTTATGAGATTATTCGTGTCTGAGAGTACAAACTTTTTTCCCGTACGCTGAGCGCGCTTCTCGGCAAGCTTATGCTCATATGCAATCATTACGTAGTCTTGTTCGCTCATATACTTTTCTTGACTAAAGAACCGTTCCTCACATATCGTACGTCCCACTTCTGGGACAGAAACAGTGTCAAAATACTCCGCAAGATTCTTCACGAGCGTTGATTTACCCGTGCTTTCACATCCAATCACGACAATACTTTTAGTAAAATCTTTCTTCACAGCATCTGCAAGATACTCCCACTTTCCGTAGATATCATTCCGAACAGCCGTAGCAGAGATTGGTATGTTTTCTCTGTCAGCGTCGATCACAACATGTCGAGCTTCCGGGAAATACGCGGCAAAATACTCGTCATACGTAGGCTCAGATGAAAATACCAAGTCTATGGCGTCTTCCATTTGTATATCCTGTAGCTTTGCTCGTACAAGCTTCGTAAAGTCAGCACCACCTTCGGGATATGGGTCAATCTTCGATTCATCGACGACGATAATGTGAACCTTCTTATTGTCCTTAAATGTCTCTCGCAGCCACAAATATCGGTTACGTTCACTCAGTACTAAGCTCATCCGTTCTGACTGCATATCGTTAAACTTTTGATCGTAACAAAGCACGACATACAACGCGTCAACCTGCGAAGCTGCCTGTCGCACCGCATACTCATGACCGGTCGTTAGAGGAGCAAACTTTCCTAGTAATAATCCTGTTGTCATTTCGGTCTCCTTTCAAGGTGATACTACTCAAAATATAGCAAAAATATAACTTAGTGTCAATGATACACTAAGTTATATTTTTACCTCATAAAATAACCCCTTAACGAGGAAAAGGGGTTATTACTACGTAACGGTGACTTACTGACTACATCTGTAGTCGTCCACCATCGACCACCACTTGGCTACCCGTCATATACGACGACATATCAGAGGCCAAAAACAACACTACCTTTGCGATTTCATCCGATTGCCCCATCCTCCTCATTGGGATCCGCTCGATGAATGCCTCATTGCCTGGCGCAGGTACCCCATCTTTTGCTCCAGTACCCGGCGTCGCAATTCCTCCCGGCGCGATCGCATTAACGGTGATGTTATGCGCGGCCAGCTCGATCGCGATGTTCTTCGTAAACCCCCACACGCCATGCTTTGACGCATCATAATGTGCCAACCCTACCATCGAAGGATGAATCGCATCAATCGAAGTAATATTCACGACCTTTCCGCCACGACCACGTTGCTTCATATGTTCTGTAAAAAACTTTGTACACAAAAACACACCGCGAAGATTCACATCAATCACACGTATAAAATCCGGCTCAGTCATATCAGCCAAGGGAGAAAATGGGAAAATTCCCGCATTGTTTACTAAGATATCGACACCATCAAATTGCTCCAACGAACGACGAAGCGCCTCCTCAACCTGTATACCCTCGCTAATGTCCAGCGAAACAGCTAGCGCCGAATCACTCCGAATACTGTTAAGCGACTCAGCAACAAGCCGTGCGCCATCCCTGTTTATATCTGTCACGACCACATTTGCGCCCGCCTCATGAAGACGCCTTGCAGCCGCTTCACCGATTCCACCAGCGCTCCCCGTCACAAATGCAGTCTTCCCCGATAGGTTGAGTAGCGTATCCAATCCTAATATTTCGTTCATGTCACCCTCCTCTTCTACTTCCTGCCTATACTAGCAGGTCTCTACACCTATAATAACACCGTCATCACACCCCTTCCTGCCATAGGCCAAGTCAAAACCGCAAGCCGAAGAGCTATAGACATGCTATAATAAATTCATTACAACAAACGATTGGACTATATAATCATGGCTAAGCATAAGAACTGGCACGGCGCGACACGCAAACGACTTCTAAAAAAGAAGCTCAAATCACAGAAGAAAAAGAACGCCTAAATATGTAAAAGGATCGACAAACGCGTCGATCCTTTTACATATTACGCAGACTTACTCACTTATTAACCGATACTTGCGTAGTGATAAATCTTTCGTTCGACAGCCTCATCCGAATCTTTAAACTCGCCCGGATCAACAAAAGCGATCTCATCCGCATCTTCGCCGACAGTAAAATCCATTACCTCTGGGGTCACTGCAAAGATCAGCCGTACTTGCCAAAAATCATGCACTTTTGCATAGGCAGCCTCATCGACATCGATAATCTTATACGTAAAATCGCCCACGAGGCCAACTTCTTCTTTCAATTCGCGTGCAATCGCGAGCTCTATACTTTCATGGTGATCCATCCCACCGCCCGGAAGATCCCAGTAACCCCTGCCAGACTCTTTGACAACCAGTACTTTACCTTCATTGTTACGTATGAGACTCTTGATTGAAATCCTATACAAATAGTCTGTACTCCGCGTGGAGTTTTCGTGTTCAATAGTTCCGAGAGCGTATTCTTGTGACATAGTAATTAGTATAGTAGCAGTTATTCTATACGTCGAGCAAACAGCTCCTCGGTTTCTCGCATAAATATTTCGGCTGTCTTAGGTCCAACCCCGTGTAGCTCTTGTAGGCGCCGAGAGAATTCCTCCTCGTCAGCGCTGCTCTCAAACATATAGAGCAGCGAACCCTCATACTCGCGAATAAGATAATCCATGCATAGATGGAGTGCGCGCGCTGTTACTTCGTCATACCGCGTATACTTACCTTCATCAAGAAGTCTCACTAAGCTATGGTGAGATGCATCCTTAATCGTCCATGGAGTATCAAGCTTACGATCAACAAATAACTGCCATGTACGAGCAGCGACAGCTGACTGAATAGGCTTTCCAAACAAGTATGCAAGAAGAAACCAGCGAAACATATCATCCTCACTCTCAAGAACATCCAAGCCAAAATCTTCGGCATGATGCACCGGCTTATCTCGTGGTTTTCTGGCTACCATATACACTTATCCACCCTTCTACTCATGCCGCTTTCCCACCCAGTCCATAGCGCGCAGCTCTTTGAGACTATTGATCGCAATGACAGCAGGATGCGCATAAAAAACAGATTGCCTCACATGTTCAGCTCCGTTCACTATTACCACTTTCTCTGGATTACTAGCTGTACTTGCAATAGCCGCACCTAGCTCAACCGCCGCCCCGAGAATGTTATCCCGAGCAAACAACACAAACACGTCACACTCATACGCTGCCGTAATCATAGCAGCGGCAGCGCGTGATGAGGTCTCTCTGTTTTCAAGATACGGTGTAGGCAAAGCCTCCTTCGACCACCACTTTTCCATAACAGTATGACCGGCAGCTTCAAGCTCTTCAGCAAACGCTTCGACCGAACCTTCATCTGAATTCAACTTGCCAGCAAGGTAGATATGTTTCTCTTTCATATATCTCATCATAGCAAACAAAATAGACTCAGAGATGAGATCTACTTTAGATGAGACATAAAACTGCCTTATATATGAAAAATGCCTACCCGAACATCATTGTTCGGGTAGGCATTGAATCACTGTTCGTAGTGCTTAAGGATCTGTTCGATCAGATCCTTTGCAGAATTGTTGCTCGACGCTGAGCGGGTGTAATCATAGTAGTAGATAGACACAAGCTCACTTGCGTCCGGTAGGACAATACGAGCAATCGCGCTCCAGTACATCGACCCCCTTCGCGGATCTTGATTTGTCTCCAATGTCATAGTTACACCTACTGCAGATGCGAAGTTATTAAGGTGGTTCAAATAATCTGTCTTATGACGACTCTTGCGAAGTGTTCCGACTGCACGCGACACATAAGGCGCAAGCCGTGCTGCGACGGCTCGGTCCCGATAAAGCTTGCTTCGCGCACTCCCGGCCTTGGGATCGGTCGATACGTTCAGGATGGCGTCACATCCATCAATGATATGGCCATCGAGGATCATGTCGCACAAAATTCCTTCGTAAGCAGCATGTTCGGACTTTTTCTTCGACGCACCAAAACCGATACCGTCGTACCATCGCTCTACCCCTTCTACCCTAACAGTACACACGAAATCTACTACCATTTTACTCTCGTAAAGGACTCTCTGCTTCGGCATCCGTCGAAGTTCCTTTGTTAAATAAATCATGACTGCCGCTTTCGCCGCACCTGACATATAACACCTCTTTCAAAGATCAATTCGCCCAGATCGCAAATAGGAACAGTGTAATTAATACTATATCAGCTTATGACATGAATAGCAAGATAGGCCATTTCACATAACCCCTCGGACTAGTCGCATCTCCTATTAATAATAGTAACTGGGGTGGTGGTTTGTAACTCGTCATAATATCTACTTAACGCATGGAGCGTTGAAATATTTATAGTGATTGTTTCGTATAATGAGCATGATGGAAGAAAAAGAACGCATAGCTCAAATAATATCAGGCAATACCGAAATGTATCGCACCCTCGTAGACCGATATCAAACGGGTCTCATTATCCACTGTGAAAATATCCTCAAGGATAGACAGGACGGTGAAGATGTAGCGCAAGAAGCATTTATTAAGGCATACAAAAATTTATCAGGATTCGAGACTGAGAAAGCCAGCTTTTCTACTTGGCTATACCGTATAGCAACTAATCTTTGCATCGACATGCTTCGAAAGAACAAACGAAAAGTACATATCGAAAATATAGAGCTTCATCTTGAGGCAATACTTCCGAAACATATTGAACAGGAAGAAGTTGAACACATCCGAAAGCTCGTATCTGAGCTCGAACCACCAAAGTACGCAGAAATCATCAAAGCTTATTTTTGGGAAGGCAAAAGCTACCAGGAACTTGCCGACGCCTACGGCACCAGCACCGGAACCATCGGAACATGGATGAGCCGCGCGAAAACACAACTCAAGGGGAAGCTTGTATGAAAGATATAAACTTCGATACCCTCCTACTAGCTGCCAAGCCAGATCGCTTTTCGGGTGACGCTCAATTTACAGATACGGTTATGCAAAAAGTACAGGATTCTGAAATATTATCGTCTACCGTTCGTACTATGAATGTCAATAAAAAGGAGACATTCATTATGAAATTTAAGCATCTGCCGAGAATCGCTATTGTAGCAATCGCAGTAGGCGCATTGGTTATTGTTTCAACCAGTGCATATGCCGCATATCAATTATTTTGGGCAAAACCTGAAGTGCACATTTTAGAATCGAAAACATCTGTAAGTGGACGAGACGAAGTGATACTTTCAACTTCCGGGTGCGACACTGCAAGTTCTACACGATCTGAGCTCAAAAAGGGCGCAACGATTGGAGCAGATCGCATCAGCGACGTGATACAAGCACACTGCGAGCTACAGGCAATTGAGAATTGGGCTAATCGATCATATGGAGATAAGGCGATGCCCGACCTAGACAGCCTAATAATCGACAGCAAGCCGGTCAAACAAACCATTGTTGTTGCATCTATAGCCACGCATCTACAAGCAAAGCAAGGAAACTCATTTACGTTTGCCGGCATAGATACATACGGTTGGCCTAAAAGTACACTAAAAGCTGACAACCACGTGAAATATATTGTTGATGGCAAAAATTCAATAGCCGATAAGATAAAAGAAGGTGATCCTGTGGTCTACGTCGCGACGGGCAATATCACAATGACCCGGAGCCAGGATGGAGGTATCGATGCAGACAATCATCCTAGTCGTACTCTCGTTGCCGTAATAAAACTGTCTATGCCTTTTGAAAATTACGACCAACTTGCACGGCAATCATTATCCAAGCGAGAGACATGCTATGGGAATCCAAATGACGATTGTGTTGCAAATGGAGCATCAATCGACCTGTACACAGGTGGCGGCAATGCCGGGATTTCAGGCAATATGATCATGAGAGAAATCCAAGGAAAAGTTGTCGGACTCAATGGAAACAAAACCTCAATCCGATCTTCTAGCGGGACCGTATTTACCGTTACAACACCCACGGATGTAATATCAGATTACAACACGAACAAAGCTGGGCGCTATTACGACAATCAGAAGGTAGTAATAGGGAGCAATATCAGCGTAAAATATGTTGACGATAAAGATGCGCAAACTACTGAAATATCAGCGGCATATATGCTATTCCAGATAGAACTCGTCAGCAAACAAGACCCAACAAAGGCATACTAATCGCCCTTAAGTCGCGGCCATATTCAAATAAACCATAGACTAGAGCTAGAGTTTTTTTGGAGTATTGACCGTAATAGCATTTACCACCGAGGAGATTTAGCCCATCTTAAATAATCCCACTGCCATAAATACACAGCCTCGCAGATAAATGTATTGTATAATATTTTAATTTATGTTATAATAATATATGAACCTTAACAGTTTAGCACTCCTTACTGAGAACGGCGTTTTGTATACAAACCTTGCATATAATACGCCGTTCTCAATCGACAGTTGAGATCACCGATGCAAGTTGCATCGGAGAAGTCTACGGCAAGGAAGAGGGTCATCATGGCCACCACCAAGCAGTTGGTCGGTATCACCAGTCAGCACAACGAGATCGTCAAGCGCGTCGGTAACGGCTCGCTCGATCCGACCGTCGTCAAGCAGGCACTCCAAGATATCATCGAGGGCAAGTTGCCTCAGGTGCAGAATTGGAGTCTGCCAATCTGGTGGCGCACCGCCGAGCAGCAGCTCGAACGAGCCCGTCAGCTCTGGCCGAACGCCGTTCTGCCCGTACCACCCAAGGCGTTCACGCCTTGGACAAAGTCCGAGGTATTGCTCCTACACGTGCCGGACAGCTTCGATTCTCTCTGGGACAAGATTGTCGTCCCTGAAGGCCATGCTGCTAAGTATCGTCGTGAAGATGTCAAGAGCCCTTATCTCACGCCAGTAAAGCATGAGCTTAAAGAGCCTACCTGGCTAGCGTTCGACCCCGAACACGGCAAGGGTGAGTCCCCTGATTCCTTTTGGGGTCAGAGTGAAGTAAGGCTTGCTGCTAGCGAGATTTTGTCGGCACTGATTCAGTTCCCTAAGTGGTCGCTCGCGTGGTATGTTAACGACACCTCAGCCCCGTGCCTCTCAGGCTACCAGCTTAGGTACGAGCAGGGTGGACTTAAAGTTCCGTATCTCGATCAGCGGTCACAGCTGCAACTGCTCGATGTGTCAGCTAGCGAGGGGCTTGACCCCTGGTCGTCTCCCTCAGTCAGGGAGTGCTAATACTGGAACCTTGGTTCCTCTAGTGACCAGGAGAGTTTCTATACTTTCCTGGTCACCACACACTCGTCGTACACAACCACCCCAAACTTACCCCTCCGCCCTACGGAGTTTTTTTATTTCCATAAGGATAGATAACACTACTTGATCGTAGTGATTCTCTCTACGTCTCAAGAACATGGATTGTAGCCAGTATTTTACGTTGATACGGGTCTCCATCTGGGAAAAAATCTACTATGCTCAATGCCTTAAAAGTCACTACATCACCTTTGTTGAGGCGTCCGTGAGACTGTACGGTTGCATGAGGAAGGAATCCTTCTTTTGCGAATTGCGGATCGTTCGGCCTCCAGTCACCCTGCTCCAAGACGTCGATCACATCATTATGCAATTTCGCCAGATCGTCGGTTTTTTCCAGTAAAGCCACCCGAGTCTGCCCTTGATCGCCAAAGAATCTGTCATCTCCGACGATAGTACGCACTGGAGCGTATGTAGTCAGCAATCTATCAAGCTTTGTAGTCATCTCAGAAACGTCCCAGTTGATCGCAAATGTATCTACGACAGTCGCATGAAGCGGCCAGTTATTTGAGGAAAATTGCGTGCCGACGGGCATATCTTCAAAAAGTTGTATAATAGCGTATTTCTGTGTAAATTGCTGCATATATCCTCGTTCTAGCGCCCCCTCTTTAACGTATACTGTTCGGCCTATCCAGGAACCTGTGCGCCACTTGAATCTTCTGGGGTCACCAAACCTTATTATAGCTCAAACAGCATACTTAACTTCATACTATTACGACACTCGAATGAGACGTCCAAGATATAGCGGCATGAAAAAGGAGTCAGGTTTTAAGCTGACTCCTTTTTCGTTATCATCTCTCCTTCGAGAGTAACGAATAAGATAGGCTAGTCGCCTTTCGCCTCTGATGATATCATAAACTTATAAATAAATTTGTCAATTGTTGTCTTGTAAGTTTATGGATACGCTTCAGGGAGAGACTGTACCCTTTAACTCCTCACGAATCTTCATCAGTATTTTCCCGGTATAATTCCATCCTTTGCCATCCGCCCCACTTCCCCAAAACGAATCTTTAGGGTTCACTTCAACTATTTCTTCAACGCCAGTTCGCAGCAGTGCTTCCTTTACATCAGGATTTTGGAGCGCCTTTTGGCGGATTATATTCGTTAGAACATCAACTTTCACTTCATTCCAATCTGAACGATGCTGCGGCTTCAGCTCCTTTCCAAGAGTAAAGGCAGCAATTGGACTTGGACAAGCGACTATCCGGCTACGTAATTCCTCACTTTCAAACTTTTGTGCATGGAACGCGTGCTCCGCAGTCGGATATATTACACCATCAATCTTAATTGCATGAGCCGAGAAGTTATGAAAAATAAAGTAAGAGGTTTCGTAATACGGAATAGAAATCATACCGTTAATAATATCAAATAAGTTAATAACATAAAACGAGCCACTAAGGCTCGTTTTTAATATAATGATCTTGGCTGGGGCTAGTGGGTGTATTTCGGGAAAATATTATTTTGCTGCCCGAAGAATCGCGACATCTCGTTTGGACATAAATACAATTCCAATGTCTACGTGTGTTACCCTAGACTCAATCAACCTGATCGCCTCATCTAAATTATCGATCCATTGCACTTCAAATCCTTTATCAATTTCACCCTGGGTGAAATCTGGCTCACCTGGTTCACCCTCTAACGACGCTTTATATGCATACGAAATTTGCTTCATCTTATCAAAATCTCGCCATTCCAGTACTTGGCCTAAAACTTCGGTAACGGTAGCTTTCGAACCCGTCTCTTCTAAGAGCTCCCTCCTTAGTGCAGCATCTAGACTCTCACCTTCATCAACGCCACCGCCAGGTAGTTTGTAATAGTCACCCTGCCTGACATACATTAAAGCAATACGTCCAAAATCGTCACCCAGAACTGCTCTTACCGCCTTTCGCACGTAGTAGCTATCTCTTTCGTCTATTTTTACCGACGAGTCCATTTCATGCTGGTCGAGTAGTAGAATTGTATTATTCATATTCTATATCATAGCAAACAAAAAGAACTTCGTTTCGAAGTTCTTTAAGTAAAATAATCTTGGCTGGGGTGGAGGGATTCGAACCCCCGAATGCTGGTACCAGAAACCAGTGCCTTACCACTTGGCGACACCCCACTGGTGTCACGATCAAAATTGCGTGATGGATAATTGATGCTTCTCATGGGTTTCTGGTATACCTATGATTTTTGCCGCGACGAGCGCGACGGCAGCGCCATACCACCTTGGGACACCCCAATAGCACTACGAATTGTAGCACTTTTGAGCATTCGGCTCAAGTAGGAGGCTACGCTTTTTCGGTTTTTTCGTCAGAAGCTAGCGTTGCGGCTTTTGGTTTAGGAGATTTTTTAGAAACTTTCACCTCATAGTACTCACGAATTTCATACAGGAAGTAGAGGCCGACGAGTGCACTTATAAGCGCACCAAGTAGACCACTGAGACTTACGGTAAGTATAATGTTTGCGACATTTGAGACGATCCCTAGAATCACCGCGAGGAATAAATAATCCCAACCTTTTTTCTCCTGATCTTTCAGTGGCTGCACGGCGAGGCCAGTAATGACCGAGATAGCAACCAAGAAAGCAAGCGATAAAATCGATGCAAAAAAGAATATACCACTAAGCGTCGTTACAATCGGCCCGGCAAAGATTGCAACGAGCGCACCTGCACCAAAGAGCACAAATAGCCCAGGAAGGACCGTCACAGCTCCAACAATAGCTCCGATAAGTGCTATCCACCAAACATTTTCAAACAACCATACTCGACCACCCTGTGGCAAATGCGGTACATCCTTAAACCACTGCGCAATTGCACCCTCTAGTTTATGCAACGATTCCATAGCTCATTACTCCCATTTAGATACTTTAAGCATACGCCCAGAATCTCATAAGCGCAACTACGGCTTACGTGAGCGTGCAGCCTTGGCCTTCTGCGAGCCTGATGGCCACATACCCCAAGCAGACCATACCGCGAGAACGAAAAGTGCCATCGTCAACAGTACCGCCCACCATCCCACGGGGAGTGAGACCTTTACTCCAAGAAGTCCTATATTATCCAGTACATTGTCCGTAACGTTCGCCCATACAGACAGAAAAATCCATATAAACGCTACGACAATACCCGCATACATACTCACCCACCTCATTAATGGACTAAGTTGCATACGGAGAAGGAACGGTAACGCAAATACCTCCAGCGTTACGATAAGTCCAGCGAGCAGCGTAGCAAGTACTGCACTACCCGGCAGCCAAAAACTCTGCAGTAGCGGTATAAACTTCTCAAAACCATACAACTGTCCAACTGCCATCAGCACTAATAATCCAGCATACACCAGTGCTACAATTCGAACATTTTCGGTCTTAGGCTCAGAAGGAGGAGTTGTTTGTACAAATAAGCTCATGCCTACAATTATAACACTCAAACAGAAGTGTTGTTATTTTCAACATTATGCTTGCGCTTTTGCCAGCCACCATGTATTGTTAAGAACAGCGAAAGTTACAAAAACAAACATACAAACTCCAAAAAAATATGTGTGGCTGTTCGCTCTACGATAACCCACCACAACCGAAAATACCTTGATGAATATCAAGGTATTTTCATTTCCAAAAAGTTTCTAGATGTTAGTCAGCTTTAAAAGAGTTGTCGGCACGCCATTGAGCGATACGCGCATGATTACCGCTCAAGAGCACTCCTGGCACCTTCATACCCTCAAACTCTTCCGGACGAGTATACTGAGGGAACTCAAGCGTTTCACCATCGCTAAAGCTCTCGATTGCAGCACTCGTCTCACCGCCAAGTACGCCAGGGATAAGTCGTACGATACTATCAATAATCGTCATAGCGGGCAATTCACCCCCTGTCAGGACATAGTCGCCGACACTCACCTGTTCATCTACAAGCGTGACGATACGCTCGTCGTACCCCTCGTAGCGGCCACATATGAATATGTACCCTTCGCCACTATCAGCCCACTGCTGAGCAAGCGATTGCTTCCAGCGCTGACCGCGAGGAGTCATTAAGAGCACTTTCGCTGTCGGATCATTCTCTTTCGCCTTAGCCACTGCTGCAAACAATGGCTCCGGCTTGAGTAGCATGCCATCGCCACCGCCATAGGGGGTGTCGTCGACAGTGCGCCTCGGACCTAGGCCAAACTCACGAAGATCGATCGTACTGAGCTGTACGATCTCATCTTTTTGGGCCTTCCACATCATAGAATTCTCAAACACACCCGTAAACATTTCGGGAAAAAGAGTAATGACTTGCAACTTTCTCATCTGTTACAGTGTACGCTATATTGACTTATTTGTAAATATCTGCTATAATAAAGACGTACGCCTTCACCCCACGAAAGCGGTAGCCATGAGCTTAGCACTAAGCGTCAACAGTCTACAAAATGGGTCATACGTCGCCATCGTCCTGCCGAAGCCGCACGAAGTACATTACTCTCAAGTGGTAGAGGTTCACCCTGATGGCTTCGTCCTGAGAGGGCAGAGCGACCTGCTCTTGCCGATCAAAGATATGCAAGAGCTGATATCCGCCAGGTGCGTACATGTCTACAGCTCACAGGCAGATCTGCCTCCAGCATTCAAAGCACGAATCGATTGGGCGAAGCTCATCGAGACCATCAGTGACGGCTACGCTGACTTACAGAAGCAGGCGCTACGCAACACTTAGCTCATCAAAGAAAGCTCGCCGTAGAAGCTAAAATCGCTTTTACAGGCTTGAGCTCCTTCGGTGGGCTTTCTTTTTGTTGTATAGTATACGTAAATATTATATAGTGACAGTAACTTTCCGTAGAAAGACGCACCTATCGATAGGAGAATCTCATGTATTCTGACCCAATCATCTCGGGAATTGTCTATAAAGATCATCACTTTAAAGATCAATTCGATCAAAGAGAAGATGCTCGGACAGTGGCCCTGCGTCAAGCCGCCGCATATCGTAGAGACATGGGCAGCGCCCTCGTCCTACTGGGCTTGATCGCGCTTACAGCCTATTTCCTAGAGGCTCTGTCATCTACCCTATTCCTACTCTGGCTGATCATTTGGCTCTTTAGCTCGGACAATGTCAGTAGTCTGTGGTTTCACCCACTAAAGGCTTATAAGCTGGCAAGACTCTGGAAGCTCGAAGCAGGACGACAGCAATACATGATCAACCACCCTTATACATAAGCCCGAGCCCTCGAAGACTTACGTAGTCGCTCGAGAAATTACTCGGGCGACAACCAGGCATATTTTCTCTGATGATATCTCTGGCTGTTTCAAAAACGCGAGTAGGCGCCTCTGCGTATACTCTGGCAATTTGACATATTCGCCGAAACAGAGATAATATATTAACTATACACAGCCGTGTATAGCACCTTCAACAGAGGAAATGTTATGAACGACACTCCATCGTCTGCAAAGGCATCGGAAGTCGTCAGTCAGGTAGAGCAATCGGCGACAGCCCTTGCACTCGAGCAACTACAGAAGCACTATCCCCTCGTCACAGCGGATGATATCAATCTGCAAGCGCTCTGGCTTTTACTGCTCATCACTGAGTTTGCGCTTGAAGTACGGCATGATGTCGGTCTAGTTCAGCTAGACCAAGATGGTAATGCGCTCGCTGGCACACCAGCGAGAATATCTCTTCCGCAGTAAGGAGTCGCCCAGGCACCTCAATACGCCACATCCAGTTGGCACTCCGCATCTAAGCCATAGATGCGGAGTTTTTAATATATACTCTAAAATATAATTGACTTTTTGTATATAAATATATTATTATATACATCATTATGCGCCCATACACAAAATTCGAAAACCCTGTTGCTCTTCACAGAAATGAACACACCGTAAACAAAACCGTCGAAACTCTCTCGGATAAGAATTATACTCTCAGTAACTACGCAGTTACTCTCGACACCGCCACAGCCCAGTCTATAGGTGACGCAATCACGCGGAGAGATATCAACGGCGTTACCCGTCCTTTCAAGGATACCCTCAATGCAATTAGTCGTGAGTTTTCAGAGGCCGATCTCAGTGAGTCGCGTGAGGCGATCGAGACTGCCCTACAGGAGCGCCTACCTTCATCCCCTAGTAGCCTTCTCGATACACTAACCGACACCAACTCTCGAAATGAACTGTACAATGCGATGCTTGAGACGAACGATCAAACTGAAGATAACATCGGACTCACGCGTGCAGAGTACATGCGCCTTCTAGAAACGATCGTTATAGCCGAAACACCTGATAGTATTGATCTTTCGAACAAATATCGCGACAATCCCGGCAAGTATCGGGATAAAAAGGCGAGTTTGTATTCCCGAGCACTGACAACACTTGATATATTCGCGACAAACGAGCCAGGTCTTCGCCCTGTTCGCGAAGGAATGCTCGAAGAAAATTCGAGCGCCTTAGCTGAATTTCTTCAACGCGAATCAAGTCGACGCGTCGCTCAAGACATCCTGAGCGATCACTTTGATTCGATTCAGCAGGGTACAGCCCTTAGCAAAAAAGCCGAGCTTCGCTATCTTATCGATGAAGACGAACAGCAAGGTGATATTGAAAAATTCCAAATCCTTGAGTGGACTATGCTTCCAGGAGATGAAGAGTCACGTGAGTCAACTCGCGCTTCCATTCGACGCTCCGTAAAGGCAAATCTCAAAAAGCAGTCGCTAGAAGACTGGGACGAAAGTCGTGTCGACCTCCTCTTTGAAGTTGCCGATATCGGACATAAAAATGGCCGTCAACCAGAAGTATATATATCCAACACCTTCAAAAGCAACGCAGGTGTCTACCTCGCTGTTTCACTCACCCACCCCCAAGACCCCAATAAGCGTATCGTACTAGCCGACAACCCACTCTACGGCAATGCTATCTATTTCGTAGATGAAATGCTTACCGAAAGAAGCCCCTCTACAGACACACCGTATAACTGGCGAGAAGTTATGGTCGAAAGCAAACAGGAAGCCCGTCGTCGCGGCGCATCACGCAGAGTGCACGTCGGTGAATGGGAGGACTTTGCTTACAAAATCTGTAGCTATGAAGGAAAACCGAAGGAAGAAGCTCCAACGACATTTGAAACCCCGATCAGTCCTTGTGAGTACGAGTATCAATCAGAGCATAAAGCAGATAGCAACACCGAAATGTCAGATGCAGATCGAGCAATTGCACGCGCCGATACCGCACTGCGCGTAGCACGCGAACTGCTCACTAGACTTAGTTCATAGTAGTTCAATGATATTGACTATACTTTAGATACATGTTACAATAGTACTCATGTCAGGATTAGTCTCTTCGGAAAGCTAATCTTCGCACGTACCTACATTCATTCCCTATCGACGAAAGTGATACGACAATGGCACAAATTGATAGCGATATTTTACGCCTCCTCGAAGAGCGAGGACCAATCCATGCCAAGGGCGCGATGATCTTCAGCGACATACGACAAACGCTTGGACGAGAAAAAAGTTCTCAGTCCAACGATAACGCCATCACGAAGGCTATCGCCAGGATGGAAAACAAGAAGTCGATCGTCGTGAAGCGGAGAGGCAGACGAATACTTTCGATATGCCTGCCGGAATGCTCGAAAAACAATGATGCATCGCAGACATCCGCCCAGAAGGAAGAGACAGTCACCAAGAAGGAAGGTGCACGAGCAATCGTGCTAACGGCTGCCCTTAGGCGCCTTCAGGAAGTGGCTGACGAAAATGGCGTGATTATCTTCCAAGCTGGAGGATATGTCGTCACACGACTACTCAGTGCAGTCAAAGGAATTCCAGAGGGAAGTGCAGTCTACAGGCTAGCCCAGCTCAAGGAGCTTGGACTAGTAGCATACGACGGCGCACCTCGGAAAGTAACCGTCACACGTGAAATCACTGAAGTTACCGTCGAAATGGTACGAGGAGAAAAAATGACTACCATTGAAAAGCCCTCTCATTACACCGAGAGTTCAGCTAGGTCGATTATCGACACCCCTCAGCCAACACCTGCTATCAGTCCAGAGGAGACGATCGAGCAATTCGTTGCAATCATTGAACAACTTGAAAGTCAGGTTGACGATGAAAAGCGTAGAGCGGACGCCGCTCTACAGGAACTCAGTAGCGCCCGTGAAGACGTGGCTGCTATGGAAGAACGCATCGTCGCCATCGTCCGAGAAAAGGACGAAGCTGTCGCCGAAACCTCCAGGGTAGTCACCAAGCTCAACGACGTAACTTCGAGGTTCGAAGAACTCACACGAGCACACACTGAGGTCGCGGACAATCTCGCAGCAGCAGAGTCGCTGCTCGCTGAGTGCGAAACTCAGCGAGCAGCTCAGGTAAGTGAGCGAGCAGCCAAGGTGCTCGAAAGATATGGAATGAAAAAAAGCTAGCATGCCTAGCGCCCACTCCGCACCCACAAGGTGCGGAGTTTTCTTTCGTGCAAGCATGTTTTATAAAAGCCACCAAAAAACCACCCCAAAAGGGATGGTTTCTCGGACATATAAGGCTCTCAACAATATATTGTTGCTCGCATAGAGCTTTTGGTCTCGCAGTTGAAGGAATTACCCTTCGAACTGTTTATGATTATATATCAAGGTCATCAAGTTCTGCAAGCTCTTTTCGAGAGTTTCTTGCATAAGCTGATTCGTTTTCCACAGGTTCATCCGTTAAGTTATTCACAGGCTCGTCACCTCTGTCTTCAGATGAGATAGTATAGTTTTCACGTTCATCGTCATTATTGACGATTTTGAGGTTATACCGAGCGTCATTTTTCGTGCCAAGTGCACGGAGAAGTGTTCGGAGACTTTGGGCAGTGACGCCTCGCTTACCAATTACTCGTCCAAGATCTTCGGGATTGACCGTAAGCGACAAAAGTACGCCCTTTTCATCGATAACCCGCTCAACGACAACGTCGTCAGGATACCCCACCAAAGATTTTACGATATATTCTACAAACTGCTGGTCTATTGTCGACATGCCTCGTCCTCCATTACCGTCTAACGGTCGCTACTCACTGATATCGTAGTTCCATTATAGCATGCGATATTTTGATAAACATAATCAATATAGAAATTATCACCCCTGTTGGTTGTTTTACCGAGTCATTTGCGCTTGGCATAAAAAATAGCGCTCGAGATGAACGCTATTTATAAGATACAGAAGTATTTTACTCTGCTGATTCTTCAGCTGGTGCTTCTTCTTTTGGCTGGTTCTTGCGAAGCTTTTCAGCATTACGGATAGCTTTTTGCTTATCAGTGCTCGCATCTTTAACCCACTTTGGAAGTGCAACGCCAGCGTCCTTGAGGAGCTTGACGACACGAGGAGAAGGTTGAGCACCGTTGTTGAGGTACTTCTGCGCTTCTTCTACCTGAACTTTTGATTCTTTAGTGTGTGGGTTGTAGCTACCAACATAAGCAACCACGCGACCACTACTTGGGTGACGTTGTGCTTCCTGGACAGCTAGTCGGTACACAGGGTAACCCTTACGACCGACACGTTGCAAACGAATTGCGAGCATATGTATTAAACTTCCTTAAACTTCATTAGACTTTTTATTAGTTCTTGAACAAGTGTACAGTGTTTTATCGATTTCGTCAATCTGTTTTATAACACAGACATCAGCACTACGCACTACTACATCACCTTCGAGCGCGAGAGTGTTGTATTAATATACCCGTAAGACCAATCAATATAATCAAAAAACCTATACCGCTCACATACCCCATCACCTGAAAAATAGGGTGCATATCATGCGTAGACAAAGAGAAACCAAGTGCTTGACGGTCATAATGGGTATTGAAAAGATTGATGATATCAAACCAAAGCACGCCAATACTCATGTAAAAGCCAGGACTCGCCAAGAGAAATATTCCCAGCCCAACGCTTACAAGCGTCGAGAAAGAGAACGACGCCTTAGGCACGTCGTCTCGCTTAAACATTCCGTGCCTCATACGCGTTAAGCGCCGCCTTTGCTGCCTCTTGCTGTGCGTGCTGCTTACTCGGTCCACTCCCCTTGCCCATCATCGTGTCACCGACATATACCCCAAGGGTGAAGATTTTGTCATGGTCAGGCCCAACTTCTTCAAGTACTCGGTAAACCGGCGTATGATTGTCGATACGCTGAGACACTTCTTGGAGGTGCGACTTTGGATCGCGCCAGCTGCCTGTTTCTAGGATCGTATCAAGCTTACTGAGAATATGCTTCTTGATAAACGCATCTGCATCGTCATAGCCACGTTCTAGATAGATAGCGCCAATCACCGCCTCGAACGCGTTTGCAAGAATCTGCTGACGCGCACGTTGACTACCGTTTTTTTCACCGCGACTCATACGGAGTAGCGGCTCATAGCCGAGTTTATCACCCGCTTCACCGATACTTTCGGTACGCACGAGTGATGATCGCCAGCTAGTCAAAATACCCTCTGGCTCACTGTGGTTGTTGAACAAATAATCCGTGACAGAAAGCTCAAGTACAGCATCACCGAGGAACTCAAGTCGCTCATTGTGCTCATTGACACTCTTTTTATGTTCATTGACATAACTACGGTGCGTCAATGCCGTTACAAGAAGATTGATATCTTTAAATTCATACCCGAATGTCTCACGGGCAAAATCTTGATAGGGGGTGACTTGCATACCACTCATAAGTTTTCTTGTCGTATCCTTTTCATGGCAAGCAGCATAAGCTTACCGATATCTTCATATTCTATAACATCAATTGCATCGTGAAATTTAAACCACTTAATGTCATTCATCCACTCTTCCTTCTGGATCGCGTCAGTGTCGCCAAGTGCCCGCACGAGATAGATTTGGGTTGTCATGAGGACAAGTTTGTCGATACGGCGATAACGGAAGTGGATTTTGCCAAGCCAGCCAAGCACTTCGGTCTCTTTAAGACCTGCTTCTTCGCCAATTTCACGCTTTGCGGTCTGTTGAGCTGTCTCACCTTCTTCGATATGACCTTTTGGAATCGTCCAACGATCTTTTGCGTCTTGGATCAAAAGAATTTCGACACCACCTTTTTCGTCACGACGAAATACAATGCCACCAGCTGTTGGCTCACGGACAATTTCCTGAATAGACGGCTTGCGGCGATTAAAATACTGCTTGAACTTATTAAACTTCGGCGCTGGCATCTGGTTGTTCCTCCACAAGCGTTCGATACGCTGTGCCAAGCACGCCGTTTATGAACTTGCTTGAATTGTCAGAACCAAACGCTTTTGCAAGCTCTACCGCTTCGTTGATCGCCACCTTTGGAGGGACTTGATCTTTACGATATAGCAGTTCGAACAATCCAAGTCGAAGGACATTGCGGTCAATGCGAGCGATCTGCTCAATTGGCCATTCTGGAGCAAGCGGACGAATCCGATTATCGAGGTCCTCTTGAGCGGCGATAACGCCGTGCACGAGCTCGGTAACGAAACTTGTATCGTCAATCTCTTCGCTATAACGTTCAAGATTGCGCTCTAAAATTTCGTCAATAACAACAGACGTATCTTCCGATTGTGTACGAAACTCAAATTCATACAGCGATTGGAGTGCAACAATCCTACCTAGGTGACGATTTGATGCCATTCGTGTTGGTTCTTTCTTGTTATGGTTTGTTTATAACTGTACAGAAATACAGACTATTTTGCGAGCTTTTTGCCGGTTTCTTTTGTCGTTGTACGAGCCTTCACTGGTGAAGTGCCGTTAACGCGACGTGCAAGCTTAAGAACAAGATGGCTACGGCGCAATCCTGTTTTTCGTGGGCTACTTTGTTTCTTTGGTTGTCCCATGGTAAAGTTCTCCTTTTACTAGGTGTTTATACTAAAACTGCAAGTATTATAACTGATTTTTTCTGTTTTCTCAATAGGGTATTGACATTTTAAAGCATAAGTGGTATTATGTTAAATATGAAACACATTGATTCATCACCACGCACAACTACCGAAATCGAAGACACTCGATATAATAGCTCGACAGCCAAAAAGCTTGTCGCAGTAGTCGCGCTTTCAGGCGCGCTCTTCGGCGGTGCATGCGCCAAGGAAGTAGTGAGTACCGAACCGACAGCACGGATACAGGCTACTATGGAGATGCCTCAAATTAACAATACGTCTTCTCAGGACCCTACTGTCTATGACCTTAGCCATGAGGAGATCGATTCACTGAACGCCGCCAGAGAGACGCTTCGCAACAGCCCTACTGACGTACCCTTCACTCAGTTCACCGTTAACGCTGGCGAAACATTGATACAGGCAGCAGGCGAGTCGGTCGCGAATGATCCAACTATTGGACTGAATTACCTATCCCCTCTTCAGAAAAACCAAATCACCGTCACCGCAAACTCCCTCTCTCAAGAGCTCGGCGGTGTGATTCCCGCTGGATACAATGCAGTCGCCTACATTGCTGATTTTGACGAAGATGGGCGAAAAGATATTATCGTTGACCAAGCTCCAAAAGAACACCCCGCAACCATAAACTAGTCTATACGACGATGTTTACAAGCCGGCCAGGTATATAAATTACCTTGGTCGGCGTTTTGCCTTCAAGGAATTTCGCAACATTCTCGGACGCAAGCGCCTGCGCCTCAACGACATCTTTTTGAGTATCTTTGGCAATATCTAGCTTGGCACGAAGCTTTCCGTTCACTTGTACGATGATTGTCATCATATCAGATGTCAAAAATGCACTATCCCATTGTGGCCAGTTATCCTTATGAATCGTTGTCGTATGCCCTAGGTCGCTCCACAGCTCTTCGGTAATATGCGGGGCAAATGGAGCGAGGACCTGCAGTAGACTCTCGAGCGCAAATGTCCACGCTTCCGACCGACCAATACCGTGCGTCTCTTTTAGCTTAAAGTACGCGTTGACCGCTTCCATCATCGAGGAGACGGCAGTATTGAACTTGTCATCTTCAATGTCCTGCGTGATCTTTTTTGCGGTCTTATGGGCAATGGCAAGAATCTCTCGGCTTGCATCGTCTGAAAGAGCCACCTCACCCGCCTCAAGATACTCCTGAACGAGCGTCCATGCACGATTAAGGAAGCGATACGCACCAGGCACTCCACGCGTGTCCCATGGAGCGTCAAGATCGTAGGGAGCGATAAACATTTCGTAGATGCGAAGACTATCAGCGCCATAGCCACTATTCATGATTTCAAGCGGATCGATTGTATTGCCCTTTGACTTGCTCATCTTTGTACCGTCTGACGCGAGAATATAGCCGTTATACATCATTCGCTTGAACGGCTCTGGTGTCGGCACAAGCCCCTGTTTGTAGAAGAATCGCATCCAGAATCGAGAGTATAGTAAATGCGCAACAGCATGATCGCCGCCATTGTAAAAATCAACTGGCTCCCAGTGCTTCGCAAGTTCTGGATCCCAGGCCTGCTTGTCATTGAATGGGTCGATATAGCGAAGGAAATACCAGCTACTACATGCATAGCCGTCAAGCGTATCAGTCTCTCGGTGACCCTCTTTCCACTGATCACCCTCAGGCTTACCGGCGGAGAATGGTACCGTTTCAGTCGTCTCGAGATTGAACCACACATGCACCCAATCTTCGACTGTCGCAAGCACGGACGTTGCACCGGTGCCGCTGTTCTTCTGAGGCGTATAGTCATCAACATCTGGAAGAACTACCGGAAGCTGACTATCTGCAATCGGCAAAGCACCGTGACCCTCAACATGAACAACAGGTATCGGAGCACCCCAATAGCGCTGTCGACTGATCAACCAGTCACGCATCTTGAACGTCACCTTTGATCGTCCAGCTCCTTCTTGCTCTAACCACGCAACCACCTCTTCACGCGCCTGCTCGCTTCGCATGCCATCGAAATGACCGCTATTTACGAGCACTCCCTCGCCATGATACAAGCCAGCCTCGCCATCATCTTCTGGCTTTTCCACCACTGTCACGATAGATAGACCAAACTTTTCAGCAAAGGCGAAGTCTCGCTCATCATGCGCCGGAACCGCCATAAGTGCACCCGTACCATAACTTGCAAGTACATAATCGGCAACCCAAATCGGTACACGCTGCCCGGTTGCAGGATTGATTGCATAGCTGCCCGTAAATACACCAGTTTTATCGCGCGTTTCATTCATGCGCTCAATCTCGGACTTTCGTGCTGATTCTGCCACATACGCATTCACCGCTTCTCGTGTCTCTGCAACTGTCAATGCCTCTACGAGCTCGTGCTCAGGTGCTATAGCAAGGAACGTCGCCCCGAACACAGTGTCTGGTCGTGTCGTAAACACCATGATAGTTTTATCGCTGTCCTCAACAGAAAACTCGATCTCGGCACCCTGTGATTTACCAATCCAGTTCTTCTGCATCGTCTTGACCATTTCCGTCCAGTCAAGATCATCAGTGGCTTCCAGCATCTCGTCTGCGTATGCCGTAATACGGAAAAACCATTGCTTGAGATTCTTTTTTACAACTGGATTACCGCAGCGCCAACATTTACCACCTTCAACCTGCTCGTTTGCAAGCACAGTCTGGTCTGTTTCACACCACCATTGCGGGCTTTCTTTTTGATATGCAAGATCATTTTTGTAAAGCTGATTAAAAATCCACTGTGTCCACTTATAGTACGAAGGATCAGCCGTACTAATCTCTTTTGTCCAGTCGTAGCTGTAGCCAAGCCGCTTGAGCTGAGTGATGAAGTTAGCCTTGGCCTCGTCGTGAGCTTCACGTGGCTTTTTGCCGATTTTGATCGCATAGTTCTCAACTGGCAACCCAAATGAATCCCAGCCAATTGGATGATAGGCATTGTATCCCTGTTGCCTTTTAGCGCGTACTTTTATGTCGCTGAATTGAAAGGTTCGGCCATGGCCGGCATGGATTCCCGCTCCAGTGATGCCAGGCAGCATACTAAATCCAAGATACTTCGGCTTTGAGTGATCAGCAAGGTCAACGACATACGTTCCTTCTTGCTCCCAAGTTTGTTGCCATTTTTGTTCAATATCAGTAGGATTATAGCGCTTCATATCTTTCCATTATAACAGATACGACGTTGAGTCACTGCGCCTCTTTTATCGACTACGTATAATCTGCACAGCCGCTTTCTTTTGAATCGATTCGAAGCTTTCGCTTGTAGATGGAGGGTTTATCGGTGCAGACTCGGTAAAACTGAAATCGACGATATAGACCTGTTTTTGCGTTTCGCTGTCGATAATAGCCAGTGTACGAAGTGTTCGCGCAGTATCAATCGTCAACTCTAGCGTCATATGCTTAGATGCTGGTTCAATCAAAGGAAGCGTACCGTCGTGGCAGCTGATCACACTCCTGAAAAAGGAGGTCTTGCCAAGAGCTGTACGAAACTCCTTTATCTTTGTGTCCTCAATAGAGATGAGGTATGTCATGTCAGCTTTTTTACTTATAATCAGAAATGGATGCGCGGTGTATATGTTTTTTAACTCCTGCACCGCTGCTTGATCGTTGCGGAGTATCTCTTGAAGACCCTGGCTACATCTCATCGTTCCAACGCTCGCGTTTGTCGCGAGCTGAGAAACTGGGAATTCGATCCATTTGCCATTGTAGCCAGCGAGAAGTGAGCTCATAATCACGCGATATGATGGCGGGAGATTCTCGCCAATCTGATCCATCGCGACACTGTCGAGCATATCGGATTTTGCGTAGAGCGACTCACCTATCAGCCGCACTTCACCCTTCGCAGGGTTCGTAGCTGATGAGACAGGAAGTGCTCCATCGAGTCGCACATTTCCATCTTTTATCTCACCCTTAAACGTCGCGTGAGACGGCGTAGTGGCAGTAAACTGTACCGCCTCGGCATGTACTGCCTTTGAAAGAGCATCAAATACCACTTTTTCTGGAGTCTGTAGCGAGAAATAATAGCCATAGACCGCAGCAGCACTGACGCTCATAATAAATATAACCGTACCAAGGATCATGAAAGTACGTTTTTTGTTTGAAGCGGACTTATTGGAGGTACTTTGCAAAAAAGTCTTCCTTGTGCGCTAGCCATGCCGGTGATTGACGAACGAGTTGATTGTTCTGCTCAGGGTGACGCAAGATAACTTTGACTGTTTCCTCTGTAAATACACCACCTTGAGAACCTTTCACTAGGATAAGCATGCCCTCCTCGTTGAGCGTACTCCGTACAAAAGCACCCGCCTCAACGGCATTTCGAAAACTCTTCACTTGGCAGCCGTTGGACTTTGCAGCAGGCGCTAGAAACTTCTCAGCCTCTTCACCTACAGTTACCACCCACTCAACAGTATGCGGCGAGAACATACGGCCAATCTTTTCATGCTCGAACTGCGAACCCTCACCTAGTTCATTCATACTTCCCATGACCGCCACACGCTTGGTCGCAGGCAAACTAAGAAATGTCTCAACAGCAGATGCAGCCGCAACAGGGCTCGAGTTGTAAGTGTCATCGATAATCATACTCCCTCGCGCGCCCTCAAGCAGATTCATTCGACCAGGAATTGCCTTTACCTGCGAAAGGCCATTCGCAATTTCCTGAGGAGAGAAGCCGAACTTTACGGCAACCGCAGCTGCAGCCACCGCAGGACGAAGATTATGAACACCAAGCACCTTTACGACAGCCGGCACCTGCTGGCCAGCAAATTCACGTGCTGTAAATGCACCCGTATGCCCCACCTCAGGACTAAACTGCTGAGAGCTAAACGAATAGTGTGCCGCTGGATTAGTACCGTACGTCGAAACGTTTTGATTTGTAAGAAGTTGTCCATACTGTAGCTCTATGTCGTCAAGGTTAATAAGTGCTTGCTGGCTAAAGTTTGCTGCAGCCATTTCTTCGCGTGCCACTGCATCCATAGTCTTAAAAAACTCCATGTGTTCAGGCGTAATCGCAGTGACCACCGCCATGTCTGGCTTGAGGTATGTACCAAAGTGAGCAATATCGCCAGGATGATCAGCACCTAGTTCTTGAATGATAAAATCAACATCTCGCGGCGCTAAGATGCGCTCCTCTGCTTGGCGAAAAACAGCACGCCAAGCGCTAAAGCTTTTAATGTTATCTGGATATGGTATACCGAGGATAGCAAGCGGCGCACTCATGTGTGTATTATGATTACCCTCATGCATGCGAACACGATATTTCTGACCAAGCATTGTCGCTATCGATGTCTTCGTACTTGTCTTGCCAACACTACCGACGACAACAATAAGTTTTATATCAGGATGGGCAGCAAAGTAACCACTGACGTAGTTTTCCATTTTTTTCTGTACGCGTTGTTTGAATTTTGAGAATAAGCCGTTAAACATGATCTATATACAATAGTACACCAGAGCGCTCTGTCGTACGAGTGATTTTTTACCTTTCGAATAAGCTAGTCTGTAGTATAATCAATGCATAATTATGCCGTTACAACTCACCGACTACATAAAACAAAATATAGCAGCAGGCTACTCTGAGGAAACCATCCGCGCATCCCTCCTCGGACAAAACATAGAGCAGTCTCTTATCGATGAAGCATACGCCAAGCTGCGCGGCCATTCAGCCTCAACAACCCCCGCCCCTATACAACCTGCTTTCGTACCTGCAAATACTCAAGCGAATACGCCACTTCAACCGAACATAAACGCGCAGCCCGCACATGATGGTCCATTTGACCGCCGCATTGACCGTATAGGGTTTTTTCTTGGGTTTGTATATTGGTTTGGCTCATTCACCGTACTAATAATCCTATTCATGATCGGTATGGCATCGGGCGTCGCCCAGACGGTACCCGCCCTATATACCCTTATTAATATTTTCATTTTTGTCATTGGCGCAGCGGTTATCATAGCTATGCTCCCTGTCATGGTATCGCTTTATGTGCGACGATTACATGATCTTGGTCAGCCATGGATATTTATATTATTTCATCTAATACCCGTCGTTGGACCTCTCGGACTCTACTGCTACTTACAGTTCGCCCCAGGAACGACAGGAGAGAATCGATACGGAAAACCAACTAAGAGCTATGATTTCTTCGTTGTTCTCGGGTTCAAACGACCAAATCAGCACACTACCCCAATCGACGGTGCCGCTTATCGATCGCCGACACTGTAATAAACATAAACATCTCCCTCAGTCCTAGCGCGTGATTTATTTAATTACCTTCAAGCATAAGCTTGACGCCACCTTGTCGGTAAACCATACTACATATATAGATTTCACAAAAATAAAACTTTAGGATAATTCCTTAAGGAGTAAGGCTTCAGATATGGCACGATTACCACAACCTGGCGGAGATAGCGGTAATTGGGGGGATATCCTCAACGATTACTTATCTCAAGCGCACTCTCCCTCTGGTCAGCTAAAAGCAGGCTCAGTCAGTGCAACCAACGTTATCGACGGAAGCCTTCCTCAGGCAAAACTCGATACCAATACCCAGAATCTACTTGCTCGTGCTGCAACCGCCACCCAACCCGCCGACCTTGCCTCGAAACTTGATCAACCTGCTGTTGATATAAGAGTACGAGCCGTCGGAGATAGTGTCTATTCATCAAAGATAGTTATTGATGCAGAAGATTATAAACAAGCAAATGATCAGTACGATCACCAGCGAGTGCAGCGCGCAGTAAATGCTGCGTCGGCACTTGGTGGTGGCGAAGTGCTTTTGAAATTACCAAACTACACCTTTCGTAGAGGTATAAATATGAGTGGCTGCAATAACGTTACCATACGAGGAGCTGGTCGAACGAGTACGCAGATCTACGTACCTGGCAATGAGGCTAATGCTCAAGTAGATTCTGTTTTTTGGACAAATGGCGCATGCTCCAATCTTACTTTCGCAGGATTTACCATAAAAGGCACGGTCGTCGACGACGCCACGGGGCCTCGACGATCACGCACATTCGCACCAACTCCGGGATATTCCCAGGCATTCACCTTTAGGGGAGACATGATCCCCGACAGTAATGGCGCAACTCCTAATACAGCCTACCCACGAGTTGAGAATATCTTTATCAAAGACGTAAAAATAGACGGGTCCCGTACGCTGCCATGGTTATTCTCGGGAGTCGCCGGCACAGCACAAGGAACTAACTGTGAATTTAGAAACACCATGGATCCGGGATGGATCTTTTGCGATCGAGTCGTAGCGACAGACCTCACATCGGTTTTATCAGCAGACAATGGCTTCTCTTTTAGTCGCGGAAACAAGTCTGTCATCGCTGCAAATCTCTACGCTATAAACCCAGCATATTATGGACTATGGGTTGCGGGATTTCTTACTTCGGATGGTCCCACTAGCCGAGGACCCGAAAATTTCATCATCTCAAATGTGAATATCATTAATGCAGGGATGGGTGGAGTTTTACTCGATAATGCACCTCGTAACGGCAAGATAACAGGACTTTTTATCAATGGAGTTAGTCGTGGTCCATCTGACGAGCCGGATGTAAACGGTGGAGTTGGTATTCGATTTGGCGGATACCCGAGCGATAACCGCGTGTCGCCAAGTGAATACGCAAGTCGTATTGAGATTAGCGACTTCGTCCTAATAAACTGCGCAAAAGGCGGCGTGCAGCCCACCGGCACCCAGGATTGTGTCGTACGCAATGGCTTGATCGTCAACCCAGGATCAGAGTTTGACCATACGGGCACGACCACGATAGCCGACACCGATACAACTCAAAACTTCGGAATCGCAACAGCTGGAATAGCCGCAAGTACTGTCGTACGCTTTACGGCATCTGATATTCGTGTTGTCGATGATCGCTCAACGCCACGCGCCAATTACCCCGTCTATCTCGAAGGCACTACTGGAGTTGAATATACCGGTATCACCTCTCACGGCACTCGAAGAACCGCAGCAACTGACAGCGTTGCCGTAGAGCGTCGCCTGCTCGGGTCGACAGTCATACAATCCATGCTGATCGTTCCGAGCGGTATTCGTTCAGGTGCCAATGCAGCAACAGGAACAATTCGCGGGTCGGACGTCAATGGCGCTGCAGGCTCACGTCGCCAAATTGGCCAAGCACTTACTGCAGGGACTGCCAGGTGGGACGTCGCAGCATCTGGTGATGTAGAGTCAGGTGCTAACGCCGGCTCTAATCTTGTTGTCGCTGGCTACTCCGACGCAGGTGTAAAACTTGCAGACTACCTGGTTATCCGACGTACGGATGGACGAGCCGCATTTGGAGGCGCTGTTCAATTGAAATCTTACACCACAGCAACACGCCCAACCCCGGCATCGGTTGGTGCGGGCGGGCAAATATATGATTCAACTCTTGGCTATGCCATCACGTCCGACGGCACAAATTGGAAGTTTGGACCAACGGTAGTGTAAAAACCTTCCAGTAGCTCTAAAGGAGACACGTACCGATCTCTCATACTTTTTGGGTAGCCCATGTATTCAGCTCGCCAGCAATACGGCCGGTCAATTCGGCGAGTCGCTGCTCCATCTCTTCGAAGTCTAGCTGAAAAACTTGCTCAACCATGCCATATAGCGGACGCCCTCGTGTCAGCCCAGTTAGATCAATGCGCGTATCTAGCCCGTAGTGCATCAGTGTATTTCTGAGTGGTTTTTTTGCAGGATCAACAATCAAGATAGCGTCTGGATCAGCAAGTAATCCGTCAATATACTGATGAGATTGCAATGTCAAAACCCTCACTTTCTCATCCTTAAGGATACTTAGACTGCGCAGTACCTGATAAACGGTAAGATAGCGAAGCTTAAATATAGTTTGCCGAGAGGCTTCGGAGGTATCGAGTCCAAGCAATTGATCGCAAGTGTTTATAAGTCCTTGAAAGGTGCTTAGTAGCATATTGATCGTCGGAGTCATCTTACCATTAAACCCATTGCTATACTGGACCACCGAGCGAACATCTTGGTTGGCAATCCCAGATACATCCATCGCACTGACAAATGATTGAGCCGTCGGATCAGGTACCGCACCTAAATGACGGAAGTACCTTCCGTACTCCTGCGAGATATTTTTGAGTGTCTCGCCAGTACCGTCGAGAAACAGCTTCTCTGGTGGATGCCCAAGCGTAAAAGTCGTAGCAAACGTTGACGTTATGAGTTGATCTTCATAGCGCGTGAGGCCAAGATCAGCCTTCCATGCGGACGCAAACGGCAAACGCACAGGATCGATAAACGCTCGGCGGTGAGCAGGAGCAACTTTGTCTGCAAAGAAATCAAGCTGCCCAGACACGCCACGATGCGTATCCTCGAATAATTTAAGGCTATGCCGTGAACGCTCCAACAAATCAAGCATCCCCGGAGTGAAGCTCACACCTCCTGCAGTCGAAGGATCAAGAATTTTTAGTCGAGCATACGATTCATATGCAAAAAGCGATAGGTAGTTGAACATACAAAAGAGTGCTGAAGGAGCGAGCGTTTCCGCCTTAACTAAACTACTAATGAATCGACCAACAAAAGCGACGTCAACATCAATGGCATCTCGAACTAATATATCTCGCGTTAGATTGGGCATTCATCACCTTTCATAGTCAAACTTTCTAGCACTCGGAGGGCTCGTATCCACCTCTAAGATGCTCCTCGTCGCACCTTAGAGCGTCTTACTAAATATGCTTCATGCAGCCCATCAGCGCGGTCTAGCCTCTCTATTAGATCAGTAAAATGGCCTTCGTACAGAGCGACTGCCTCAGGTATGCATTCGAATACATACTCTTGAGCCACCAAGACAGCGAGTAACGCCATCGAAAAAAGAGGTTGTGGTCGCTCCGGTATGGGATCTGTATAGGGAAAGAAATTTCCGTCATTTCCGTCAACGCGCTCTAGGTGATGTCTTTCAATATCATACCAAGAACCATGAATCATTCCTGACCCTATTCGATAAGCGGAATATGCAGCTGGACCTAAAAGCGCCAATCTAGTCTGCGCATTTGGCCAATTAATTTTCTTTCGTGATGGTATCTCGTCCTCTGTAACGCCCGCTGACATAAATGTCTGTTGTACGGATCGCTCCATACGCTCTTCTATGTCCCATTTCTCACCCCCGCGCAACGCTATCTGCTCTCGAATGTTCTTCATAAACTCTTTTTCACCAACAAGACTATCGAAAACATATGCATCAAACCTCGATACATCAGTTTTATCCTGAAGTAAGTATTTGATAATTGATGCAGAATCAAGAAACTGTCGCGTAAGTTGCATCTGTTGGTCGCCTCCATGCTCATCAGCAATTCCGGCAATGACGGCCCGCATTAGCTTCGACATACGTATAAGATGGCCGACCAAAATAGCCTCGTTCCGTGTAAACCCCTCTACATGATCTTGATCAAGCGTACCAGCAACCGCCACAAGAAGCTGAGTACTTTCCCTTAGTAGTTCAAACGACACTCTAAGAAATTCATCCTCAGAGGTGGCTCGCGTTAGAGTATCGAAATCCACCTCATAGCGCCTGATACTATTCAAATCCAGTTCCTCATGCTCACTCATATGAGCTATATTATGAGGCACTCAACGCCATATGCCAACGCAACCCGAGAACTCTCAAACAAGCCACGTGAGCGAGCGTACACAAAAGGGTCACATCGGTACAGTGTGACCCCTGTAAAATATCCCAAATATACCGAACGTTCGTTCGACTTGGTGCGATTTTACAACCAAGTCCGAACTGATTTCGAGCAAAATGGCTGAGCCGTGCAGGCTCAGCCCCAACGCCTGCGGGCCCCACTAGAAAAACCCTTTGCCTATTTTTTCCGCCGGATTTCTTTTTTGAAACTGAAAAGGGTGTTTTCTAGTAGTTCGGACTACTGCAAAAGCAGTAGAGGCGTCGAGGCTTCGCTCAGGCGGCAAAGCCGCCATATGTCGCTAAAGCGACGTATACGCCGATACCTAGAATCCCAACCAAGCGCCTTCGGTGTTGTCTGGCATATTCTTATAATCTATAAATTTCTTACAATCTTCCTCTTTTGCGCTACGCTCAAAGATGAAGTAATCACTCTTGATATCAGCAGTTTTGCCGCGCTGAACGCGCGCCTCACAAATGAGACTTTTCTCGTCTGTCTCTGCCTCTTTGCGTAAATCGCTCGCTTCTTTTTCTTTGTAATGTTCGGAAGTGTAATAAAATCCCGCATAACTGCCGCCCGCTAGCGCGGCAGTAATGAGCCCGACGAGTAAGTATTTGTTAATTGAAATAACATTTTTCATCACTCATACCTCGGAATAGGATTTTCTCGACAATCAAAATTGCCTTTTATACTGTCTTGATAGTATTCATATGGAGATGAGGTAGTTTTGAAACCACCCCATGCACTACTTGGCATACCGCAATAGTGATAGTATGTGCCGCTCAACTTTATGACCATATACTCGTTGCTGCTGTCATACCACGCACCTTTAACAGTCGAGTCTGATTTATCGAGTGGCTCAAAATTACTTGCTGAAATATTCACTTTGTCATCACGGTATTTTACCGTTACATAACCAGAACTAGGCGACAGGAAAAGAAAATACAGAATCACACCGCCAATAAGCACTGCAAGTCCGATATACACCCATGAATAGTTTTCTTTGTGCTGTGTCATTTCGTGAGAGTCCTTTTCACACGTTTAGATATAAGGAAATACGGCACCCAAATTAACACTCCTATGACACTCCTGCCTACGTCGCCACTATACTTACTCATCATTGCCTGTATCTCGGCATTTCCGGCAAGACCAGATGAACTAAAAATATCTGACGCTGCCGCATAATCTATCATTCCGTATGCCGCTGCGAATATCAGCGTCGCAATTGCGAATGGCTTTGCTAATTTACGCTTACGGAATAACAGCATAAGCATAGTAATGAGAAGTACCACATATATGATAACAGCTGTATTCTCGAATGCTGTTAGGGCTTGTAGAGTATCACCAAGTCCATGCTCATATTCGTTGAGAGTTGATACGTCTGACGACGACATGAATCCGTCGGAGAAAAACCTAAATACCGTAATAAGTAACGCCAAAATCTGCCCTACAATGAACAGTGCCAACCAGCCCTCGAGTCCAATCTTTTGGTCACGCCGTTGCTCTTTGGTTATCTTGTCGGGATTAGTTGTTTTTGAAAGATAAGAATCACCAAGTGATAATTGTTTTTTGAGCTTTTCTGCTTTGGCATACGGTTCGCCACGCATCTCTATCGCCTGATTGATAAAATCGAGTGCATCATCGTCATGACCATTAAAGTAATGGACTAACGCCTGTAACTCATAGAGTTTATATCTTGCTGTGCCAATTTCTTCACTGAATTGATATTTTTCAGCTAAAGAATCGAGTCGTTTTTGGACTAGAGCCAGTAATGCCTTGTCCTTCTCGCCAGAGGTTGCATCTTTGAGATTCGCCTCAACAACTTTAATTTGGTCTATGTACTTTTGACGATTTTCCGAATGAGGAAGTTGCATTATTCTAAATCTCCCCATGTTCGTTTAGTATCGTCTGTCTGCTCAATATCTATCACGTCGTTATGTCGGGTTGCGTGCTTCTCGGCACGAGTAAGCGCGTACGTGAATAGCAACTGTATCACCAGAGATATCACAAGAATCACGACAAGTACGGGAAATGCCTGACCAAGCGTCATGCCAAAGATGCCGATACAAATCATCAGCGCGACGATACCAAGCGCAAGAAAGAATGTTGTCATACCTGTTGATGTGTTGTCTTGTTCTTTGGAAGCCATGTATTGCCATGGTGCAAGCACTACGGCGTAAAGCCATAATAGGCTTGCCCAAAGTGGTGCAGATTGAGAGCTCAGGGCAATATCTGCAATGTAATATGTCGATACGGCGATGAGACCATAAGTGTATGCGATACCCAGTAAGCCAAAGATGAAAAACAGCACATATTTGCGCTTTTCTGCAAAAGCCGCCGCAGGCGCTGCAAAAAGCAGACTAGGCATGAGGAGTAAACCAATAATCATCGCGCCAAACATCATGTAGAGTAAGCCGCCTATGAATAATGACCACTCGCCAGCAACCATGAGCCAAATGCCACCGACAATACCACCCAGAACATTGAGCAAAAGAATAGGTACACTGAGGGTTGTAGTAAGTCCGCTAAAAAACCGTTCCATCGTATTCTATGATCCCAAACAGTACTCTGAACCGTTTTCTAGCAGTACCGTAATTGCATAATTCCGAGCAGACGACACACCGTCGCAATTCGTACCAGTCTTGAACACGGCTGTCTCGGCTGTCGGCTCGCCCCCACCAGAAACAGACGTAACTTGTGCAAGACTAGAAGTTGAAAGGTCGCTTGCGCTCGGTAGTTGTCCACGATTTTCTGTCATGAATGATGTAACATCTGTCGTGAGAACACTAACATCATTTTTGCGTGCTGTGTCGCGCTGGCTTTGCTGCAAGCTAGGAAACGCCGCCTGCACAACCCAGACGATGAGCAAACTCAAAACAACGCCGACACTACCCGTTACAATTCCTGCAATCGCTTTTTTGCGCCCTCGTTTCTTAACCGATGCTGCTCCAAAAATGATAGCCAGAGCGCCAAGCACAATACCGATATACCAAACAAGGCATGTGATAATTGCTAAAATGCCAAGAACTAGCGACGCAATCGCAAGACCCTGACTCTCTGTTTGTTCTGTTTTGTGTGATTCTGACATAATACCGCCTCCTCTGGAGTATCTTTGTTAGTGGTTTTTGCGAACCAAAAAGCCCGCCACGAGCGGTAGTCTTGCGACTACCCACAAACCTTTCGGAATGCGACCACAAAGAGAAGTACTCATGACGAGCTGTTTCTCTTTGTGGATTCTTCAACCATGCCGTACAAAGTGCGGTTTAGGTCTAGGCGAATATCGCTTGTCATGATTGTACTATTTACACCGTATTTTTGCTAGATGATAGATACAAATAACCGCCACCACCAGAAAACACCTTTTTCAGTTTCAAAAAAGAAATTCGGCGGGGAGAAATAAAAAAATAGGCAAAGAGTTTTTCTGGTGGGGTGAGCGGGCGCGTGAGCCCGCAGGCGTTGGGGCTGAGCATGCATGGCTCAGCCATTTCGCTCGAAATCAGTTCGGACTTGGTGGAGCATACCGGATTCGAACCGGTCGCCTCTTCGCTGCCAGCGAAGCGCTCTAGCCAAATGAGCTAATGCCCCATAAAAGTACGTTCATCATTGTAACAAGAAAAACACCCGCAACCAAGCGGATGTTTTTCGTAGACGTATAGAGATCGTTTATTTCTTAGCAAATCGCTTTACAGATTCAACACCCTCTACAAACTCGTCTTTTGCTTCATTGAAGACTGATCGAACTTTAAACGCATACGATAGGCTGATCGATCCAGCCAAAATAGCGTAGAGTCCAAGTACCCATACAAATGCAATACCGCCGGTCACTGGATAGCGCCAGATGATTATTCCCGCAATCACCCCAAGTACACCACCGATAATCCAAAGAAGTCGATTCTCGGTCTTCTCGACGAAGAATGCCGCTACGAAGAGATCAAACACACCACGTGCAAGTACTAGCGCACCGACGATCACGATAAAGATGTCGAGAGCAGTCTGGGGATTGCGGAGCAAATAGACGCTCACACCAAGCATTACGACTCCTACGAGCAGCGAAAACCACCATGACGAGTTTTTGCCAATATCACTGAATCCATGAACAAGCTCGAGTACTCCGAGCACGAGTACATAAATCGCGAAGATATATAGAAGTGTTACTAATGTTAGGCCTGGCAAGAACAAGGCGACGATACCAAAAATAATCGTTGCGATACCCTGTAATACAAAAAGCCACCAAAGACCGCTTACATATTCTTTTATACTGCTACTCATTGTAGATACCTCCTACATGTTAGTTGTGGCTTCATTGTACGCCTACTATCAGTTTTTGTTAAGCATACATAAAACCACCCCCTGTAAAAGGAGTGGCTATTCAGCTGCTGCGCGCCCACCCAAGGGGCACGGTGTTTTTGTTTTGATTTGTTTATTTTAAACGCTACAGGTACCCCTAGTAGCGCACCAGCTTATCGACATTATGCACCCAAATGCTGCAAAATTCAAGCTTATGCTAGTATTGTTTTACAAAATATGATTAAATAACAGTGTTCAGAAGCATACGCGAAGCGAGTGTTTCCTCTCACGAGGGGCTCTTTCTTGAAAAAGTTCGCCGCATGGTCGATCTGACGATACAAGTAACAAGAAAAGAGTTCCAAATTTTATGGCACAGCAAAATCTTTTCATCGGTAGCCTTGCTTACGCAACTAACGATGATAGTTTGAAAGCTCATTTTGAGCAAATTGGCCCTGTTTCGAGCGCTCGCGTGATCACTGATCGCGATAGCGGCCGTAGCAAAGGCTTTGGTTTCGTCGAATTCGAAAACGATGCAGACAACCAAAAAGCTGTTGATCAACTCGACGGTAAAGAGCTTGACGGCCGCACTATCAGTGTCGGTCTAGCTCGTCCCCGCGAAGAGCGTCCAAAGCGCGACTTCAACGGCGGCGACCGTGGTGGTGATCGTGGTGGCAACGGTGGCGGTTCATTCCGTCAGCGTAGCTGGTAATCGATCACTCGATTCAGCAAAATACCTCGTCCTTCCGGGCGAGGTATTTTATTTGGTAAATCTTGCATAAGTCTAAACTTGTTGAGGCGCTGCGGTTTGATTCTCACGCTGCGACGGAGCTGAAGGTGATGATCTGTCAGGCACAACGGGAGCCCACTCGCCATCGTCCTCTTGAACGCTCTGCTCTATACATGACTGAATATTCCAGGAGGTTGGTTGACTACAATCACTATTTATGACCATAGCGATTAAAACAAATCCATAAACAAAAAGCGTCAACACTGCAGATACACTACTGATAATAATTCCCGCGAGTGCAAGCCCACTCGGCGCGCCTGAGCGCTTCGTTTGTATGCGACCTATGAGACTTAGTATAAAGCCAACAATCGCAGGAATCCCGATAAGAAACGCGTTCGTGAGCAATGCAACAATCGAGACGCTAAATCCAGCTACTGAAAGTCCAGCACCTTGTGGCTGGCTCCCTAGCTGCGCCCTTACTGGATCGGATGTTGCGTCGGTGTTCATCTTCTCATAATAGAAGACAGTAAGCATAAATACAACAATACGAGATAGCGAGGAGACTAAGCCAGCTGACTTTCAAACATATGATAATACGCACCACGAAGCGATACGAGCTGTTGATGGGTACCTTGCTCTACAAGATACCCATCTTTTATCATAAATATCGTATCCGCCTTCTCGATAGTTGTCAGGCGATGACTAATAGTAATCACTGTCCGTTCTTTATCCGCAAACAAATGCTTAAATATTCGCGACTCAGCAAGCGCATCGATTGCGCTTGTCGGCTCATCTAAAATGATAATCGGGCTGTCTCGATAAAAGTTTCGTGCAAGCGCAAGCCGCTGCCATTGACCACCAGATAAATCCGCACCCTTCGTTCCATCCTCGTGCTCCATCCAGTTGATCACATAACTGTCTACGCCTCGGGGGAGTTTTTCGAGAAACGTCCTTGCTTCAGCACGATCAAGTGCAGCCTCAAATCGTATTGAGTCGAGCGGGCCACTTACATCGCCAAAGTAGATATTATCCTTTGCAGAAGCAAATCCGTATGACAAATAATCTTGCTGTAGAACACCCAATTGGGCGTGCCACGAGTCAATCGCAATTTTCTTCATACTCTTGCCGTCAAGATACATAGCACCGGACGTAGGTAAATAGAGTCCGGTAAGGACTTTGATGAGCGTTGTCTTGCCTGCTCCATTTTCGCCAACAATCGCCACATGCGCACCTTTTTTAATCGTTAGCGATATGTCATGAAGTGTAGGCTTCTGTGACTGCGGGTACTGAAACGACACATTACGAAGTTCGATTGCTTCAGGCGCTTTCACTAGTATAGAATTGCCGCCCTTGCCGGCGGGTAGTCGCATAAACTCCTGATAGTCAAAAAGATTTGCGAGGTCTTCATCTATGTAGCTAAGTTGAGACACAAAGCTCCCAGCGCCACTCAACGCTCTCGATACGACTTGCTGAACATACAGAAATTGCCCGATAGGCTGAGCCCTATCAATGATCTGCAGTACAGTAAAAATCAGTGCACCCACCTCTGCTGCAGTTTCGAGTGCATCCGCAAATAATTTCTTACCTATGTATCGCCGCTCAAACTCAATGCGCTCTTTTTCGTCTTTATCACGTAGTGCCATACGAAGGTCGAGCAAATATCGAACAATACCGTAAAGCCTTAACTCGCCTATATATTTCGGCTGAAGCATATTCCATTCGATCATACTTTTTGCTCGCCTCGTCTCTACGTGCTCCTTGCGATGGTTAATCTGCGCCCTCGACAGACGAAGTTGTATATAAATACCCGGAATAACCGCTGCAAGCAAAATAAGCCCCAGCCACCAGCTCACAAATACCATCGCAATAATCCCCGCAAGCATGGCAATAAATTGCGTAAGAACATTTGATAATCGATCAAACACCCAGGCAAACGACCTCGCAAAATCAGTTGCTCGATCATATAGATCGGCCGTGTTCTTGTCGTCGTACCGCCAAAAATCAAGTTGTAAAAAATGCTCATACATGCGATCACTCATCGCAGCTTCCACTTTATAGCGCATAAGCTGTTGGACGTACTGATTAATGCTATTCCAAATAGTCCAGCCCACTCCGAGAAGCGCTGTAACGACAACGTACAGGATAGCTTGGTCGCCAGCTGCATGATTGCCTGCATAAGCCTCAGCAAGAGCTGTTGTCGTCTTAGCAGCAAAAAATGTCGTCACAATAGGCAGTGTCGCAGATATAACTGCGCTCACAAGCTGCAACACTACTGCAAGTGGCGCTGCCCTATACGTCAGTACTGCAACTTGCCATACGGCAAGTGCGTACTGTCTTCCCGTTAGTTTTCTTGGCTTTTTCACCATATTACTCAACTACTGTATCATACGCCAGGATACTAAAAACAAGCTGCGCCACTCTAACTATCGGCATTTAATAGCTCTGCAACAGAACGCGAAACAAGATCTTCAATCGGCCGACATGCAGCTAGTCGCTGCCGCACCTGAGTGGAGCTAACATCCAGAGGATCTACATTTAGCCGTACGGCACGTCTTCCTAGTTGCAAGGCAGGATAACCTGGACGTTCAACAATAGCCATCGACAGGTTTTCAAGCATCCAAGCCCCATCCTCCCATTGCGGCATCGTCTGTAAAGAGTCAGACCCAAACACCCATGTAAACTGACGATCAGGATATGCTTCACCTAGTTGCCGTACTGTATCAATTGTCTCCGTAGGCTTAATCCTATCCAGCTCCTGTTCTTCGACGCGCAGCAAGGTTTCACCCGTCGTGACTATATCGAGACATAAGGCAGCACATAATTGTAGCCTCCGCTCTCGATTAGCATCTATGCGCTTGTCGCGACGCTCACCACTAGGAAGAAGCCAAACATCAGCGCCGCTCTGCCCAGCCCTATCGGCACACGCCTGTAGAATCGTTTGGTGTGCGCGTGTAGGTGGGTTAAACGCCCCTCCGTAAATGATTGTCTCTTTTTGTTTCATACACCCTCCTTATATAAGTGTACATATAACACTATCTATATATATTACTTAATATATCAAACATAGATAGATAATCAAGCTCCTTCTCGTTGGGACCTCGACATACTGTCAATCAACAGAGAAAACAAGTATACTTATGACTATGAAATACACAGGTAGCTATGTCGCCCCCACCCTCACTGTAGATGCAGTATTATTTCAACTGATCAATAACGAACTCAATGTTATCTTGATAGAGCGACCCAATGACCCCTTCAAGGGACTTTGGGCGCTCCCAGGTGGATACAATCCCGTCGGCGAAACAACCCACGATGCACTGCAACGTATCGTACAAGAAAAAGCTGGGATAAACATAGACAAAGACCTTAGCTATATAGAGCAACTCTACACCTTCGATACCGTCGCGCGTGATCCTCGTGGACATGCGGTTTCCGTTACCTACATGGGCTGCGGACGAAATATCGAATGGACAAAAAGCGAAGCGCATACCGCCTCCTTTGCGGTCAGCAGCCTCCCTAAGACCGCCTATGACCATACAGACATCATTCGCTATGCCCATGAGCGACTTATCGCAAAGCTCTCCTACACAAACGCAATCTACGCATTCCTTCCCCAGAAATTTACCCTCACAGAATTGCAAAGTGCCTATGAAGCAATCCTTGTTCGACCACTCGACAAGCGTAATTTCCGTAAAAAGTTCCTAGGCCTTAACTTAATCCGCGAAACTGATGAAATGAAGCGTGAAGGTGCACATAGGCCTGCACGTCTTTACATGTTCAACTCAAGCACACTTGAGACACTCGACCGAAGTTTTGAGTAAAGCGCCACCATCCCCCTATATACCAAGTAAGGGCGGCGCAAATTTCACCTGACGAAGCAACTCTTCACCCGTAAACCGTTGACGAGCTGGCAGCTCCACCCAGTTACCTCCATCCGGCGACTCATGAATTGCATCGGGGTAAATCATGCGTCTCCAGTGAAGCTTATCTCGTATATCATCTGGATCATCCGGATTGACTCGCGAGTAATGAATAATACTACAGTTCCTGATTACGTACGTAGGGTCTTGGTCAAGCGCCTCCCACTGCTCAGGAAGCATCCTCTCGATTCCATAGCGAGCAACATTTATAAAATCCCCGTGCGATACCACGATAACTCGTTCACCTGATTTTTCACGATGTAGCGTACCCTGAAAGTCACGGAAACGACCATAGACATCTGGCATACTTTCACCACCATCAAACCGTACATACCACGGAGTTGCCGCATGTAGCTTACTTGTCAGCGGAAACTGCGATCGCTGTTCAGCGCGAGGAACAATACCGTAAACACCCCAGCTCCTCTCTACGACACGATCATCGATCGTCCATTCTCCGCATAATTTACCGCCGACATATGCCGCAGTTTCACGTGTTCTTAAAAATGGCGATATATACCTACCCTGAAATGATTCTGCACCGCCAAGATTGCTATCGATCCACAGCTTAGCTGCTTTTGCTTGAGCAATACCTTTAGATGAAAGGCGCTGCTGCCAATCTGGGCGGTCATTGATAGAAGCAGCCGCATCATGCGGTTGATCCGTCTTGTCTGCTTTTTGTATGATGTTCGCTTCCGACTGTCCATGACGGACAAATACAATATCATTTGGCATTGGCATGGTACAAAAAACACCTTTCTTTATATCAAAAGTATATGACAATCACACATACAAGTCAATTAGTGTTGACACGACAATAACTCTTCGTTTATCATAAATATAGTTAGTGTTATACATACACTTACAGAAAAGGAGTACGCCACTATGGCAAAAAACTTTATCGACTCTAAAGCATTCATTATTGTAGATGCACAGTGCGGCTTCATGCCCGCAAACGAAAATGAAACCTCACGCAAACCTGGCTTCGGTGAGCTTGGGGTCACCGGTGGTGATCGTATCATCCCCAACATAAATACTCTCACTCGTCTACTCGGTGAACGTGGCGTCTTTATTGCGACAACCCAAGACTGGCATCCACTCGAAACAGCCCACTTTTCTAAAACACCTAACTTTATCAATACCTGGCCAGTTCATTGCGTCGCTAACACACCAGGTGCAGCGCTACACCCGGACCTTGATGTAGCCGAAGACCCAATGCTTGCTGAGCGTTTCATAAAAGGAGATACTGCATGCACATCCCCGGAGAACGACACTAGTTACAGTGGTGCTCTGGCCTATAATCCAACTTCACTCACCACCCTTCCTGACCGACTCAGAGAGCGACAACATACAGACATATACGTCGCTGGACTCGCACTAGGGGATGGCGATCACCATAAACTCTGCGTTGACTCAACAGCCTATGACTTACAAACACAAGGATTTAACGTCTCACTAATAACAGACGCTACTGAGGCAGTTGTTCCCGAAAATCGAGCAGCATGTTTTCGCAATCTAGGAAGGCAAGGCATCCGACTTATGACTACAGCACAAGTCATCGAAGAAATTGAGAGTCAGTCATGAAAAATTACGAACCAAATCTTAGCCGTGGGCTCGATTATTACAAACTAACGATGGGGGATGTTGCCCTTGAAAAACATCCAGACGCCGAAGTTACTTTTACGCTAAAGAACCGTAATACTATGCAGCCCCTGAGTGAATACGTATCGCCTAGCGCGCTTCAACACCGTCTCGACGCTATTCGCGACCGAGGCTTTAGCTCAGAAGAAGTTGCCTATTATGCAGGTCTTAAGGCGCAAAATAACGAAGCACGATTCACTCCAGAATATCTAGAACATATAGCTAATCTACAGCTCCCCAAGGTTACCGTCGAGCTATCGTCCGACTCCGAAGAGTTAGCACTCGAAACTACCGGCTCGTGGCCTGATGTAAGTCTATGGGAAACGGTCGCTATGAGCGAGATCAATGAAGAGTATTACTCAAACCTCATGCAATCTCATGGACTCGATATCTCTGATCTCTACGTAGAAGGAGACAGACGCCTCGATACAAAGATTGAGAAACTTCTTTCTCATCCGAATATTACATTCGCAGACTTTGGGACTAGGCGTCGGTTTAGCGCAGACTGGCACGAGCATGTTATCGAGCGTCTTGCAGCAGAACTTCCGGAGAACTTCATCGGCACAAGTAACCCATGGTTTGCCTACAAATACAACCTTACCCCAATCGGAACATTCGCTCATGAATTGCCTATGGTGTACGCAGGGCTCGAAGATGCCAAAGGGAATAATCCTTTAGACGGACACGCCTCTATGTTTAAAGACTGGGAAGAACACTACCAGGGTGACCTATCTATTGCCCTTACCGATACATTCGGTAGCGAGTTTTTCTTCACCGAATTCACGCCAGAGCAAGCGCGCAAATGGAAAGGTCTTCGCCATGATTCCGGGGACCCATTTGAATTTGGCGAGCATGCGATTGATTATTATAAGCAAAGTAACGTTGACCCTGCGACGAAAACAATTGTTTTTAGCGACGGCCTCGATATAGACAAAATCATCGCTCTCGCTGAACACTTCAGCGGTCGTATCAACACTACCTTTGGATGGGGAACATCTCTCATGAACGATCTAGGGCTGCCTGCCAACAACTTCGTCATGAAAGCGACAAAAGTTAATAACGTCGATACCGTAAAGCTCAGTGACGACACAGGCAAACACACAGGACCGGACGATAAGGTTCACGAATATCAATCCCGCGTAGCCTTAGCTATTGCAAAAGTCTGCCAAAAACAGTTACTAATAGCGAGATAAAATATTTTATGACCGAGTTTTCTTCACCTAATAACCAGGAGCTCTACCCTCTTAAGCCACTTCACCCGTGGCTAGAGTGTCCAGAGCGCTATGCCCCAACTCTTGATCGACAGGAGCGAGAATTATGGTACGACGGACCCAATTATACCGCAGACGCTGTCATCATGACCCGTGACGCGGATCCTCTTATTCTTCTCATCACACGCCGTGACGGATCGTATGCCGTACCTGGCGGATTCATTGATGCCAGCGAATCGACAGAGCGAGCTGCCATCCGTGAGGCCTATGAGGAAACCTCCGTCAATTTAGCCGATACAAAGTCGTCTCTAATATTTTCAGGGGTCGTCGATGACCCGCGGGCGACAAAACATGCATGGATAGAAACTACGGCATTTTTATTTTCAGTCGATAAACCGCTCCCATCCAAGGCGGGAGATGACGCCCTCGATACAACCTGGTGCAGATACAGTCAATTACCAGGAGAGCTATACGGATCTCACAGAGAGATTATCAACGCCGCCTATGAACGACACTTCCATCTTCACACCCTAAAGTTTCCAGAAACAGCAGTAGTAGAAAAAGCATATGGCGGCCACATGCTCTATCACCGATTTTTCGTAAAACACAGCTCATCAAGCCCACAATATTTCGTAAAGTCGCATGACAAGATACTTTTCTCCGACCAAAGTAGAGCAAATCATTCCATACAGTATCTAGAAAAAGAAGCGTTAGTATACGAATACCTGCGCTCAAGCTCGTATCTATTTATCCCTACTATCTCACAATCACATGCGCCCCATACGATCACAATGGACGCATACCATCCAGATGAAAACTGGTATTGGCGTGCACCAAAAAACGCTGCATACCACAATTACGTAGAAGATATCTTCTCAGCCTTTTATCAGCTAGAGACTATTGCTCCTCCGACAGATTTTCATGAAAATATTGAACCGACACACATACTGCTAGCTACTGAAGGTTGGGGCGCGATACATGATACTACCGATACAGTATATACGTCTCTATTCGCATATCATCATGAGATTCCTAGTGCAGATACTCTATACAGCAACCTAACGAACCTTAGAGATTACGCACTACACCACCCTCCGCAGCCGCCCTCCGTGCTTGCTCATCATGATGCAAGACAAGCAAATATAGCATGGCATCCTAGTCATGGAGCGCGACTGGTCGATTGGAGCTGGACTGGCCTCGCCACTCCAAAAAGCGACTCAACAAACTTTCTTATCGATCTTCATAAGCACGGCCATGACGTAAGTCGCTACCTTGACGATCATTTCGACCCCATACACGCATTGACACTGATCGGGTTTTGGATCGAGCATAGCACATGGCCCGTCGGAAATGGCGACAATGACGTACGGAAGCAACAATTCCTATCTGCCCTTAGCGCATATGAGCTTTTTACAAAAACTATATAATTTGCCCTCTCCAAGCAGTATTTCAGTATACTTCCTATAGTATAGTAATAGAAAGCATCGTAGAAGAAAGGGCTTCATGGAACAGCAAAAGCTAAGAATTATTGGCGTTATCGCTATAGGGCTCATCGCTATTGGAGGTACGGCAACAGCAGTCGTTCTCAATAAACAGACTGATACTACGCCATCTAGCACAACGACCACCTCGTCTCCCAATAACGCTACGCCATCTACCAGTGGCACTGCCTATAAAAATGGATCATTTTCAGCAAACGGCAGCTACCGCACACCTGGTGGCACCGAAACAATTAGCGTCAGCGTCACGTTAAAAGACGACGTCATAACCTCAGTATCCGTAACGGGCAATGGACGAGGAGATTCAGCTGAATACCAATCTATGTTTAAGAGTGGCGTAAGTAGTCTGACTGTAGGAAAAGACATCGATGATGTAAAACTCTCACGAGTATCGGGCTCCTCACTCACCTCGACAGGATTTAATAGTGCCCTCGACACGATTAAAACAGAAGCCCGAGTCTGATCTCAACTTTGAGGCGCTCGGCACTCAGTGGTATATATCTACTCCAGGCACGATTACTAAGTCTGTCGAAGCACAAATCCACGAGCACTTAGAAGTCATAGACAAAACATGGTCTCGCTTTCGTAACGATTCGCTCGTAGCCACTATGAGCTCATCAGCCGGGACATATAAAATCGATACAAGAGACAGTCAATTACTCGCTTGGTACAGTGAGCTCTACTCTGCTACAAATGGTAAAGTCTCTCCGCTCATAGGACAGACCATTTCTGACGCAGGATATGACCAGGTATATTCACTGACTCAAAAGCAAGCAATTCATCAGACTCCCGCATGGGGTGACGTCATAGAACTCACAGGCGCTTCATTAAGTGTCCGACGTCCGGCACTGATCGACGTCGGGGCTGCTGGTAAGGGGTATGCCGTTGATGCGATTTGCGACTTACTGAACGCAAATGACATTCACGCATATACGATTGACGCTGGAGGTGATATTCGCACAAAAGGACCTCTTCAGCGGATTGGACTAGAGCACCCCTTTGATGCTACAAAAGTCATCGGTGCAGTCAATCTGACTAGCCGCAGTATTTGCGGGTCGGCTACCAATCGACGAGCATGGGGTGACTGGCATCATATCATCGATCCGTCCACATCACTTCCTACAACAAACATTATTGCCACATGGGTCATTGCCGACACAGCCATGATTGCCGATGGCCTGGCGACGGCTCTATTCTTCGTCGAACCAGATAAACTCACTCACCTAGCCGACTTTCTGTATGTAATAATTCGTAGCGACGGAACTGTAATGTATTCTAAACATAAGACTATTGAACTATTTATATAGGAAACCCATGAAACACGTACTCGAATCAGTCGTTAATAAAATCACCATGTACCGACTGGTTATGTTCGGCCTACTTCCCATTGCCCTACTCAGCTTACTCCTAAGCGGCATTGGACAGCTCGGACTGCCGTTCGAATCTCTCCTTTTATCCTATATTCTTGTAGTCACATCATCATATGTCTTTAGTCGGCTGTTTGCATGGACATTTTCAACTTCACACAACTCAGAGTCTTGGATGATCACTGGACTGATTCTGTTTCTCGTCCTACCGCCAGCTTCAACACCAAAATCAGTTCTTGTGTGTATCGCCGCAGCATTTATCGCAACTGCATCAAAATACCTGCTCGCGTATAAACAGCGACATATATTTAATCCGGCAGCTATTACACTACTCATTGTAGGTGGTAGTGGTCTGTCTGGCGCACTATGGTGGATTGGAACACCGCTTCTTCTACCGGCCGTCAGTATAGTTGGACTACTCATTGTCGCAAAAACCCGTCGGTATGCCATGGTCGGTACTTTTCTTGCCGTGGCAATTATCACATCTCTTGTTGTGTCACTCTTGCAGCAATATTCTATAGAAGAAACGCTCAAAACAGCAATAATATCCGGTCCGATTATCTTCTTTGCATCGGTCATGCTCACAGAGCCGCTCACCTCCCCAACCACACGAAAATGGCAACTCATCTTTGCAGCGATCGTCGGTATTTGGTATGGCGGCAACTTCTTTACCGGTGATTTTGCATGGCTCTCAACACCAGCAGCTGCGCTGATTATTGGAAATCTATTTGCATTTGCCGTCGGTACTAAAAAAGCTATCCGGTTAAAGATCGATGACGTTCGGGAGATAGGACCCAATATCCATGAAGTCGTCACCACTCCATTAGTGCCCTTTTCCTTCTCTCCGGGACAATACCTCGAGCTAAGCCTTCCTCATAGAAAACAAGACCAAAAAGGTATGCGGCGTATTTTTTCAATCGCATCGGCACCAGGAGAGTCAACAGTACGATTTGGCATCACACACGGAAATACTATAAGTAGCTTCAAAAAAGCGTTGCTTGAGAGCAAGGGCAAGACCATACGAACGACACTTCTAGGCGGTGACTTCATCTTACCTGACGACTCTCAGACACCTTTACTATTCATGGCAGGTGGTATTGGTATAACACCTTTTCGATCAATGCTCGCAGATCTTTCGCTAAGGGCGGAGAAGCGAGATATCGTTCTTTTCTATGGAACAAACACAATTGACTCAATCGTGTTTCAAGATGTTCTCGATCAGGCTGAAAAAACCTCTGGCCTAACGGTGATTCCAATTCTCGCGTCACCACCCGAAGGCTGGCAAGGTGAAACCGGCTTCGTCCGTACCACCCTTCTAGCTCGCTATGCACCAGATTTTCGTGAGCGAACTATATTCATATCTGGGCCTCCAGTCATGGTTGATACGCTGAAGAAAGATCTAAAACATATGGGAGTATCTCAAAAACAGATCATTACTGATCATTTTTCAGGCTACTAACGCGCACTCGTAAACCACTCAGCAAAATGACTCCAGTGCACAAGCCCTTCCGCTGCCGACGCGACATCACCTCGATCGTGCCTCTCCGCAAGGGTCTTGTTTCCGTAAAGACATACCGTCTTCTCTATCGAATTTCCCTTTACTCCGCGTGGCTCACGCGCAAACTTCCCCTCGTAACTTGCTTCGAAATGCTGCATATTTTGACCATCAAAATAGGCGATATGCTCGAGGCATATTATCGTTCGATCTTTGCCATCCATAATCTTTAGCCAGTCATCCGGCTGCCACCACGAGGATACATCTTTCATATAGCCTCCGGGAAATCCACCTAGGGCAGGTATACTCCAACTCGTATCTTGCACAACAACAGGCTCATGTGTTACTTCATATGCCGCACGTGCCTTTGCCTTCGTAATCTCTGCAGGGTCTTGATGCTGGATCTCGTCTATATCCACAGCAATCGCGATAACTCCTATGTCGTACCCACTTAGCGCCTTTCTTGCTTCGACAATTTTTCGATTATTGGTAGTTGCAAAATTAATTGTTTCCGTCATATCCTAAAAAATCTCGCAGTGCCGCAAACGGCTTTATTTTAGTGTAGGTTGCTGTATCTTCCATCTGGTTCAACTCTGCGCGCGTACGGCCCGCATAACCCTCTGGAATAAAGATCCTGTCCCATCCATAACCATTTTTACCACGCGGCTCTTGGGCTATGCTACCATCAAGTACGTAGTCTGACACCTTTATCACCGCTAGAGCCAACCTAGCTTTCTGAACAATTTCACCGATGGCGGTACATTGTCATATTCAGCAAGTTTATCTTTTGCCACCCATTCTAACCTTTCAACTCCTTCAGACAGTCTTAGCTCGCCCTCACTATATTCACAGATAACATCGAGATAAACAAATTGCTTTTCCTTTCCATCAAGATCGCATTTTACTTCCGTGTCCCACCCAATCTGATCTTTTACTGTAACTGTAATACCTATCTGATCTTCTAAGTGCTTATTAAGTGTTTCAGTGACATCCTGCCCAGGCTGTAGTTCAGCGCCAAACACATACCATGTCTCTGCGTATGGTGGCGCACCATCTGGCTTTTTACGGAGTAGTACTTCTCCGTTTTTATTTTCGACAATTGCGATAACGAGAACTTTAGTTTGCATAGCTTAAGTATATCAGATCCCTGGAGTGAAAATACCTCACCCAACTGACAGGAGACGGCACCCGAAACATGGCATATTTATATCGTCCGACACACGTATATACAAAGGTTTATCATTGAGAAACCATGCGACTCCGAATATACTACATGACCGTTATCTTACGGATACATTCATGATATCAAGTTTAGCAGCGCAGCCTCATCAATTATTTTTGTTCCGTAACTTTCAGCTTTCTTCAGCTTACTCGCGCCGACTTTTCCGCCAGCGACAAGATAAATCGTATCTTTTGCTACTGAAGTCTGAAACGTTCCTCCAAGCGCACGAATCCGATCAGCCGCCTGATCACGGCTCATGCTCTCGAGACTACCGGTAATGACAAAACTCTTTCCAATTAATCTACCCATTTTCTTTTGGAAATGTGGATGCACACCAACTCGTTCAAACTTCTCAAGTAGCGCAATGTTATCCTCATCAGCAAACCAGGCTACTACCGACTCTGCGACAACCTTACCGATACCATCGATATCTTCAAGCTGCTCTATGCGTGCTCGCTGCAGCTTATCCATGCTTCCAAACTTATTTGCAAGATCAATAGCAGTTTGCGCACCAACATGGCGAATACCAAGAGCAAGAATAAACTTCTCGAGTGGCGGATTCTTCTTCTCTGCAATTGCATTGACGAGTTTTTTTGCCGATATATCCGCAAAACGATCTAGCTTCAGGAGGTCGTCGATGCTTAAAGTGTAAATGTCGGCAAGGTCCTTCACAAGACCAGCGTCTACAAGTGCGACAACATTCTTCTCTCCCAGAGTCTCGATATCAAGCGCAGCTTTACTCGCATAGTATTCGACCGCACGTTTGAGCATAAGGTCAGTATTTGCGCCTTTGACACGATATACGACGTCCTTGCCAGTACGTTCAAACTCCAGCTCAGGGTATTGCTGAGCGAGCGCCTTTTGATAGTCAAATTGCTCACTATCTTTTGGCCTAAGCTCAAGCACGACAGCTTCTACCTGAGGAATAATGTCACCAGCCTTGAATATAATAACCGTATCACCTACGCGTACGTCTTTTCGTGCAATTTCATCCGCATTATGGAGACTCGCGTGTTGCACCGTCGATCCAGCAACCACTACCGGGTCGAATACCGCAACAGGTGTAGCTGCTCCGGTGCGTCCAATACTAATCACAATATCTTTTACGACGGTTGTCGCCTGCTCTGCAGCGTATTTGTATGCTACGGCCGCCCTAGGCTGCTTCCCGACAATTCCAAGCTCTCGAAAGACCGCCCTATCATTTACTTTTATGACAAGTCCGTCAGTATTAAATGGCAAGTTTTCGCGGACATCACCGATATGATCTACAAACCGCATAACATCAGGTAGTTGAGTAAATACTGTCGCCTCTTTATTACGGGTCACCCCGAGGCCAGAGAGTGCCTCATATGCAAACATATTGGTCGGCACTTCATCCGGGTTGTCGCGCAATAAATCATACGCGCGAAAATGAAGTGGACGTGCCGCAACAAGTCGTGGATCAAGTTGTCGAATCGTACCAGCTGCTAGGTTTCTTGGATTTGCAAATTCCGGCTCTCCATTTTCTCTACGCTGTGTATTCAACATAGCAAAGTCAGTCTTTAGCATGACAATTTCGCCGCGTATCTCTGTACGGCCCTGTAAGAACGCAGCGTATTTAGACTGACCTCGTAGTCGCAGTGGAATATTTTTTATAGTACGAACATTGTTCGTCACATCTTCACCTACGTAACTATCTCCACGCGTAATCGCTTGCACTAAATTTCCATCTTGATAAATAAGTGCACACGCTAAACCGTCCATTTTCACATCAACAAAAAACTCATGTCGTGCACCTGGAAGCAGCTTGTCTATACGCGTCACCCACGCCTGAACTTCCTCTCGATCAAACACATCATTTAGGCTAAGCATTCGGCTACTATGAGCAACCTTTTTAAAGCCATCTTTGAGTTCATTTCCGACTCTTTGAGTTGGACTCTCGGATGTTATCCATTCTGGATGCGCTGCTTCAATCTGCTTAATTTCACCGAATAGACTATCGTACACAGCATCACTGACCGACTGCTCGTCATTGACATGGTACTCATAGCTATACTGATCAATCAGTTCGCGTAGTTCTTCGAGTCGTGCCTTATCATGCGGGACTGGCGTCATCATCCACTACCTTTCGATATAGCAAATATACATACGAAGCAACAAATATTAACGTAAACGATGCCATAGTTAGTACAGTAAGCGGAACCAACGGTAGCCAGTTTACGACAGGCCATAGTTCCTTTATCTTGCCATCGAGTAAAATGATAGGTATCAATATGATCAGCCATAGAACAATCACCATAACTCCTAGCCAAAGCAGCCTCAAGAGGATTCGTAGACGACGACCAACCACAAGGTCGCCCGCAGTCTTGACCGCATGAAACGGATACATACCTGGCAGCGTCACGACGACAAGAGCAATAATAGTAGATGTGATCCAGTAAAGCGACATGATGACCAGAAGACCAGCTACTATCCAAAATAACATTGCTTCAACGCCGCCATCGAGAAGTCCAGTACTTGCTGCCGCAGAATACAAAATGATCGCAAGAGAAATCGGCAACAACTGCACCGCAAGGACAATACCTACTATGACAGTTGAAAGAATCGGTGAACCACTGTTGTATAAACCATCGCGTAGCTTTACTTTTCGACCAGCCAAAAGATTTCGCAGCAACCACACAACCGTGAGCCATCCAAAAAACACTACCAACCCACCAAGGACCGTCTGTGCCTGAGTGACATTCGGTGTCAGGCCTGTTGTTACTGTCGTTAACAGCAACAACCCAGCACTTGCAACTTGACCCCAATTACCATCAAAAAGCTCCCCACCACTTTCTTTTAGCGTAGTGCTAAGGTTTGCGTATGACTCCTGAGCGCCAATACCACTGATAACAACCGTTAAGATCAAATACGTCAAAGCGAGCAAACCAAATATCGCTTTGTGCCTCCATAATGTCGAACGAACGTAGTTGGTGAAAGACCAGTACCCTGGTAATACTAGTGAGCGTTTATAATCACGTCGGCGAGTGAGGCGAAAACTACGATGCGGTCGGCGACGCTTAAAAAATCCGATTCTTTTCGCTAGTCGCACAAATGGACGTCCGACAAATCGATATGTTTTGCGCAAAAAAGTCGGCGACTTTCGATCAACAATCTTAAAAAAATGTCCGATACAGCTAAACGTTTTACCGAAAAACTGAGCCACAGGTAAAGTAACGCGCTTGCTACCAAGACCAAGGCTTTTCATGAACTTTTGCAGTCGCGCCTTAAAACTTGTTAGCATTGTCTCGAAGTCTTGCTATGCGATCCTCGAGTGGAGGGTGGCTGCTAAATAATTTACTCAAAAAACTTGGTTTGAGTGGATTACTCAAAAATAGATTTGCCGATGCGCTATTTTGATGCTGCATAGGCTTTCCAAATTGAAGAAGCTTCTCGAGTGCACTTGCCATACCTTCACTATCTCGTGTCGTCAAAGCACCCGAAGCGTCGGCAAGATACTCTCGCTGACGGCTCACCGCCATCTGCACCATCGCAGCAATGATTGGCGCAAGGATTATCACGATAATTCCGACGATATACACGGCTGGATGAACATTATCTCGACGATCACCACCAAAGAAGAGCATACGAAGGACAATATCAGAAAGAAGCCCAATCGCGCTAACAAGACCAAACGAAATCATACTCACACGGATATCATAATTTTGCACATGTCCCATTTCGTGGGCCATAACCGCAGTTACTTCACGATCATTCATAATTTCAAGCAAACCTGTCGTAGCACCGACAATAGCATGCTGAGGGTTGCGACCTGTTGCGAATGCGTTTGGCGCAGGGTCATCGATAAGATAGATTTTTGGTGTCGGCATACCTGTTGTAATCGCAAGATTCTCAACAATCCGATACAGACGAGGGTTGTCTTTCTTTTCGATTTCTCGCGCACCGTTCATAGCGACAGCAAGCTTACTTGCTGCAAAATACTGAAACAGTGCATACAAAAATGCCGCTACCAGTACCCATAAAGTGATAGATGTATCACCAAAGTAAAGGCTGACTAAGTAGCCGATACCACTCACAATACCAACAAACACAGCCATTATAAGTATGGTGTTTCGTTTATTAGTCGCAATAGCTCCGTACATTAGTCAGCCTCTCCTGTAATTTGGTAGTTTGTTACTTATTCTTAGTCTGTCGAGTTCTAGAACTTTACGTCAACAGGCTTTTCAACTGTTGCACGCTCAGATTCGTCAACATCGTAGAATTCGCGCTCTTTAAACCCAAGCATACCTGCAAAAATGTTGTTTGGGAAAAGTGAAATCTTTGTGTTAAGGTCGCGTACGCCACCATTATAGAAACGACGAGAACCTTGGATTTTGTCCTCAGTATCGACAAGCTCAGCCTGAAGTTCAGAGAAATTCTGGCTTGCTTTTAGCTCAGGATACGCCTCAGCAACAGCAAAGATACTCTTTAGGGCACCTTCGAGTTGATTGTCAGCGGCAGCAGCTTCTTTAGGCGTCTTTGCATTGATCATGCTTGAACGCGCTTCAGTTACAGCCTCAAACACACCGCTCTCATGAGATGCATAGCCCTTGACTGTGTTAACGAGATTTGGGATCAAGTCAGCACGGCGCTTTAGCTGTACAGTAATATCACTCCACGCTTCGTCTACACGAATCTTGAGCGTTACGAGTCCGTTATAGGTCGCCCAAAGGAAGATGCCAAGAACAACAACAATTCCCAGAATAATCCATAGCCATAGTAAATCCATTTTCTTATAATCCCCTTATATATTCCGTTTCTTTTACTCCTTCATTATACCATTTTGCAACAAAAAATTCGACTACAGACGAGTCGAATTTTTATAATTTTTGGTGCGCAGAGCGGGACTTGAACCCGCACGACCGTGAGGCCAAGAGATTTTAAGTCTCTCGTGTCTACCAATTCCACCATCCGCGCTTAAAACCTAGTATACTAGAAAATATGCAACAAGTACTAATAATTCATGGTGGCTCAAGCTTCAATTCGTACGAGTCATATATTCGAGACCTACGAGACAGTCCGTTGAAGTACGAAAAACTACTCCCTCAGCAGAAATGGAAGCCATGGATAGCCGAGCAAATGCCAGACGCAGACGTACTACTCCCTACCTTTCCAAATGGCAAGAATGCCGTATACGAAGAATGGAAGATATATTTTGAGAAAATACTTCCCTACCTAGATCTAGAAAATACACAGCTGGTCGGCCATAGTCTTGGGGCGATGTTTCTTGCAATTTACCTAAATGAAACCACCCTAGCCAAAAGAGTTAAGCGGCTCATCCTAGTTTCGCCAGCTTACGCCGATGAAAGTGTCGAAGAGTTAGGAAGTTTTAAAGTAACTTCTGCAAAACATGCCGTGGATAGCGCTGAAGAATTACATCTATTTCACAGTCAAGACGATCCAGTCGTACCCTACACAGAGCTCGCTAAGTTTGAGCTTGACCTACCTAGCGCTATAGTTCATCGATTCAATGGTCGAGGCCATTTCTCAGACCCTACATTTCCAGAATTACTAGAACTTCTCAAACAAAAATAATCTCGAACTATCGAGATTATTTCATGGAGGCACCTACGGGATTCGAACCCGTGTACACGGTTTTGCAGACCGCTGCGTAACCACTCCGCCAAGGCGCCATCTCGACATAGTATAGCAGATCAACCAACGCGTTTAAACTTATTTAAGCTGTTTTATACGCTAAGTTATATATTACTAAAATACGTCTTTCATTTAACGTCGATATACTTGGCGCACCGCAAATCCGGCACCAGCTACGATAGCAATACTCATAAAAAGTACTAAATTATTAACGCTCTGACTTCCTACGCCCGTATTTGGTGCCAGCACCTGCTGACCACTACTGCCGTCTTTAACAGCAAGTCCTATAGGGTCTATAATCTCGCCATTTACCTGCCCGTCCTCATCAAGCTCGCCGCCATCGATAAGTGTATATGAAACTTTAAGCGCCGGCTTATTATCAATTTCTGTCTGAGTGATGACCGCTCCTGGAACTGGGCTGTATGAGCCTTTTTGATACTTCATCGCAGTCACCTGGTCAGGTTTCAGATTTGTTACAAATGTAAGCTCAGTAGGGAGTGTCGCTCCATCTTGAACTTTGACCTTGAAATTGGCAAGTCCGAGTGGATAGCTATATCCAGGCTGCAGCGAAGCACCAAGTTCAGCTTGTGTCTTGATCTCTGCGTACTGCAAGTTGGCCGTTTCCGGCAGCTGCAACTTCGCGCTCAACTCTTCACCTTCAGACTTAGGAGGAAAGGTTGCAACATTTTTTGGCATTGAATATACCGCTATTCGTGCTTTACCTGGTTGACCACTAGCATAATCACCAGTACCTATAAACACATCCCCATCTTTTGTGACACCCGGAGTAGCAGTAGCGCGAGTTCCGGTGACCGGAGTAGTGCCACCTCCATAAATTGTACACACGAGACCCTCGGAAGCTTCAGGTGACATATCTATGGTACCCAAAAAAGCACCTACGCTATTGTATTTCCGCACCTCAAAGTATGCTGGACACCCTTCGTAGGGCGGCGTCTGACCTGAAAAGTCAGTACTGGTAGCGTAGAGGTTATTGTTATTATCAACGCTCATTCCGTATCCAAGCTTCATCGGAGTCTCACCACCTATAACCTTAATAACAACACCTTCGTGACTCACAGCGAACAATCGCATCATCTGGTCATTCCTGTCGTGATCCATAGCTGCGACATGCAGTTGATCATGAGAATCAATCGCTACAAGAAATGGCGCATCATAGCCATCCGTATCACCCTGTAGCCGCTCTACTGTCTCTTCGATACCCCCGGATTGGGTAAGTTTGACTAAAATCGTGCCGAGCGCATCGCTTGTGCCAACCGTCATATATAGGCTATTGTTGCCATCAAAAGCGATAGAATAAATGCTTCGGAAACCACCAGGATACGTATCATTGAAAGCTTCGATCACTCCATTAAAGGTATCGTCGGGATTGTACTTCAAGATGACACTATCGACCCGAGAATTACCACCGCCAAGGTCTACGTATTTATCTACAGGAAAGTACGTCGACCCATACCTATCAATGGCTATATTAGGTATCGCCATACTGTATCCTGGCCTAAGCTTAAATTCCTTAACAAACGCTCCCGCAGCATTCATCTTAACAATATACGACTCCTGTTCTTCACCCGCCTTAATACCATACGCATATGCGTCGCCCGTAGGACTAACCGCTGGACCATAGAGTGCAAGATAGTTCCCTAGACCATCCTTAAAACTCGAGTTATAGACCTGCAACTTACTTGTACTACTCAGATCACCCTCTGTAGCAGCAAATACACTCGTCAGAGGCGCGAGACTCGTCGCAGCAGTCACCATCACTGCTAGAGCGATAATGTACACCTTTTTAATACTTCTCACCATACCCCAAAACTCCCGCCATCATTTAAAAACAGCACTAAATATGAATTTAGTATACCATAACCGTTTAAAAGTTCGACACTGAAGCAGTAGAAGTGATGACTTTTTGCGCCATCTTAAGTGAATCGTCTAGGGTATTTTCCTCTGAAGATGCGCCTGGTCCATAACTCAATATAATCCAGTTTCGTCCATCAAGAATATTAAGCTGGCCAAGCTTCTGATTGTAATAAGCCTGGTCGCCTACACCCTTCACATCTTCGACACCTTGATCAGGTTTACCTGCGGTAAATTCTGTCTTGTTCTGCTCCACGCCTTTATCATTCACGCCAGAACGCACGACAACAGCCGCTACAAGCATGCTATCTGTATCGGGGTTGCCATCAGTATATCCACACTGGCTAGAGGCGGTATTTCCAGACTGAGCGGGCGTTTTTTCGCCACTCTGTAGAGTTTTTTCACCAAGCAGATCTTTTGATTCTTCGATAGTCAGCAAGTCACACGCTTTAGTAGGCTGATACACCACTTTCGGCGTACTTGCAGCGATTGAAAGCACCATTGCTATGATTATTGCAATCACGCCGACACTGATTGCTACGCCGATAATCAGTTCTTTTTTGTGAGTAACAATATATTTTTCTTCGGGAATATTTTCATCATTCATAATTTACTCATAGTATATCAGTATTGCCGACGCATCGAACCATTACACACTCATTCCTTCGTAGAAATAACTGGCTGTCGAAGAATAGTGCGCAGTTTGTGCGGCTCAACCTTTCGAGCGTCGCTGAGATAAATCTCATGATACTTCTTAGTCATCTGAAAACTGTTCGAAGGTATAAACTGGTCGTACATTGTAGCGAGAAGCTCTGTTTCGTCGTCGTACGATCCAACTTAACCGTGCAAACCTCCTACTTATTACAGGAGTATCGTCGTCTGCGCTATCTAGATCTTTATCTTTTGGCAGATGCAGCGATCAACGCAAAGGTAAAAATAACCCAGTCATTCAGCAAATGTGCACCATATGATACCCCTATGTTCTTAGTACGAATATATGCCAGCGTAAGTACGATCCGAGCAGTTCCTATCACAAGCAACGCTTGCGCGACATTCCATCCATACGTCGGAAGGTGAGCCGCCGCAAACCATATCGCCGTCAACACCCATGCCCAAATGACCATAGATTTACGCGACACTTTGCTTTTTTATAAAAGAGATACATGATGGCCAAAAACGGCAGTATCGTAAACACCTCTTCGCCTAATAACTGTATACCCGTACCTACATAGAAAGCGATAATTTCTAGTACGCCAGCCTGCGCGAGGCCATTAGTTGCCGGATTTGCATTAGCACCAAACAAATTCATGACAACCACGGCAACGATTCCCGTCAATGCTAGATTCAGGATAAAGACGTCAGAGCGCCTGATGATTGCCGCACTACTACATAAGAGAGTGCTATTTACATTACCTACTAACTTTTACTAAGTTATCTACTTTTTGTATTATTTCTTGGTATATCTCTTCCTCGTATGACTCGCGGCTATTATCATCAACTCGGTGACCCTCTCCAATATCGGTTATTTCCCAGTTAAGAATACTCGGCGGTAATTCGACGATCTCTTTCGCTTCATCGATCACTCTTTGATTCATCAGAATAATGATATCGTGACTATCGTCTATGCGCTCTTGGCTTAATTGTTCTGGATTTAATTTTGCAAAAGGTTTAATACCGTGCCTGTCTAGAACCGCAAGCGTATTCTCAAAATACTCACGCTCCTTTAGGTCACTCCAGTTAACGTTCGTGCCGCTAGAAAAAATTTTATCAATATTAATAAATAATGTCAACTGCCTGAGATTAATAGCTATCATTCTGTTAAAATAAAACCAATGGACAAGTATACGGCATATGAAACCCTACTAAAGAAGACTGACACTATTAGAGATCAACAAGACACCCCGATAGACAAGGAAGTTAAGCCTATCATCGCGGCACTCTGGCTTCATGGATTTACAACGTCAGGCTCATGTGCAGGACATATAGACAGCGAGAGCCGCGGACCATACATTCACATAACCTCTTCCGATTTTGACGCTCAGTATAATACCTTCAACGAAGCTATTAACGCAGGTAGAATGGCCGAGGCGCGCCAACTTAAGCAGAAAATATACGATTCCTCTCTTACTGTATACTCGCGCATTTTCAGCTTATTGAATAAATTCTATAAAAATACCAATTTCGATTACAACCACTTAATCATCGCATACGCACAGCTCAATGGGGAAATCTATCTCTACTTTAATGATGTACGCATAGCTGATACCTTTAATCACGAGCAGCGCAGGGCGTGGCTAGAAGAGTGTCACTATGAACTTCAGCGCCTAACAGATTTTTTACTATCACAGCCTATTTACGTCCGCCAATAGCGTCCACACTCTGCTGTCACAATTACAGCCCATAGGGCAAAGAGTAATCTCCCTACTTCCCTTCCTCGTGAAACCAAGGTGAGTACACTACAGACGTAATAATACCCTCGGGACTTAGAAAGCGAGTAACGACTTGGCCCCATGGCTCTGTTTTATTTTTCACAAAGAGAACATAGCCTTGATCTAACAACACTTGCGTCGCATCTTCTACGCTCTCTACTTCATATTCTATCCAGGATGTAGGTACAGTGATGTCAGCTGGCCATTCATTACTATCGAAGCACGAACTTGCCGCTTGAGAGAGCGGCCATAATGCAAAATGCTTCACACCCTCTATCGTTTCAGACTGATAATAACCAGACTCTTCCTTGAGCGGAAGATTTAAAGTGTCAATGTATAGCTTTCTGCTTGTTTGGATATCGTTCACTATAGGGCCGAAGCCAGCGATAAAGTGAACATTCATAATGTTAAATTATACACCTACCTTGCTGGCATGTACGTAAGCTGGATCAGTCCTCTGTCAAACGTTTCACTTTTTACAAGCGTCAGCTGGTGTGACGGTTGGCCTTCTTGAAACAATCGAACACCCCCGCCAAGCGTCACAGGAATGATTGACAGTACAAGCTCATCAATAAGCCCTACATTTAAAAACTGCTGGATAACATTTCCACCGCCAGACACCCAAATATCTTTATCCGTTCGTTGCCTAGCCTTTTCGATAACAACCTCAAGTGGCGCCTTAATAAACTCAACATCCATATCTAACGGTGGCGCAGCTTCTGGGCGGCTCGACGAAAGAACATATGTCGGTAAATTATGACTATTGAGCCAGCCACGTTCCGCAAGAATATCATATGTACGTCGACCAAAAATTTCTACACCAAGAGTCGCAACAAATGCATCGAATCCATACTCTACGTCGTTGTACGGATCGAGCCACGAAAGGTCATCGTCAACCCCCGCAACGTAGCCGTCAAGTGATGTTGCAATGTAAGCGATGATCTTAGTCATATGTATGTATTATACATAGCCGAAGCCATAAATTTAAACCTTTCACCGTCGGAAGAGGATCGTTATTTAGTAACCACCAAAGCTATCTATTCGTATGTTACGAATCTGTACACCCATATCAATAAGGAGATGTTCATTCGCCTCAACCATCGCGGGTGGACCTGATATATAAAAGTTTTGGCCGATATCATCAATGAGAGAGTGAATGAGTTTCTCTCTTTTCTTTCGATTGATGTCCTTTGTATTGATATAGATAATCGATAGATTCGGTAAGTACGTAGACCATACGTCCAGCTCACTACGAAACAAGAAGTTCTCATTCTGATTGAGATAAATGAGAGAAACATCATTCGTATCATGATCGTCAGACATCTCCTTCAACATACTTCGAAACGGAGCAATGCCAACCCCGCCAGCAATAAGAACACTCGAACGGTTTCTATTGAGCTGGAAATCATAGTCGTTACCGTACTGAGAAATATATAGTTCATCGCCCGGCCGCACATCTTTCAGTGCTCGTTTAAGCTCACTCAAGCCCTCACGAAAAGTAATCTGAATATCAACTTCAGTCGGAGAAGAGGAAATTGAATACGTCTTACCACCTTTAAGCGGCCCCTCGCTAAGTTCAATATCTATCCAGTCACCCGCCTCAAAGATAAAACCGGGCGGTCGGTCGAACGCTACAGTCCAATAATCAAGTACCTCACGCTTGAGTGTTTTAACGATTAATTTTATACGTTGGTCTTTTGTTACCATCTCATTATCATAACAAAAAGACGGCTTTATCTGCCGATACAAAGTATCTAAATTGGTGCAGCCGAACAGAATTTGCTAAACTTTTCGATACATCACGGAGGGCTCCGCTTTATCCACTCCTAACACGTCAGAACGCAAGACGGACAGCGAGCTAATCATCTGTTAGTATAGACGTTATTATTGCTTTTTATAATATTTATGCTATAGTAATATTATCTTGACTTAGAATACATAATCAGTCGAGGTGGTACTATCCGACAACACAGAATGGGACCGATATGTCCAATGAGCACTGTCGCATCACGGAAGATGTTCCCCCGCTAGAGATGATCAAAATTCTCACAGGGGGAAACGTGGGCTCCGTTCAAGTTCTTGTGGAATGGCTGGATCGTGATCCGCTTGCATTCCTGGGTTTCTTGACCAGTCTGGATATCAAGCATCTCTACGACGAACACATCTGGTGCGTCTACAATGACGTCTGCGGTGCAGACATCGATCGCTTCATCTACCATGTGTCGATGGAGCTTCCAGATCAGATTACTGGTAAACTTGGGACCAGCGGACCCTACCAGATTGCCGACATGAATGCTTTCTTCGCAGAACGGCGTTTCGGAGAGCCTGGTTCATACTGGGCACTCGAAAATCCACCGTCGGACCCGTACTACGTGTACCCCATCGTACACCCGTCCCGCTAGCAAGTCACAACTAAATAGGTGTGCCTCGCATCCAGCGGGGCTTTCACTTTATATAGATTGCTTTAAATTAGATTGAATGTGACCGCTTTATTACTAAAGAAACTAAAGCTCTGGTAGAGCAATTTAAGCCCCGTGTCGTCTTTAGGTACTTCGTAAGCAAGCTTGCCTGTTACTTTGCCGCCAGGAGCCAGCGAGCCGCTATTAAGCTTACCTTCTGAAAGAGCCGTAAAGGATTCGTTTTGTTGGACACCATTTGAATCTTGTAGTTTAAATTCAAAGGTGTTGAAGTCCATTGAACTCTTGCTATTGTTAGCTATTTCAACAGTAACGAGCACAAACTCCTTGCCTGATTCAGGCTGAGCGAATTGGTTACTCGTGCTGTAGTTACGCTGAACATCTTTAATTGTAATAGACTTATCGTCAAAGGTTGCCGTCTCACCGACTTTGAATTCAGTCTTACTGTCTGTCGTCTTACTTTCCGATACAGTACCGCTACTTGCTGTGTTTGTCGGCGTGTCGCTTTTGTTGCCACCTGTAGCGCCACCGATACCGATAAGTACAACGATGATGAGCGCCCAGACCCAGAATTTTTTGTACCATGGTTTTGATTGTTTTGTGTTCATTGAGAGCCTCCTTGACTCGATTAGTATTTTTCGGTGCCAATAAAAAAGGACACCGTGAAGTGTCTTACGCTCGTAGCAGCAGGTTTTGCCCAACTGTTTACACGGTGCCCATTTTAAGAGCAAAACCGTAACAGAAAAAACTGTGACGAAAATCCACTGCTATTTTATTGAACGTAAGACTCTTATAGTATATCCGATTTTGTTAATAACAGAAGTATTTCAAAGTAGAACACGGAAAATGACTACAAAAAACAAGTCTTGCTATAATTGACTTATACTATGTTTTATGCTAGTATATACATATCAGTCTTCTGATAAGATTAGAGCTGCCTGTCAGCTCTCGCACATCAATAGAGAGGTTCTCATGAACAGTTCAATCGACGAGTTCTATCAAGGAGACATCGTGACTACCGGTGAACAGACGTTCTACGTCGTTTACTGGTCACCGAGGATCCGTATGATGGATGTCAGCACCGAGCCCTACGACGGTGGCAGCAAAATCTACAACATCAACGTTGACCAGCTGCCGCACAGGGTCACCCTAGCCAAGCGCGGCAACATCTTTCGCCGGCATCACCAGATGGAGCTCATGCCATTTACCGACTACGCCGAAGAGGCACGGTACTGGCGCATGCTGGACATGCTCGAAGAAGTTTGCAATCCAGCAGACAACCTGTTCTACACCTGGACACTCGAGCAAGCTCTCGAGGGCCTCGAATCTGGCATCATCGATGCTTACCTCATGAGCACAGGCGGCCCTGGCATCACGCTAGATGTCGCCAACTACGGAGGCTTCAAGGTCAATGACCCAACTGCTGGCCATCAAATGCGCATGAAGTGCTTGACTGCACTTCATGAACTACGGACCGCATAAGACAGCCTCTCTCCCGCCCCCTCCGAGGCACTATCCTAGATGGAAGTGCCTCGGAGGGGGTATTTTCATTTTTTGAATAAATATTCTGTAAAAGTTATCTGCGAATCAATAGCGCGCACCCCAGTTCACTCGGCCTAAGTAGCAATTTCTTCAGCATCTCTCATGAGAACAGATTGAGGTGTAAACAACTACTTTTTCGACAGGTTTTATATGGGATATAAATAATAAAGTTTACACCCCTGGAATAAGCCCCCTTTACAGATTAGCGACAAAGAAAAAAGACACCGAAGTGTCTAATAATTCCCATTTGGTGCGGGTGAAGAGACTCTAACTCTCGACCTCTTCCTTGGCAAGGAAGCGCTCTAAACAACTGAGCTACACCCGCGTACTTGAATAAGTATAGACCAACAGTGGTGAAAATTCAATATCATTTCAGGAAATAACATAAGCCAACGACCAAAGAAATACCCCCATCTTTCGATGAGGGTATTTCTTTGGTGGCTCCTCCCAGACTCGAACTGGGGACACAAGGCTCTTCAGGCCTCTGCTCTACCAACTGAGCTAAAGAGCCACAGGTTGCCAGGCAACTCTGTATATTCTACTAGAGTTGCCTCGTTTCGGCAATATGTTCGGCTATTTCTGTCCGCCGAGAACCGACTTCACGTTCTCGATGAGATCAGCCGGAAGTACGAAGAGTGTTTTCTGGCTTGGTTCAGTGCTGATCTTTTCGAGCGTCTGAAGGGTACGAATATTGATACCACCTGGAACCTTTGCAAGCATCGCCGCTGCATCTGCAACAGCCTGAGCAGCCGCCTTTTCGCCTTCTGCTGTGATGATCACTGCACGGCGCTCACGTTCGGCTTCTGCCTGCTTCGCCATAGCACGTTTCATATCTTGAGGCAGTTCAATGTTTTGAACTTTCACATTTTCTACATCAATACCCCATTGGTCAGTCTGAGCATCAACAATTTCTTTGATCTGCTGAGAGATTTGCTCTCGCTTCGATAGGAGTTCATCCATATCTGCGTTACCCGCTACATCACGAAGTGCAGCCTGGGCAAATTGACTCGTTGCATAGATGTAGTTGGTTGTCTCAAGTACTGCTTTTGGTGCGTCGATAACACGGAAGTATACTACCGCGTCGACACCAACGGTGACGTTATCTTTTGTAATAACCTCTTGCTTCGGCACATCAATCGGAGTGCTACGAATATCTACGCGGATAAGACGCTGAAAAATCGGTACAACAACACGTAGACCAGGTTCACGAATACCCGTGAACTTACCTAGTGTCAATATGACTCCTCGCTCATATTGGTTGATGATCTTTATGCCACTCAGCACAAAGATAACAACGACAATAACCAAAAATATTATAAATTCCATACTACTCCTCTACTGCTTCTTGTACTTCTATCGTACCACGAGACAAGGCGTCATCGAGTAGCTTTTCGATAAGACTTGAGTAGGTCACCCCTTCGTGACGCCACAGCTTCGGATACATACTACTGTTGGTAAACCCAGGGATTGTATTGATTTCATTGAAATACAGTTGATTGTCTTCGGATAAAAAGAAGTCGATCCGTGCAAGCCCCTGACATCCTAGCAGTTCATAGATACGGCTTGCCTGCGCCTGTACGCGATAGCTGAGCTTTTGATCGATGTTGGCAGGAATAGCTACTTCCGACTTACTCGCACTACTGTATTTATCTTCATAGTTATAAAAGTCTTCGCCGGGAATCACCTCACCTACCGAGCTAACATGATGCTTCGGCGGAGTGCCGATAACAGCCACTTCCAGCTCACGAGCCGTCACACCATGCTCGATGAGCGCGACATCTCCGTATTTGTGCGCTTCACCAAGTGCGATCAAGAGATCGTCTTCGCTATAGACCTTGCTTACTCCTACGGAACTTCCTGAGCGGGTTGGCTTCACAAAAAGCGGTACGCCAAGCGTCATCGTGAGATGATTAAAGTCAGGCAACGTATCCGACGCGTGGTGCACTTCATACGGAACGACCGTTATGTCGTGTGCAGTAAGAATCTGCTTGCTCACTAGCTTATCCATACCGACAGCGCTAGCAGTCATGTCACAGCCGACAATAGGAATATGAAGTAGTTGCGCCAACCCCTGTACGCTGCCGTCCTCACCATTCTCACCATGTAGGATAGGCAAAATGACATCTGGTTTAACAACCTTACTGCCTGGCATCGTCACAAAACTACCTCCGCCGAGTGCCGGTAGTAGTTGCGGCGAGCCGTGATAATCAATCACTGTGTCGAGGCGATCAAGCAGCCACCACTTTCCAGATGGATCAATATACCCAAGGACAACCTCGTATTTTGTGTCGTCGATCGCAGCAAAAACATTGCGCGCAGAAGAGACAGAGACATCATGTTCAGATGATTCACCGCCAAAAAGAAGAAGTACGGTTTTTCTTTGCATCGTGTAAGTAATAGTATACGAGGTATAATAGAACTATGCAACGAGTACCCCTTGCCGAAAGAATGCGTCCAGCCTCACTCGATGAAGTGATCGGCCAGACACACCTGCTCGACAAAGGCGAAATCTTACGGCAAATCGTAAAAAACAAAGAGCCCGTCAGCCTCATCCTATGGGGACCCCCTGGTAGCGGCAAGACAACCCTCGCCCGAATCATCGCTCGTGAAGTTGACGCTGAATTCATAGAGCTTTCGGCAGTCACAAGCGGCAAAAAAGATGTCGAAAAGGTTATCGAGCACGCTCGTCAAAACTGGAACCTTCAGGTGCGCACTATCCTTTTTGTCGACGAAATCCATCGGTTCAACAAGGCGCAGCAAGATGCTTTTTTACCACATGTAGAGTCAGGCCTTATCACCCTCATAGGCGCTACGACCGAAAATCCAAGCTTTGAAGTCATCAATCCTCTCCTCTCGCGTAGTCGTGTGCTCGTACTACAACCACTCTCCAAAGACGAGATAATTGTCATCCTCAAGCGCGCACTAAAAGATGAGAAAAAAACAAAACTCGTCACTCCTAAAGCGCTCGACTATTTAGCCGAGCTTTCCGGTGGAGATGCGCGCGTAGCACTTGGAAACCTCGAACTAGCGCTCAGCATGAATGAGTCAAAAGTAACTCCAGATGTCGTCAAAGTTGCTGCGCAAAAACGAGTGCCAGGGTACGATAAAAAAGGCGAAATGCACTACAACGTCATATCGGCATTTATCAAAAGTATGCGCGGCAGCAATGTCGATGCAACACTCTACTACCTCGCGCGAATGATCGATGCAGGCGAAGATGCCAAGTTTATCGCGAGACGTATGGTGATCTTTGCAAGCGAGGATGTCGGACTAGCCGGCAATGGTGCGCTAGGGCTTGCCCTCAACGCGTTTCAGGCAGTTGAGCGAATCGGCATGCCCGAGTCAAGCTATATCCTTTTTCATGTGGCAACCGCACTCGCAAAAGCCGAAAAGTCACGCGCCACAACCGATGCTATGTACCGCGCCCAGTCACTCGCGTCGCAATACCCCGACGCGCCAGTACCGCTTCACCTACGCAATGCTCCGACAAAACTCATGAAAGATATCGGCTACGGAGCGGATTATAAATGGGAAGCGGACTTCAAGCATAAAAAAGGCTTCCTACCAGATGCCATTGCTGATAAGAAAATCTTTTAGACAGTCGTCGGACCAAGCTACTTCGTATCGAACTTGGTGAGTCGCGGAAGTGAACGCTTAACGCGTCGTATCTTCTTTTTGATAAACGACGTTGCAGTCGTAAGAGGCAGCTGATCACTTGGATGAATGGCACGTTGAAATGCCTCTTCGTAATGATCGACCATTTGACTAATCGCAAACGTCTTTGCGACGTGATCGCGACAATCTTGGCGCTTTAGTTGGTCAACTTTCCCCACCGCTTCCACCATCTCGGCGATGCTGTGAACGACAAATCCAGTTTTACCATCGACGATAATCTCTGGAGCGGCACCTCGGTGAAGCGAGATGACGGGCGTTCCACACGCCATTGCTTCAACAGTCGTAAGCCCAAATGGCTCTTCCCACTGAATAGGTGTCAGGACGGCTTTTGCTTTTTGATAATATTTCGGTAGCTGCTCTTGATCCATTCGTCCCAAGAAAAGGATCCGGTCATCAAGCTCTGGCTTAATATACTGATCAAAATAGCCCTGGCTACCATGATCAATAGGACCGATGATAAGCAGTCGATGGTTTGACGATTTTGCCACCTGGATCGCTTCTTTCACACCCTTGACTGGCGTAATGCGACCCGTAAACAGTAGATAATCTTCGTGTTCATCTGAAAAGTTAAACAGCTCGACATCGGTACCGTTGTACACTGTCGAAAGATACGGCAGATCGGGCGCGTCGCGACGTTGGTTGTTTGAAATCGACACATAGTGTTGATTTGGTGAATTGTACAGCTCAAATAGTTCTCGATACCACGGATAGATAGGGTCGTGCAGCGTATAGACCGTCGGAATATCGAGATACTTCACGGCTGTCGACAATGCAGATTCTGGATGATGGAAATAAAGCAAATCAAACTCACCAGCGCGGGCTCGTTCGTACATTTCATTGACCATGTATCTATCCCAAAGACCATGGACGTCGTGAGATAAATGCTCGGTGTTGTCGAGAAGTGCAGTAAATTCTTGCTGGTTCTTTACGAGCGGCCGGAGATTCATCGTCTCAACTGTCACATTTTGACCGTGCACTTCAGTGCCTATAGGAGCAAATAATGTCACCTGATGACCTTTCGCTCCGAGCCCTTTTGCAATCGCAACGGCAAGATCAATTGGCGCATAAATCATGTCTTTTGGCCGTGGCATTGGTATAAATGCACGAACCATAATGGCAATTTTCATAGATTTATTCATTTCTTTACTTTATTTAACCATAGTGAGCTACAAATTAGTGTGAAATATTTCACACTAATTATCTTCGTCCAGTAACACTGCAAGGACTCCGTTCGTCCAGCCAAAGCCGTCCTGTAGTGGATACTCGCCACCTGCTCCAATGCGATCATGATTGCTGACATTGTACTTTTCAATCATCTTGCTCTTGTTTTTGAATACCGTCAGCCCTGAAGTAACCCACGCCTGTTTGATCTTGTCTGCAAGTGTATAATGACCGTATTCACGTAGTCCCTGGATGACAATCCAGTGAAGTGGTGCCCAGCCATTCGGCGCATCCCATTGCTGACCATTATCCACCAGTGTCGTCACCAGCCCACCGTCTTTCAAAAAGTCTTTTTCTAGACGCTCAGCAACCGCTTTCGCCTGTGCTGCTGTGGCGATTTTTGCGTATAGCGGAAAGACACCAGCGAGACTGACACTATCCGTCGACTTACCTGTCCTAAAGTCATAGTCCATAAAGAACTGTTCTTTGTCGCTCCACATATACTTAAGTACTGTGCTAGCACGACGCTCAGCAAGGGTTCGAAACTTACGCGCAAGTAGCGGCTGATACATTAACTGATACGCCTCGGCAATTGTTGTCTCAAGCTGATACAGCAAGCAGTTAAGGTCAACTGGCACGATATCGGTCGTATGTATCGTGGTAATGTCTTGAGGACTACTAAACCAACGACTGCTAAAATCCCAGCCCGACTCGGCGCCCGCACGTAGATCGAGATACAATCGCTCTGGGTCATGCCCACCTGTTTGCTCAAATGTCTCGATGTCCTCACGAAGTGACTCTGGACGCGGCGTCGTCTTGTTGTCAAAATATCGCCCAAGAACAACGCCATTTGGCATCTGCACAACTCGAGCATAGGCACGCGTATCTATATGACTCCCCACCTGTCGACGACCCTTCACCCAAAAACGATACTCACTCAGCAGATACGGCAGATACTCGAGGAGTGTCCGTGTTCGACCGTTGTGACGAGCAAGTAGCCGTACCATATGACTAAAGAAGGGTGGTTGCGACCGACTGAGAAAATACGTTCGGTTGGCGGTTGGGATAAATCCAAATTTACGGATCATATAGGCGTAATTTTTCGTCATGCCTTCGATAAGATCCCAACGATTATCCGCAGCAAGACCTAACATTATAAAATAACTATCCCAGTAAAATTGCTCCGAAAAACGCCCGCCAGGAACAACGTACGCATGCGGTAGCGCGATTAACGACCCTCGATCGACGCGATTTCTCCGTTTTAATACATCCCACAATGATGAAACATGCTCACGGGCGGATATGTCGACATTTGTATGATACGTCGATTCACTAGGATTAAATTCATAAAAATGACGTGTCACAAACTCCCGTAGATCAAAACTCGGGTCTTGCTTTGCGAGTAGGTACTCCTTTTTGATCTGCGTTGCGCGCTTCTTCGGGATAAGATCGACAAATGTTTTACCGTCCGCATATATCTGATCCTGCTGGACGTGCGTGAAGAAGTCACCGTACGCTTCGTCAGGGCTCTTATCTGCACGGATCAACGTACCTGTTGTTGCAACAAGAGCAGATTTGACCCTGTCATTGACCGCAAGCTTAGGAATAGTAAGTGTTAGTTTTTTTGCCATAACTTACTCTAGTATAGTGGTTGTGATTATCAGATGTAAACAGTGTTTTTATATAACTATATTGACAATACATACAACTTATGCTAATATGTATACATGTGAATACGACGTATCCCGTCGAAAAACACACATAAACACACTAAATAATAAAAATAGACAAGGAGCTCATGAGTGAATCAAAAACGGATTGCTGTCCGATACGAAGAGTAAGTTATTCCTACCCACCCTACTACAACAACTAGCTAAACAGCGCTCCCACTAGAAAGGACTAGTGGGACGTTTCATGCTCATGCTCTTCATGTGTCGAATGATCACCATGAGAGATAAATGAGTGCGCAATAGTTGTACTTGCCGCTACAAATATAACACCAAAAACCAGTATCGCCGTTTGGATATTTGCGATCTTGCGTCGAGGCTCGGCATGGATAGTCGGTATAATATCACTGGCCGCAATATAGATGAAAAATCCACCTGTGATAGCAAGGAGCAATGATTCCGAGATCGGAAGTGCACCGCCAAAAGCATACACTAAGACTGCTCCAACTACCGTAGCAAGTGCGCTGAATAAATTCGCCCACAGCACAGTCGATCGCCGCATACCCTTTGCGAGCAGAAGTCCAAAGTCACCTATTTCTTGAGGTATTTCATGAGCTGCAATCGCAATCGTCGTCACGATACCCGTTGCGGGGCTTACTAAAAATGCCGCACCAATTGCGAGACCATCGATAAAATTATGCAACGTATCCCCAACAATGATCAGTGATGCATTGCGACGAGGTCCGTGAGTATGCGTGTCCTCTTCATGGTGATGATGAAACCAACCGAGTCCACGCTCGAGAATAAAGAAAAATAGAAACCCTATCAATGCCACTTGAAGTACCTGTGAGGCTTCGCCGTTTTCGAGCGCCTCTGGAAGCACATCGAAGAATGCTGCCGCGAGTAGTGCCCCAGCCGCAAACGGCACCGCCACACGCTGCAGCTTGGCAACACCCCATTTACCGTAAAGAAGGTACATACCTCCAATAAGCGAGACGAGACTGCCTGCTGTTGCTGCAATAAGTAAAATAAACCATTCGTTCATAACTGTCGTAGTGTACCAAGTCTACGCTAGTTTTAGCAACTTTGTTGCAATTTCTAAAAATATTGCGCTACTCTCGATCAAAAAATGAGGCTCAACTGGGAGCCTCATTTTTATTACGCTGCTTGCGATTACTTCTTTGAGTTACGCTTGCGCTGGTTTGGATCAAGGAAACGCTTGCGAAGTCGGAGTGACTTTGGCGTCACTTCAAGCAACTCGTCGTCTTCGATGAAGTCAATCGACTGCTCAAGGCTAAGATCAGTAAATGGCGTTAGCTGCACTGTACCATCACTTGAAGATGTACGCATGTTTGTTAACTGCTTGCCACGACATACGTTTACGTCAAGATCACCCTGGCGATTATACACACCAACGATCATACCCTGATAGACAGTCGTACCTGGGCCAACGAACAACTCACCTCGAGATGCCGAGTTATCAAGTGCGTAAGCAGTAGTTGAGCCAGCTTCGGTAGCAATAAGAGCACCGTTTCGTGTCTGCTGAAGCTTCGGACCAATTGGCTGGTAGCCATGAGGAAGGCTATTAATGATAACTGTACCCTTGGTAGCAGTAAGTAGCAGGTTACGAAGACCAATCATTGCGCGTGTCGGCAAAATGTATGTCGTACGCGTTGTACCACTACTTGTCTGCTCTTGCTTCACGAGTGCTGCACGTCGTGTCCCGAGCTCTTGGCTCACTGCACCGAGGAATTCTGCCGCTACTTCGATAAGAAGCTCTTCAACAGGCTCTTTTAGCTCGCCATCCTCTTCGATTGTTACTACTTGTGGACGACCAACTTCGAATTCAAAGCCTTCTCGACGTAACGTCTCGATAAGCACTGAAAGGTGAAGTTCACCACGACCAGAAACAGTAAATCCAATTCCATCATCTTCAACACGGAGTGAGACATTTGTTTCGATCTCTTTTTTGAGTCGATCACCAATCTGACGTGAGGTGTTAAATTCTGCTTCTTTACCCTTCATTGGGCTCGTGTTTGGACCAAGATACATACTGAGAGTTGGTGCTTCGATATCAATAACAGGAAGTGCTTCAGGATTTTCCTTGTCTGCAATCGTCTCACCGATATGCGCGTCAGCAATACCAGTAAGTGCAACAATATCACCCGCACTTGCTGCATCAATCTCTTCGCGATTGAGTCCGCGGTAACCAAAAATCTTGTCGATCTTAGCGTTGAGCTGTGTACCATCACGCTTGATAAGTACAACTTGCTGAGCTTTCTTGATATCACCACGAGTAATACGACCAATTGCATATTTACCGAGGAAGTTATCGTACTGAAGTGACGTAACGAGCAGCTGGAATGGCTTGTCGACTTCTACGGTTGGCGCTGGAATGTCGTTGATGATTGCATCGAAGATAGGACTAAGATCAGTGTGCTCTGCAGGATTTTCAGGAAGCTCTTTCCAAGCTTTTCCATCGCGGCCAATTGCGTAATACACAGGATAATGTAGCTGACTATCCTCAATAGCAAGCTCCAAAAATAGGTCAGACACTTCGTCGATCACTTCGTCGATACGACGAGAAGGCTTGTCAATTTTGTTGATGATAACAACTGGCTTAAGACCAAGCTCTAGGGCCTTTGAAAGCACGAACTTTGTCTGAGGCATTGGACCTTCTTGCGCATCTACGACAAGTAGGACGCCATCGGCCATGTTAAGTGTACGTTCAACTTCACCAGAAAAGTCGGCGTGGCCCGGCGTATCGATAATATTGATCTTGTAATCATCATGGTAGATCGAAGTCTGCTTTGCTGTAATCGTAATACCACGTTCGTGCTCTTGATCACCGCTATCCATGATAAGGTCTTGGTTCATCTCCGCTTGGTTATCACGGAATGTGTTTGACTGCTTAAGCAATCCGTCAACCATAGTAGTTTTACCGTGGTCAACGTGCGCAATAATTGCGATGTTGCGAATAAATTTAGGGTCTTTCATAAAAATATGCCCAGATTTGACGGGCTTCCTTTAGGCATATTATAGCAAATAGTCAAGCATGTTTCTAGTGTAAAACGTGCTTGACTCGCTTTTTCTCGATAAGGTTTACCGAAATTGCCATAGAAAAAAGACAGATCGAAATGATCTGTCTTTTTTCTATGGTGCGCGAGAGAGGACTTGAACCTCCACGCCCCGAAGGGCACCAGCCCCTCAAGCTGACGCGTCTACCAATTCCGCCACTCGCGCTTACAGGGTGATTACTCGAACGATTATACTGTAGTTTACTAGCCGATGCAATAACAGTTTCTGTACGAGCTAGGGAGTCTTATACACTTGACGCTGTTCAGCTGTCCAGAATCGAATATTCGAGTAACGGTCAATCGGTGAAATAAGTCGTTGGTCTTGGCCGATCGTACGAGTCATCTTGCTATGGACATAGCTGATATTTGATTGATACAGCCCGATCGCAGGTACGTCTGTAAGCCACTGCTTAGCAAAGGCCACGTACTTAACATTGCGTAGATCTTTCTCAGAGCGTACACGTGCACTTGCAAGCGCATCGTCACTCGTAGCATTACTGTAGTTTGCAAAGTTAAGGAGCCCCCGAGAGTGCCAATACGCAAACACATCTGGATCTGCACCGATAGACAGTTCATCGATGAGTACGTCGTAATTTCGAGGCTGGAGCACTTGCTGAGCAAAACTCTGGTTCGATGTCGATGGATCAATCACCTCTGCTTCAACCTCAACACCGATCTTTCTCCACTGCCCAGCGAGTGTTTCAAGAGATTTCTCAAATTCTATATTTTTACGCGTCACCATGCGTATCTTAAGCGACTGCCCTTCTTTTTTACGAATATTACCATCTAGGATCCATCCATCCGCCTGGAGCAATTCTGCCGCCCTGTTAGTATCCGCGGCGGCTGGTCGAGGTAAGTTTTCGCTCGTCACTTGGCCGTCAATAAAAGGCAGTGTCAGCTCCTTAGGTTCACCATATAGCTGCGATCGTAGTTTTTTGGTATCGCTCGCAAGCTGTAATGCTGAGCGGACACTCGTTGATTTTAAGTTGGGCTGTGTCGTATTGAAGATAGCGTAGACTCCGTTATTGACTGGCGTATTGAGTATCTCATAACGCTTTGTGTCGATCGAACGAGCAACGTCGCTTGGGACATCGACAGCACCATTTACCTCACCTGTTCGAAGCGCAGTAGCAATTGTATCGGATGTATCATACGCCGTCAGCAAGAATCTATCAAGCCGTGGCTGTCCTTTGTAATACTGCCTGTTCGCGTCAAGGTAAACGATCTTTTTGGTTTGATTTCCTCCGATTGACTGCTGAAGACGAAATGCAAATGGCCCACTCCCTACTGGGTTACTGCTGAACGTATTTTCTCTGAGCGAATGAAGATCAACTTTTTCAAGGATATGTTGTGGCAAGATAGCAAATGTTAACGCCTGAGAAAAAGGTGCATACGCAGCTGGTAACGTGAACTGAACAGTATACTCACTCACCGCTTTTGCTTCTATATCTTTCCAGCTTGCGCTCATTGTCGAGCGTACCGCTGGGTTTTTCATAAGTTCAACGGTGTAGACGACGTCTTTTGCGGTTAACTTAAAACCATCATGCCACTTTGCATCTGGCCGGAGTGTTACGGTGTAGGTTTTACCCGCCTCATCCATCTTGAGGTTTGTCGCAACATCACCCTTCAGATTACCCGTTGTATCATGGAGATATAGTGATGAAAATATCAGTCGGCTTGCAGAAAGCTCGGCACTGGTAGTTGCGTAGAGTGGATTCAATGTCGCCAGTGGGCCGCGAACCGCTTCGGCATACACGCCACCCTTACCTGGCGCCGATGTAAGATAGCTTTGCTGGAACCATAGCATCTGCATGCCAACTGCAGCGATCAAGAGTGCGACGCCGACCATCCACGTAATAATATGACGACGAACATTTCTGATGTTATCCCAGCGTCCAACGATAAATTTATGCGCATGACGCATCGTAGCACCCTCAACTTTTTTTGCTCGTCGAGAGATCGTCTTGCGATTTACATTCATTTTCTGAAATCGCTGCCACCCTCTTTCGTCATTTGCCATAGATATCAGCCTTCATTTATGAAGGGAGTAGAAGTCCCGTCAAGATCGAAAGTACAAAGATAACTGCAATCACTACAGTAGCCTCAAACAAGCTCTTGTCGAGTCCTCGGCGAGTTGTGTAAAGCTCTCCAGAGCTACCAAATCCAGCTCCGAGTGACGCTCCACGCTGTTGCAATAGAATCGTTGCGATCATCAAAATACCTGAGATTAAAGTTACATACGGTAAAATACTTTCAATTGTCATACTAATTCCTCTTTCTTACGCCCATGACTTAATTCAAGCGCGCTACTTACTATATAGTTTATCAGACTCAAGATCATTCCCGTAAGAATCGAGTAGAAAAAGGACATCTGCAGGCCTGGTGCTAGTTTCAGTGAAATATAGACCATGAGACCATTAACGACAAGGATGAATAATCCCAACGTAACGAGTATCGCAGGCAGGGATAATATAATAATAATCGGACGTAAAACACTGTTGATAATAGAGAAGATCAAACCTGCGAATAAAAATGCCCAATACCCGGCGTCGACCTGAGCGTCGCTATAGCCAGTGCCAAGAAGACGTACAGCTACCCACAATCCAAATGAGTTAAGCAGCCAACGAACGATAAATACAGCAAATTGTTGTTTCATGTAGTGTCTTTATTATACCTGTCGCCTACAACTCTGTCGAGAGCTTCACGCTCATGTTGCGATACCCTGAATCGGTAATTAAGATATCATCCTCAATTCTTACACCAATCCCTTCTTCGGGAATGTAAATACCCGGCTCAACAGTGAGCACCATGCCAGACTGAAATTGCGTCGGCGCTCCAAGCGCATCATGCACATCAATCCCCAGCCCATGGCTGATCGCATGAGGAAAATATTGTCGATATGCTTCCTCGTCACTTAGCGATTCAATAAGACCCAGCTCCATAAGAGCGTTCTTCATGATCATATCTACCTGGTCGTGGTACTCGTGAATAGACAGACCTGGACTAAGCAGCTCGATGATTTCTTGTTGCGCAGACCTTACAGATGCATGCACGTCCCGTTGTCGCTTCGTTGCTTTTCCATAACTATACGTTCTCGTAATATCAGCAGCGTAGCCTTCACTTCGTGCGCCAATATCCATCAATACAAGCGTGCCTTTTTTAAGTGCCGACTGATTATCACTATAGTGAAGCGTACAGGCGTTGCCGGCCGAGGCAATAATCGGATCATAGGCATGACCTGCCGCGCCAACTTTTCTAAACTCATAGCTAAATTGCGCTTCTATCTCATACTCGTATTTATACGACAGAAGCGATGATTTGACAGTTTCAAATGCACTAGAAGTAAGATCGATTGCAGCCTGCATACTCGCGAGCTCATCATCGGACTTGATAGCACGAATCTTCTCGAGATCCGAACGAAAGTCCTGAACTTTCTCGAACAAACGAGATAATCGTTCATTCATTTCACGCGCAGCTGGGTTCATCGTAAAGTCAAAATTATCATGACGCGCAGGTCGACCAAGCGTATAAACAAATTTATGCGTGCGCGCTGATTGTTTGAGTAGATCGTCGGCTTCTTGACGACTAAGTACGTCGTTTATTCCACTTATAGTAGCTGCATCTTGCCGTGATAAACTACCATCAAATAGCGCGTGCACCTCGTCAATATCTGGCGAAACCAGCCATGAACGTCCTCTAATTCCATCTATAATAATCCACCAATCTGGATGATCAATGCCTGTCGCATACCAAAAATTAGCCTCTTGCTCAAACTTAAATGCTGCATCATTACCTCGCTGCATTTGCGAATATGCCGGCAACACGAGCAATCCACCCTTGAGCGCTTTTAAGATTTTTTGGCGGTTTTCGTTAAAAAAGTGATGATCAAGATGTGCCATAAGCTGCTTTTAGAATATCACAGATACGGTACGATGAGTGTCGTTTTTGCCTCACCAATACAGGCGACTAGCTGTGACCTCTCAGCCTCTTTGACTGCACGCAAACTACCAAATGTCTTGATTAGTTTTTTACGGGTTGATGGTCCAATCCCAGGGATCTCTTCTAGCATACTCGCCGTCTGCTTCTGGCGCTTTAGTACTGTATGGTAGCTTACTGCAAATCTATGCGACTCATCCCGAACGCGCTGAAACAGCTTTACAACATCCGAATAGGCGTTGACTGTCGGCGCACCCCGTAAATTACGTGAATGAGAAGAGGCGTTTCGCTGCCCAGCGTGGAGATTTACAATATAATAATTACCACTGCTTTCGACAAAAACCCCTTCAATAGGCTCATCAAGCAAAGTCCTTATAAACGACACGTCTATATTTGAGCGAGTTTTATGTACGATAATCTCTTCTTCACGCTTAGCAATACTAATAATCGGAATTTTGACTTCATTTTGCTCCAGAGCGCTAATCGCAGCATCGAGCTGCCCCTTACCACCATCTACTAAAATAAAGTCAGGCACTCCCCAGTTTTTCATGTTCTTCTGGCTTGTCCGTCGCTGCAACGTTTCATTCATGTTGAAAGTATCGTTGTTATGCTCGATACGTGTTTTGAATTTTCTGTATTCTGCACGATTGCTCGTGCCATTTGTAAACACGACCATACTCGCGACAACATTTGTACCACCCATATGACTAATGTCATATCCTTCGATTCGCACTGGAATTTTCGGCAAGCTCAGTAGATTTCTTAGATCACTTAATGCACGATCTTTACTAATATCGAGAAACTCTTTATCTCCAAACATAATACGTCGCTGCAGCTCCCGAAGATCTCCTAGCTTATTACGAAGTGAAGCGGCCGTCTCAAAATCATGCAACCCCGCTGCGGTATGCATATCTCGTTCAATCTCTTTCATAAGTGTCTTTCGTCCACCCTCAAAATAGCGGATAAGCTTTCGCAGTGATGCTTTATATTCATCGCTCGAAGTGCCTGGACGAGGACTAAGTCCAATATGCGCATCAAGATCTGGACGAGCCCCATCTCTTGGCGGCTTCGTGTAATACGGGAATACTTTTCGCAAATAGCGAAGTGCTTTTTTAACAGCATAGCCATTGTAATATGGACCGAAATACTCTGCCTCATCATCCGCTGGATTACGAGTAAATGCGACATGCGGCCATTGACTCTTCATGTCAATACGCACGAACATCTGCGACTTATCATCTCGCAACAATATATTATACTGCGGCATATACCGCTTCACCATTTCCGACTCTAGAAAGAGAGCGTCGATTTCACTTTCGGTTTCGATCCAGTCGGTGTCATAAATTTCCGCAACAAGCGCACGAGTTTTTATGTCCATATCTCTGGTACTCTGAAAATACTGACGAACACGATTCTTCAGTACAGCCGCCTTACCGACATAGATAATCTCACCGGATTTTGATTTGTGAAAATATACCCCAGCACTTCGCGGGAGAGTTTTTAGCTTAGCTTCTAGTTGAGCGTTCATCTACTATATAGTATAGCAATTTATCGTTATTTACCTTGCGCGAGATCGGGGACGTGAGCGTCTCGAGGCTCTGGCCGCCAATTACCGAGCGGTACAATATACGTCTCTATTGCTTGATTGTATTCTTCGGGTCGTTGATTTGGGTTGGCGTGGCCGGTATCATTTAACGCAACGACAGAGAGATTTCTTGTAATTTTTCTCATCTGATCTTCGACATAATCTACATCTATAACAGTGTCGTTCTCTCCTCTTTCCGGCCTCATCAAGGCGATCTCAGGTAAACGCTTGCCAACTTTAGGCTGCGTGAGAGCGCGTACATCGTCACCCATACGTGATGAGACGATGGTCAGGAACTGAGACTCTATTAAACGGTTGCTTGCTATGTCATGAGGGAATATTTTTTCTCGCAAAACCTCATCCGTTGCTTCGAAAAACGCTCGCTGATCAATATCAAGATCGACGTATGAGCCGTTAATAAAACGGTCACTGCGCGCACCCATCTCTACTGCAAAGCGAAGCAATCGACTATCACGTGCACCAGGAACAAGCCCAATATAACGGGCCATCGTCTCACCTTGTTCTCTCGCATCGGACCGTACAGCATCAATATCAAATGCTGGACAATCAAGCACTACGGCCGGAACATCTAGATCCGTCTCCTCATAGATATGCCGGGCGGCCTTAGATGCGTTGATACCACCCATGCTATGTCCGTCGGGTATAATCTTCGAGATACCCTCCGCCTTTGCCTTCTTCAGGATAAGCTGCGTGATGACATCCACATCTATTCCTTCGTTGTCATACTGGATCGCCCACACATTACCCATTTTTCTATATGCATTCAAACTTTTCGCCGTCTCAACCCCATCGAGATTGCCGAGCCCCGCAAGCACGACAACAGCAGTATCGTCTTTTATAAGATTTTCTGGTTCATAGATATCATGGAGCACTGGCTGTGTTTGAGATAGTCGTTCGCGCTCCGGAAGAACATCATGCTGCCAATATTGCATAAACACAGCACCTGTTACGGCTCCGACAGCAAGCGCACCCAAGGCACTTCGCGCGGCTCTACGCACCCAAGGCTGGCTGTCGGCAAGTAGCCTCGTTTCATGCATACGACGCCTCCGAGACGCGTCGTCATAATCACTCACCGTGCTCGGAGGGCGCATGATCTCATTAGGACGCATCTCTATATCCCATACGTGTGACTATCATACGCTCAGCGTATATATTTTGCTATACTAGAAAGATATGATTCATCAACTAAAACTATTCCGTATCTTTTTAATTGCCTTCGTAATTTCACTCATTGTCGTTGCGATTAAATACACACTTCACGCATTTAATCTCGAGCCGATTGAACAAAGCTCTCTTCACAACAGTGTCTCATCTGGAGTATTCTTCGTTGTTGGTTTTATCTTGTCGGCAACCATTTCTGACTACAAAGAGAGCGAAAAAATCCCATCAGAGTTCTCATCAAATGTTGAAAATATGTTTGAAGATGCAGTGTCCGTACACGAACTATACCCTGACTTTGATATCGACGGTTTTCGAGAACAGCTCCGAACGATCCTAGGATCTTTTAGTAGTGATGTCCGAAACAAATCACATGCTACACGCAAACATATCCATGCACTCAACCCCTATTTCAATCAGATGGAGACAGCGAAAGTTCCGGCAAACTTTATCGTCAAACTAAAGACGCAGCAGTCAGCACTCTTACGAAATGTATTTCGTGTTAACTACATTCAGCGCATTAAATTCATTCCCTCAGCTACAATTCTTGCACGCTCGATCGTACTACTCTTAATCGCCATGCTCACGCTTACGAACATCGATCCTTTCTACGGAGGACTTGTCATCGTAGGGCTTATTACGTTTATCCTCACCTATATGCTCATTCTGATTCAGGTCATCAGTACGCCATTTCATGCTGAGGGTAGGACGCGAGATGACGTCAGTCTTTTCCTCACGACTGACGTCAAACGATACCTCGGAACCCGTTCTTCTAGTGAGAAGTAACTACCGCCTCGTCTACTGAAGAATTACTATCTTTCTTAGGTACTTTGATGACAAATACAGCGACGAGAAGCGCACCAACCATCAGTACGGCCGATGCCGCAAAAGCTGCATGATAACCTTGTAGCTGTGCTTCAGGAGATTGAACTCCACCAGCGGCAAATGCCGCCACGCCTGCAAGTAGTGCGACACCAAGCGCTCCGCCAATTTGCTGTGACGTATTGATAAGTCCCGACACAAGCCCCGACTCACGAGCCGGCACACCGGAAGTTGCCGCAAGTATCGCACTCAGGAAGAAAACACTCATACCAGCTGGTATCAATATAATACTCGGAAGTATATTGACTATATAACTCCCGTTAAGAGGTAACGCCGTTAGCAAAGAAATCCCTATTGTTGGAAGTAACGTACCTACGATGAGCAGCTTCTTAATGCCAAATCGCTTCACCAATTTCGGAGCATGCCACGAAATAAAGCCAAGGATAACCGGGAACGGCGCGAATGCCAAACCACTCTCAATTGGAGTAAACTTCAAAATGTTCTGCATATAGAGCGACATAAAGAAGAACATTCCTAGCATCCCCGCCATCGCTGGAATCATGATCAGGTTACCACCTACAACATTTCGAAGACGGAACACCGATAGAGGGACGAGTGGATGCTTTACCTTTGACTCATTGTAGACAAACGCAATTATCAGTAGAATCGAAGCAACAAAAGTAACGACGACAGATGCATCTAAAATGCCTAGTTCCGGAGCTTGGCTGATCGAATAAACTAGTGCGATCAACCCTGTCGTAATAAGCAATGCACCTGGTATGTCGAGATTTTTATCGCTCTCCTCTTTGATGTGAGCTGGGACATATTTATAGATTCCTATGGCTGCCAAGATACCAAACGGTACATTGACAAAAAAGTCCCAGTGCCAACCGAACAGCTGCGTCAGTACACCACCAAGAAGCACGCCTGCAGCTGCGCCACCTGAGGCAACAATACTCCAAACACTTAGGGCGCGATTGCGCTCAGGACCTTCACTAAATGTCGTAAGTAAAACTGACATCGCCGCAGGAGACATAAATGCCGCAGTCAGACCCTGCAGTGCACGCAACACGATAAATGACTCACTCGACTGGGAAAGTCCGATAAGCAGCGACGTAGCAGTAAAGCCGATAAGCCCCGTTAGCAGTACTTTTCGACGACCGAATAAATCGGCCGCTCTACCACCCAGCAGCAAAAATCCACCAAACGTCAACACATACGCCGTAAGGATCCATTGCAAAGACGCATCAGTAAAACCAAGCGATTCTTTGATCGCTGGGAGAGCGACATTTACGATAGAGCTATCGAGCACCACCAAAAATTGCGTCAGCGCCAGCAATATTAATACTATTATTTTTTTCTTTTGTCTCATGAACCCTCCAAGATGCTTTTGTAATGTAATCATTGTATTTATACATAGTTTATTTTATCAAGTATTTACTTATTGTAGTATACTAGAGGCATGAAGGATACATTAGACAATAATATCCACTGGCAAGCGATGACACTATTCACGCACTTAAAGCACGATCTCGTGAAATTCGCTGAACAGCACAACCTAAACCTTAGTCAACTCCAGGCACTCCTTTCCCTTGAGCCGAACCATCCGATTCCCATGAACCGTCTCTCATGCATGGTAGGCTGCGACGCATCATACATAACCGGCGTGGTCGATAAACTCCTTGCGCTCCAGCTCATCACCCGTCAAGAAAGCGAGCACGATCGTCGCATAAAAACAATTGAACTCACAGAGGCTGGAGTTCAATTTCGTGAACACCTCATACGCGCTTTAAGTGATTTTTCGAACGACTACTTTTCGGCAGTAATCTCATCTAAAGATACTTCGCCGACATTGCTCGATCTAATGAACGAAGTAGCTATAACGAGACAGAATAAACTTACTTAGCAGTCGCTAGGCGGTTACGACGCCAAATATGTGGCCAATACCATACGTCACCCCTGCAGACAGAACGATAATCAGAAGCTGCCTCAAAGAACCGTACCACACACTTCTTCCGCTTGAACGAGCGGTATAACCCCCAACAAAAAGACCTGCTAGCGCCGTCAATCCTATAGCCACTAGGATTGCCGTGAGATCATTAAATCCAAACATCCATGGCCCAAGTGGTACGAGCGCTCCTATAGTAAATAGCACAAAGGATGAACCCGCCGCCCGCCAAGGAGAACCTAGCTCATCTTGGTTGATGCCTATGATCTGCGATGAATACATAGACATAAACTCATCCTGATTGGCTGCAATATCTTTCGTTGCCGACAAAGCTGTGTCTGGATGCATACCGTGCTCTTTAAAATCATCAACGAGTTTCTCCTGGAGTAGATGATAATCTTTTTTTACCGCCAACCGAAGATCATCAAGCACTCCCTGAAAAAGTTCAACCTGAGTTTTAACCGATATCCATTCTCCAGCAGCCATCGATATAGCACCTGCGAGTAAACCAGCAAATCCCGCGGTGAGCACCGCCTTAGGATCCGCCCCAGCTGCACCTACACCAACTACGAGACATAGAGTGCTTACGAGTCCATCAGTTACTCCAAGTACCGCCGCCCGCGCGCCACCACGCTGCACTTGTGCTGCTCGCTGAGCGAGGACAGCGCTTATTTCTGTATTTTTAGTCATGAGTACTATTGTAGCTTATCGAAGCATCAACTAGAACCAAACTGTATTATTTCTGCAATAATTCAAGAAGCTTCATCGTCGTATTATAGTTTCGAATTGTTATCTGCTTATAAACGGGAAGTGCGGCAAGTTTGCCCGTCCTGCTCCGTCCAAACGAGCTAAATTCTATTGACTGAAGTATCGCACCCTTCGCTGGAATTAACTGCTCAATATCGGGTTTCAACTCCCCAATTGCCGTCAATACGTCATCCTGACTACAGGGTGGGAGTAAAAAAAGAGTATTATACTTCCACGAAGCATCCGAGCCCCACTTATCCGGCATAGCTGAGACTATTTCCGACAGCTGCCATGAAGAAATGACGACAGCTTTAACCTCCAGCCCAAATAGGCCATAGATCGCCCGCTCGATCTCACTAGCCAATGACTGTTCATTTCTACTTGTACTTGAAAACAGTACGTTACCACTCTGAATGTAAGTAGATACCTCCGAAAAACCCATCGCAGTCAATCCCTGTGAAAGATCTGACATCTTTATAAGGCTTTTTCCACCTACATTCACACCCCGTAAAAGCGCGACGTAGCGTTGCGGCGTGTTAGCCATTTGCCGCAGCTTTCTTTTCGATAGATAACTTAACCTCATCAGGTCTTTCAATCTCAACGACGATCTTATCAAATCCAGTAGAATTTTTATCAACTAAAAAGATCGTCAATAATTGATGCGAAGGTCGATCAAATGAAACAAACATATGCTCACCTTTCGTACGAAATCTTCCCCCGCGAGCTCCGGTAAGGGGATTAGAGTAGCCTATCCTCGGCGCAAATATAGAGATGGACTCTATCGACCCCACAGAGACCGAAGCTATATCAGCATACGAAATATTAAGATGTGATTTTAGTGCAGCAATAGCCGTAAGACCATATAGGCGAACCTCTACGCCGCTTTCATCCGCTACTACAGCTCGTCGACTCGTACCAATTTTTCGTACCAACTCGAGTGATTTTTCACTAATCATCTAGTTCTTAATCTCAACGCCCGCCATAATTACATCGCCAGTCACATAAAGAATAGGAGCATTCTTGGTAGCATCTTGTTCAGACTTATCCTCAATACCACCTAAGATCGCAGATGTTTGGTTCTTTACGATCACATCTCTTGGAACGATAATCTCAACCCCACCCATAAGACTAAAGACTTCGAGAGTAGCTTCTTTTTTGATTGTTGCTTTTCGTAAATCAATCTTCACGCCACCCAGTATAGCCGTTACTCGACTCCCCTTAAAATCATCGGACATATTACGCTGATCACTGCCGCCGAGTATTGCCGTAATGTCATCCCGGTCAGATTTACTAATATGACGACTCGATGCAGTACGATTTATGATCACCGAGAGACCAATCGCAATGATTATTACCGGCCAAACAAACTGCCATGGATTAACATCAATGACATCAAGCTGTTTCAGTTGAAGCATGGCGCCAGCAGCGACAATAACAAGCGCCCATATATAGCTTTTTACATCGTTAATGAATACTAGTATTCCCGCACCGATAACAATAAGTGGCCACCACTTACCGATCACCTCGCCAAAGTTAAAGACATCCAAGTTGCCAAGGAGTAGTCCGACTCCAAAAATAATAATTGCAAGACCGGTAATAAATCGTATTATGTAAGTTTTCATATATCTATGATACTACAGCGATAGGACAAGTCGGTATCTTACTACGAGAGTGAGCGTACAAGTCCTACAATCGCGATCAATACCCACGCTATATTCAGAACAAGAGTTTGTGTCACCTTACGAGCAACAGAAACGATAATCACACCTAACGCTCCCGTTAAGTTCAAGAGCTGATATACACTATGGTCGGCCGTCAACACCCCAAGACTTACCAGTCCGTACGCGGCAAGTATCGCAAGAATTCCATACCAGCCAGCTATCTCAGCAAGGCGTCGCTTTGTCATTAAGCAGTTGCGCCAATTTTTGCTTTATCACGACATGCATCCGTATGGTAAAGCAGGTCAGGGTTCTGCTTACAAAAGAGACAGATGAGTACAAGGTCATTACAATTCGCCCATGCACAGTTTTCATAGTTATTTGTCGCACCTTCACAGTGACTACAAACGCCGATCACTTTTGGACTATCACTAAAATCAACCGTCATACGATCATCAAAGACTCGCAAGCTACCTTCCCACAGGCCGTCGTCGCCATATGCTTCCCCGTACTTCACGATACCGCCATCGATCTGATAGACCTCTTTGAATCCACGATTTATCATAAGACTACTAAGGATTTCACAACGAATACCACCCGTGCAGTACGTTACAATCGGCTTATCTTTTAAGTCGTCATACTTACCGCTTTCAAGTTCACGTATAAAGTCGCGTGATGTGTGAGTGTCTGGCACAACAGCATCTTTAAATTTTCCGATTGCCGCTTCGTGTGCATTGCGCCCATCAAAGAAAACAACATCTTCACGCTCCTGTACTAGTTTGTTCACCTGGCTTGGCTTTAAGTGTTTGCCGCCACCAACGACACCGTTTTCATCAACACGAAGTTCATCGGCTGCCTCAAACGCAACTATTTCGCTCTTCACTTTCACGCTCATACGCGGGAAATCTTCGCGTCCTCCATCGCTCCATTTAAAGACAGTTCCTTTAAATCCAGGGAATTCTTTTGTTGCTTTTATATATTTCTTAAGATCGTCCATCTCACCGCCAACAGTACCGTTAAGGCCATGCGGTGATATCAAAATTCTACCCTTTAAATTCAAACTATCTGCAAGCGTTTTTTGCCACAGCTTTGTCGTCTCCGGATCTTTGATAGGAGTAAATTTGTAATAGAGTAAAATCTTTTGCATCAACAAATATTATACCATATCAGTTCATGATCTACTGATCTATGGTTGGCAAGGATTCGACAGGAACTTTAAGTACTTGCGCCAGGCGCTCAATCTGCTGAAACTTACAGTACTTTATTGCCTCGCCATTCGCGCGATACACTCGATAATAGTGATCGAAGTGAATCACTTCACCTTTAAAGTTCTTCGCTTGAGTTGGCTCATCAATTCTTCGAATCAGCCAATCGTCAGGCTCAAGCTCCAAAATACGTTGAATCTTTGCATAATGATTAAAAGCCATATTAGGTCTATTGTAGCTTAATTATATTTGCATGAGATATATTTACTATGATAAAATACAAGCACTATGATCCATTATGGATCCTCTACTCGTATACGTTTGGACGGCCAAACCAATAACGACTATAGAAATAATCATATTTAAAATATCTAAGGAGGCATATGCAAAAGCATATATTTTCACTATTCTGGCAAAGCGCCATGCAATACCCATTTCGTACCATCGGAGCGCTATTACTTTCAGCATCAACTGTTGTCGTAGCAAGCTTTCTTGGACCACTCATTATCGCAGACTTACTAGGTAAGCTACAGTCAGGCAGTCTTCGTCTGGAAAATGCATGGACTTTAATAGCACTCTACACTGCAATTCAAATCTACAGTCAGATTATTGGATGGCGACTCGTCAACCTAGCTGCGTGGACAATGGAAACAGCAGCACAGCGTGATCTATATAGACAAATATTTAGTAACCTAACGGCACAGAGCTTAAACTTTCACGCCAACCGTTTCGGCGGCTCGCTAGTCTCCCAGACCAGCAAGATTATCGGGTCATTTGAGCGCTTTTGGGACACTATAATATTCCAGGTCATTCCAGTTGTAAGTAGTGTCGTCGGCGCAATTATCATCCTCAGCTTCGTGCTCTGGCAATATGCGCTGATGCTCGCAATTATCTCTACTGTTTTTGCCGTATCCGTATTCTATGGCTCGCGATTCCTCGCCATACGCAATAAAGAAGAGGCACAGGCCAGTACTGCCATTAGCGGACACGTTGCCGATAATATTACTAATATTGCCACTATAAAATCATACGGAGGCGAACGTAACGAGCAAAAGAGCTTAGAAGCCAAGACTAGCTTCTGGCGACAAAAATCACTTTCAAGCATGCGCGGCTTTCTTGGTATCAGCACTGTCTACTCTTCGCTCATCGCTACGCTAAACGTAGTCGCACTCATTGTAGCTGTCTGGGCTTCTCAGGAAAACATTATAGCAATTGGAGCTGTATACCTCTGCATCACCTACACCTTCACTGTAGCGCAACAGTTATGGCAGATGAACGGAGTCATGCGCAACTACAATCGAATCATTGGTGATGCACATGATATGAGCGAGATACTCCAACTTACACCTACAATCACGGATAAGAGCACTCAAAAGATTACAGTGAAGTATGGGCAAATAAAGGTTCAGAGTATCACCTTCGCACATGACGAAGATGCTGAAACACTTTTTAGAGACTTTAGCCTTGAGATCAAACCCGGTGAGCGCGTTGGCATTGTCGGACATTCAGGAAGTGGCAAGACAACACTTACAAAACTACTCCTTAGATTTGCTGACGTAGACAAAGGTGCAATCACTATCGACGATCAGGATATTTCACAGGTTACTCAAGAATCAATTCGCATGAGTATAGCCTACGTCCCACAAGAGCCAATGCTCTTTCATAGAAGTCTTCGAGAGAATATCTCCTATGGCAAACCAGACGCCACCGATAAAGAGATCATCGCCGCCGCAAAACGCGCAAATGCCTACGAGTTTATCAAAAAGCTCCCCGAAGGCCTTGATACAACTGTCGGCGAGCGTGGCGTGAAACTTTCTGGCGGACAGCGTCAACGTATTGCAATTGCCCGCGCCATCTTAAAAGATGCCCCTATCCTAGTGCTTGATGAAGCGACAAGTGCGCTCGACAGCGAGAGCGAGAAGCTCATCCAGGACGCACTCGAAAAATTAATGAAAAACCGCACATCCATCGTTATCGCCCATCGACTATCAACGATCGCAAAACTTGATCGCATTATCGTCCTAGACAACGGCAAAATTAAAGAAGATGGCACCCATACCGAACTACTTGCAAAAAACGGCACCTACGCAAAATTATGGAGCCATCAAAGTGGCGGATTCATTGAAGAATAGCTCTATGACAAAGCTTTTTATAAGAACAAACCCGCAAACAGCCAAGAAAACTCTCTTACTTTTTTGGAATGAAATGTCGAAAGATAAAAAAAGTGTCTGGATATACAGCATCTGTATACCGATTAATAGACTGCTTTACATCGTGCTTCTCCCGCTGCTTTTTAGTCTTGTTATCCAGTCCTTGATTACAAATCCCCATAACTGGCAATACCCAATACTGCTCCTTGGAATTGGCGTGATCGTGTCAATCATATCACTAGTGGTTGGCGATATCGGGTTTAGGCGACTCTTTCGTCATGAGGAGCGAATGCGAACATCACTGACGGTGTTTGCCATGGATACCCTACTCGCACATAGCGATCAATACTTCGCAAATAAAAAGGTAGGTTCTCTTTCGGGAGATGTCGATAAGTTCGGCGACTCTATATTGTCATTTCTTGATGTCATCTTTCTCCAAGCGAGTGGTATCATTGTCAACTTCATCGCTAGTCTTATTATCATTGCTTTTCTCTCGCCCATACTACTGCTTCCGCTTACTATAGTAACCGTATATCTTGTATGGAAAAGCGCCAAGGGCGCAGCACGCCGCGGACCACTTCGACACCAACGAAAACTGTTACAGTCAAAACTCAACGGCACCGTTGCAGACATTATTGGCAATCAACAAATCGTTCGCTACTTCGCGACAACTGATAGCGAAATCTCTCGAGTCATCTCTGCACGCAGTAAGATCGAGTCTATAGCAAACTCAGAAATAGATATCATGCAGCGAGAGTCGATACTCCGACAAGCTGTGTTGTTCGGATTTCAAATTGCAACTCTTGCCGCCTGCGTCTGGCTCTATACCCACGACATGGTGTCAATTGCAGCATTAGTATTTGCCGTTACATACCTTGGTCGACTTACAGGATCATTGTTCGAAATATCTCCCCTCATACGAAACACTGAGCAGGCATTTCTGAACGCCTCAGGCATTACCGATATTCTTGATGAAACACCCGAAGTGAAGGATACTCACACTGCAAGACCACTCCGAGTAACGGATGGATCAGTAGGGTTCTCAACTGTTGATTTTCGCTATAAAGATAGCTCAGGAGGTAATGTTATCCAAGGATTGTCACTCTCAATTGCTGGAGGTGAAAGAATCGGCCTTGCAGGATTAAGCGGCGGCGGCAAAACAACACTAACAAAACTACTCCTACGCTTCGCTGATAGCAATAAAGGCACCATAACTATTGACGGTCAAGATATCACAAAAGTATCACAGCATAGCTTACGTGAGAATATCGCCTATGTCCCCCAAGAGCCATATCTATTTCACAGAAGCTTACGTGAGAATATCGCCTATGGTCGACAGGACGCAACAGATCAAGAAATTTATACTGCGATAGATCAAGCAAACGCACGAGATTTCGTCGACACATTGCCCGATGGTCTTAATACGGTTGTCGGTGAACGCGGCGTTAAGCTTTCCGGCGGGCAACGTCAGCGCATCGCAATTGCTCGTGCCATCCTAAAAGATGCACCAATCCTCATACTAGACGAAGCCACCAGCGCTCTTGACAGCGAAAGCGAGAAGCTCATCCAGGATGCGCTTGAGACCCTGATGAGCAACAAGACCTCAATCGTTGTCGCTCACCGTCTTTCGACCATTGCGAGACTTGATCGTATCATTGTACTTGAAAACGGAAAAATTATCGAAGATGGCTCACACGGCAAATTACTCAAGGAACAAGGGGTGTATGCAAAACTATGGAGCCATCAAAGTGGCGGATTCATTGAAGAATAGATCGTCGCATCTCGCCTAGGATGCTTCGTCAGCCTCAATCGTCATACCTTCCTCGTAAGACCTACGCTGTGCATTTTGGTCAACCTTGAGGACGCGTGCAGATACCGTACCTCCTGGAGAGTTCCATGTGACATTCGACCCCTCCAGCGACCCATGGAGTCTTTGCCCTAACGGACTAGTTGGCGTCACCAGCACAACCTCACTATCGAATGGATCGATCCCATCGACATGTGACGTGACAAGATCGTATTGTAATTCTTCACTGTCCTCGAGAAGGGTTACTCGCGAGCCAAATGTCGCGTGAGGGTTATCGTCGTGAGGATACTCAATCCTACGAATACCGTTCAGCGCAGCCTCACCGAGTCGCTGTTTTATATGCTCCCACTCATGCGGCAATAGCTCATTCGTTGACGAAAACTTCTCAATCATGTCACCTCCCTCTTTTGCACTAGTTACTATACTCAGTATAATACTCTCTCACCGTATTCACCATAAGACTTAAGCTTGTATTTAATATTTTTTGTTTTATAGTCTAGAGTAAGCGTAAATCTTCGACACCCGTCGCAAGAGTCCACTTCTTCACTGAAACGGTCGCTCGCCCTTTACTAGTTGAGAAGGTGTGTTCTCATGGCAATTCGCAATGCAGATGCATTCGAGCTAGCCTGCAATGTCAAAAAAGCAAAGGCTGAGCGTCGCTATCAACAAGTCAAGCGAGCAGTAATGAAATATCTCGCTCAACACAATGCTCTGACTGCTAAGGACAAAGCACAGGCAGCATGGATACTCAGAACAGGAGGAGTCCTTGGCTGTAAAGATCGGAGGAAACAGCAAACTGACGCATATAACAGTGAGCTTATCGCACACCTAGATAGAATGATCCAAGAAGGTGTCATTCAGTGCGACAACGAGCATAACGACACCCGTATCATACTTCTTGTTGACTACGCTGGAGATACAGCTCAATCACTCAAGAAGAGGGAGCCTGCCACAATACCCTATAGAATTGTCCGACGCTACGCACGAGAAGTCTATCCGCCAAATCTACTCGCTGTACCCGCCAGGCCCGAGAGCGACACATGTGACTACTACGACACAATATTCAGTCACGCTACAGCGCGCAGCGAAAGAGCGCGAAAGGAGCTACTACATTACTAGACACCCTCTCAGACTAAGACCAGAGCAAGTACAGGAGTCACCTCCTGGAACGCTCTGGTCTTCTTAAATTAGCTTACTTATGCTGAGTCCGACGATAAATCCTAGATGGCGCATATTCGACATCTACACCTCGAGGAGACAGGCGCGAACCATCCCAGCTTTCATCCTTAGCCTTACGTATTGAATTTGCAGTTTGAATATCTCGGATGTTATTTCTCCGGTGAGCCCTATTCGGCGATAGAGCCCTATCAAATGCATCCTCAATCGTATGGAGTCGCGAACCGTTGTCAATCTTTACGCGTATTTCTCGATCACCTAGTTCCGGAAATGAATTTGGAAGGTAGTTAAGCTGCTGCTTAGTTACCCTGATATGCACTTGGTTTTTATTGTACTCTACTGGAACACTGACTGGCCGACTACTCTCATCTAAGAACGTAATGTAGTCAGGTGCAGTACTTTCAACTTCCTGCAAAATTACGTCATTAAGTTCACCTTCAAGAATCATAGGATCAAGATATGGATCTAGGTCATCTAGCGTCAAAACCGTCTCTGGAACTAGCTCAGCTAGTTTATTGCGCGCAGCCTGAATCTTCTCGTGTACCGCAAGATTATAATGCGTCTTATGCTGCATGTAATGAAGATCTAGTATTTTCTGATGAAACCTCGAAAGTGTCGGTGAAAGATTCTTCTTGTTTTTAAGAGCCTTAGAGAACACTACATCGACCATATAATCACGAAGTTGAGCGCCTGGCTCAACAGATACTCTATTTTTGTCATCAATATACTGTCCGTCGAAATAGAGCGCATTCTTGGCTGTTATATTACCCCAAGTATCCATGCAATAGCCATTTATACTATAGGTGCAACGATGCGGTGCATATTTTTCTAGCTGTTCTCGCGTAACAGCAGTAGGAGAACTAACATAGCGACGCATAGTCAAGACTTCACCTTTGTACGTCTGAAGATTCCACGGAATACCCACGAGTATGGGTGAGGTTCCAACCGTAGTAGCGCTCTGGAGATACCTACGGTCTCCACGGATATCACGGTAAGTGCCCTCGCCCGATCGAACGAAAACTTCATCCACTCCTGATAAAATACAGGCAATGATCGCTTCATTCTCAGCATCAGTCTGCGGCATTCGCAAACTGTCAGGATCTATGCCTTGCTTTTTACAATTGCTCTCGTATAAATCTCTCGCACGTTTTAAGCTTGGCTCAATAATACCTTTTTGTTGAAGCTCCTGATTAGTTCTATCAGACTGCAGTGCCCACTTAAACAGCCTCATACCGAACATTAAATCGGAGCGGCTATCATTTGGAATCACCGTCCTCCACCCAGAGCCGTCCTGTTCTGTACTCATGATTCCTTGGGCCTGCTCAACCGATGCAATTGCGATCATCTGCGCCTTGAGTGAGGGGAATTCCTCTTCGTACCGCGCAGACTCTACTATCATTCGAGCATAGTTAGGGTCAACAGAATATTGCTCAACCTCTCGCCCTATCTCAGTCAATTTATCATCCTCGTCATACACACCGATCCTTCTTAGGCGTATCATCGTGCGAGTCACTTCCTGAGATTCAGGATAATCGGAGAGGGGTAGCGTATCAAATGTTTCACCGATCACTGAAAGCTGTAGCTGACCAGAATCAAGCCTTGAACGAAGAATACCGGGAGTGTCATACAGAGGAATTTGATCAAGTGGAGGTAACTTCGGATAGCCTTCCATCTTAGAGCCAAAAACAACCGTTCCATTACGCGTACGTGCCGTGCGCCCTTCACGCTGACGATTTGTCGACTGAGGAGCTACTCGTTCAGTTAGGGTTTGAACTCCGTCTATAAGCATCATCGCGCGCTCATACCCAGGGTTAATCACAACATCTACGTCAAAAGTAACTCCCATCTCACCCACATTTGTACTGTGAATATGGCGAACTCCGGATGTCGTATCAAACACACGCTGCTGCGCAGCTCTCGACTGTTGACCATGTAGTAGCATCGCATTTACTTTCGTATCAATCTTTCGAACCGACTGACCCAATGAGCGAGTAATATTCTTACGACCCGGTAAAAAGATTACCGTATCTTCCTTTTTATGTTTCACGATATCAGCGATAAGCCCCTCTTTGTCCGGCTCTACATATGTAGTTTCAAATCTTGGTACATCGATCGATAAGATAGGTGCTGGCTCACCATGCACATTGCTGTACGTTTCTGCCATTTTTTCAGCATTCATTGTTGCGCTTGATATAACTAACTTCAGTCCTCTTTTCGCACACAAACCAATTAGTATGTCGGCTTCAATCTCCCTCAGATGCACTTCATCTGGATTGAAGATAAAGCTATTAATCTCTTTACCTCCATGAATAACCATCTTTAAAGCAGCTCCGTACGTCGCCATCAGTATCTCATTCTCAGGATCCACTTCCGAATCAGTTGAGGTTGTATAGCCGACACGCTTATCGGCATACCCTTTCTGGTGCATCGCGTAGTCCATTTCTTGCCGGACACGATAGCATGCATTTCTAGCGAGTATTATACGAGGCTGCGGCTGAATAACCTTACTACCCAGCTCACTCTCCATAAGAGCCTGTGCTCCAAGCGTCGTTTTACCAGATCCGGTATTACCGCTTAGGATTACGACCGGGTTGTCAGAAACCATATCGATAAATTCATCTCGCCTACTAGCCATAGAGACAGCTCGATTACCAAATCGGTAGTTTGTCGATGCGGGAACGATAATATCGACTCCATTATAGTTCACAATCTGATCAGGCCATGGTTTAGACCCATCAAAATTACTTAAATCATCTCCCGGTTGTACCCACGATTCTACTGACACTATCTGCTTATCCCGTCTCTTAGATTACCCGTACGTTCACATCTTAGCCACCATGCGTTACTGTCAATATACATCATATGTTCACTTTTTGCTACTCATGATTTTAAGCGATTTTTTACTAACAAAAACACCGCAGAGATGCGGTGTTTTTGTTAGTAAAAGTAGTATACTTATTTATTTGCGTCGACGTTCGACTGCTTTGGTTCATCCTGAGATTTACCACCTGGTTTTTTCTCTTCAGCCTGAGTATCTTGCGGTGTATCACTACCATTGTCGGCAGATACATCACTTGCATCCTCTGCATCACCACCAGCTGCGTCGTTTGCCGCCTGGAGAGCACCCGGCTCATACACATTCGCGACTACAAGTGTCGTGTCTTGTTCGAGTTCCGCAAACTCAACTCCTTCAGGAAGGGTGATGTCTGCAAGTGTCAGCTTATCTTCATCGGTCTTAAGATCGATGATAGATAGCTCGAGTGCTTCAGGAAGATTACCCGGCTTCGCCTTGATCTCAATGTGCTCAATCGCTTGTAGTACAACAAGTCCGGCTTTCTCCGCTTCACTTTCACCAGCTCCTACAAGTGTAATAGGAACCTGTGTCGTTACTACTTCATTTTGCTTAATCGTATGAAATGCAATATGACGGATATGATGCTTCACCGGGTCAATATCGATACTCTTTATGATCGCAAGCTTCTTTTTGCCATCAATCGTAATATCAATTGGTGAATGTTTACCAGCAGATCGTACAACCTTCGTCGTCTCAACAATCGGTGACTGGGTAGAAATAGGGTCAATGTGACCTCCATAAACAACACTCGGCACAAACCCTTCAGTGCGCAACTTTGCAACATGCTTGCCGCTGGCCGTTCGGTTTTCTAGACTCAATGTATTAGTACTCATCGTCACTCCTTTTCGTATGTCGTTCGGTTTGTCTATACCTTTCCATTATAACAGCTGTGGTTTTTTGGAGGTGTGAGATATCTAACATGCTAAACTAGTAGTATATGTTTGAATCACTTCTCCCTCTTGCAAATTTCGGTGCCATCCCAGGACTCGATTTAATCGACATCATCTCTACAGCAGGCTGGCTTGCAGTCATAGGTGTGGTCTTTGCAGAATCAGGACTGCTCATTGGATTTTTCCTACCAGGAGATAGCCTTCTCTTCACCGCCGGGTTCCTCGTGCATGCAGGCGTGTTCAATATAAACATTCACTTGTTTGTCTTCCTTCTTTTCCTTGCCGCCGTCATTGGTGACAACGTCGGATACACCTTTGGTCGACGAGTTGGTCGCAAGCTATTCACTAAGCCTAATTCACGACTGTTCAAACAAGAAAATGTGATTGCCGCCGAAAAGTTTTATGAAAAACATGGCGGAAAAACAGTCATCATCGCTCGCTTCGTCCCTTTTGTCCGCACGTTCGCGCCAGTAGTCGCAGGCGTTAGCAAGATGGACTACCGCAAGTTCCTTCTCTACAACATCGTTGGTGGTTTTCTCTGGGCTGCGGGCGTTACTTATCTTGGCTACTACCTCGGTGCACTGTTCGAGAAGCTAGGACTCGATATCGACCATGTCCTTCTACCTATTGTTGCACTTATCTTGCTTGTTTCTATTCTTCCTCCGGTCATCCATGTCCTAAAGGACAAGAAGCAGCGAGACATGATACTTGCTGCCTCGAAGAAACAATTCGACACACTTTTCCGTCGTAACAAAAAATAACCTTGCGATTTCACTCACAAGATTATTTTCATTGAGTACGCACTACTTTAGTAGCGGTGCTAAATACTTTCCTGTAAAAGATCCCTTCACGTTAGACACCTGCTCAGGAGTACCTGCAGCAACTACCATACCCCCGCCAAGTCCACCTTCTGGGCCCATATCAATCACATGATCTGCTGTCTTAATAACGTCTAGGTTATGTTCAATAATCACCATACTGTTGCCACCCTCAACAAGACGCTGCAGGATCTGAATCAAACGATTCACGTCAGCACTATGCAGTCCTGTCGTTGGCTCATCAAGAATATACATCGTTTTACCCGTACTACGACGAGAAAGCTCACTTGCAAGTTTAATACGCTGCGCTTCACCACCACTAAATGTCGTTGCCGGCTGCCCGAGACGAATATACCCAAGGCCCACCTCGACAAGAGTGTCAAGCTTCCGAGCGATAGTTGGCACATTCTCAAAGAACTTCGCAGATTGCTCTACAGTCATCTCAAGTACGTCGCTGATTGTCTTCTCTTTGTACTTAATCTCAAGCGCCTCTCGGTTATATCGCTTACCGTTACAGACATCACAAGTAACATACACATCCGGAAGAAAGTGCATTTCGATCTTAATCACTCCATCGCCCTGACAATTCTCACAGCGACCACCCTTGACATTAAAACTAAATCGTCCCGCCTTATAGCCGCGAATATTTGATTCTGGTGTACCAGCAAATAGTTCGCGGATTGGCGTAAACACACCAGTATACGTAGCTGGATTGCTTCGTGGAGTTCGTCCGATTGCTGATTGATCAATCACGATCGCTTTATCAAGCTGCTCAATTCCTTCGATATTATCATGAGTACCTGGAACCGCCTGCGATCGATGAAGTCTCGCCGATAACTCTTTTGCAAGGATATCGTTAACGAGCGTAGATTTACCAGACCCAGAGACACCACTCACGACAGTAATAACGCCAAGCGGCACCTCTACGTTAATATTCTTGAGATTATTTTCTCGTGCACCCTTAACGACGAGCTTGCGATCTTTTTCAATCGTACGACGCTTCTTAGGTACGGCAATCTTTTCAGTTCCTGCAAGGTAACGCCCTGTAACGCTGTCTTTGTTTTTGGCAACTTCCGCAGGAGTGCCCGCAGCGACTACATTGCCACCTGCAACACCCGCGCCAGGCCCAATATCAAGTAGATAGTCGGCTTCTCGAATGGTATCTTCGTCATGTTCAACGACAAGCACAGTATTACCAAGATCACGCAGACGTTTCAACGTCCCTATGAGACGATCGTTGTCTCGCTGGTGTAGTCCAATTGACGGCTCATCGAGCACGTACAGCACGCCCTGGAGTCCAGAACCGATCTGTGTCGCGAGACGAATACGCTGCGCTTCACCACCAGACAGTGTATTTGCAGCACGGCCTAGCTCAAGATAATTCAGCCCCACGTTACTCATAAACCCAAGGCGAGCATTAATCTCTTTCATGATCTGTGCAGCAATTACCTGCTCCTGGTCACTGAGCTTCAAGTTGTTATGGAAAAGATCAAGCGCATCATCAACACCTAAATTACAAATATCCATAATATTTAGCCCATGAACCGTGATTGCAAGCACTACTGGCTTTAGTCGAGCGCCCTTACAGGTATAACACTTCCGATCGCGCATAAATCGCTCGATATCTTTTCGCATAAATTCACTATCTGTTTCTTTATGGCGTCGCTCAAGGTTTGGGATCACACCTTCATATGTCGAGTCGTAACTACGGCCGCTACCAAGATTGATACGATATGTTTGAGCACCAGTACCATACAGCACCTTTTCAAGATCCTCTTCACTTAACTCGCTCACTGGCACCTGCAAACTAAACTCATGCGCATCAGCAACCGCAGCAAGTCGTCTCATATACCATGCGTCACTATTAACGCGATTGTACGGACGGATCGCTCCTTCGCTAATCGTAAGGCTCGCATTGAAGACAAGACTTGGATCAACTTCAAGTCGACTGCCGAGTCCAGTACATACGGGGCATGCACCTTGTGGCGCGTTAAAGCTAAACAGACGAGGCTCCAGCTCCGGAATCTCTTCTTCGGGGTGATTCACGCAGGCATAACGCTGAGAAAAGATACGCGTCGAATCATCGTCAACATCCAGAATCTCGACGATCCCTCCACCAAGATCAAGCGCCTGCTCAACCGACTGGGCAACACGACTATTCATATCACTGCTCATAGCGATACGATCTACAACGATCTCTATATCGTGTTTAAAGTTTTTCTGAAGATCAGGAAACTCATCAAGCGCATACACAACGCCATCAACTCGTGCACGAGCAAATCCTAGCCGACGATACTGCTCAGGAATATGCGCGTGTTCGCCTTTTTTACTCTTTACGATCGGCGCAAGAAGCATTAATCGCTTGCCGTCTTCGTATTTTAGGATTTCATCGATAATATCTTGTGGCGTTCGTCGCTGCACAGGCTCACCATCGATTGGACAGTGCGGCACACCGATTCGCGCAAAAAGAAGACGAAGGTAGTCATAAATTTCCGTGACCGTCGCTACGGTTGAACGTGGATTTCGACTCGTAGATTTTTGATCAATAGATATAGCAGGGCTGAGGCCATCGATCTGATCGACATCGGGCTTGTCCATAGTACCGAGGAACTGTCGCGCGTAACTCGACAGACTCTCTACGTATCGTCGCTGCCCCTCAGCATAGATGGTATCGAACGCCAAGCTCGACTTACCAGAGCCACTAAGCCCAGTGATCACGACAAGCTTATCACGTGGTATTTCCACGTTAATATTTTTTAGATTGTGCTCTCTAGCACCAGTAACTCGTATAACCTCCGGCATAACAACTTATTATACCACGATATCAAACAGTCGCGCCACAGCACGCATCTTTGATACTTCGTCTTACCAACTTAAAAATACATCATTTTTCATCATGCTTATCGTTGCATGTCAACACCTTCGAGTGCTATATTCATGAGTACATTAACGTCTAACAAATCAAGGGAGCTCCTACTCGTGAAGCGATTTATCATCCTCGGCGCAGCATTTTTTCTCATCGCTATGATTTTGATCGAGTCTGGTATCGCGAGCGCTCTCATGATCTTTCTACTTGTTGGCGCCGTACCCGGCACTTCAATCAATATTTCAGCCAACACCATGCTCGTAATTGTTGGACTCGTGACATGGCTCGTCCTCCTTCGAGGCGCTGCAATTGGCGCACTCGATCTACTGACGATGAAGCGACTCGTTCGTAAACATACTGCTCGCCTTGAACGTCGACCAAAACGTCGTTATAGTCGAATATAGAAACTTACGCGTCGACGTCTTGACTCGAAAGGTCAGTTGGCGCGATACTCTCTAGCCACAGCTGCAATTCTTGCAAAATAAACTGCTTATTTTCATCTTTTTCCGTTGCCGACAAGCGACCAAGTGACTTCATAAATTCCGGTAGCTGGTCATGAATATGAGCAATTCGCCAGCGTTCCCACTCATGTTGCTCGCTATCCGTCAGCGTCTTTGGAAAGTTACGCGCCTTATAGTGTACGAGTAGCTGTCCGAGCCGTTCGTCGCTAAATTCCGGCTGAAAATCAGCAAGTTCTCGCTCAGTAGCATTGCGCACTGTCTCTACTCGGAGTCGATCTCGATCATTCAAGAACCCATCGTATAGCTGCGCCTCAACATCTTTAGATTTTTTAAATTCAGGACGCTTTTCGATAAGACTACGGATATTTTCTGCGAAATGAGGTGCGCTCAAGAGTGCAGCCTTGTGCTTCTCGATAGTCTCCATGTCTAGGTGAATCCGCTTCCATCCGTCAGCCTGCTCCAGTACGCCCACGGGTGCAACCGCTGGTGCACGATTATACTGCAATTCCTTTACTGGAAGTTTTACGAAGCCTTCAGATTGACGCTCGTCCCACGAGGCGGACATTTTCTTTGCCAGTTCATCCTGCGAAAGGTTAAGGAGCGGCGAAGGGTCGTAACGAAGATCATACACGACAACATTGCCATTCTTCCCCGGGGTCAACGGGAATGCAATGGTGGTTTTGTCATGCTCGTTATCATACCGTCCACTCGTATAGACAAACGGCTTTTTGTCGTCTACATTCACCAGCTTCTTTACTTCGTTTTTGTCACGCATCTTCAGAAGATAGCTATAGAGCTGCGGCTGTTTTTGCTTAATCAGATTCGTCACCGCAATCAGCGCTTCAACATCACTCAGGGCATCGTGCGCTTTTAGGTGGTCGATACCATTTTGCGCAGTGAGAAGCTCTAGGCGATTCGTCGCCTTGCCGTCCTCAGTGACAGGCCAGACAATCCCCTCTGGTCGAAGTGCCCGCGTCATGCGCACAACATCAAGTAAATCCCATCTGGAGCGTCCATCTCGCCACGACCACTCATATGGGTCCCTAAACGTTCGCCAAAAAAGGTGGCGTACAAATTCGTCGTCAAACCGAATACTATTAAACCCAACGGCAATAGTATTTTCAGTGAATATCTCACTTGTCAGAAGCTCGGCAAACTGCGCCTCGGTATACCCGTCTGCTACTGTCTGCTGCGGCGTAATCCCTGTCACCATCAGCGCTTCCGGACTTGGGAGTGTATCATCATTTAAAGCAACGAGTACATCGTAGGGCTCGCCGATAGGATTGAGCTCCATATCAGTGCGGATTCCAGCGAATTGCATAATTCGTGCATCACGCGCACTGAGTCCGCTCGTTTCAAGGTCGTAAAAAAAGAATGTTTGAGCCATATGCTTATTCTACAGACTCTGACGCTATCCTGCAAAAGGTACAGAAAAAACCCACCTCAATCGGAGGTGGGTAGTATAGAGTAACGAACAATAGAATGTAAGCGCGGGGCGAGGAGCTGCAGAGTAATCACTCTAGCTAAACTCCTCGCCACCGCAAGTGCAAATCGCAGCACCGACAGGCGCTCAAATGCGAACTCACGAGACGAAACTCGTCATCGTCTGCGGTGATCGTGCAAATTTCTATTTTCACCACAGCTTACTAGCGACACGTCGCCTGTCGACAGTAAGCTGTGGTGGACTTTATTCAATTGTCATTACTTTACTACTTCACATGATACATTTTTGTCATCATTGAAGTATGAATGCATTATAGCAGATATCTAGATATATGTCAATAGTATTTTATAAACTAATAAAGCTGCCTGTAGCCTGCAAACTCATACGAAGTCGTCGTCAAATAGCTCCCAAACGGAGTGTCAACAGGGGGTAGTAACGTTCGTTGTGTATGGAAACTAATATTGACACCTTGTCCGCCCATAGCACCAAACTTCGTACCCCCGTAGCAGTCAACTGTCGCATAATAAGCAAAGAAGCTAAGTCCCGGGAAATTATTACCACCACCAGACCCCCCACATTCCAATGCGGTATACTGCGTCGCTTTCATCCAGCTTGGATCAAAGTCCGGTAAGTACGCAGATGCTTTTGCATCCGCTGGAAGCAGGCATGCGGATGCAGTCTCATCGATTCTATTTGAGCAACTTGAATTATTCGAGTAAAAACTAATCATATACGCAGATAGGCCTGCTGAATTTTTTAAAAAAGCGTCACCTCCGCGAAAAGTAGCAGCCTGCTGTGCGATAAACTTTCCATTTAATACAATCGTCGGCCCATTCCCAGTCGCTGTATCGGCAACTCCAAACAGCGATCGCTCGTTGAGCGTAATATTACCTTCGACATAAACATCTCCAGCAAAAAGAACCTTACATCCAGATATATCTGTTGCTGATATACTACCCGTTATCCACGTATTTGCGGGCACCGTCCTCGTTCCTCCATTACATGACTGAGTGATCGATGCGCCCGTTACCTTTGCTGCGCTGTTCATTCGACCAACAAACTCCTGTTTATTAAAGTATGGCTGCGCGTAACTTGGCGCTGCACATCCAAGCTGAAGCCCGGCAATCTTTGAGGATGCTGGCTGATCTGTGGCGCAAACATTCCCATAAACACCAACACCCAATGCGGACACATTTATAGGTGGAGCACTGGCGTTGCAAGCCATAGGCCAATCAGCAGCAACTCCACAAGATATGTTGGCCGCTTGCAGCAATCGAACAGGCTCAGCGGCGGAGCCAATCGATGAACTCTGTGCTAATGTTATACCGCCTTTTACATAAATATTATCACCATACAACTTAGACTGAGAGCCAATAGAAAGCCCTCCAGAACCAGCAAATAACGATATTCCCGACATTGGCCTCAATACAGGGCGTAAGGTTACTTCAATCTTTTTCTCATTAACAAGACTGTCGTCTCCACTATCTCTGTACACTCTACCAGTACTAGTGATAACTTTTTGTCCATTAGGCTTTGTGGTGACATCTGTGACGTAGGTTGCCCGCCCCTCAGAAGATGAGACTCGATCATAAAAAACTTGAGGGCTTGCCAAAGGAAAGCCAGTAAATCCAGGATTTTCTGCAAGTTTGTATTTCGTTGCGCCCACCCCCGCTTCCGCAGCAGAAATCGCATTCTCAACATAAGTTACACGTTTAGAGTTCATGTATTTTGACCCTGCGACTGTCGCGATCGTAAAAGCGATAGCAGTGAGAACGAAAACAACTATCGTGACATAGATCAGCAAGTAGCCTTTTTCGTTTTTATGAAATGATTTAGCCATCAAAAGACGTCCTTTGGCTCTACATAAGCCATCACGACAACCTGCTTTCTATTCGAACCAAGAGGATAATCTATTACTACTTGTAACTGCCTCGCAGACGGCACCGCTGTCGGAACCGTGACGGTGACTTTCCCGGTCGTACCTGCTGGCATATCGGTAATCGCGCTAGTGAAGTCTATCGGTGCAGCAGCACTCGTCAACACCGTAAAATCCCCATTTCTTAATAGTTCAATCTGCTGTCGAGCTGCTCGATTTGCCGTATCAACATAAAAAGAGTCTCTTTGCGCATACTGGATGTACTGCACGGCCGAAACAATAGAGACAATCGTGAGGCTAAAAACGACAACCGATACAATAATCTCTATTGTCGTAAAGCCTGATTGTCGTCGTTGGCTAAAAGTAGCTGCCATAAGATTTGTTTATCCCGTTACGGCCTTATGACTTCATTTTCGGTACTTGCGCCACCCCAGTATGGACCAGGAATAGTGATCGTATAGGAAGTACATCGTGGGCTCGTAGGACTGCCACACCCAGATGGAGTGGGCGCGTACTGAATGCTCTGACTATTTTTTGTGAGGTTAAAAGCATCACCTAGCTGACTACCTACGCCACCGATATACGCCACGACAGCGGCCTTATTCTCAGGATAATTATTCTTATCTGTAAAATACTCACCTAGCTTCAGCTTTACTTGCTGCGCAGTAGACACTACATCCGATTTAGCTGCACGTTTTTGGTATCCCGAGTATGATACAGTGCCGATTGCAGCCAAAATACCGATAATCGTAATTACAGTTATAAGTTCAATGATCGTAAATCCATAAGTGGTTCGTTTTACTTGAGTCGTCATCACTGTTTTAACCCTCTAATCATAAGCGCTTTATTTATAGATCATCATACCATTAACTGTAGTACGAGTAAACCACACAGGCCCCCTCCCCTGTACTAGTGAAGCTGTTTATGCTTAAATAGACTGCACTATGACGCAATCGCGCAATCATTCGCTACCACGCAAAACGAGCGATGGATTTACCATCGTAGAGATGATTGTTGCAGTGACCGTTTCGACGTTCATGCTTGTTGCGATCGTTGGCTTTATCGTTACCCTGATCCAGCAATACGGAGTAAGCTCGCAGCGAAACACGTTGACAACGAATCTTCAAGCTGCAACCTCACGTATAAATGACGACATACGAAAATCCGTCGCCGTCCTACCGACAAACCAAACAGATGACCCTAACGGCCCATCTCCTACCACACGATGGTCCTCGAAAGTAGACCAGCTTGTTCTCGGACAAAAACCAACATTAGCAGACGGCACTCTCATCGACACAGAAGCGCTCGATAGCGTTGTTTATTATCTCAAGGAAAGATCCCTCTACCGCCGCGTCGTGGCTGCAAGCACGACTCCACCAAATAGTATTTCCACTATTACGTGTGGCACAACGGCTAACGGCTGCCCCGACGATGTCAGGGTTGTAGAAAATGTCGACAGCATAGCCTTCACCTACAGAAATAATGCAAATGCCGTTATCTCCTATAGTCCAAACGCCGTAACGAATGTTTCCTTTGCTATAAAACTCACCACCGAACAGAGCGGGCAAACCATAGAATCAAGTGGAAAATCTAGCATGACACTTCGACAGCAAACGCTCACCTACAATCGTACGCCGCTAAGCGTAGGGTCTGGAGGACTGCTCGTCAATAAAATGAACATGAATGTTCAGCCCAACGCCGACCTTACTGTCAAAGGGAGGATAAACTGGGGATCTGCTGGAGCAGCAGCGTATATTTATACACTGGGTACAGCGTCACAGCCAATCCGAAACCTTGCCGTTGCAGGTATCGCCTGTGGAACCGGCAGTTCATTCCCAACTCAATGCGCATCCCCCACAATCATTTCTGGTGCAGCATCAAAGATCACTACTCAAAACCTTTGCGCACCCGCACACACCGGTTCGCTTATCAATCCAACAATAGCGACCTCCACCAACACAGCACCGACAAGAACGTGTGACTCAGCTGCCTACGACCTTCCAGCATTCAATAGAGAGGCATTCTACAATAAGATGAACCAGCCGGCCGTCAATGGTACGCGTGTGTGCGGCGCAGCTCAGACATGCTCGCTTGAAGCAAATACGATTTATAACGGTGATATCGGTGGTGGGAGTGGCTTTCCTTCTGTCCCAAATCGTGCAAAATGGGAGATCAAAGGTGATATTTACGTAAGAGGTAACTTCGGAAATGCCGGACTTGGTGCAAGCTCAGTCGCATCGTTCGAAGAATATAAAGTCGCCGACGGAATCACCAAGCGACCAGTTGTTGTGATCGAAAAGCAATTCTGGATTATCCTTGGCTCTGTCGTCCCAAATGACAAGGGCATCACTCCTATATTTATCAGTTACTATACACAGTCAAATCCCAGCTGTTCAAGCGATCCTAGCTGCAGCACGCTAACACCAGCACAAGCCGCGCAAGAAGCCAACAACACAGACCCAAACAACCACGCGGTACGCTATGGGACCACATCGGGTGATACATACGGCAACTTCAGCGGATCACTCTACTCGTATTTTGGAAGAGTGAGTATCAATATCTGGTTTGGCGGCACATTCACCGGAACTGTCGCCGGTCAATCAGTGCTCCTCCAAGGCAGTAACAATACGACGTCCGCAACCTTCAATATGACAAACGAACCGTGGCCAAATTAGGCGGTACTATTGCTCCAGATAGCTAAATTCATCATCACCGATGCGAATTGTACTATCGCCAGTTGCGCCACGACGAGTTAGCTCGTGAGTAATGCCCATCTTTTTCATAATATCGCGAAGTCGGTTAACGTTTTCAAATCCGTCAAAGTTTGTACGACGAGCGAACTTCTCGATCTTATCACCAGTCACGATAAACACGCCGGTCTCTTCGTCTTTTGTGACAACCCATGACTCAGCAATCTGTTCGCTTGAAAGTGTAATCATTGCAAGGCCAGAATCTTCGTCTTCATCTGTATTGACAATCTCAGCTTCACGCACATCTTTTACGGCCGTCCTAAGCGCTCGGAGTACTTCCTTAAGGCCTGTATGTGCTGTTGAAGAAATTGCAAATATCTGGCTCTCAGGTGCAGCTTTCTGAAGTTCATCTTTTTGCATAGCAACGATATCATCATCAAGTCCTTCAGACTTAGTAAGTGCAATAATCTCTGGCCGGCTAATAAGCTCTTCACTGTACTGCTCAAGTTCATTGCGAATCGTTTTGTAGTCACCGGCAATATCATTGCTATATGCATCGATAAGGTGCAGGAGCACCGCTGTACGCTCGACATGACGCAAAAACGCATCTCCGAGCCCCTTGCCTTCGCTCGCTCCCTCAATAAGTCCTGGGATATCCGCAATCAGCAAGCTACTATCGTCAATGTCCGCTACGCCAAGATTTGGTGTAAGTGTCGTAAATGCATAGTCAGCGATTTCCGGACGAGCATTGCTAACGACCGATAGAAATGTCGACTTTCCAGCATTTGGAAACCCAACAAGACCGACGTCAGCAAGAAGTTTTAGTTCGAGTGCAGCCTCAAATGTATCGCCAGGTTCGCCCATCTCCGCTATACGAGGCGTCTGTCGAACGGAGGATTTAAAGTGAGCGTTACCGAATCCACCGTCTCCACCCTTAGCAATTATCACCTGCTCTCCGTTGTGAGTAAGGTCAGCGATCACGACACCGTCTTTCTTGACAAGTGTCCCCATAGGTACCTTTACGATGTAATCGTCACCAGACTTACCTTGTCGTTTAGACTTACTGCCATTCTGGCCATGCTCAGCCTTGAGTTCTGGCTTAAAACGAAAGTCAATCAGCGTATTGAGGTTTTCTGTGGCTTCAAAGATAACATTTCCACCCTTTCCGCCGTTACCGCCGTCCGGACCGCCTTTGTCGACATAAATTTCTCGTCGAAAGCTAACACACCCGTTACCACCGGTGCCTGCTTGGATAAATACTTTTGCTGTGTCGACAAACATATGAATACCAGTATAGCAAAATCTCCTCTATATTCATAGAGGAGATTTGACATTTTATCAATTAGTTATTCTAGTGAATATAATTGTATGATTTTGCTTGGCCAGCTGAGATAGTACGGCCGGATATAATATTGAATCCGCCACCGCCACCGCCATAGTTCATTTCACTGATACGTATGTCACCGTTTGAAAGCACTTCTTCGACAATCGCAACGTGTCCATAGCCACCACCGTTTTGCATAACTGCACCAACCGCTGGCGTATTGTTGACAGCGAAGCCTGCAGCACGTGCGTACATTGCCCAAGTTGCCGCGTTACCCCAGAAACTGCCCACAGGACGTCCAAGTTGCGCACGACGCTCGTATGCGTACCATGTACAGTTACCGAACGCATAGGCATTTCCTGAAGAAACGTTTGCCATACCTCGGCTAATTGTATACCCACCAGAGTTATTCGCACCGTAGCTCGTACCTGTGCTTGCACGAGCAGTACTTGGAGCCTGATAGCCTGGGCGCTGGTCTTCCGGAAGCACGCCTGCTGGAATAACGATACGACGATCCTTGGTGAGTCCATCGATTTCAAGATCATTAAATGAGACAATGCGATCTTTATCTGCCTTGAACGTACTTGCGATCTTTTCTGGCGTATCACCATCCTTGATCGTATACACTACACCATCAACAGGTGGAACGGTAAGTACTTTGTTCGCTTCTATCGCATCTGATGAGAGATTGTTGGCCCACTTTAGTGTCTCAGGAGAAATACTATGAGCAGCAGCGATTGACTGGGCAGTGTCACCTGCTTTTGCCGTATAGCTAGTAATATCTCGACTAGCTGCAGTTGCTTGGATGATTTGAGGCTTACTAATAGCAGACTCGCTCGTCTGAGAAAGTTCTGTTTTAGCTGCAAGAGAAACAGACAAGTTAGCAACGTTAGCTGCAACTGGCATATTCGTTTGTTCTGCGAAGTTCGCTGCAATGTCAGTTGCAACAACTTCGTCTACAGAAGGCCTATCAACATTGACACCTGTATTAGATGACTGGGCAACACTTGCTACTTGAGCAGGCTGAGGTTGGCGATAGCCAATAGCTACAATAGATATAATAAGGACAAAAATACCTGAATATGCAGCAAATGTTGCTAGTTTAGGTTTCGAAAAAGCCTTCTTATGACGCTTGTTCTTGCCTAAAACTTGTTGTTTTAGCTGTGCGTTTGATGCAAATGCATCGGGCGCAATTGGTTGGTTACGAATTATCGTTCTCCTGCTGCCTATATTACTATAGGAGCACTACCTTACTCTGTCTTTCTTCTCGCAAATAGAACGGGGTACGTGTCGACCGAATTCATTAATTAATATTTTTTGAAAATGTTCATTTCGGTACCCGTGCGACATTTGTCGGTAGGCTCATTTATGTTTCACACTTCCCGCTCGCATATGCTTCCAGACTGGCTGCATTAGTAGATGAAATCACAAATGTGCTGTAACTTATTCTATATGACCTTGCATAAAATGTCAATATATTTTTTAAGATAGTATTTTTGTCAACTACTACGGCAGCATACACTTGGTATGGCAATACTGACTCACATTTTTGTCGTGCTCAGCGTTCGTGCGAGCAAAGTACGTCTTCTCATCATCACCACTCACGAAAAACAGGTAATCACCTAGTGCAGGATTTGCAGTCGCCCGTAGGGCACTCAATCCTGGTGCTGAGATAGGGCCTGGCGGCAAGCCTTTGTATTTACGAGTATTGTAGGGTGATTCGAGGTTGAAATCGCGCGCAACACCTTGCTTATCTGCGGCATAATGGTATGTAACATCAGAGCCAAGGTTCATACCCTGCTTGAGGCGCGAATAGAACACCTGAGCGACCTGTGGCTGGTCTGGCACTAAAACCTCTCTCTGTACGATAGAAGCCAGTGTAATACCCTTGTAAAGCGTGAGGCCTTGCTTCTTAAAGCCTTCTTTTAAGTTATTCTTCTCCACCTGCCTCTGCAGCTCATCAAGCGCCCTTGTGATAATATCCTCAACCGTCGCAGACGATGAGAATCGATAGGTTTCACCGTAGATATACCCTTCAAGGTCAGCTGACGCAGGCTTATCGGCTAAAACCGGATGAGTGTACGTCTTTTTTAAGGCAGCAGCAATCTCAGCCTCAGGGTAGCCAGCTCGCTTCAATACCGTCGTCACATCAACTTTTTTTGCCTCAGGCGTCGCCGTAGTATCAGTCAGTGTCGCACCTGGATAAAATGTCAGGCTAAACTCATCAACAACACCCTTCACGAGATGATCAACAATCCGCGATACTGATTCGGTTGCGGCAAGATTATATGAGCCCGCTTTTAGAGAGCTGTTAGTTCCTGATAGCTGCGTGTAGAGAATAAACGCATTTTTATCACGGATAAGACCCTTCTCCTTTAGGAACGTCGCTATCGTCGTTGGTGTATCTCCCGATTCGATAATCACCCGTGTCCGCTGCGCCGCCTGATCACTCGATACGGGCTTTAACTGCTCTTGATACCATAGATACCCAGCCCCTAAAGCGATCGCAGCTACAGCAATAAGCCCAATTGCCCATAGCAATAACCGACCCCAAATAGAACGCTTTTTCTTATGAGCGTGCGCGGGGTCGTCCTTGAGATCAATATCTTTCAAATCAACTGAAGGCGTTACTGCTACTGTCTGAGAAAGTGCATGGTCAGCTATGAGTGCCTGCGGCTTTGGTGTTGGAAGCTCGTGATCGTAGCGATATTCTGGCTGTGAAGCCACAGGGACTGACTGGACAGGAGGGGGAGTAGCCCGCCTAAATCCATCCACCTGCACTGGAGGTAGCGACGTACCATTGACGGGCTGAGTCGATGGCTTCTGAGCATCTTCATCAGGCCGCATGATGTATCTCCAAATAGTCCTGCAGAATGAGCGTTGCCGCCCGTGCATCAATATCACCTTTTGTGTACGGTCGTTTATCTGCCTTTAGCTGCTGTTCCGCGATGACACTCGTTAGCGATTCATCCTGGAATACGACAGGTGCCATATCTTTTAGTTGCTGAGCAAACTGAAGCACATATGTCGTCTGAGCTGTTGGCTCTCCTGACTGATTACGAGGATAGCCGACAACAATTGTGTCGATACTATCGAGTGTCACGATCTTCGCAATCGCTGTAAGCTCACTGCCGTCAACCTCAATCGTTTCAAGCGCTACAGGAATTCGGATTGCGGTATCTGCCACCGCAACACCAATTCTTCGCTCGCCAACGTCAAGCGATAATAACTGCTTACTTACCCGACTCATTCTTGATCTTGAACTCAATAGTTATCTTCTTTACATCGTTCGGTACGGTCTGTACCCAGAATGGCCAAAACTTTGTATTTGCGTCGTTAATGCCATCAATCTCTTTTAGCTGACTCTGCACTTCACCGAATCGCTTACCCTTTACCAGCTCTTTTATCTTTGCGTCATCAATCTTTGGGCCGACCTGTCCTGTCGTCTCAAGTACCACAGACGAAGCTGGTGATGCTTTGTAACCGGTAAACTTCACCTTATCTAATCCATTATCATAAATCTGCTGCTCGTCAGTCTTGAGCTGCTCTTTGAGTGTTTGATCAAGAAACTTCGATAGTTGGTCTTTTGGCACGCCTTGCATTGTATATGTCACTTCGCTTGTCAGCTTAGCCTTCGCTTCTTTTAGCTCACCGCCGACCGCTGGTGTTGACTGTGGTGATACATCACCTGCAGTGAAGCTCTCATCAATAACAATCGTACTCACACCAAACTTTGCAACCAACTTCTTCTTGATCTCATCGTTGCTCTGCGCCTTTAGCTGTGCAGTTGCTTTTTGTACATCTGCAGCTGTTACGATCTTGATAGTTCGCTTACTACCACCAGCCATTGCACTGCCAGTCGCGGAAATACCTTCGACCGTAGAATCATATCCACGTGCAGAAAGGTTGCATTCTTCTCCCACCGCAGTAGCTTGGACTTTTACATCAACCGTGCCAGGTGACACTCCAAAACCAGAACCATTCCAGACTGGACTTGCGCCAGGTACTGAGACTTGCGCCTGAGTGGTGAACGTACAGTTACCATTGCTAAAGCCTGTACCGTATGGAACACTCACTGCACCTGGTGCTGATCGAGTAAGTGTCATCGTACCAGTCGCTTTTTCACCCACATCTTCTGTACCAGTTGCGTCAAACTCGACACTTGATGCCACTTTCTCTTGCTGAGAGGCGGCGCGTACGGTTGCTCGCTCCGCATTTGTCTCGAGCGTTGGTCCGATAGCAATCGGCTGTTTAATTGCAACCGAGCTTGTTCGAGCATCTATTACTACCGTTGCTTTTGGTGCGAACCAAATCGCCCATATAAGAAACCCGACAAGTAGAACGCCAAGACCGCCAAAAATAATTGCCTTTTTGCGGAAACTGCCAAAGTTTGGCACCTTGATGCCACTTTTAACTCGTGGCTTCGCTGGCGACGCACCCTTTAGGGGCGGGGTGGCTTTTACCGGAGCATCATCTTCGATATTGATACCCGAGATTGCACTAGCGGCCAATGCTTCTTTTGCATCTACTCGCGTATCTGCAGTCCTCGCTAGCTCACCAACGGGTAGTTGTTCACCATCAATGACATCATCACCATCATCGATTTCAAGCGCTGGAATCTCAGCCAATTCTGGCTTACTCTGCAAGTTCTTTGCTACAGGGATTTTCGCAGCACTCGCAAGGCTAGAGAGTGCTTGGTTATTTGTAATAATAACAAGTCGCTTGTCGTTTAGTTCACCCGTACGGGCGAGAAGGCGTAAGTTCACTGCACTCTGAAGAACGCCAATTCGCTTTGGCGGGACGAGAGCAACGACTTTTTCTTTCGTAGCCTTTACTTTACCGATAATTGCGGTAATGTCGTCTTCAACATCAATATAGATAACGTCTTTTTGCATATCTCTTTTTATATTCGGAGCAACCGATTAAATTTATCTTTGATCGTATCGCTTTCGCTTGCTCCTACTATTGTATCATAGCCGACACGGAGCAATCCCATCGCAGTAATAAACGTATGATCATTTACTGTCCCTGTACCGTCTGTAATGCCGACCACTTCTTCAGGCTGGATGTGATGAATTGTTGGTTTTTTCGTAAAAGGTAAGTCCTTGTGCCATTCTTGCGTATTAAGTGCTTCGACAAGCTGCCCGAGGCTTGCTCCACCACCACAAAGAAGAATACGATTTGGGAGATGGTCGACAGAATCAAACTCACTCAACGCAAGCTCGACACCCGATAACCAAACCTCAAGTGTCTTGTCGATCGCCGATTCAGCCTGTTTTTTCACTGATGGCTTAATCTTCTCGCTGTCGAGATTCACCTTTAGCTTTTCCGCATCACTATACGTGAGATCCATCTCACTCGCTATCGTCCGGGTAAAACTTCGTCCACCGATACCGAACATCTTCGTTCCCTCTACGCCACCGTCATTAACGACAGCGATATCAGTCGTTCCACCACCAACATCAGCTAAAATAGCGGTAAAATTGCTGCTTGAGTCAGTTCCAAGTACACTACGACTCACCGCGAACGGCTCGGCCGCCACCGCTACAAGATCAAGCGCAAGATCATCCGCGACACGCTCAAGCGCCCCAATATGCACCATCGGTGCAAATGCCGTGTAGATCTGTACAGCCACATCCTTGCCTTGAAATCCAATAGGATTGCTGACTTTGTAGCCATCAATATGAATACTAACCAGTGCACTATTCACAAGCTTCACTTCAACTTCCTCGTTACCCGTCTCAAGTGCAATCTGCTTTTGCGCTTTACCCTGCGCCCGCTCTTGTACCTTTTCAATGATAAATTCCATTTCGGCAGTATCAAGTGGTCGATCGGGCTGAGGGCGACGGTAACGAATAGTGTTCGTCACACCCTTTACGAGCTCCCCTGCAATCCCAATCACCACGCGCTTCGCCTGCAGCCCAGCCTGGTCTTCAGCTTCTGATAGTGCCTCTTCGCAGTTACGAACAACTCCGGAAATATCCGCGATCGCACCACTATGCATATCACTCACTTCCTGACGCGCACGGCCAACTCCGACAATCTCCAAAGAGTCGTCATTCACCTTGGCGATAAGTGCTTTGACGAATTCTGTTCCGATATCAAGACCGACGATGTAGTCGTTTTCGGCGTGTTGTTTGCGAGCTGCTCGTATTTTTTCAAAAACCATAGATTGTATTATTATATACCAAAGGTGCTTATGGTAGCAAAACATTGCGTTTTTATATGTTTTATGCTATAATAAATAATATGACCATGTACGAACAATCCGGGTATAAAAATCGTCGAAACATTGAACCTATCTCACGCGAAGTGGAGATTAGCCCTGATGAGAAAGAACAGCTCTCGCAAGCCACAAAAGAAGCTATTAGCCTTGCATTTCTATCGCACGACTTCACTGAAGTTACGACAAGTGTTGGTGATATAGACCTCATCGGTCTTACTGCAGCACCAAATGCGACATACAAAGCCTTGATCCCCTGCGTATATGACAAATTAAGAGTTCAAGTATTTACAGAGCAGACGGATGAAACATCCTACCTTACTCAAGCAAATCTTCTCGTATATCTAGATAAAACTCCTCATCGATCAGAAATAACCATTACCGAAGATGAAACCCTCCTCGACCAAGAAGGCCAGAGTGCTGGCTCACTCTATAATCATATTGGGGTTAAAACTGAGGAGGAAATTCCTCTCGATTTTAACGCACGCGAAGCAATTCTAGACGCACTCCTTGAAATGGCATCCCCTGAGCAAGCCTTACAGTGTGGCCAAATGAGTACGAAAGAGAAGCTCCTTGCCCTCGCTGCATCAGCCCCTGCCACGACGTACCAACGCTCAGCAACCTATGCGGTCGAACCTCAGGCTAATTCGGCATATAATGGCGCCCTCTGTATTGAGATTAGCGATAGAACCACTTTTCAGTCAGACGGCACTTCTACGCAAACCTACCACCGAGCGACAGCTACCGCCATCCAACCATTTTTTGATACCAACTCAAGCACGACAACAGAACTTACACTTCAAGCCTCTGACGATGAAGTAGCGACCACTTTTAGCTTTTCCTACGACATGGAGGACTCTTCGGCCCTCTCGATAGAAGATATACCGTCATACACCGACCCTGATCATCAGCATCCAACAAAGTTCAACGAACACCTCAGCAATGCGCTTGACAGCCTGCTCTACCCTCGTGATGAGATGATCGTCAAAAGACTCTTAGACTAGAACTGCCTTTACTCGCCGTATTCCTGCTGAACTAGATTCTTCTTTAGTAATCTTGAAGACCTTACCATCCTCGGCAAGCTGAGCCGTATGTTCAACATGAGGTCCTCCGCAAATCTCAAAGCTCACTCGTTTTGGCTCATCGCCCATTTTGTAGACTTTGACCGTATCACCGTACTTATCGCCAAACGCACCAATAGCACCCATTTCAAATGCAGTATCCGTTGGATACTCTTGAAATGACACAGGAAGATCCCACGAGATCCACTCGTTGACCAATTTTTCAACTTCATCGAGCTGCTCGCGTGTCACTTTTTCGTCATTATTGAAGTCGAATCGAAGTCGCTCTTCAGTGATATTACTACCGTGCTGCGTTACATGATCGCCGACTACTTTTTTCAGTGCCGCATACATAAGATGTGTTGCAGTGTGATATTTTTTGTGCTGAAGACTATCGCCGCCAAGTCCACCTTTGAATGTGCCCTTAGCCGCAGTCTGTGAACGTGCACGCTGTTCAGCCATCCTATCGTCAAACTCCTGACGCCAGTTATCTGAAAGCGAAATATCTTGCTTGAATGCCTCTTCCGTCGACAGTTCAACAGGGAATCCAAAGGTATCATAAAGCGTAAAAAGCTCAGTCCCCGTCAGTCCATCCGCCGAGAACTTTTCGAGTTGCTTGAGTCCTTTTCGAAGTGTTTGACGGAAGACTTTCTCTTCCTTCACAAGCACTGCAATTACCTCATCGCGCTTGGCCTTCACCTCTGGATAGTCATCGACATAAAGGTCAGCGACGACAGGAACAATTTCCTCAAAGAAGTTCTGCTCTACACCAAGATCAAATGCAAATCGAATCGCCCTTCGAAGGAGGCGTCGCATGACATAGCCTTGCTCTTTGTTGGCAGGCACACAGCCGTCAACCGCCATGAAGGTAGCAGCTCGAAGATGGTCCGCAATCACTCGCATGCTTTCTGTGTGCGATTCATATTTTTTACCACTCAGTGACTGCAACTTCTCAATAATTGGCCATAGAAGACTAATCTTAAACACATCAGGACTATCCATCTGTGCGGCTGCAATTCGCTCTAAGCCACCGCCAAAGTCAACGTTTTTACGCTCAAGTGGCTCAAAACTGCCATCTTCAAGCCGTCGATACTGCATAAAAACCTGGTTGCCAATTTCCATAAACTGACCACTGTCACTCGCAGGGTGTGCGAGACCATAGCCTTCTGCGTGATTTTGTGGCCCGAAATCATAAAACACTTCGCTGTCAGGACCACACGGATCACCGATTGGCGTCTTATCAAGCCCGCCGCCTCGACTCCACCAGTTTTCACCATCGTCATAGAAAAAGATTCGCCCGCCCTGCATCCCGAGCGTATCGCCGTTTTCCGCACTACCAAGTTCGACAATCTTGTTATCGATACCTTTTTCGGCAAATAGCGTTTGCCAGATCGCCGCAGCCTCGTCATCACGAGGAATCCCATGAGCCTCATCACCGATAAAACAGGTGACGTAAATCTTACTCGCATCTAACCCAACAACATCTGTCAGGAATTCAAAAAACCAACGAATCTGTTGCTCTTTAAAGTAGTCGCCCATGCTCCAGTTACCAAGCATTTCAAAAAATGTCGTATGACGGTTATCTCCAACGTCTTCGATATCTTGAGCACGAAGACACGTTTGACTGTCTGTGAGGCGTACACCGGCTGGATGCTCTTGGCCCAAAAGATATGGCAGAAGCGGCTGCATACCACTTCCGGTAAACAGCGTCGTTGGGTCGTCTTTAAGCATCAACGGAGCACGAGCGATAATCTCATGATTGCGTTCATTAAAAAATTTCAGGTATTCATTGCGGATTTGTTGAGCATTCATCTCTGTTATTGTACCATCTTGTCGCATACGCGACTATATTGACGATTTAAAAAACTAGTGTTATAATATAGCAGTTAATCCATCCAGCCTAGGGAGGTGAATCTGATGCAGATCCTCGGCGCTTTGCTGTTTTTGATCGGTTACTACCTCGGTGGTGACATCGGAACATGGTGGCTATAACACTCTATGCCGCATACTCATTCTCTTTCCGAGAATGAGTATGCGGCTTTTACTTATGGTTGCAGCATCTTAAAATAAATGTTAAAGTATGCTAAGTTCATTGACATACTCGCATCGAAGGTGATTCATCATGAATAATGCTCGTAAGAAACTCATCAAAGCCTCAGGAGCCACACTGACAGCCATCTGTCTTGTTCTTGGAGCATTAACTCTCGGTACATTCAGTACAGGAGGAGTCTCGCCAGAAGACCCGCGGGCTACTGAGAATCTCATAGCGCAGAACCGTGCTGAAAATGTAGCAGATAAAAGCACGCTCGAAACCCTTATCGATATAGCCCGCGAATACCAATGGGTGATTATCGCGGCGCTTATCCTAGCTATCCTCATCACGACAGCTGAGTATTTGAGCGTCCGACGAAACAAAAAACTATCATGCCATTCTCAATGAACAATACCGCAACTTATGCAACCGATACATCGGTGCACTAGTTGCGGTATTTTTACTGAGTCCCTACTTCAAGCGCAGGTCGCAAAAAACGAGTTACTATTTGTCTTTTTCAGCATCCTCTTTCGCCTGATCGATGCGACCTTCGAGCTTGCCTTTTTCTTCGTGGGCTTTATTTTCAAGATCGTTTGCCTTGTTCTTCAAATCATCAGTCACTTCTTCGACTTTTTTCTTTGCGTCATCTATGATGCTCATATCTGTCTGCCCTTTCGTTATGTTTGTAGGATAAGTATGACAAGAAATACAGCACCAGTCTGTAAGAAACTTTACTGACTAAATAATAATACCGCCACCAAGACAAATATCATCATCATAAATCACGACAGACTGCCCCGAAGCTACGGCACGCTCGGCATTATCGAGCGCTAAGGTGACGTTTTCATCCTCGTAACGTAATGTTGCGTCGACAAGCTTCGCTCGATGTCTGACGCGTATAGAATAACGATTCTCAGCTGGCATGCCGTTAATCCAGTGAACTGCCCCGAGGAAAACTGTTTCCTTCCATAATGTCTCGTCATTGAGGTCGGTCGTCACATACACTTCATTTTTTGTCATATCCTTACCAACAACATAAAATGGTAAACCTCCGCCAAGCTCAAGACCATGACGCTGCCCAAGTGTATAAAAAATCGCTCCATCGTGATGCCCAAGCACTTTGCCAGAACTCTTATCGATAATCTCGCCTGGCTTTTGCTGTACATACTGACTAAGAAATTCACGAATCCCCACCTTACCAACAAAGCAGATCCCCTGGCTGTCTTTTTTCGCCGCCGTAAAAAGGCGTCGCTCTTTCGCCATTTCACGAACATGCGGCTTTGTAAATTCGCCAAGAGGAAACAGAGTTTTTTGCAATGCCTCTCCGGTAACTCTATAAAGAAAGTATGTTTGATCTTTGTTCTGATCTACCGCCATCTTAAGGATTCCATCGTCCACCCGCGCATAATGTCCCGTTGCAATCATATCTGCTCCATCAGCAAGTGCTGCCTCAAGAAACAGTTTAAATTTCACCTCTTGATTGCACATGATATCAGGATTTGGGGTACGACCAAGCTTATACTCATCAATCATATATTCGACAACCTTATGTCTGTACTCATTCTCAAAATCAAAAACCTTAAAGTCAATTCCGAGTTGAACGGCGACACGTTTTGCATCGGCAAGATCATCCGCCCAGGGACATTTCATGCCAGGCAAATCTTGGGTCCAGTTTTTCATATACACACCCACGACATCATAACCCTGCTCGACAAGAAGCGCCGCAGTAAGGCTTGAGTCAACACCGCCGCTCATCCCAACATAGACTTTTGTCATTACCGTGTGCCTCCCATATAAAAGACGATGATCTTGAAGAACTCACTCGAAGCTAGCCACCAACCTCCAGGTGTAAGCCACCACAAATCAGACCACTGGTTGTCACTCTTCACGGGGTGGTTAACGATCTTAATTTCATTACTTGCGCGCTTAGCAAATTCGAGACCGGCCCGTCGCTGATGATAGGCAGAGGTGACCAGGATAACTGACTGAATACCATTCTTATCAAATACATCTTTCGCATTTTCGGCATTTTGCTTTGTCGTCTCGGCTGTCTCTTCAATGATAATAACGTGATCTGGAATGTCTGCCGCAATCGCTTGGCGACGCATTGCCTCTGCGTTACTTGGGCCTGTTTTATCAAGTGCTGCTCCAGAAAAAACAAGCTTATCGGCCCAGCCGTTTTTATAGAGTTGAATCGCCATTCTCGTTCGCGCCTGCGTATCACCTCCGCTCACCGCAACAATTGCATCCACCTTCTTGCAATCACCTTGCTCAGTAGGCTGACTATCGCAATCACTCAGTCCATCGGGCGCCAAGTAACTTGAAAGTCCAAAAATAATAACCGCCAGAGCAATAAATATAGCAATCAAACCCTTCATGATATCTTTCCCATACGAGCATATTCTTGTGTTATTTCTTCGATGATAATTGCAGCTGCAGCATGTGTATTTTCTTCCGTAGAAAGCTTACCTAGCGTCAACCGCAAGCTACCGTCAGCTACCGAATCGGCCAGACCGATCGCCGTCAGAACATGCGAGCGAGTGCCTTTGTTGGCCGCGCAGGCACTTCCGGTTGCTACCAAAACGCCTCGTGATTCAAGCCGAAATACTAACCTTTCAGCGTCAATACCGTCAAATGAGATATGAAGATGCCCTGGAAGACGGCGTTTTTGATTGCCGGAGACTATAGCCTCAGGAAACGCCTTAAGCAGCTGACGTTGAAGTGAGTTACGAAGCGCATCTAGTCGGTCAGCTTCGCCCTTACGATGCTTAACAGCGAGTTCGACTGCTTTTGCAAATCCTATAACGCCTGCGACATTTTCCGTCCCGCTACGGAGCCCTCGTTCTTGTCCACCACCAACAATCGCTGCCGAGATCGGGACTGATCGAGCCGCCCATAGTAGTGCAACTTGCTTCGGACCGTACACCTTTCCTGCATTTACAGTAAGCATATCAACGCCAAGTCGAGCCACCTGCACATCGAGCTGGCCAACACCCTGCGATGCGTCACTATGAAGGTATATAGGTGTCACCTCGCCCACAGATAGTCGACGTTCACGCTCCTGCCTTATAACATCCGCAATGGTACGTAGCTGCTGTATCGTCCCAAGTTCATTGTTAGCAAGGGCGATACTTACCAGCTCCGTTTTCGGCGTGATTGCATCCGCAATTGACGCCACAGACACACTTCCCCGTTCATCAACCTCTACAATGGTATGTTCGCGCCGCTTCGCAGCCTGCAGAACCGCGTGATGCTCAATTGAGCAGGTAACGATATGTCCCGACACGCCACCAAACGCAAGGTTAATCGACTCGGTAGCACCTGCGGTCATGATCAGTTCATCTGCCTTTGCGCCAATAGACTGCGCAATCACCGCTTTGGCATGTTCGTAATCATTCCGTACAGCAATAGCGGGCGCGTAGGGACTCGATGGATTATAGAATTGTTCAGAATAGTACGGAAGCATTGCCTCAAGTACACGCTTATCAACGGGCGTGGCTGCAGCATGATCAAGATAGATAACTTCGTTTGGCATTACTTGTCTTATTATAGCAATAAATTACTAAACGAGGCTCTGTCCCGTCGCAGGATCTCGTTTATAAATCTCTCGAGCGACTCGCTCATAATAAAGACGTGTTGCAACTAAAAAGTTTTTTAGTTCATCTCCTTCGATAAAATTGTATCGAGCGCCCTCTTGTACTTTCAAAATACCATTTGGGTGGATCTCATAGCGAGTTGTCGTACTACGCTTTTTATTTAAATGATCAGACCACTCCTCGTACCAAATCCAGGTACTGCGATCGAGATTAAAAAACTGTCTGTGATGCCCTTTTGGAATTTCACCAAAAAGCGTTGCACCAATTTCGCTTTCAAGCTGAATAAGCTCACGTGTAGTGAGTTTTCGAAATGGTCGTGATTTTTTAGGAAGCGAGATCGTAGGTACTGAAATAGCGTCGGGTTCGCTGCCGACAAGAAGTTCGTAGGCTTTTTTCAGTAGGTCAGGCACCTACTGCGCCCCACTGACAAGATCGTGCTGTTCGCGAAAAAGTGCGACTCTATCTCCAATATTAAGAAGCGCCTCAAGCTGCTGCATGTCTGCGGCACGTTGCTCCGGAGATGTACTGAGTTGCTCATGAACATCTTCTCGTGCTTGCTTCTGCGCGTCAGAGTAACTCGTATCTTCCAGACGACCCAAAAGAGGTTCATTGCCAATAATTTCATAAAAATCATCGTCACCCACTGATTGTGGAGTGGTGATATGGTCGACATTTTGCTGCGGCGCCAGTGTATCAATATGACGATCTAGCATCGTCTGTTGACGTAGCTGTTCCAGGTTTGCGTCGACATTCTCAAGCGTCGTTGGATACACGAAGACATTCGGCTGGGTGTGGCCGTTTTGATCATAGGATGGTGGTGTGGCGTAAGCTACAGACATGACATAAATCTCTCATTAATTAAATGATCTTTTTGAAATGTATGTTTGTGTTTAGAGTGCGAATAACGCAGTGGCATTTGCAGATGTAGCGGTTGCGATTTCATCGAACTGCATACCCCGTATATCGGCATGGTGCTGTGCAACATACCTCACAAATGCTGGCTCATTTACTTTACCACGCTTTGGCGTAGGCGTCAAGAATGGTGCATCGGTTTCAAGCAGAAGCCGCTCAACCGGAATTTGAGCAAACATCGCTTTCTGCGACTCATCTTTCGTAAACGTACTGATACCATTTACACCGATATATAGCCCTCGAGCAAGTGCCTGTTCGAGATTTACTTGCGTATCCGTAAAACTATGCAGTTCACCGCGTATTCCATGAAAGTTATCAAAAACCGGCCAGAAATCATCAAACGCTTCACGAACATGAAAAATGATCGGTAATTTTGACTCAAGTGCTGTATGAATTTGCGACTCAAGCGCTCGTAGCTGCACATCACGCGGACTATGAGTATAGAAATAATCGAGACCAATCTCTCCGATAGCGACAAGTTTCGAGCTACGTTTGACACGCGCCATCTCCTCGATCTGTGCATAGCCACCAGCAGTATCATGAGGATGCACACCTATACTTGCAAATAAATGCTCGTACTTTTCCGCAAGCGTCACAGCCCACTCCGAACTCTGCTCATTTGTGCCGACACAGATCATCTTCTCAACATGCGCTTCTTGAGCATGCGCCAGCGCATCACTGACCGGAATCTGATAGTCCTTCTCGTGAATATGGCAATGCGTATCGATCAGCATACTATTCAGGCTTAGGGATGTTCTTTGCGCGAGGGTCTGGTGTATGGAGATAGATTTTTGGAAACAACACGCCATCCTGAGGAACAATCACGCCAGATTCAAATGTCTTATGGATGATCTCAGCTGTATGGGGAAGAAACGGTACGAGAAGATCACCGATCTGTAGCAAAGAGCCTACAGCCTGCGACAAAATCTCCGATAGATGCGCCTCAGCGTCGGTATCGGTATCGCGTCGCTTTGCAACTTCCCACGGCTTAACACGCTCTAAGTATTGATTGAGGCTACGAACCGTTAGCCAAACTTCGTCGAGCGCAACGTTAAAATTGAGACTATCCATAGCTTGTCGATACGGCTTCATGTCATGCTCTGGTTGCGGCGCATCGCCAATCACACCAGCCTGGTAGCGACTAATCATACTCGATACACGCGACACAACATTACCGAGGTCATTACCTAGTTCGGTGTTATACGCGGTCTCAAACTTCTCCCACGTGAAATCCCCGTCATCTAGTGTCGGGATATGACGTGCAAAGAAGTAGCGAAAAGCGTCAAGTCCATACTGGTCAATCAGCTCATTTGGATCAACGACATTACCAATCGACTTGCTCATTTTGACATTGCCAACATTCACGAAACCATGTACAAGAAGCTTTTTGGGGAGCGGTAAATCAAGTCCCATCAGCATAGCTGGCCAGATACCAGCGTGGAAACGAAGAATATCTTTGCCGATGACCTGAACATCTGCAGGCCAATATTCCTGCCAGCCATCACGATCTGGGTACCCCAGCACTGTAATATAGTTTGCAAGCGCATCAATCCACACATACATGACTTGGTTCGGATCACCTGGAACAGGCACGCCCCAACTCAAGTGTTTGTTTGGACGAGAAATACTTACATCTTGCAGGCCGTCTTTAATAAGCTCAAGGAATTCCTTTTTGCGAAACTCTGGCTCGATCTTCATCTTACCCGATTCGATCGCGTCGCGAATACGATCTGTAAATTCACTTGTCTTTAAGTAATAGTTATCTTCACTCAATCGTTGATAAGGCTGATTATGGTCTGGGCAGATACCGTTATTTGTCGCCGCTTCTTTGTCAGTGACAAACGCTTCACATCCTACGCAGTACCATCCCTCGTAAGTACCCTTGTAAATATACGGCTGCAGTTTCTGCCAGATGTATTGCACTGCTGCGACATGATGATCATCGGTAGTACGCACAAAGTCAGTAAACTCTGCACCAACCTTTGTCATGAGTTGCTGAAAATTACCATACATTTGATCAGTATAGGTTTTTGGATCGATGCCAGCTTCTTGTGCCTTTGCAGCTATCTTATTGCCATGCTCATCCGTACCTACTTGAAAACGAACCTCATGTCCATTTTGCTTTTGGTAGCGTGCCCAAATATCTGCTAGTAAGTAGTCGAGCGCATTGCCGATATGCGGCTTAGCGTTGACGTACGGAATTGCAGTAGTGATGTATAAGTTTTTTCCCATTGTACACTATTATAACAGAGATAAAATGTCTACGCTACGCGTTAACAATCTTGGCAAGACGATACCAATCGTCAAGGTCTAATTCTTCCGCTCGACTATCCGGACTGATAGCTGCTTTTTCAAGTAATTGCTCAGCGTCTTGCTTACTGATCGAAAGCCCGCCCGAAAGTGAAGAGCGTAGCTTTTTACGCTTTGCACTAAAGCCAGCCTTCACTACTCTAAAGAATTCACTCTCAGATATATCAGTAAAAAGAGGTGTTGTGCGAGTACGGAGCACGACGACTCGACTATCAACCTTCGGTGGTGGTGTAAACAACTTTGCTGGAACGATATCACCGAGCGTCACTTCGGCAAATAATTGAGCGCTCACGGCAAGAATACTCATATCACCAGGAGCAGCTGCGAGACGCTCAGCAACCTCTTTCTGCACGAGCAGTACCGCAACAGAAGGCTTATTGCTCGCTGTCATCAGACTTTTGACTATTTTACTCGTGATGTAATATGGTACGTTCGCAACAACCTTATAGCCAGCTGGGAGTGTCGAATAATCGAATGATAGTATATCGCTCTCAATCACTTCGAGATTCTTACCAGGAAATTGACCAGGTAACTTGCGGGCGAGTTCTCTATCAAACTCAACAGCAATCACTTTCTGACTACGACGAAGTAGCTCGCTTGTAAGCGTTCCTAGCCCTGGACCAATTTCAAGTACTGTATCATCAGCGGCCAATTCAGCGCAATCGGCAATGTGAGAAAGAACACTACGATCATGAAGCCAATGCTGACCCAAAGATTTGTTTGGACCTGCCATTATCTGTAAATATCCTGCAATCCTTGGCTATTTTTACATGATGGCCACGGCTGCCAACCTCGTCGCTGGTACGTCTCCCATGCTTTTTGGTCTTGCACAGCTGCAGGCGCATCGCTTGCAACTGCGAAACCACCATAACCGCCCCAGGTCTGTTTATCGAATTGATACGCGCCGTAGTAGCCATTGCCAGTATTGGAGGTATAGCTTCCCTCACAGCTACGTAACCGAGCCAGCGCTTCAGCAAAACTACCACTAAACGTATTGGTCATCTTTGCGCCGACAATCTCAATCTGCTTCTTAGGTTGCGTCGTAACGACACTTTGAATTTCCTTACGTGCCACTTCCTTGCCATTCTTCATCTCAACTTCATAGCTAACAGACTTCTTGCCCTTCACTCCAGGAGTTTTCACTTCTTTAAAGCCAATCTCCCTATCGGCATCTTGAATTTTTTCAGTTTCAAACGCAATATCCTGCTCTTCAGTAATCGTCTGTTTGCCATTACGCCAAATCTCAACAATCATACCCTCGGTAAGTGGGTCTGATTTTTTTACCGATACCGTGTCGTCTTCAGCAATAGTAATCTTCTTTTCTGCAAGCATCTCGCCAACAGTCTTCTTCTGAGTATAGACAGTCGTTTTTTCACCATACAAGACAAGAGTGAATGATGTGGCGCGTGCAATAAGCAGCTCAACTCCCGCGCCCTCTTCGACGACGTCTCGAACAGGCTGAACAGAGGTCTTATCTTCATCATGAAGTGTAATGCCCGCATCACTTGCAATCTTTTCGGGAGTCTGGCCTGCAGTCATAATCTTCTGACGCACCATACCGTCGGTGACGATAACTGGACGAGCTCGATAAATGTTAACTGTGTAATCAGTTGCAACAAGCTTCTCATCAAGACCCGGTTCTACGATGTCATTCTTATCAAAACGGATCCCAGCTTCACGAGCTGCCGCCTGAACAGTGTCGCTTTTTGTAACGATAACTCGCTGTGCACCGCGGTCATGGAAGGTGACCAAACGCCCATCACGCGTGGCAGTTTCATCAGCAGCACCGGCACGGCTGATATAAAATAACGCAAACAGCGCCGCAAGAACGACGCTTATAATCACGATAAACCCTACAGGGGTTTTTGGACGAGATAAAATCTTCATGTATTTAGTAAGTGCACCTCAAGTGTGACTCGTATTAGTATAGCAAATAGCGCTCTATTTGGGCAACTTATCTAGGGCAATCTTTGTCACTGCTGACAGATACGCAGGGAGAGCATCAAGCTCAGCCCACTGCATCTGAGCAATCTCAATAGAGTTTAGTCGCAATGCTTTGAGCTGCTGCTCATTCATCATAGTCCAATAAAGATACACGTCGTACGGTCGATCTGGTCGACTTCTTTCAAAATAACCCAACTCGTACACTGCACCTTCCTCCACTTCAAGACCTGTCTCCTCGCGTAGTTCGCGAATCGCAGCCGCCCGGGGCAGCTCATCTTTCTCGATACCCCCGCCTGGAAGTGACCAGCCGCCTCGCGAGACCACACCCTTAACAAGCATCACTTCACGGTTGCTATTTAAGACAACGATACGAGCGCGTTTCTGTCCCGTCACTCGCGTCTGTAGACCGAGCAGTGCGATTACTGCTGGACTCATTATCTTTCCAGCTTTGAGGTATATCTGACGGATCATAGCTTCTCCAAGTGAGCATACTCAGCGTTTAGCTTCTTTGTAATTCCATCGTCAAAGGTGATAGTCACCGCTAAACCTTCGATATCAACCACCTCGCCCTTACCGAAAGCCGCTGTTCGCACACGGTCACCAATCTCAAGCGACAGTTCATCACTGTAGTAATCAGGTTCTGCATGCACGATCGGCTCATCAATAGCCGCCAACTGATCACCCATATCCGCAATGAATCTTGAGACATCATTGTATCCACGCTGTCCAAATTGCAACCGACTCTGAGCATAGCTTAAATGCAGTTCTTCCCGCGCACGAGTCATGCCGACGTAACATAGCCGACGCTCCTCCTCGAGCTCACTGGGACCCGATTCATACACTCGTGAATGTGGAAATATCCCCTCCTCCATGCCAACCATAAATACCACAGGAAACTCAAGCCCTTTTGCAGCATGAATCGTCATAAGCGTTACCTTATCGGAGCCAGCCGACGTGTCCGCACTCGAGACAAGTGCCACCTCTTCAAGAAATTCAGGTAAGTCGACAAATACTTGCACCTCCGAGATCAACGCACCGACGTTGGCTTCACGCTCCTCAGCTTGCGGCGTTCCATCCAGAAGATAGCTTCGATAATTTGTCAGAGCAAGAAGTTTTTCAATGATGTCCGCAGGGGTCGCATTGCTCTTTACCATCGCCTGTAAAATGCGCATCTTTTCACCAAACTCCTTAAAAGCAATGCGTGCGCGTGGCGTTAAAGATGTTGTCTGATCGGCATTTGTGAGCGCTGCAATAATATCCATCTGTGACCCAGATTGCCAGACCAGAAACTTCTCCAAACTCGTGGCACCAATTCCACGACCGGGAATATTTGCGATACGACTAAAACTCATTCGATCATTTGGCTGATAGATAAGCCGTAGATAAGCGATAATGTCTCTGATTTCTTTACGATCATAAAACCTCACCCCACCAACTAGTTGATACGGAACACGCTGCAGGCGAAGTGCACGCTCGAGGGTATAACTCTGCGCATTAGTGCGGTACAGTACCGCAAAATCACCATACGTTCTTGCGCCCATGCTGACATGCGATGCAATGCGTCCAGCTACTAAGCTTGCTTCTTCAGCTTCGTCATACGTCCCTTGTACTTGCACGGGAGAACCGTCGCCGAGATCAGTCCATAGTTTCTTGTCTGTGCGCTGAATATTCTTGGCGATAACATTATTTGCTGCCTCCAAAATAGCGCCCGTACTACGATAATTTTGCTCCAGCTTAATAACCTTAGTGCCAGGAAAGTCCCGCTCAAAGTTTAGGATGTTCGTAAAGTCAGCACCACGCCAACTATAGATCGACTGCCAGTCATCCCCCACAACACAAATATTACGCTCTTCATTGACGAGGCTTTTTACAATAGCGTACTGAGCAGCATTTGTATCCTGATACTCGTCAATTAAAATATGCTTGAACGTATCGCGCCACTTTTTCTTTACTTCAGGTTTTTCATTAAATAAACGCACCGTTTCAATCAGTAAGTCGTCAAAATCAAGCGCCCCTGCATCGCTCCGCAGCTTTTCATATCGAGCATAGATATCTGCGACACTTTGCTCAAATGGATATTTCGCACTAAGCATCATGTCTTCTGGCGTTCTTAGCTCATTTTTTGCATTTGAAATCGCGCTACTCACGGCCCTTGCCTTGATCTGCTTATCACTGATTGAAAGCTGCTTCATAGCCTGCTTGATCAATCCTTGACGATCATCTTCGTCATATATAACAAAGTTTGCCGCGATACCTATCGACTGGCCATCGATTCGAAGAAGACGGACGCATATGCCGTGAAATGTCCCCATCCATGGCATAAAATGACGTGACTGCGCATCTTTACCAAGAAGATGACCCAGGCGTTCTCGCATCTCTTTTGCAGCCTTATTCGTAAATGTCACTGCTAAGATTTCGTTTGGCCACACCGCCTGCTGCTGCACGAGGTAGGCGATACGATGCGTCAGTGTTTTTGTCTTGCCGCTTCCTGCTCCAGCTAAGATAAGCAAAGGCCCAGACGTTGTTGTAACCGCCGAACTTTGGGCGGGATTTAAACCTTGTAGTTGATCCATTACCTTTAGTATAACCGAGTTACAAAGGCGACGCTAGCAAAGACAGTGCTTTATTTCAGTAGTAGGTATGTTGCAGCGCCGATGCCGCCACATACTGCCATAATAACAATAGTAATGATAATCCATAGCCATCCTGAAGATTTTTTCGCAGGATGCTTGAGCGGTGCATGGTATTCTTTGACATCATAAATCGCGCCCGTATTTTCAACGACATCAGAAGACGAAGCCTTCTGTGTATTTTTCGCCGATGGTGATGTGACCTGAGGAGCAGGAGTCACTTCCGTAGACTTTAGTTGCGTAGTTTCAATAGTGAGTAGATCGTTGTTGAACTCATCAGGTATGATTGATGCCTCACCAGTACTAGGGTTTAGCTGCATATCTTCACCGCCATCTTTCGAGGCATCAGGCCACATGGCGACTTCTTGCGCGCCACCGGTAGCTTCCTCGGAAGTATTAGCGCCTCCAAGAGGACGTTTCTCTACTTTTGCATCAGTCAAAAAAGGTGAGACGATTGGACCAGTCGCTTCCTCGGGCATACTTTTCTGCGAGATAACAGGAGATGCATCTACTACCGCACTCGCCTCAACAGCCACTGGTACGAAAGGGTTTACTGAAGTCTGTGGGATTGCTACCTCGGGTGCCTTAGTCGGTGCCGAATCAGAGCGGAGCTCTGGAGTTGCAGTATCGCTCAACACGGCTTCTGGCGAAAATTGCTCTTCAGCTGCCGCAGTAAGCGGGCTGACGCTTGCTATTGGCGTCGCGGTAGCTTGCGGCTGTCGAGGTGGAACCGACAAAGCAGGACTACTGTCACCTGATGAGACTGAAGCTGTTTTCATATCAGATGAAGGGTGCATGACGTCCATAAAGCGCCCACTCCGCTTAACCGAAGCCTGCCCTCGGGCATCCTCTATAGTTTCGTTACCGATGCGACGTGCGGCTGCATTAATCTTCTCGTATGAAGGTAGCTCGCCTGGCGCGAGCGTAGAATTAAGTTCTGTTTTATTGATAGCAGTTGGATCAAGTGCCTCACTACCAATTTTCTGAGCCGCTTCTCCAAGTTTGTTATACTCTGGAGTCTCATTAGGAGCAAGAGTTGCGTTGATCGTGAGTGTCTTGGCGGGATCAGATCCATCTGAGATCTTAGCCGCTTTCATACCACCCATAAGAGAGTTTACCGCTTTATCAAGTTCATCAAAGTCAAACTCAGTCATAGCTGTCTATTCGTCCTCCGATAGGCCATGAGCCTTAGCCGCGATAGCTGCAAAATCATGCACGCTGAGGCTAGCGCCACCCACAAGTAGACCATCAACGCCTTCGACCTGTAGATACGCAGTTGCACTATCAGGCTTCACACTGCCGCCGTATAGCACCTGAATCTCTTCAGCTGCAGCAGCACCGTACAAATGGCGAATCTGGCTGCGGATCGCCTTGATAGCGTGCTTTACGTCAGATGGTAGCGCGTTGTTACCTGTGCCGATCGCCCATACCGGCTCGTACGCTATCACGATATCTTTGAGCTCATCACTCGTCACATTCGCAAGCCCACCCACAAGTTGATCATGGATGACATCGGCAGTTTCACCTTCACTCTTTTGTTGAGCAGTCTCGCCAATACATAGGATTGGTCGAATTCTATTTCGAATTGCAGCCTGGACCTTTGAGCGGATCATCTTATCTGTTTCGCGGAATATATGTCGTCGCTCACTATGCCCAACGATACCGTACTCGACAAGCCCACGTAACTGTGTAGCCGAGACCTCACCAGTAAAGGCGCCGTAGTCCTGAAAATGAAAATTCTGAGCAGCCAACTTAAATTGTCGACGATTTACCTGCAAACTCAGTGGCTGTAGGGCGAGCATTGTTGGCGCCAATACTACTTCGACATCACGATGCACCGCAACTTCTTTCTCAAGATTATGCAAGAAAATACTTGCCTCTTGAATATTGAAATTCATCTTCCAATTGCCTGCGATAATTTTCTTGCGTCGTGTCATAGTGTTATAGCTCTTATGCTTACTTTATTACTGTTAGTGTAGCGTATTTATGGGCGAGCGTCTAGCAAGCTTTCAATTCCAGGTAGCTTTTTTCCAGCCATAAGATCCAGACTTGCGCCACCGCCTGTCGAAACATGCGAAAAGCTCTTTCCGTCACTGCCATCCCACTTCAATGCGAAGTCAGCTGTATCACCACCACCGATAATCGATGTAATCTTAGGCTGAGTCGTCGCCAATGTTAACGCCAGTCGAGCTGAACCATGTGCAAATTCTGGTAGTTCAGCATACCCAAGTGTTCCATTCCATATAACCGTCTTTGCATTTGCGACGATAGCCGTATAGCGCTCGATACTCTCATCACCTACATCAAGCGCAATGTCATCAAACTTAATATCCGCCACACTGCGAACCACACGCTTAGCCTGCGCGTTAATTTCATTTGCGACTGCAACGTCTGTTGGAAGTACGATAAACGAATCGACATTCTCTTGGCCTACTTTCTTTGCTGCAGCTGCGTATAGTCGATCGAGTACCTCCGTCTGGTCGCTTTCGATCTTACTCATCCCTACGCCATACCCCTTATATGCCAAGAATGTATTCGCCATTGCTCCGCCGATAAGAATCGTGTCGGCAACCGACACAAAGTGCTCGATCACACCGATCTTGTCGCTCACCTTCGCTCCACCCATCACTGCGACGAGCGGACGTGTTGGTGCCTTCATAGCAGCCGTGATTGTCTGATATTCCCTTTCGAGAAGCAGCCCGGCTACACTTGGAATCTCCATAGCAATCGCATGAGTACTTGCGTGCGCACGGTGTACTACGCCAAATCCATCTTGCACAAAGTATGTGGCTCGCGTACTACGAATAATAGCTTTTGCAAACGCAGCACTATCAGCCTCTTCTTCACTATAAAAACGAAGATTTTCAAGCAACAAAACACTCTTCTTAGGTGCCTTGCGAACCGTCTGGTACACTTCGTCACCGATTGTATCTCCAATGAACGTCACTGACTGATGAAGCAATTCACTGAGTCGCACACCCACCTGTTCAAGACTATACTTAGCCTCTTTGCCGTCGGGACGCCCAAGATGGCTAATCAATACTACCTTGCAGCCCCGCTCAAGTAGATACTTAATCGTCGGTAAACTACCGCGTATACGAAGATCATCACTGATCTCACCCTTTTGATTAAGAGGAATATTGTAGTCAACGCGCACGAGAACAGTCTCGCCGCGAAGCGGTACGTCTTTAATTGTCTCTTTGAAAAAGCGCTGTTTGCTCTTCATCTGCCCACCTAGTTATTGTTTATGTTTATTTTATCACATCACCCTGGCTGACGACTATATTTGATCAAATAAATACAGTGAGACTTCTTAAAAGTAGTCTCACTGTATTATCAAGAATATATATTAAGTAAGTCTATTCGAGAACGCGCACGCGTATTGTGTCGGTGCCCCCAATAAGACCCGGTTGCCGTCCACTAACGATCGCGACAGTGATTTGATCATCATCGCCGAAGAAGCCTTCCTTTTTTAGCTCCTTAGCAAGCTCAAAGCCCGCTTTTTCACCATCAGGACGCAAGAAGCTTTTGTTTGCATAGCTTAGCGCAAGTTGCTGCGCAGCGCGTGGCTCACTTGTTACGCTGATAATTGGAAGATTAGGGCGTACCGCTGCGATACTTGCCGCCGTCGCACCAGAACGAGTCTCTGCCACGATAGCACTTGCACCTACAGCCTCAGCAAGACTTACAGCAGCACTTGCGATCGCTCGGCGCGCAGACTTCTTTCCCTGTAGTATGTCGGTAATCGGCGCAACCTCAATATGCTCTTGAGTATAGAGAATAACACGCTTCATCGCTGCAACTGTCTCAAGCGGATAGCTACCGTTTGCCGTCTCGTCACTCAGCATCACAGTGTCAGCCCCAAGGATAACAGCGTTTGCCACGTCACTCACTTCGGCGCGAGTTGGCTCAGGGGCATCAACCATACTTGCCATCATCTGGGTTGCAACTATGCTCAACTTACCGTATTTTCGACAAAGCGCAATGATCTTTCGTTGCACAACCGGAACAACTTCCGCTCCTGCCTCAACGGCCAAGTCACCGCGTGCTACCATGACGCCGTCACTTACCTTTACAATCTCTTCGAGCACGTCATCTTTGATTGCGGCTTTTGTCTCAATCTTCGGGATGATCTGAGCTGTCGAGCCCAATCCGACAAGGATCTGGCGTAGGTTGTTGATATCATCAGCGGACTGCACAAAGCTCAATGCGACATAATCGATATCTTTCGTTGCTCCGTATTCGACGTCCTTTAAATCTTTCGGTGTAAGAATATCACCACCAAAATCAGTGTCCGGCAAATTGATACCTTTTCTACTCATAAGCGTGCCGTTATTTTCTACGCGTAATGTAATTGCGGTATCAGACGGAATATCAATAACTGTCGTGCGGATCTTACCGTCAAAGATATAGATAGGCTCACCAACTTGCACCTTTTCAGCAAGATTATATTGCACAGGGTACGTATTGCCGTTATGTTCAGCGGCATAGTCAAGAATAATCTCATCGCCTGTCTTTACATCGACATTTTCAGTAAGATTACCGAGGCGGATCTTTGGACCCTGCAGGTCCTGCAGAATCGCTACCGGCTTGCCAAGCTTTGCGCTCGCGGTGCGAATCCACTCGATTTGCTGATCACGCTCCTCATAGCTACCGTGGCTAAAATTAAGGCGAAACCCATTGACGCCGGCTTTTGCCATTGCCTCAATTGATTCATAGTTATTAGTTGGTGGGCCAAGTGTGGCCAGAATTTTTGTACGTTTAAAGATAACACTCATATGGACTATTATACACCTCTCCCCTGTTATGTTAACGATAAATTGCCGCTATCTACCAAAAAACGAAAATTCCAGTCATCATCCTGCTCTGTTTTGTAGCTCCAATAAAACCATCCCGCAGCCGCTTCGTAGGTAGATAACTGCGCTTCTATATACTGATTGCGTAGTTCTATACGCCGCTGATGATCCATCTGCACATACACTTCTTGTGGCAAAACTCCACTCCACTCACCTACTGCCACCGGCTGCTGTTGTCGTAGGTATCGTAGTTGGCGATATCGTTTGACGCGTACTTTTTCGAGGTGACTCGATGGACCACGCTGCTTGTCTCTCGCACTAAAGCATTGATAGAAATGACTATCCATAATCACCGGAAAGTTCTTGTGTGCACGAAGGGCGCCAGTGAGAAGGAGTGGACGAAAGCCATCTCCAAACACAATCACCGTACCTGGTCGCGCAACTCGTATCAGCCGACGATATGCCTTTCGGTAAAAATGCACCAGCCGAAGCGTCGACCAATCAAGCGTTGGCTCGTTGAGCAGTTCAATCCCCCATATACTCGTTTTGTCGTAGTACCTCTCTGCAATCTTCTCTAAAATCTCAATGGTTCGCTCCTGATGCCCTGAATGGTGAAGCCATTTCTCCGTTTTTGGCCTCCCGCTCCCGCTATGATCAGCCTCATTCTGCGCACCTGGTGCACCGTGAAGATCTAGTATCACTTTCAGCCCGTACTTTTCGGCCATATCGACCGCCCAGTCGAGCTTCTCGATAGCACCTATATAGGGAGGTTCATCACCAAATATCCAATATCCAAAGGGAATTCTTACTGCCGTTACCCTGTTATCACGAAGCCAACGAAAATCCGCCTCTACTATAAAAGTATCGTGGTGATCTCGCAGCCGAGCACCGCCGCCCTTTACTTGCACAAGTTCATACTCATTATCTGCAGTAGTATCCTGAAAAACACTCGGCGTCATCCACTTTTCGAGCACAAGCCATCCGCCAAGATTCACTCCATAAAGACACTGCTTTTTTGTCATAGAGCTATTATAATGCCTCACCAAGTAAAACACCCATCGGCGAGGATGGGTGTTTTACTTGGTGATCTCACGGAGAATCGAACTCCGATTGCCAGGATGAAAACCTGGTGTCCTAACCGTTAGACGATGAGACCATTGGTCATACTACATACTTAATCAAGCTTGTATACAACTCGAAACAGTATAGCAAAAAAATAACCTCTTGAAAAGAGGTGGATTACTCCGAGTGGAGCGCAGTAGTCGTACTACGCCCCACTCGGATTGCACTAACTTAGATCTTGTCTGCCAGAGAATAGTGGCCTTGTCCTCTGCAGCGAAGATTCCGACTTCGGATCAACGACTGGATTGCCCCAAGAATTTTCTCATGGCAATCTTGACTGAGGTGCTCTTCTCGTATGATTCGAGAAGCAAGACTCTTTTGATCATCTGCTTTTCGGTAGCCACAGTCGCTTTTGCAAATGTAGTCTACCACGATCGCCTCGTCACGAGTAAGCTTTGCTGCGACAGTCATACTGACGCTCCTGCTCCGACAAGATCCTCCCGACGAACTGATTCTGCGTACTGCACGTAGCAGTGCACAGAGTGCTTTGTAGCGAGAACATCAGGGAAATCGTAATGCCCCACCCCTCGTGACTCCAGAAACTCGAAGAGCCTCTCTCGAAAACTGTTGGTGTCCGGGCATTCGTGTCCCAATATGCGCAAATGGCGCTGGGTGATTTCACAATCGGGCTTTGCCTCCAACTCCTCAAGAAGAGCCGTGAAGCGCTGCCGAGCCTGATTTTCCTTATCCTTCACCTTGCGAGACATGTATCTCCTAAGATAGTACAAGTACACGAGAAGTCCTCGTGCACTAACAGTGATTTATACGCTAGTTGACATACTTTGTCAATCATTTTCTACAGTGCTTTTTATTTTGTACTCAAAATTGCACCTACAACTTTATTGTTCTTATGTAAATAAAGTAGTATAGAGTATTGACATTATAAGCGTTTTGTGATAATATGAATATATACGTCGATCTGAGGTGGAGACCGTAGGAGGCGCATGATCGTTAACAAATCAGATCATTACAGTATATGTACAGATCTGCGAACGTAGCAAAATGAGCATGAGCCCCAAACTCGACACTTTATACCTCCTACTCACTTTGCTGCGTTTGCAGCCTATGACTCAATAGTCATAGATTTGTATACCTACTTACTACATATTTCGCCACTTCAACTTGGAGTCAACATACTGCAGGTAGCAGAAACGCTGTCGATGGTATGTTGGCCCCAAGCGAGGGTACAACCATGAATTGAAATTGTTTCATTTCATGCGACTCCCTCAGAAAGGGGCGAAAATGACTACAGTCCTGGAACAACCACAAGTAGCACAACACGGGTCGACACCCAAGCGAAGTAATTCGCTTAAGGATGAGTTCGATATCGTGTTTTCCGGTCTTCAGAATGCCAATACCTGGACTGGCTCATTTGCCAGAGTTAACTTCTCTGGCAAAATGAATCAGCCAAGTGTTTCTTCAGAAGAAAGTCAGTGGTACAGGCAGATTGGCGAAGCATTGGTATCCGCGGGTGACGTGATTGCGTCGCTCTGGGAGCATCTATGCAGCAGCTACAAAGCCTGGAAACGCAACGACCATGACGGCGTGATCGATAGCATGAAACTCTTTCTTGAGTTAACACGCGAACGAAACGTCGTCTTTCCGGAGCGTGTCTACTATAGTGCGCTGTCCATCAGTGGTCAGACGTTCCCTACGGGAGCCGAAGACCCGGAACGCGCACCATTCATGTGTGACGAGATCCAGCAATGCCTCGAGCTGCTCAACCAGCCCGTAGCAAAGCCTGATACTGACACACAGACACCCGCGGCACCACCTCAGAAAGCAGAGCCACCCACTCAAAAGCCTGTTGCATCACAGCCTTCCCAAAAGAAGGACTGGAAACAGCAAGCGCTTGAGTGGTGGCACGCCACCGTGAAGTGGTTTCGCGAGTTCACGCAGGCGATGACGTCGCCAAGCCAAAGAAAGATCATCGATGCTCACAATGAGCGTCTCCGAGCTCCGGCTCAGCAGACGGCTCAAAGTGATGCCGTCGCTCAACCAATCAAACGAGAGGAAGTGGCGAGATGATCGCACTAACGCTTATCATTGCTGTTCTACTGTCAATCCTGACAGTACTCAGTATTCGGGGCGTCGCAGCCCGTGATGAAAACGGTAACAAAATTACCGTACACTCTGGTGCAACAAGCTTTACCGAAAGTGGTGAAGTTGCCAGTAAGTCTACGGGAAAGACCCTCCGCATCCCTCAGCCGATTGGACTACTCGCCTTTACGGCAGCAGCCCTTCTATGGGGAGCGGTCTACGGTCTGACTTACCCGCCGCTCGTATGGGCTGGCTACTTGCTCGTACTATTCATATGCGTAGCAATAGTCGTGTCCAACCCTTCGAAGCGAAAGACGGCCAACACCGGGATCGTACTCATCGGAATCGTGACAATTGCCATGGTCTCGGTGATTATAGGGAGTACCGACAGCACTACCTCCGCAGCCTTTGCTCCGTCTTTTGACGGTAAAACGGTTCAGCTTTCAAGCGGTTTGTATGTTCCACTGCCTACCAGCAACGGAACCTCGACAACCGACTGCAAGCTTGTGGACATGAGTACCAATACGTCGTCGAATTTCATCGAAGACGGATTGACCGGTACAACAGAACACATGGTTCAGCAGGTACTCGACAATGTCGAACGCTTGCCATTCCAGCTCTCGACTACACTCGTGAAGTTGGGTGAATGGGACAACGTCAACAACGTTGGACCGTTTGTCTACACCAACGAAGAAGGTCGACTTTGCCTCTCCAAGGAGGGCGAAGAAGGTGTCGTAAAGGTAAAGGCTCATTACGATGGCGCCGATATCTCGATCGAAACCATGAGCGAAAAGGTCGCCCTTGCAAGCTACACCACCGGATACAACGAATCTGGTGTTACCAGCTCACAGGGTATCGCTGCCAACAACCGTCAGATTCTCACTGTTCGCAAGAATGGTAAGGTTGACGAAAAGCAGCTCGCCTGCGCCAATACGCCGTTCCAAGGTAGCGCACCTGCTCCGCAGGGCCACACCAACGAACAGCCTCCGCGCAAGCCTCCGGCCCCACCAAAGCCGCCCAAGACGACACCTCCAGTGCCGCCGAAGACGACGACTGTTCCGCCGACGACCACGACTACCGTGCCGCCGACGACAACAACGACGCCGCCGCCCGTCTGCCCATGGAATCCGGAACTGCCCCCAGGGCATCCGGATTGCTTGAAGCCGAAGGATCCCGACGACACTCGTCCGACTGATGAACATCAGTCAGGTGGTCACACGACGACAGGACCGGAAGAAACGGTATTGCCAACTGAGGCAAATCCGATTGATCCGGAGATTGAACCGGGTACAGAACCTGAGATTCAGGCTCCCGGCGCGACTCAGCCAGAGACGCCCCTACCGATTCAACCCACTGAAGCACCCGTAGCTGGTGGCGAGGATTCTCCTAACACGGAGACAATCCCCGACCCCGACTATGTGCCCGCTCCAGTTGCACCTGCCGCAGTTCCAGAACCTGCCTACACCCCTGCACCCGCAGAGGCGCCAGCAGCTTCCAGTGGCGAAGATACCCTACCCGCTTCCGAGCCCGTAGCTTCGTCTGATGCAGACATAGTTCCCATGGCGAAAGTCATTCGAAACTATGACGATACGCAGTCTACAAACAGTGCACTTGCTCTGCTCGGTGGAATCGCCGCTTTGGCGATCCTCATCGCAGCTCCGGCAGCTGTTCGTAGATTTCAGCATCACCAGTAAGTCACACCGTTGAGGTCGTGACGCCTCGTAGCAACCAGCCACGAGGCGTCACGCTTCACGGTGCAGTAGTAAGTAGTATACAAAAAACAGGGAGCTTTTCTCCTGCTTGAGTTTCACTACTCGCAGTTAGACGAATAGCTCCCTGCTATTCCATGTTTTGTAATGATCTGATTTGACGAACTACTCGTACGTTAACAACTTAACCATCAGCATTCTTTAAAATAAAGTTTACTTTTATATAAATTTGTTATATAATCTAATTAAATCCAATAAATCTGGCTCGTGGAGTGCCAGAAAGGAGTTCGTAATGAAAAATATCATCACCGCACTTAAGCGGTCACCAAAGCGCGCAGCTAGCCTTTTGGTTGTTGCGTTTGCCGTCATGATCCCAGCAGGTCTACTTGCATGGGGTCCAGCGGATCGTCCAACTTATACATTTGAGAAGCCTGCTGACCATGTCACATTCAACTCAATCACAAACAACCCAAGCCATGGAGACGAGCGTAATTTTGTTCAGATCCGTGACACAAGCACAAATGCAAAGTTTGGCGAAGAGGTTGCACTAACACCAGGCAAAGAATACGAAGTATATGTATTCTTCCACAATAACGCAGCAAGCAATCTAAATGATGCCGAGCACAACTACAAAGGTGTTGCACAAAATGCAACTATGCGAGTACAAATGCCCGGATCTGTAAAAGCAGGCGAAAAAGCACGCTTTACAGGAATCGTCGGAGCAGATAACGCGCAACCTAAAGAAGTATGGGACGAAGCATACGGCACAAGTGCAAGTAATGTAGCACTTCGTTATGTACCTGATTCTGCAACAATCTACAGCAATGGCGCCGTAGACGGACAGAAGCTACCTAGTACACTTCTTACAAGCGGTACAAAGCTTGGATTCAACGCGCTTGACGGTAAACTACCCGGCTGTAATGAGTTTGCAGGATGGGTAAAATATCGATTTGTTGTTGATCAACCAAACTTTAGTGTCGAAAAGACTGTTTCAGCAGTAGGAAAAAATGCATTTGCAAAATCAGTTAATGCAAAAGCAGGCGAGCAAGTTGAATACAAAATCCAGTACAAGAATACTGGCACTACTCAACAAAACGACGTCATGATCAAAGATACGCTTCCAAAAGGTATCTCATACGTTCCAGGTACAACGTATGCTGCAACTGGAAAAAGCAACGGCCAGTACGAAAAGATTAGCGATAACGTTACAACTAGCGGCGTCAACCTAGGTTCATTCGCACCAAATGCAAATGCATATGTTAAATTTACCGCAAAGGTAACCGACAACAACAGTCTTGAAAACTGTGGTACTAACACTCTCGTCAACAAGGCAACTGCTCAGACAAATAACGGCAGCAAAGACGACACCGCTAACGTCGTCGTTAGCAACGACTGCGCACCAGGCAACATCAGCGTCTGTGACCTTTCTACTAACAAGATCGTTACTATTAACGAAAAAGACTTTGATAGTAAAAAGCACTCAAAGAACCTTGCTGATTGTGCAGAGAAGTGCCCGATCCCTGGAAAAGAACACCTTCCAAAGAATAGTCCTGACTGTGCATACTGCCCAGTTCCAGGCAAAGAGCACCTCTCAAAGGACAGCAGCGATTGTAACGAAACTCCAGTTGAGCTGCCACAAACCGGTATCTCAGGTGGTGCAACAATCGCCGGCATCGGCCTTGTAACTGCTGGCCTCGGCTACGCACTATCAAGCCGTCGTATCCGCGACATGCTTATTGGACAATAGAAAAACGAGTCTGACCGCTCTTCTAACGAAGCACCAGCCTCGTACTCGACAACCCCTGTAGATTTACAGGGGTTGTTTTGCTATAATAGCTATACTATGGCAAAGCAGAAAAAGAAACGAACTAAAGTATATAGCGGCGCAGATGCAGCAACTTCTCGTCCAACAATCACCCGTGTTCAAGCAGCGAATCGCAACAAAGTATCACAATGGTGGTTTGACCATAAGCGTATCGCTAAACCAGTCGCAATAGCGGCGATTATACTCCTCGTCATAATCATCGTTATCGTCGAGGTCGTTCGTCTGGCGACTGGCTCGGCGTAGGAAAACTTGGCACTCTAAATCCAAAAGAACTGCCCGTCTCATCTTCAGCTTTAAATATCATCGCACCCTTATGTGCGGTGATTACTTTTTTCGCGAGGAACAATCCTACGCCAGTACCATCAGGTCGCTGCTTGCGTGCGTTGGTTGCACGGAAGAATTTACTAAATAATCTCTCCTGCTCCTCAAGAGGTACGCCGATACCCTGATCCTTTACGAGGACGATCGCCTCATCATCGGTATATTCAAGCGAAACACTGATCGTACTGCCACTGGGTGAATAATAAATAGCATTATCAATAAAGTTCATCACAACCTGTCCCACTTTTGACCGATCAATCTCCGTCTCGCGCCGAGCTACCGGCCCACTATAGACAAGTGTTTGCCCGTGGGCTTCGGCAAGCGCTCGAAGTGTATTTACCTCAGACCTCATCATTACATCCAAATCGACAGGATGAGCATCGATGATAAACTTGCCCGTCTGTAGCCTTGATACCGATAAAAAGTCAGCGATAAGACGCACCATACGCTCACTACTTTCAAATGCCTCGCCAAGTAGATGGCGTTGTGTATCATTAATCTTTCCGGCATCCCCTTCCATCACCATACTCACGTAGCCTTTAATGCTCGTCAAAGGAGTACGAAGCTGATGTGATGCCATGCTTACAAATTCATCCTTCGCCTGGTCAAGCTTCTGAAGCTCTCGATTCGTAGCTCGTAGTCGAGTCGTTGCGACCGACACTTCATGCTTAAGCGTATCGTTAAATAATTTAATCTCCTCGTAGCGCAAGCTATTCTGAATCGCAAGCGCTAGCTCATCACTCATCATGCCGAGGAATCGAGTATCCTTCTCATCATAGCGTCGTCCACTTTTACGGTCACCGATAAAGATCGCTCCGATTCGCTCGTGCTGGACAAGCAGTTGCACAATCATAGCTGCATCAACATCCTCGATATACTGCTGCATATCATTGTCACCCATCGATGACACCCTATGTCCGTTCACCACTTGAGGCAGCTGATCGAGTAGATTTGCCACGACATCAAGCTGCATTGAACGCTGCTTGTGGGAAATCTTTCCAGGACCATGACCAAAATAACGAAGTTGACCATTATTGTCTGCCACATACACCGAGGTATATTCTGGCTCAAGCGCATCGTGAACAATATTGAGCGTCTTACGCACCAGGCGGCCAAGCTCGATCTCTTCAGACATGACATCTCCCACCTGCTGGAGTGTCTTGCTTGAGCTATAGTCATTCTGATAAAACAACCGATGAGTCAGCTGGTCAAAAAATCGCTTTACCGGTATATACGTCAGGGTCAACAAAAGCGCCACGACCACATACACCGCAGCATAGACGTTATCAATGACCCGTCCGACAAAAAATAACTGTGTAATACCGAATATCGTCACGCTATAAATTACCGCAAGCGCACCAAGTAACAGTACATACGCCATACTCCTTGCGAGAGCTGCACGTAGATCAAACAACCCCTGCTGGATAATTGCATAAAATACTGAGATAACAAACAATACCGTAAATGGTGGTCCAGCCCATATCAGCTGATAGTTACCGAGTAGTGGGAGAAGCAGATTAAATAACGCCCCAAAAAATATAGCGACAACCACGCCTACGCACACCGTTCGCAGCTGATGTCGCAGATGAGCCTGATTGTGTCGCTTCGTCTGGCCATAGCTATACATAAACAACGACGTCGCGATAACCACATACACGACAAAGTATGCGACATAGATTCCATATCCTAGAAGATTAAGTGTCGCCGTATTACCAGCCTGCCTATCAAGTGTCACCCCTTCGAGTAGCCCCCATGGAGCCACCGATACCACTATCGCTACAATAAGACCAAGCAGAAGCATTGGCTGCACAAATGGCTTTATTTTTCGTCGATATGGAAAGCAAAGTGCAAGCTGTACAAGAAAATAAACGATCAAGGCGGCAATAACATAATACGAGTGAACAACGATACGCGCTATCGCCTCACTATACTGGAGTGAGAGGAACAAAGAGACGCCAACTCCCCAAAATCCTGCACATATTGCAAGTAACGCGATCCACAGAGGTGATCGTTCCTGATGTTTCGAAGTAAGGACGACTCCGGCAAGTGCGAAGTTCGTCAATGCAATGCTAAACGACACCACCAATGTTATCAATTGCAGATCCATTCTTTTCCAGTATACTGCTTTTGCTTTGATTCATCTATGCACGAATGCAATAAACTGCGTATACATTGTCATCCGGCAAAAGAATCGTTAGTTGGTTTGGCCCGAACCCAGCTTTCTCAATAAGATCTTTAACCTGATCAGATGTTCTTGGCAACACCCCCGGCCAACCAAGCCCCCTCTTATGAACCTGAAGCTGCGGGTGATCAGCATGCATATTTGAAAACACAAACGAACCGTCTTTTGGCATCGTTTCACGTATCTTTCTCAGCATCTCCACCGCCTCGCCCTCGTCAAGGTACTCAAAAAGCCCCATAGCCTCGATGATCTGCGGCTGAGCATCTACGACAAGTGCCTCGAGCACGCCTGGTCGCTTAAGGTCATGTTCGATCAAATGCACGCTGCTCTTTGCTATACCATACTCATGCGCAAGTTCATCTGCAAGCGCCAACGCGTTTTTGTCGATGTCACATAAATAAAAATTCTTCTCACCATCAAACAGTCGCGCAGCATCAAACGTCGGCTGCCCACTGCCACATGCAATGCTCATCCAGCGAAGCTTTGCCTCGTCTTTATAGATACCCTGGAGGTACCATGACATCGCATAGGCACGCGATCGTAGACCTATAGCGTCACTCGAATGACGAAATAGATTACGGGTTATATAGTCAATCTTTTTTCCACTACGAAGCTTCTTTCGATCTGGGTTGTGCACATGAAATGTAGCAAACCCTCCAGGCATATACGCCGCCCATGCTCGCAGTGCTGGTGGCACATAGATGATCTTGCGAATATGATTTTTGGGATGCTCAAAATCAAGATGGGGGCGCTTACGCAAGTACGCCTCCATAGCGCGAGTAAATAACGCAAACGTTTTTCGCTCCAGTAGATGTCGTTTTGTACTAAATCGGTCACTTGCATGAAGACGAATAGTCATGACTTCACCATTCAATGTTTCATCTAAAACTCGCAAGCTAAATTGATCACTCGTAAAATCTGCTGGCTTTTTGCTCATGAGAACCTTTCTATGCTTCGTTTATCTGTGTACGCTTTTTTGAAGTATCGACAGGTATCCTAAACCCGAACTTACTCCCCTTACCTTCAGTCGATGAAAAGATCATCTTACCACCATGTGCGGTGATTACTTTTTTCGCAAGGAACAATCCTACGCCAGTGCCGTCAGGTCGCTGTTTGCGTGCATTGGTTGCACGGAAAAACTTATGGAAAAGCTTCGCCTGCTCTTCGACTGGCACGCCAATTCCCGTATCGGCAACCACAAATGCGAGTTCATCATCGATCTGTTCGAGACTCACTGTGATTGTCGTCTCTGGACGAGAGTAGTAGATAGCATTATCGATAAAGTTCATGATCACCTGGCGAACCTTTGCCTCATCAAGTTCGATAATTGGCAGGGTCTTCTTTGGTACCTTCACGCTTAACTTGATGTTGTGCGCTTCAGCGATGAGTCGTAGACTATTCGTTTCCTGCTCAACAACACTTCCAAGATCTGTCGGGTGGTACTCAACAAGAAATTTCCCTGTTTGCAGGCGCGATACGTTCAGGAAATCACTAATAAGTCGCACCATACGCTCGCTACTGTTAAACGCTTCCTTCAATACAGTCTCTTGCTGTGGAGTGACGTTCCCCATGTCACCCTCGAGCACCATACTTAGATAGCCTTTTATACTTGTAAGCGGAGTACGTAACTGGTGTGACGCCATGCTAATGAACTCATCTTTCACTTCATCGATATGACGAAGCTGTGCGTTCGATGAACGCAATTCTTTTGTCGCAACATCAATTCGCTGCTGCAGGGTTGCGTTGATTTCTTTAACCTCTTGGACAGATAGCGCGTTTTGAATAGCAACAATTAACTCATCTGAAAGAGTTTCAAGCACCCTCACATCTCGGCTTACATAGCCTGCTCCCTTATGTTCACCTAAACAGAGATAGCCCAGCACGCCACCGCTATGGCGTAAAGGTAAAATGATAGCCAACCTATAAGATGTCATCATCCGTTTAATCGCCGTATCAATTTCTGGTTCATCACCAAGAATGACGGCGTCACCCCTCTCCTCTACATATACCTCAAGGCGTCGAGCATCCTCTATCGCAAGATACGTTCTGTTTTTAGTTCCAGATGACAGATAATGGCCAGCGGAATGGTATACAAAAAAATATCCCTGCTCGGACTTTAGCGTACTCGCTAGCTTAACTGCAGCCCTCTCCAGGAGACCTCTAAGATCTGTCGTAGAAGCGAGTAGCCTACTCATCTCTGCGTAGAGTACATCCGTCTTGTAGTTATCTCTGTAGAAAAACTTATTTGTAATCTTATCAAAGAAAGATTTCACTGGCTGGAAAAAGAAAGCAAGAAGCAAAGCGGCAAAAGTATTTATAGGGCTTACGGCAGTCTCTCCGCTACCAGTAAATAAAATCCTAGACGCAGCATATGCTATCCCGTAGTAAAGCACCGAGAGAGTGGCTAAAACCCCTATATAGACAAGACTCCTGACAACGACAAAACGAAGGTCAAATAACCTATGGCGAATAACGCTATAGTAAATTCCAATCACTAAGAGAAGTACGGGAGAAACCCCAAACTCTGTAAATGCGAAGATACCCGTTAGCGACGGTAGGATGAATTGCATCGTTACAACCAATGGCAAGGACACCATCAGACTCAGTGCAATGACTTGAAGCTGGTTAAGCGCTGCGCCCTTCAGTTTACGCAAACCAATAATTAAAGTATAGAAGACTATCCCCATCATCATAAGTAAAGCAGCCCCATACAACAGAATAAGAGGACCGAAGATGACAGCGTATACATTTCCTTGCTGCTCTATACCTGCGACAGTCAAAGGAGTTGCAGCCAATAAAGCAATAATCCACAAGAAAGGTGTCATAAACTTTGTAAACTTTCGACTCAGTGACACACTCGCCAATTCGGAAACAAAATTCATCACCAGTATCATTGCTCCAAAAGCAGATGCGAATACTAAATAATTTGCTACCAGTGCAACACCGACAGACAGGTCAACGTTATTTGCTATGTGGTTAGAAGGGATCCATACCGCTACCATAATAGCCAAAACTACAAATAATCTGTTCACATACTGCTTATAGCCACCCCTCAGGGAGACTAAAACTGCAAGCACCGTAAGAAGACCGACAATAATTACATCAATAATCGCGTAGACACTCAGCATACATATGCATTATAGCGCTAAATCACTTTTTTGCCACAGCATTTGTTAAGTCTAGGCTGATCTACTATGCGCGTCTGTGCGCCTTTTTCTTGCATCATCCTGATAGTCAGCTTCTGGATTAAGGCCAAGCTTGGTTCGCGCAAAAGCCGCAGTAGCACCTAAGTAGTATGACGCTCGCGGATATCGTATAACTCCCGATTTATTCGTATACGCATCCATAAATCGATATCTTGGAGCCCATGTTGGCTCCTTGCGATTATTCCCAATGCCGTACGTTAAGTGAAGAAATGCTTCTGTACTCCCCAATCCACTAGCCATATCAACCCCTTCGCTGATCGTCGGCAAAGGCGCACCACCTTGCGTAGCCAAAAGAGTTCTATAGTCACCATAAGGTGGAATATAAGGAACGCATCGACTAAGATCTACCTTCATTTCTGCAACCTCATCGAGTGGCATATCTTTTGGTATGCCCATAATCTTCTCAAAATCTCCACCCCTAAGAGATGTAGCGATACCCGCAAAACCAATATTCATCACAAGCAGTCCTGGAGTTTCCTGCTTCAGGGCCGTTCGAGCAAGCAACGTACCGATCTCAGGCTTCAAAAGCTCTGACTCATCTAGATATAAGTCTGCGCCATATAGAAATTCTTCAACGTTTTCCGAAATGACACCATCATCATAAATCGTTACTTTTGGTGAAGCAGGTAGCGCCTCAACCATCTCCTTAAAAACCTCAGCTTTATTGCGACCTACGTTGGGTGTCGTCGCGGCAAGTACGCGGTTTGAATTCTCAGGCTCAAACGCCTCAGGATCCGCTACGCGGATCTCACCTACGCCCTTCATTGCTAGCTTATAGCCAAGTTGAAACCCGTCCCCGCCAACACCGGCGATTGCAACAGTAGAATTTATTAAAGCATCTTGCTCTGCCTCATTCCAAAAACCATAATTTCTAGAGAAGGCCGGATGATTTATAGTATTTTTACGCATAATTAGTGATCAGCTCCTCTAGTAATATACAACATAGAAAATATATCCATTCTCTATAGATTCAACAGAAAGACTAGTGCCTTATAGCATCTCCCCAGTACTGAAAAGTATTACTATTGGCTTTCATACCAGATAGTACATCAGGGTCTAACCTATTACTTAGCTCGTTCGTATCTATCATGATGCCAAGATTATCGGTCTTATACTTTGGTATATACCGTGGATCTGCAACAACGCTAAACGGCACGCCATTTCTTTCGAGTTGCTCTTGTAGTTTTGTTTCCACTACACCATAAGCTGGGCCTAAATCGTTTGCAATAACATGTGAAACGCCACGTGCAAATAATCTTGTTCTTAGATTATTTGCGTGAAAACGGTCATCGTGTCTCACTATTAGACGTGACACTTCTACTGCCTGACTAGGCGCCGGATTCTCGTCAAACTCATCTTTGAAAAATTCTTCAATTGGTAGCTTGGTCTCTTTATCGTGTGTGTTTTTTTCAATAAGACGCATACACCCGACAACCGCAACGCGTGCTAATTGGTTCTCTAGTGCAACGATATGCACTGATCGCTCGTCGTCAATATCAGTCTCGGTGCCGTCAACGCGCCTAGCATCTTCATCTAATATTTGCCTCTGGTCAATGTATACATTGGCTCGCAGTCGTAGATATGACTGAAAGAGTGCATCTTGGTCTAATGATGGATCGGTGTTGATACCAATAACTCCGATTGCGAATCTCTGATCAGGGTGGTGATCAAATATATCCGTCTCAACAGAAGGGGTAATATTGTGTGTCTTTATTGGATCGTAATTCATTACCATAGGTTTATAGCTTTGATTATACACTTTATTAAAAAAAAGTCAATACCAACATAACCTGCTAGCTCTTACTGGGAACATGCTACAATATACCTATGACCAAAATTGCAATCATCGAAGACGACTCAGTCATTAACCAAATGTACCGTATGAAGTTTGAAGCCGATGGCTTCGACGTTCAGGTGGCAGACAATGGCAAGAGCGGTATCGAGATGGCAAAAACCTTCAAACCAGACATTATCTTGCTTGACCTTCAGATGCCAGAAATGACTGGAGACGAGGCGCTCGTACATATTCGCGGTAGTGACTGGGGTAAACAAATACCCGTCATCATCCTCACAAACCTTGGTGCAGAAGAATCACCAAAGATCCTCAAGCAGCTTGATATACATAGCTATATAGTCAAAGCTGAACTTACCCCGAGCCAAGTTGTAGGACGAGTCAAAGAAGCACTCCACCTCAATTAAATCTTTAAGTAAGCTAGTCTTTAGCTGTAGCGGTGGCTGCTGAGATAACGTTGTCAAACAGCGCCGTGACAGTGAGCGGACCGACTCCACCTTTGAGTGGTGTAATCGTAAGATCATCTCTCGTGCGAACATCGTCGGCCACGTCGCCGACAACTCTGCCATGCTCGGCTGCAGTCCCAGCATCTATAACAACCGCACCGTCTTTCAACTGTTCTGAAGTGATAAGACCTGGTACGCCAGTTGCCGTCACGATCACATCATACTCCTTTAGTTGCGCTGCAAGGTCTTTCGATGAACTATCGAATATCGTTGATTCATAGCCGCTTTTTTGCCATAGCACTGCAAGCGGAGCACCTACGAGGCGGCCATTTCCGACAATTGCGATCTTCTTATCTTTGAGGACAATATTGTACCCAGCTGCCAGCCAATTAATCGCGAGCGCCGTAGCAGGATCAAATATATGATCTACTCCGAGACCGTCAACGTCCTTTTGTGGCGCAACCGCGTCGACAGCAGCCTGTGTCTGCGTAGTGTCAGCGAGCGGGAGTTGAATGATAATGCCATGCACTGACTCGTCGCCGTTGAGCGCCTCAATCGTCGCCATAAGCTCTGCACTCGACACTTTATGAACGGCTACATCGACAAGAATATCCGCACCATATTGTTTTTTCATACGAACATACGTATCAATCACAGGGTCATCTGTCGTCTGAACTACCGCAAGCACAGGAAAAACACGCTTTGCCTGCCTCAGCGCACGTACCTGTTTTGCTTGGCGCTCTTTTATAAAGCCCGCCAACTCATTTCCATCGAGTAATTTCATTGTATCTAGTTTACCAGAAGCTGAGCTGTGCTACAATCTAGACAACACTAGTAGCTAAGGAGAATTAGATCATGGGAATTTTAACGTATCTAGCGCAAAGCTCGGACACTTCACTGTTTGACGATCAGCCATATACCTACACGTCAACATCGACAGCAACGCTCTCGCCTGAAGTGGCGTTCACTATCACAATTGTTGCATTACTATTTGCTGCGGCTTTATATGCCGTATCAGCGTATCTACTAAGTCGAATCTTTAAAAAAGCCGGTGTCGAGCAGTGGATTGCTTGGATACCCGTATACAACTCATGGAAACTACTCGAACTCGGGGGTCAAAAAGGCTTCTGGGCCGTGCTTGCATTCATCCCTATCGTCAACATTGCTTCTGCCGTGTTTATGTACATCGCAATGTACCACATAGGTAAAAAGCTACAAAAGGAAGACTGGTTTGTTGTTCTTGCAATCTTGGTACCAATTGTATGGACTTTGTGGCTTGCGTTGGACGACTCTAAATGGCAAGGCGTATCCGACTCAACTAACGGCACTCCAGCCTTTCAGCCAGCAGCATCAGCTACCGCAACCGATGATAACGGTCAACCAAAACCACCGCTCGTACAATAGCTAAAATGCTATCTCCAAGAAAAAAGACTTATCTAACGATAAGTCTTTTTTCTTGGAGGGCCAGGAGGGACTTGAACCCTCGACACCCTGCTTAAGAGGCAGGTGCTCTAACCAGCTGAGCTACTGGCCCGTATTGCAAAATAAATTGTACTCTATTACTCGAGAAAAGGCAAGAGAAATCTCCCCCATTCCAGCAAAAGATTCATCATATTCTGTATATTCAATCGGCCCATACGATGCTATACTTAACCGTAAGAAGTTTGTTGTATATGAAGAATACTCACCCATCATCTGGTTTTACCGTTGTTGAGGTATTGGTTACCCTGGTGATCATATCGCTATTTATGGGGCTCTTTTTTCAGACCTACATGGCTATGGAATCACAACGTCTCGCAGTGCAGAAAACCGTCTTTGCTAGTAATATCGCTTATGCCAACTTGCGTAAATTCTCTGAACGCCCTGATTCAACAAAGCTCAGCTGCACCAACGACATGAACCTCGCTAGCAATCCAACCGCACCGGGTATCGAGATTGGCGGAAATAACACCAGCCCGAACACATTTGGGTTTGTTGGCGAAAATCTCACCACTTCACTTGGAACTGACGCTACTCAGCAGGTTCTTATCTTTGCACCAAATGGCTGTACGAGATTTGCAGACATGCCGCTAAAAATAGTGTCTATAGTTAGATACGGACCCGCATCAAATCAGGAAGAGATCGCTCATGTATCATATGTCAAATAAAAATCGATCCCAGGGTTTCACTATCGTCGAGCTGATTGTCGTAATATCAGTACTATCGATACTTATCGGCCTCATAGCGACAACGCTCCTAAATTTCTACCTATCAAATATAGCCACGATCAACCGTACGACGCAGGCAAATGACGTCGCAAGCACGCTACAATCGATAGAAAAAAATGTATCGCTTGCGAGTAACTTCCTCAGCAAGACATCTAGTTCGGCACTTGCAACACCACTTGGTCCAGAAAACTCTGCGATGCCTTGGATCTTCAAGACAGGTGAGCCGAACTACAACGTATTGATTGTCCAGAACTACGCAACAGATGGTACATCGAGCGACACAGCTCGGAAACTCATCTATTCATCTCCTGATTGTAAGTCGGATCCTGTCAAGAATACTCTGATCTACTTCGTTGACACTTCTAGTACATTATATCGCCGCACTATCAGCGGACCCCCCTCTGTCTGCGGCGGCGCAATATCTCAAAAAACAACTTGCGCTCCAACAGCGACCTCATCACCACTATGTATCGGTGTAGACGCTGTCCTTTCCAGGAACGTATCAAAATTTCAGATACACTATTTTGCCAATAGCTCAGACCAGACACCCGTGGACCCATACTCACAATCAGAGGTAACAGCCGCAGACACCATAAGAAACGCCAAAGCAATAAACATAACACTAGAGACATCCGAAAACATAAACGGTAAACTGAATAAGTACGCAAGTACTTTGCGGATTACAAGGTTGAACGAATGAGACTATATACCATACTTCAAAAGAACATTGACAGGCACGAACCTAGTCGTGGCTTTATATTGCCTGTCGCCATCGTACTATCCTTGGCTATAATGACCGTAAGTATCACTGCGCTCCAGCTCATCAGCCAAGCTAGCGCACGACAAAGTGAGGCCTACGCTCAGACACTTGCCGCCGAAGCGTCTCAAGCAGGGATCAAACATGCAAATGCTTGTATCGAACGAGGGGTGGCAACATGGGCTACCCCGCTCAAACCAGGACTTGATTGCAGCGGCACTCCGTCAGGCGCCCCCGACACCCTAACGACTCTTCGTGACTGGACTACCAGCTACAGTGTCACAATTAGCGGAGGAACCATAAACTCCGTGGGAATTGTAAACAGAGTACGAAGCGACGGCATTTCGATAGTAAGTACTATCGATAAACAGCTCAAGTCAGACACCGTAACCGGAAGCTCATCGGTAGCCGTTGCTGCGCCCGACCCTAATCGACAATTTAGCTCTATAGGCGCAGGCTTTGAACATACCTGCGCTGTTTCGAGTGGAAAAGTATTTTGCTGGGGACAGAACAACGTAGGCCAGCTCGGTATCGGCATCACTGGAGGTACCTATACTACACCACAAGAAGTAAAAGGCGGACTGCTTGGCAAACGAGTCACCAGCATTGCACTCGGCTCTAATCATACCTGTGCTCTCGCGGAAACCATACCTCAAACAAGTACAAATGAGGTGTGGTGCTGGGGGCTTAATACATACAGCGGCCTCGGCTCCAACGGCACCACTAATCAAAATGAACCGAGACGTGCACTTGGAGATATTAGTGGTAAACGCGTCATGAAAATCGCACTCGGCACAGGAGTCGAAGGCAATAACGCGTGCGCCATAACAGACGAGTCAGCCGATGCAGGCACGCGCGTAGCTCGAAATCTATACTGCTGGGGAAAGAATGGACAGGGACAACTAAGCACAAACAGCATCACCACTTTTGCAACCCCTAAGCGCTCCACTGACTATGCTCAATTGAATAGAAGCTTCGTAGATATAGCGATGGGCAATAGCCACGCTTGCGGCATTCTAGCAAATGGAGACATGTACTGTTGGGGCGCAAATAGACCGTCAGGCGGTAGCGGTCTATTTGGGACGTTCGGCATAGGCAAGGAAGACGACGATCCAAAGTACTCTACTATAACCTGGCGATACCCCCGACAGGCTATAGATACAAGTGAATTTGCATTTGGTAGCAACTTCGCAACAAAAGTGACTGCAGGGGCAAACAATACATGCGTTATCTCTGCAGGATCAATCTACTGTTGGGGTGACACCTGGAACACCTATCGACCCGATCGCTTAGCGACGAGCCTCGATGGCCCAGCAAATCGAGCTGCCGTTGACATAGACTTCGATGGCAATACCGGCTGCGCGACATACGAAGGTGGCGCCACTCGATGCTGGGGACAAAATACAGTCAGCGGTAGCACGGATGCAGGGATGCTCGGCACAAACTCTTCCACCTCCTGGGTTCCTCAGCCAAATATCGTCAGCTCACCTCTTAGAGATAAGGAAACAATCCAAACATCGGTCGGTCAGAACCACGTGTGCTCCATTACAAAAGAAGGTGAAGCATACTGCTGGGGTGCAAACAATGCTGGACAGATGGGTACAGGCGATTACAATTCATCTCGAGTTCCCGTCGCAGTAGCACAGACAGTTGGATTAAACTCAGGTGACTCAACGATGGTAGCCACCAAAGTAGCTGCAGGTTACGACCATACTTGCGCTATTATAGAAGCGCAAGTCTACTGCTGGGGTGCAAACAATGACGGACAGCTCGGTAACGTAAGTACTACGTATCAGACCAAGCCACTTCTAGTAGCAGCTATAGCTGACAAAAAATTCACCAAAGTCACCTCCGGTAACTACTTTAGCTGCGCAGTAAGTACGACCAATGAAGTATACTGCTGGGGAAAGAACACAAAGGGTCAGCTCGGCCGTGGTGGCGCACCATCCCAAAAAGAACTACCCGCCCCCATGATTCTCCCGGCAGACACGGTCGGAGTGAGAGATATTAGCGCAGGAACTGAACATGCCTGTGCAGTCTTCCTAAACCAAGACGAAGCGGCATGGTGTTGGGGCGACAACAGCACTCGACAGCTTGGCGACAATTCATCGGTATTAAGTAGTAGTACTCCAGTTCAAGTCTGTGCAGATAGCGTCTGCTTCAGTCGAAGCTACGCTATCGCAAGCGTATCGGCAGGCAGTAGCTATAGCTGCCTTGCTTCTGCGAACCAAGCATCAAACAACACGTATTGCTGGGGACAAAATAATTCTACAGGAAGATTAGGAATAAACAACTCTTCAATGAACTTCTATTTACCTACTCGAGTGCAAGGACATATGGGAGGGGTGAAGGCGATAAAGGTAGTCGCTGGCCCAAATAGCGCATGCGCAATATCGATTACGGGCACGCCTGCTCATATTAACGCCTGCTGGGGCGCAAACAACTACAGTCAACTTGCGACTGGAGATTCAGCGACAAAGCTCACCTCTACTGCCACCACAGCACCCATACTTAATAGCTCATATACGGTTGACACGAGCGTCGGGACAGATCACGCCTGTTCTATCCTTAGTTCAGGCGCCCTCTATTGCTGGGGTGCAGGATATTATGGACAACTTGGTCTCGGCGACACCTCAAATGCCAGTCCGACACGAGTCAACACACCATCGGGTGATTTTACCGCTACAAATCTTTCAGCGGGCGATCGACATACCTGCGCAATATCAAAGGGGTTGATCTATTGTTGGGGCGCTGGGCAGAATGGACGGCTCGGTGTAGGAAGCCTATCCCAGCAAAACTCACCCACCCAGATCACCGAATACATCAAAAGCCTCGGAGAGTCTTCGACACCTGGCACTATTATTTATTAGATGCGGATTTATATCTCCACCCCTTATATATGATATAATTAAAAAGTTATGCACCTGTAGCTCAGTGGATTAGAGCATTGGTCTTCGGAACCAAGGGTCGTAGGTTCGAATCCTACCGGGTGTACCATAGCCGAAATCATTCACTTTCCTAAAAACAGTCTAGTTCAGATCTGAACTAGACTGTTTTTTATTCACCATACCCATCTCATTCTAAGTACTACTACCTCACCCCTATTCTTGCTATACTAAGCATAATGGACATACAGATACATCAACCTCTTTCAAACTACACTACTATACGCATCGGCGGCCCTGCACATTTCGTTGCCGACACACACACTGTCGAAGAACTCATGGCAGTCGAAACAAACGCGAAGCGACTTGGACAGAAGACCTATGTAATAGGTGGCGGGAGTAACCTCATAGGGCGCGATGAAGGGTTCGATGGCGTCATCATACGCAACCAAATCCCTGGCTTTGATGTAATCGCCGACGACAGTGAGTCTACAACCTTAAAAATAGGCTCTGGCGAACTTTGGGATAGTGTCGTTGCTCGAACAGTCGACATGCAGCTCAGTGGCATCGAAGCCTTATCGCTCATTCCGGGTACTGCAGGCGCAGCTCCTGTGCAAAACGTCGGAGCTTACGGACAAGAAGTTGCCGACACTCTCCAATCTGTCGAAGCATACGATACGACATCTGGCAATATGGTCGAACTGTCATGGCAAGACTGCGAGTTTTCATATCGTCACAGTATATTTAGAGGCAGTTCGTATGGACGCTACGTCATCACCTCCATCACACTCAAGCTATATAAGAAAACCCCCGAGCCACCATTTTACGCCGCCCTCCAATCTTACTTAGACGAGCACGGTATTCATGAGTACGACGTCGCCACTGTCCGCGAGGCCGTTATCGCTATTCGAAAAGACAAGCTCCCCGACCCATCCATCCTCCCAAATGCTGGCTCATTCTTCAAAAACGCTATCGTGGAAGACTGGCAGCGTAACTCGCTCCTCGAACAGCACCCCGACATGCCGTCATACAAGATGGATGAGAAACACTACAAGATCCCAACAGGCTGGCTCATCGAACAAACTGGCCTAAAAGGCGAGTCACTTCACAACATGAAAGTTCACGATGCAAACGCACTCGTACTTATCAACCAATCAGCGACGAGCTATCAAGACCTCGCCAATGCTAGAGCGCAGATCGTAGGTGCCGTTCGCGACCTGTTTCAGATCACCATAGAGCAAGAGCCACTCGAGATAACCAACCAGTAAAACATCAGTAAAGTGCTTGCGCTTACAACGTGAACGTAGTATATTACTAACTATACAATCAACTAAATAGGGGGCACTTATTAACATGAGTCTTCAGAAGATAAACAAACTTAAAGACGAAAAAGGTTTCACGATCGTTGAGCTCCTCATCGTTATCGTTGTTATCGGTATTCTTGCGGCGATTACGATTGTAGCGTTTACTGGTGTACAGAACCGTGCGAAAGTTGCCGGATATAAGTCAGATGCTAACGGTATCGCAAAGGTAGCTGAAGGATATAATGCTGACAAGCAAACTTATCCCGTGGGTGCAGATGCGGCTGCTACAAAAGCTCTATACGAAGCAACCACCAACGCAGTCAAGCTACCACCTAACGTCAAGGTTTTAGCTGTTACTGCAAGCCCTACGATCACAGCTAGCAATGGACCAACAGTAAGTTCTACAGACAAGACCTACACTGTATGGGCATGTGCAGCTGGAGCGAACGTTTACTATTTCGATTCAACAGCAACTCCAACAACACAAGTTGTTAAAGCGGGAGACGGCTGCTAGTCATTACCGTAAAGTCTAAAAAAGCTCGCATATTGCGAGCTTTTTTAGACTTTACGGTAATTTAAACGCGACTAGTTGGAAGTTGGAGGTAAATGACTTTGCGACAGCAAGATAACCTCAGACTTAATGCTCAGCAAAGTTGATTCATCATCACGATTATCTATAGCCGCCTTAATCCACTCTGCTAACTGAGCCATATCCTCTTCCTTCATACCCCTTGTCGTCATCGCAGGTGTGCCGAGACGAATGCCACTAGGGCGAAACGGCGGTAATGGATCGTCAGCTATACTATTTGCATTGACTGTTAGCCCTATCTTACCCAGAGCCTCCTCTACAGCCTTACCATCAACGCCAAAACTTCCATAGACGTCAGCAAGGATAAGATGGTTACTCGTCCCACCACCGATCAGCTTAAACCCACGAGCCTGCAGCTCCTCTGCAAGTCGCGCAGCATTCTTAAGCACCTGCTGGGCATAGACCTTAAACTCTGGCTGCAATGCCTCGTGGAACGCCACAGCCTTTGCCGCTATCACATGCATATGCGGGCCACCCTGCATACCAGGGAAGATCGCTCGATCAATAAGTGTTGGGATGTTTTCTATCGTTTTTTCTGGCTTCTTGAGAGGGTTGCCCACCTTGCCTTTTGAAAGGATCAGACCGCCGCGTGGGCCTCGTAGTGTCTTATGAGTCGTCGTCGTGATGACATGAAACCCATAATCAAAGGGATTCTTCGCAACACCCGCAGCGATAAGTCCTGCGATATGCGCCATATCTGCCATGAGGAGTGCCCCGACTTCATTACCGATCGCGGCAAACTTCTCATAGTCAAGTTCGCGAGGATACGCACTAAACCCAGCGATAATAAGTTTTGGCTTGTGTTCCAGTGCGAGCTCTCGTAGATGATCATAATCGATCTCACCTGTCTCGATGTCTTTCATGCCATAGCGCACAAAGTTATATAATTGTGCACTTCTCGTCACCGGTGCCCCATGAGTAAGGTGTCCACCATGAGAGAGGTCCATAGCTAGTACCGTATCGCCTGGCTCTAGCCATGCCGTATACACCGCTTCGTTAGCCGGTGCACCACTATGCGGCTGGACATTCGCATGATCTGCGCCAAAAAGTTGCTTGGCGCGGTCAATCGCAAGCTGCTCTACCTGGTCGGTATTTTCTTGCCCACCGTAATAGCGACGCCCCGGATACCCTTCGGAGTATTTGTTCGTAAACACACTCCCAAGAGCATGAAGTACATCTTCGGACACATAGTTTTCACTCGGAATCAGCTCGATACTATGCTTTTGTCGCTCTTTTTCCGCCTCTATAAGATCATTGATTTTTTTGTCTATCATCCCTGGAACCCTCGTTATACTTACTATAAATTAGTATAGCATTATTGACAATATATCATAAATGATATAAGATGGAGATATGGACTCAGACGATTACAAAGTAAAAATCGGAAATCTCATTCAGGAAAGTCGTCAACATCGCGGCTACACCCAGGCCCAACTGGCAACAGCCCTCGGCACCAGCCAAAGCGCCATCAATCGTATAGAAAAAGGCGGCCAAAACATCAGCCTCGAAATGATTGCACGTATCAGCGACGTACTCTCCCATGACATCATGACGCTCAACCAGACAGGAAAGATTAACTTCCGCGTCAATGGCGGCAAGAAACTCTCTGGCAGCATAGAAGTCAAAACGAGCAAAAATGCTGCTGTTGCCCTCCTCTGCGCAGCACTTCTTAACAAAGGCAAAACAACGCTTCGTCGAGTCGCACGAATCGAAGAAGTAAACCGTATCATCGAAGTACTCCAGAGCATTGGCGTAAAAGTCCGTTGGCTCAATGCCGAAAACGACCTCGAACTCATTCCACCAAAGCGCCTCCAACTTGAAAACATGGACATCGAGGCAGCCAAGCGCACTCGAACTGTCATTATGTTCCTTGGACCACTTCTCAACCAGTATCCAGATTTCAAGCTTCCATTTGCCGGCGGCTGCAACCTCGGCAAACGTACTGTCGAGCCACACATGACTGGTCTACGTCCATTTGGCTTGGACGTGGAAGCAACGACTGAGTACTACCACGCAGTTACGCACAAAAAAGGCATCAACCACGCAATTCTCCTCACCGAACGTGGCGACACAGTTACCGAAAACGTCATCATGGCAGCGGCACTCCACGATGGAGAAATAACGATTCGAAACGCTAGTCCAAACTACATGGTGCAAGACCTATGTTTCTTCCTACAAAAGGTTGGCGTCAAAATAGAAGGTATCGGCACAACGACACTGACGATTCGTGGCGTAAAAAGCATCAATCAAGATGTCGAATACTACCCAAGCGAAGACCCTATCGAAGCGATGAGCTTCATTGCCGCCGGCGTTGTCACTGACTCAGAAATCACCATCAAGCGCGTACCGATCGAATTTGTTGAAATCGAGCTTGCCACACTCACAGAAATGGGCCTCTCTTATGAGCAAACACCCGAGTACCCTGCACGCAACGGTAACACTCGCCTGGTAGATATCCACCTCAAGCACTCCAATCTTACTGCCGCAAAAGACAAGCTTCATGCCCTGCCATTTCCTGGGATCAACATGGACAACCTTCCATTTATGGGACTTATCGCGACAGCTGCAAAAGGTCGTACGCTCGTACACGACTGGTCATACGAAAATCGTGCAATCTATTTCACCGAGCTTAGCAAACTAAACGCGCAGATCGAGCTTCTCGACCCGCACCGCGTCTACATAAACGGCCCAACAAAATGGAAAGTAGCTGACGTTGTCGCACCACCTGCATTACGTCCGTCTGTCGTCGTGCTCCTCGCTATGCTTGCCGCACCTGGCCACTCGATCCTACGTGACGTCTACTCAATCAACCGCGGGTATGAAGATTTTGCCAACCGTCTCAATAGCCTCGGAGCTGAAATCGAAACAATTCGCGAGATCTAGAGTCTAGATTCCCCCCGTTAATTGTGCTATCATAATGAGCGACCGTTATGGCGGATATAGCTCAGTTGGTTAGAGCGCCGGGTTGTGGTTCCGGAGGTCGAGGGTTCAATTCCCTTTATTCGCCCCATAGAAAAAACACTGATGATTTTCATCAGTGTTTTTTCTATGTCGAGATACTTATCCGAATGGATCGTAGCCGCGTCGGGCAGAGGCTGGAGGTGCCTGACGACGTGCAATATTACTATCAATCTTTGGCTCGGCGACCACCCCTTTGCCTTGCGGGCGATTACGGCCGTAGCGAGCTTTGTCGGTAAACCCATCAGTACTTGCGTCGTACATGCGACCATGTGCTTTATCCGCAGTGCGAGCCTTAGCTGCGCCGTACCTTCGGCCGAGCTGCGACTGCGCGTAACTACCGACAGTTTGCCGGCCGTACATAAGTTTTCGTCGCTGATCCATCGAAAGCCCTGCGCTTGTTGCGCCAATCGTACCGCCAGATGCCGCCTGCGCGTAACCGCTCGTGTGAACGATATTTTTAGCGTTTAAGTCAGGGTCGATAATTTCATTGAGCGTTGGCATATCTTTTTATTTGTCCTCGTATGTTAGTGGTCGTGCTCGGCTGCATCAGCCTCAGCTTTGTCTTCGTGTATCGTCCCGTGCGCGTGCTCAGCAGGAGCATAGATCGAATAAAGCTTCAGTGGAGTATCGCCTGTGTTGGTGACATTATGCCAGCTACCCGCAGGCACGAAGATCGCAAAATCATCGCTGACGTCTTTTACGTATGTCAGCTCTTCTTCGCTAGGGCCCATCTCTACACGACCACTACCCTCTTCTATGCGAAGGAATTGGTCATGGTCATCATGTACTTCCAGTCCAATATCGTCACCAGGCTGAATCGCCATAAGCGTCAGCTGTAAGTTTTTACCTGTCCACTTAGCAACACGAAACTTATCGTTCTCTACTGTTGCTTGCTCAATATTCACTACGTAGGGGCCGGAACCATAGTCATTTGTATCAGCCATAAAAATAATTCTCCTTATACTTTTTATTATAGCAACTTTGCTGTTATAATAGCTAGGCGCATGTCGCACTACGCGGGTGTAGTACAGTGGCTAGTATGTAAGCCTTCCAAGCTCGAGACGGGAGTTCGATTCTCCCCACCCGCACCAAAGCAAGAACCGTATCTCACGATGCGGTTTTTACTTTTTAAGCATTGTATCGATAATTCTCTCATACACAGTACGAGCTCGACTCTTATGCGCACTTGATACACGCATATAGTATTCCATCATTATGCCATCGTTTACTTCAAGTACCTTTATTTCGCCTTCACGCGTTTCGACAAGATCAACTGCGCAAAGACGCAAGCCTATAGCCTGCCTTGCACGCTGCGCAATCTCCACCTGGACCTTTGTAGGAGAAATATCCTGAGGAGATGCACCCTTGCCGAGATTAAACATTACCAGTCCTTCGCGAGACTGTGGGATCTTGTCGTACGCCAGTAGCACCTCATCATCTAGAAGTATGAGCCGCGTTTCACATACTATATCGACAAACGGCGACACCGCCCACGCCTCAATCCCCTTCTGACGCATCCACTGCTCGGCGCTAGACTGGTCATCAAATAGCCGCACACCATGTCCGCTCGTTCCGGTCAGCGGCTTCACGACAAGTGGCGCATACTCGATAGACCAATCGTATTTATGGTCTATTTTCGTACGTACCAGCGAATGAGCTATCACTGGAACAGCCTCGACCTGCATGATCTGACTTGCCGCAACCTTGTCAGATGCGATCTGCGCAGCGACCGAATTATTAAGCTCAAACTTATAGCCGATCACACGAGCAATATGCTGCTTATTGCCAAGCTCCATTATCCAATCATCCGAGAACATCTTGAGCCGTATACCACGTTTTTCGCATATACCTCTTACTATTTCTACCAACCATCGATCGCTAATATATTCACCACTCTGCATATGTCGTAGTATACCGTATCCGTGGCTTCGGACTTGTAATTTCAGTCGAAGCATTCTATTCTAACCTCAAGCTACCTGCTCGCACCTACTACATACGGAGGCGTCATGAGTGCACCACGAGCGACGCTGCCGAGCGTCAAAGAACTGGTCACCTTTTTTCATGAACAGCTCGATCAAGTGCCGCCATGGATTGTCAGTACACTAATTGACGAGCACGAAAAACCAATCCGAGCTGAGTTTCACTATCGACACATACTATTCGATGGAGGGAAAGCACATTCAGTCTACAACAATAAGTCTCACGAGATATTGTTGCTACGCGATGGATCTTGGCTAGTCGCTAGAGACATCGAGCCACATCCTGAGATTGCTAAGGTCAAGCACTATCGAACTCCTGAGTTAATCGAACCATTTAAGGAGATCGGTAAACGTGCCGAGCAGATAAAAGTTATCCGCAACACTTTCAACGCGCTCTTTGCGTTCAAAGATCAGCGGATTGGCTGGCTCAGGCTCAAAAAAAAGATAGAGGTTCACGTTGCAAATGCGCAGCCATGACGTCAAATCCACCAGGTCGGCGAGGAAGTATACACTACTATACCCTCGCCGACCATTTAATTTGCTATAATACTAAACAATGCCCCGGTAGCTCAGTGGATAGAGCAAGAGACTTCTAAGCTTTTGGCCGTTGGTTCGATTCCAACCCGGGGTACCATTTCTTGAAATTATTTATTTAAATCTGATAGTTCCACTTCTAACCTAAGCTACCTCAACTAACCCAGATTAGAAATTTGAAAATAGAAATTTTGCCAGCCTAATGACATGTTTTTTGGTATCATTATGCAATGACCGATAAACAGCTAACTGTATATACGACACTTTCCGAAAAGATCCTGACGATTGAAAAAAATGCACCCACTCTTATTGGAATCAGCGGGAAGGATGGCTCAGGCAAGACGACGATGGCGAATATTCTCGCTGACTTTCTATCGTCAAAAACTAGCCGAGAAATCATTCGCATCAGTATAGATGACTTCATGAATAATCGCGCCCTTCGATACACTCCCTCAGAGTCAGCTGGACAGGGCTGCTACGATTACACTTTTAACTTTGACGGATTTTTGAATAATGTATTAATACCACTTCAAGAAGATGGATCATGGGAGTATAGAGCAAAGATATTCGACCATACATCTGATTCCGAATCATTCTCCCCTATTAAAAAAGCGACCGCTAATGCGATCGTTATTATTGACGGCGTATTCTTATACAAACGAGACCTCGTCAACTACTGGGATCTAAGGCTTCTGCTGGATACAAGTGATGCAACAGCCATCGAACGTGGTGCGCAAAGAGATAGCGAACGACTTGGCAACTACGAAGCGGCAAGACAAAAGTACATAGATCGATATATCGCCAGTCAAACAATTTATTACAACGAGGAGTCACCCGAAAAGCGAGCTGATATCATTGTTGATAATAATGATATTGAATCGCCTGTTATTAGTAACGCTGTTTAATAAGCAGGGTTCTAACTTCGATAACTGCGTTGTACCAAATCTAGAAATTATTCTTTACACCTGTTATCTCCGACTCTAATATCCCGCTACCCACATAGACTTATTGGAAATGAGCACTTTATAGGCGCAGCGATACCTGTCACTCCAGCCATTAGCTTTACGCGTCTAGCGGCGAATGGTATACTCTCATCAATACATCACATCATTAAAACAAAAAGATCGGCAGCAGAAAATGGCGAAATCTAGCAAGCAATTTGATAAATCAAAAGGTATTCTTGTGAGCGTAGTCGCGCTGTTAATCTTAGTCATACTGGCGCTTATCGTAACTTACCCCAGGAATCAAGCAGCAATAACTAATGCAGTGACTGGCGAATTCGGCAAGCACGTAAGTCTAGGGTCTATCCAATACGACTTTTCAAGTGGCAAGGCCGTAAAGATTAACGATGAGAAGCTGGTGAAGCTAGAGTCTTTTTTGAACGGGATGGTAAAAAAGGATAAAGAGCTTAGCCAGGACTGTTCATCGTATTATAACGTCGTGGCGGCCAATCAAGATAATACGCAAGTACTTTTAGAATACGGATGCTCATACCCTAGTGCAAATATGTTTGCCGTATTGCAGGATAACCAATGGAAAGTACTTTCACCGACTAATAACTTTGATATGCTCCATATTCCGCTCTGTAGGCATGTGAATGATAATGGTATCGCAGTGAGTCTTGCCCCTGTTTGCTTTAACGAGCCAAAAGAGGCAGGTAGCCCCCTTACTTACACTGTAAGAGTATGAAATTAAGATCAGGCCTTTAGGTACGCCCCAATAAAGTTCTCGCTTCTTTCATCGCGCTGTATCATAAGTATAGTAAGAGACCTCTTCGGAAGTTTTATAATAACCTACTGAGCCTACAGCATGCCGAGAAGGTCTACAGCGAAGTATGGATATTTTATTATCTCCACGATAAGACTTATGTTAAACTTATTGTGATAAACGAAATAAAATCACTCACTAGCCTTGGCTATTTCATAATTATGCAATTCAAAAAGATGAAACTATCAGTAAAAATATTAATCGGACTTGTACTGATACTGTGCGCGATCATCGCCCTTAATATTAGCTTATTTAAGATTCAAGACAGCTCCAAATATCCCGCTACCGAGAAGATATCTCCTGTTCTCGCAAAACTGGAAGGACTCGGTGGCGGCGAGTTATGCAAGCGAGAGCATAGCGGCGTTCAAAGCTTCAATGAATCTTTTACTCCTCAAAAGCCCGTACCTATGATCGAAGTGTTTTATAAGTTTACAGATGCGCCCGCCGACCTTAAGGAGATCCTAGTTCGATCATTACAAGAAATCGGCTATCCCGTCACCGAAGATACTGAAAGAATAGCTGAAGTAAAACAAAATATCAAAGATGGAGATACATTTGATGTCGACTACAATGACGAAACAGATATCATGCGTTATTCAGGTGAAGGCACAACAGTCAATCTAAGGATATTCAGAAACATAAAGAACGTCACTGGATGTATAGTAGACAAGGGCATGCCGCTCGCTATATCAGTTGCCGGCAAAGAGGCGTTGATCAGCGTAATGCTCACTCTTCCAGAAAGAAAAGATTAGTAGCATACAACGCGTACACACATTTCTCTCTAGAACACATCACTCTTAGTGAGTTCAAGTGAATAACATGCCCGAGATTGATCGGTCAACTCTCAACACTACTGCTCAACTGATAACGACCACCATCTTTCACCGTTCTGGCTATAACCCCGCTCACTACGTGTGTCAAGTCTGGAAATTATCTATACGTAGAACTAGAGTACTCGGTTGCAATAGGCTATAATTAACTTTATGTCAAAAAAATCACCCTCTCTCTCATTTAGATTGAAGTTAGTACTCATATGGAGCTACGTATACTTCATAGCAAGCATCCTGCTATCTATCGCTTACTGCTCTATACCAGATAGCGAATTAAACACAGATCCAAATACAGATCGTATACTGACAATCTTCACAAACCTCATTGTCAGTGCTCTCGCAGGCTTGACCATCTATCTCCTTCACAAAAGAAAAGAAAAAGCTGTTGTTGCATTTATAATGATGACGTTAGTAAGTTACGGCTTATCCAGCATCGCTGGAATCGCCGTTAGCTCGCAGGCATATACAATTTCAGAAATCACCATAGTCTCTATATTCTTTTTAGTTGATCTTTACTTGGTAGCATATCTGCTTTTGAGTGCTGAGGTGAAATCGCAGCTAAAGCAGAAGTAGGCTAGCTTTCACTCTATCTATTACATCATTTGCTATAGTGGGAAGCATGCAACCAACACTACAGATCCTAACAAAAGCACTCCAAGATTCATGGAGTGCGGAAACTGCATATAATGCAGACGACTGGTCTCGCGAGAACAAAGCACGTGGACAATGTGTCGTGTCATCGCTCGTAGTGCAGGACTATTTTGGTGGTGATCTTATACGATATGAAATCAGCGGCGCTTTACGTGAAACACACTATATGAATAGACTGGATGATGGCACGATTATCGATACAACAAATTCACAGTATAGATCACCAGTAGGAATGCGCCTTAAGCCTACTGCTCTAGGTGACTTTACGTCGCTACGCGAAAAACGACTAGATGACAAGTCGACCGCAGAGCGATATGCATTACTGAAGAAGCGTGTATCGATACACCTAAGTGGCGAGTGACACTCTAACTTAGAAGATTACGCTATTGCACGCTGTTTATGTTTGCTTACTGTATCCATTTATCGTTAGCGCTATCGTGGAGCGTAGCCTCAATAGTTATTTTAGAAAAAATTGACTGAACAGTTTTTTTAGTTGTAAGCTCTGCAACTTCATCCGGGCTCGCAGCAATTCCAGTTTCACGATAGTATTCAATTGAAATACTTTTCCATAATGCCTCGTCAGCATATGTCTTAAGGTGTAGTTCGATCTGCGACCAATCCCGCTCTACTTGAAACTGCTTAATAGTCAACATAAGATATGCCGCAAGCTCGCTAAGCGTACCTTGACCCACGCCCAGCGTCAACTTACTTATATACCCCATATCCTGATCATTTCGTGTTAATGCAGAATTACCTTGCTCATAGCAGACATACTTATCTTTTAATGAACGGCTAATTATGTCAATTAAGATCACCTTCAACCTCAAGAACGCCACTTGCTCATTATCATTTAAGCCATGTGCCCTTATAAGCAATGTGACATCACGATAGCACTTGGGCGCTTTTTTTACCTTAAGACAAGAAACAGGCTTCTGTGTAATATCCGTGACAGTCTTATTAGAAGAAATCCGATCAGATAAATGGATGATCTCCTGATGTAGTCGCTGGGTGTCCATAATGCTAAATTCTGACTTCTCTTCGGCGCTGATATCAGCAAGTGACTTTTCTATTTCAATCGCGCTAAACCGAAGGCTAGAATGAATAAAGTCGTCAAACAGTTCAGCAGTACGCTTGTCATAAAAACCTGTATCAAGAAATATATACTGTTCAAACGTCGCTCCTCGAACCCATCCGTAGAGTGAAGAGTTAAGATTATTGACAATAAGATGTGTATGCCAAGCATGTATCAGAAGATGTTCGAATAGATGAGCAACGTCCCATTGCACATCATGCACATCTAGTTTATATATAGCAGTTGAGATCATATTGTTATTATAGTTCAAAAATTGATAAAGCCACCTTCACTCCCCTTTTTGACGGAGAGTGAAGGTGGCCAGTGAGACTAGCGGCTGCCTTTGCCCTTATTGCGATTCTTCTTGCTGCCGCCATGACTCGTTGAGCGAGGTCCGGGACCGAAGAGGATTTCACCGATAGAGGGTCCGCTACTGCGTCCACCTCCGTTGCCGCGCTGAGGCTTGGGTTTTTGTCCGAACGAGGCATTGCCCGACTGAGAGCGACTCGCACCATGATGCGTGTTGCTACCATTCTGGAAGCTCTTCGACGGACGTCCGCTGCTACCATACTGATTTCCCACAATATCCACCTTTGGATAGAGGGCCTACCCCCCGACTGTTGTCGAGTTAGTAATTATAATAACACCTTAATTGCATTTTTGTCAACTATATATTAAAAATGATGAGCACTAAAGGGCGAAAATAGTGGATGAGCAAAGTACTATTATTGCTTGAGACATCGCACTGTACTAAATCTGGAAATTATTCGTCTATATTATTTTTAGCATCTAGTAAGCGCAGAAGACTACGATGCGCCTCAGCAGTTCTCTCTACGTCAAATGGTGTACTATCTAGTGGGGATATAAAGTCGAAGCCACCACTAATAATTGCCCCTTGGCCAAAAGCTCTACGCACCTGCTCGTTAATACGCTCCATAGGAAATTCAGATTTGTTTGGAGGCTGCCGTAATTTAGATTCACGATTCATATAGATTCAGCCCTTTAGTTTAAAGATCTTATAGTAGCATGCTGTTGATATCATATTCCAACCTTATATAACTAGCTAGTCTATTCCTAATTTCACATATTATGCCACACCAAGTCTGGAATATATATACCTTTCTAAAACTTGTATCCATAAGAGAGAAGAGCTATCTTCGCTAGTATATTTATTTGCTAACATAGGACTATGCAATCATATGAAGAAGTAGCTAGAGAGGTTGACGGTATTGTCGATAGCATGGGTGAGCATATTGACGGGAATATAAAGAAAATTGTCATTGCACTTCGTATGGCCGGATTTCCAACAAGCTCATCTTGTGAAGGTCACACCAATTGGGGGCTTCCTTATCCATGGGTGGAAGTCTACGCGTTAGAGCAAGAAGGAGTTGCGTGGAAAAAAACAAATAATCTAGAGCGAAAAAAGATGCAATCCTTTATCGAAGATTTTAACAAAAGCCATAAAGCAAACCATCACCTTCTACTGCAAAATATTGGTATTTTTGGAGCGTTTAGATTACAAAATGTTACTTGGGATCAAAACGCAGAGGCTGATTTGGATAAATTACTTGACTACCAAAAGGAAATGGATTCATTTGCCGAATTCATCTTCCAAAAACTAGAGGCTAATAATTAATTATATTTACATAGTGAAACATTGTATAATATAAATATTCCAAGAGGAATGTTCTTTACAGTAGAGATCAAGCAGAATAAGGTGCGTGCAACCAATGACCGAACGAACATCTTTCTCTATTCCAATCACGGGACCTATACTTAGTCGTAGATTCACCTATCGTCTGAAAGATGGGTGGTATCTAATCGAGAGAAATGGGAATGCTTACACAGGAACTCCTATAAACGGCTGGCGTATTCTATGGTGGCGGGTCATGACCGCTACTGAGATGACTTTATGGAGTTTTGGAACTATTCGACTTTGACATATCGTCGGAAAAACCGCGGGAGCTAAAAATGACAAAAAGGCTGAACTCTGACGGCAGTCGGTACTATTCATACTCGCAGTCTCTGATGCGTGCCTTCTTGGCTGGTTTAACATTTGGTGCATTTCCGCGCGACTACGGAGCTTCCGATGATTCATCGAGCTGGACTCGCATTCAAGATGCCATTACACGCGCAGAACAGGAAAGATCAGACAAACCAAAAACTTGAAATCTCACTGAGTACACCTCACGAATCCGCATACAGCACTAAGCTTCGCGTTGAATCGTGGGGCTTTTTGCTTTTATAGGAGTATCTGTGTTCTAATTTGAAAGATCGCACTGCACCATTGAGAAAAATCAGTCTGTTATTTCAACTCTAGCTTTTGAAGCTGAAATGGAGTTGGTCTTTTTTGTTATGATAGACAGATGAAGTGTATGCTCGGCAAAAATAAAAAAACTTATTAGCTATGTTTTTCGTGATAACTGTATTAGTAGTGGTCACTCTTGTCGTAGTGTTTACATATAGTCGGTTTAACATTTTTCCTCAATTAGTCACAAGCAATCTTGCTTCAAAAGAGAAAAAAGCGTTTCCCGAAATTGATGAAGCACAATTGTCAGAGAGTCAGGTGAAACTCATCTCGATTTTAAAAGCTGAATATGCTTTAAATCCCACAGGAACCAAATACTCTGAGGGAGTCAGTGAAGCATGGTGTGCAGATTTCGTAAGCTGGGTATTTATGAAGGCAAATAGACCATTTAAAAACCCTCACTCTGGTTCTTGGAGGATTCCAGGAACATACACATTACGTGAATATTACGAGTCCACTGACAAACTCAGGCTAGCCAGCTCTGACTACGTATCTAAAGTAGGCGACATTTTACTATACGACAACCCAAGTCCGTTTGGTCAGCATACAAACGTTGTTTTGAAAAACGATAATGGCATTGTGACTACTATAGGCGGTAACGAACCCGGGGGAATTAGAATAGTTGAGCATACGCCGAAGAGTGACCCAGGGTTTATAGGCTACGGTGTATTTTAGCTCTTACCTCAGCAACCATACTGTAGCATAACTGGAATCAACGAAAACCATATTTAGATACAAAGCCATACATCTTCCCCGATAGCAGTCTGCGTAAAATCGATAATTTCATATAACTTTGCTATTATAACTCTATGTCCATCATTGCCATAAGACACGGTTTATCAGAAGCAAATAATCGTGAAAATTACGGTACTCCCTCTTTTGATAATCCAGATTCGCCTTTGATGCCAGCCGGTCGAGAGCAGGCTATTAAGCTAGGAGAAAGGCTGGTTGATATGTTAAATATCCAACTTATAAATGAGCCCGTTGCCGCATCAACGATGCGTCGCTCCCAAGAAACCGCAACCCTCGCAGGCTTTCGACAACTTACTGCCTACCCTGAACTAAATGAAGAAAAGGGCGGACTAAGTGACATAGAGATTGCCGAAGCCTTAAAGATGAGACGGCCTCCAGAGGCAACGAGAAATGCAGCTAGACATTTAATACAGAACCCACCCACGGAACGGATCTGGGTAACACATGCGCTACTTATTGCCGCACTCTGCCAAGAGCTTGGCGTCTACCAGGATGAGCGATTCACACCAAAGTTTTGTGAAATTAGAGAACTTCCGATTTAACCAAAAGCGACGCTTTTCACCTAGCTTCACTTACGAATGCAGGTGCGGCCTACTGTATTTACTATCAAATAACTAATAGAAAGAATTAAGCATTCATGATCAACTGGAACCAAACATATGACAGCGGCAATGACTTTCGTCTAATAACGTCGGCAGAGATTAACTATATATTAAAATACACACAGTCGTACAGCAAGGCTAATACACAGTGCTTAGATATCGGGAGTGGTACCGGACATTTAACTAGAGAACTCTGGCATAGAGGGTTTAAGCCAACTGGAATTGATATTTCCGAGAGTGCCATTAGGCTTGCTCGACAATACACCAAGCTCAGTGGCGACGAAATAACATACTTAGTTGCCAATCTAGAGAAAAACGAAGTTAATGAGCTTATAGGTAAAAAATTTGCACTTATAACTTGCAAGCTTGTCTACGCTTTTATCGATAATAAGCAGATATTTCTAGAGAATGTATCGAAGTTAATGAACGATCGATCTATTTTCGCTATCATCACACCTCTGACTGACGATGTTCCACCAGTAAAAAAACATATCGCCGTAGATTTTGATACCACTGTTCTAGAGCTTAGAAGATACTTCAATTTACTCAGCTCCGAAAAGAATAATGGACAGGTGATTTTTATCTGCCAGCTAAAGAGTTGATACGAACAGGAATGGCACAATGCCGTATTAACAAGCTTTTCTAAAGTGCACAACGAGCCCTATGTATCAAGACCTGGCATCATTGAGCACCTAGGCAATACGACGATATGCTCTGACGGCAAAGAAATAAGCAACAATCGTAACACCCACGCACCATGCAAGGGCAATCCATATATCACTACCAAGTGACGCCGAACTAAGGAGTGAGCGAATAGCATCTACGATGGCAGTTACAGGCTGATTCTCTGCAAATATTCTTACTAGAGTTGGCATAGTATTCGTCGGGACAAATGCAGAACTAATAAATGGCAGAAATATCAGCGGATATGCAAATGCACTTGCTCCATCAATAGTTTTTGCCTTTAGACCTGGGATAACCGCAAGCCATGTAGGCGCAGAGGTAAATAATAAAAGTTTTCCAGCCACCCCAAGCTACTCGCCTATACTAGCGCTCGAGCGAAACCCCATGAGCAGCGCCACTACGATGATCACTATTATCGAAATCGCATTGGAGATAATTGATGTTAACACATGCCCCCAAAGTACCCCCGAACGACTAATGCGCATGATAGTTAACCATGAGGTAACACATTGTATCATCAAACATCTCACTTACACCCCCTACGTACACTAACGACTACTTGCGTAAGATATTATCCATACCCTTTCCCTTTGCTAACTCATCAATCAATTTATCAAGATAGCGAATTTCACGCATTACGGGTTCTTTGATCTCTTCAACTCTCACGCCACATATAGTACCTTTGATCAAAGACCTGAGTGGATTCATGTGTGGTGCGTTTGCAAAGAATGTCTCAAAATTTCTTTCGTCTCTGATGCATGACTCTAATTCATCCTGCGAGTACCCCGTCAGCCAACGGATTATTTCGTCAACTTCGAACTTCGTTCGCCCTTTTCGTATCACTTTGGCGACATAGTGAGGGTAGACACTTGCGAAGCTGATCGTGTAGATGCGGTGCTTATCCATACTTATATTGTCTCATACCCTATAGTCAGTCCGGCAGCCAGATAATTTACTAGTACCGGAATAGATGAACCATTCGTTACTACGCAAAAGATTGTGGTGGATATAGAGGAGAATTCATTCCTTCGGGTGTAAATTTAATTGCAAATCCACCCCCAGGTGCAATAAAGATATTCAAAGAATCAGTACTACTTACTTTTTTAGTGTCGATCTCTATAGCTTCAGGATTTTCTTGCCAGTGCGCCGTCTCAGCATCTCGATAGATAGTAGCGTCGTAACTTCTGTGATCATGAAGGAAGTCAAGCTTAATTGTCACCGTACGATCATGCTCGTCGGAAACTCCGCCCACATACCAATCGTCACTAGCACGATCCTTTCTTGCAACAACATAGTAGTCACCAATCACTCCGTCGAGCGGTATAGTTTGCTCCCAATTCACTGGAACATCCCTAATGAGTTGGAATGCTGGCTGATTGATATAATGTTCAGGTATATCGGCTGCCATCTGCATCGGACTGTACATCGTGATGTAAAATGCAAGCTGTTTCGCGAGCGTTGTTTGCACCTTGCGACTAGTGCCTTTTAAATTAAATAGCCCTGGCGTATAATCGAGCGGTCCCGCAAGAAGGCGCGTAAACGGCAGAATCGTTGTGTGTTCAGGAATAACCGCACCGCCCTCATACTCTTGCCCCATCACACCCTCGCGTGTCATAAGATTTGGCCACGTTCGTTCGATACCAGTGCCTTTGACTGGCTCGTGGATATCGAGCATTATTTTTCGCTTGGCAGCCAGCTCAACTGTTTTTTGATAATGCTTCACACCAGCCTGAGACGAATGGAATTCACCACTATTTAATCGAGGACTCACATACCCTGTTTTTATGTACTGTACGCCAAAGTGTCGATAATAGTCATATGCTTCAGGCAGCTCCCACTCGTAATGAGAAATATTGCCCGAAGTTTCGTGATGCCCGATAATTTCCACACCCTGAGACTTTGCATACGAGGTAATAGTTTGTATATCAAAATCAGCATATGGCCGCATGTGATTCATCTTGTCGCCATTTTGCGTCCAATCACCATCCCACCCTTCGTTCCAGCCTTCGATGAGTAGCGCGGAGATACCGAGCTCTTTTGCGGCATTGATATAGCGAAATGCATTTGCGGTCGTGGCACCATGACGCTCACCGCTCGCCCAGGTAAAATAACCAATAAACATTGCCCACCAAATACCCATAAATTTCGTCGGCTTTATCCACGAAAGATCTGAGATTTTCGAAGGCTCATTTAAGTTGAGCATTACTTTTGAGCGACCAAGCTCAATTGCTGTATCTGCCACTATGATCGTCCGCCACGGTACATTAAAAGGTAGTGTCACCTGCGCGGCATGGCCTGCCATTAGTGGCGTAATGCTACTCATAAGTCCTCGCTCAGTTGGAATGATATTCATAGCACCATATTCATACAACGCAGCCTCATGAATGGCAATATATTTTTGATCTGGCAGCTCGACAGTCAGTGGCGTATGTGCTGTGTCTATCTGTGAAGCAGCTGTCTTTCTATAGAGATGCTCGTAGTGATTTTGCGCCAAAGCAGGTATCCACCATGCGCTCGAGTCACGGCTTGCATTAAATTCTGTCTCTTCACGTACAATCGTCACATCTCCGTCGCCCATCAGTTCATAACGAAACCCAAGACTATCGTCGAACAGTCGAAAACGTATCGAAAATGTATCTGTTTGTGCGGCAAGTTCGTGATAGTGATTCCTTACATAGCGTTGCTCACCCCACGGCTGCTCCCACGTCTCGTCGTGCTTCGACTCCTTATAAGTAACCCCTCCAAGGGCTAGCAGAAGATTCTTATCGTCCGCACAGTAGAGGGAAAGATACGAGCGAGCGATGACGGGCTGCTCATCAACACATAACTCATACCAAAAACGAGATGACTCATCTACGCCTATGTGCAGTTGCAACTTGCCATTTGGAGAACGCAAGCTTTGGTTAACCGAGCCAGACTGATTGTGATTGTTTGTTTCTTCTCCCATGTGTTCGTATGATTATGATGCATATGCTTAATTGCTGCAAGCTTACTCAATTTATAAGATGACAGCAGTAAAACTTATAGATCGCTTGCAGTTCGGTGTACCCGCTGCTACTATAGTGAGCTACGTTAAATCGTAGATAGCTATTTCACACTTATTCAACAGGAGGTTATCGTGCCACTATCATCAAAAGATATCACCGGATCACTCGAGCTTATTATCGGCGTCTTTAAAGAGATAAGAAGCGAGCTTATGGATTCCTACGGAAACATTCAGCATCTCTCGAAAAGCGACAACTCCCCGGTCACACATCTAGACATTAAGGTTGAAAATCTCCTAAAAAGTCGCCTCGCTCAATATTATCCGGAAATCGGCTTTCACGGTGAAGAAACCGAGAATACGCCGAGTAACATCGACGCTACATGGATTGTCGATCCAATCGATGGAACGTCAAGTTTCATACATGGACTCCCCTACTGTACAAACATGGCAGGACTCGTTGTAGATGGCGAAACTGTTGCAAGCGTTATTTATCAATTTCCAACAAATGATCTATACACGGCAATCAAAGGACAAGGCGCTTACAAGAACAACGAGCGAATTCAGGTAAAAAATACCGACCTTGATAACTCAATTGTATTCGCAGGATCCTTCGTCTACAAGAATTTATATCCACTCTTTATGCCCTACAAGCTCGGCATCTTCGCACCACTCGGCGCATCTGGCTACGAGTACACTCGCTTGGCGGGCGGAAACATCCAGGGAGTTACAAAGCTTAGGTGCGGATCGATGATACACGATAACGCACCTGGAGTTCTGCTCGTTCAGGAAGCCGGAGGCGAAATAATCTCCTTTGAAGGCGACACCTACAGCTACGAGACGCTTAACTTTATAGCAGGCTCATCAAACTTTATAGATATCGTCAAAAGGCATAAAAAAGAGATCGAAGAAATAATTAGTAATCACTAAATACTATACATCGTATAGTAAACATGCTATTATTAAAGGTGAAGTATTGCTGCCTATGTCGCTGATTAGTCACGAATAGCCACAATCTCTCAATTTACTATTAATCCATTCCAAGGAGTTTATTACACATGACAAAAATTCTAGTTGTCGTCGGAAGCGCACGACCAGGACGAGTAGCGGACAAAGTTGTCGACTACATCAAAAAAGAGACTGACACTCGTGAAGATGTCACGACAGAAATCGTTGATCTCAAAGAACTACAACTTCCTTTCTTTGATAATGAGCTCGCTCCAGTGTCACCCGACTACACAATTACTAACCCTCAAGTAACTGTATGGCAAGAAAAGGTAGACGCCGCCGATGCCGTACTATTTGTCACTCCCGAGTACAACCATACACTGAGCGCGATTCAGAAGAACGCACTTGATTCACTTGGAAAAGAGTGGGCAGACAAGCCAGTAAGCGCCGTAGCCTACGGCTGGAGCGGAGGATCTCTCGCTGTCGCAACACTAAGAGAAGTGCTCTCAAATCTTAAAGCAGACACAAAAGAAGATATCGCTCAATTAGGCTTCATGAAAGACCTCAACCCTGACGGTACACTTCTCGACGAATCGAACGTCGCTGCACAGATCAAAGCAACAATCGACGAACTCGCCTAACCTACTACACTTTATGTCAATATAGCAAAGACGATACTTAATAGAGTATCGTCTTTGCTATTTTAGAGCTATCATTTGCTATAATGATCAAATGGAAGAAATTGGTGTAGAATCATCCCTCGTTGAGGCAATTATAAGCGGCGAGAAAACGGTAGAAGTACGACTGGGTAAGCCACGTTTTTTGAAGATACAGCCAGGCGACAATATATACATCCGTGAAGACCGCTACGACGATAGCGTCATCACCTATTCACTTCACGAAGCAGCAAAGATCCATATAGAACAAATTCTCTACTTTGAAACATTCGACGAACTCTTTTCGGCCGTGAATCATGAAAGCATTGTACCTAAAGCAAAAAGCGAGGACGAAGCATTGCAGATCTGTAGAAAATTCTACAGTAAAAAGGATGAGAAGGAATATGGGGTTGTCGCCCTATTCTTCAGTCTTGTTTAAATCTTAGCTAGGACAGCCCCACTCCACCTACATCCGAGGAGGCACAGAAACCGATGGACGGCTGTCTGCTGGTGCTGGTGCTGGTGCTGGTGCTGGTGCTGGTGCTGGTGCTGGTGCTGGTGCTGGTGCTGGTGCTGGTGCTGGTGCTGGTGCTGGTGCTGGTGCTGGTGCTGGTGCTGGTGCTGGTGCTGGTGACGATTGTATGAGCGGTGCAGCGATACCTTCAACTTGACCTGACGACTCTATTTCCGTACCCAATACTGACTGCACCTGTTCAAGTGTAATTGTAATCGTACTTCCCGGAAGCACTGACCCGGAAAGCATCTGCTTTGCAACTGTATTTTCAACAGCACGCTGCACAACACGGCGCATCGGACGAGCACCGAGTCGTGGATCATAGCCTCTGTCCACAAGTAATAATTTCGCATCCTCCTGAACGTCAACAACAATTTTCTGTAAAGCCATCTGTTTATTTATACCTGCAAGAATTAAGTCAATTACCTGCACAAGCTCTGGCTTGTCGAGAGGTCGGAATGTTACAATCTCATCAAAACGGTTGAGGAACTCTGGACGAAATTGATTCGTATTGATCAGTTCATCGATAAACTGTTTTTCGAATTGCTCGAGTTTATAGCCTCGTTCGATATACTCGCGAATTCTATCTGCACCCGCATTGCTTGTTGCAATAACGATAGTGTCGCGAAAACTCACTTCGCGATTTTTTATGTCTCGCAAGATCCCCTCATCGAGTAGCTGGAGTAGCGTCGTCAGTACCTGAGGATGCGCCTTCTCCATCTCATCAAGTAACACCACACTAAAAGGTTGCTTCATGGCCTGTGCAGTAAGACTTGATGGGTCATCGGCGCCATCCGCGATAAGTCGAGTTACATCTTCTGGACGGACGTACTCATTCAGGTCAAGACGAATCATTCGTTCTTCACCGCCGAAATAAACATCAGCGAGCGCCTTTGCAAGCTCGGTCTTCCCCACTCCGGTTGGCCCCAGAAAAAGAAACGTACCGATAGGACGATTTTGGTTACGGACACCAGCGCGAGCACGTCTCAACGCATCACTGATTACACCAACCGCGCGCGTCTGATTGATCATACGCTTATGAATCAGATCTTCGAGGTTAAGGAGCTTTTCTCGCTCATCATCGTTGTTTGCAACACCGACTTTGATATCCATCGTCTGCTCGATCGCGCGCTGCACGGAATTTCCAGTCACTAAGCCGCTGTCGCTGTAGCTCGCTGCTGTCTCGAGTAGTTTTAGTGCACGTCCCGGCATAGAAAGATCATGGATGTATCGCTCACTCAACCGATAGGCCTCATCAAGCGACTGATACATATATGTAACATTTCGCTGAAACTCAGTGATGATCAACTGGTCTTGCATAACTGCAATTGTTTCTTCACGAGACGCACTCGCGATACTAATACGGTTTAAAGCATTGATGAGCGAAGGATTACGCTGGCCAATCTGCAAGTAGCGCTGTTCGTCCATCGTAAGGATAATCCGAAGACTCCCCGCTTCAAGTATCGGTAGCAGTACATTTGAAAGATCAACCGACCCCACACCTTCTTCAAAGAATAGCTGCGCATTATCGAGACAGATGATAATATTTTTTGCCGTATAGGCTTCTCCAAGCACTTGCATAATTAAACCTTCAAGCTCGCCACGACCTGGCGCAGCTGCGATCAAGGCAGATGAATCAAGCAAGAAGATCTGGCGAAACTTCAATGATTCAGGGATCTTTGCTCCTGCATCAAGGATACGAGCAGCTAACGCATAGACGATCGTCGTTTTACCTACTCCTGCGGCGCCAACAAGAACCGCGTTCTGTCGGCCACCACTTGCAAACGTATCGACAAGCTGGTCAAGCGCTTGCTGATGTGCCTCAAGCTCAACGTTCATACGACCACCTGATTCACTGAGGTTAATACCAAATCTCTTGAGAAGTGGGATATAGCCAAACGAAAAGTCTCTCGCTATACCGCCAGTTCTTTTGGGCATTTTACTCTTTTTTATGAGTGCTCGAATGTGTTCATACCAACGAACACCGGCGTATAGATCCGCAATATCCAAATGCATATGTGCCAGCAGTCCGTCATGATCTTCAAAGCTCTCAACAATAGCGACTGCAAGCACTGCCCCAGAGATATGTTCACTTCCCGTTAACTCTTGAATCCTGATGGCGTTTTTCCAAAGCAGCTCCGTCTGCGCAGGATCATCGCTCGTGATATTTTTTAGAAAATTTGCAGTCACTCCAAAGCGAAGAGAAAAGAAGAATCCACCCTGCACTTGACTCGCTGCCACCGCAATCTCTTTTGGCGTAGGGTGAGTACCGAGCTGTCCAAGAACATCACCAGACAAGCGAGCATCGATTGACTGACTATTTTGAGGAGTTGGGAGGTGGTGAAGATGGCCCGCCCACCAGTCGTATAGCATGTAAAATGGAGCAGCAAAGCCACAGATCAACCAACCTATTGGATAATCAAGTACTATCAATACAGTTCCACAGACAAGAAGTCCTACGGTAGCTACGAGAAGAAGTACTCGCCACAATTTTGTTATCTTCCTTGAAAAACGAGCCTGGACAGCACGTTCACTTTTGCCGTCATACGTGACATATTGATCCATCAGAAGGTCACCCCGATAATAGCCATGACTAGACCGATAAGTGGAAGTATAGGAATTGCCGCCCAAAAAACAAGAATCAAAAATCCAATGAGAACCTGAAACACAATCACTATTGCACCTACCAGAAGAATGCATATACGCACTATTGCACCGATCAATCGTGATATTAACTTATCCGCAAATGCTCGAAGCTGAACACCAATGGGGCCATCCGTACGTCCGGCTGAAATCTGACGAAAAGGTGAGAAAAGTGTTTTTACTAGTAGACCCATAGAGAAGTAGTCGAGGCTACTGTCGAGTTTTGCACTGACGATACGCGCACGTCGAAGCCATCCATCGCTATACCACCACCGAATAAGACCCATAAAAAGCATAATCATATTGTACCATCTGTTGATGCGCTATAATAGATGATATGCCAAAACCCTTTGTAACTCTTCTCGGTAAGACAGTGAAGTACATCGCGCAACTACGCGGTGGCGGGTCTGCATTGCCAGGACTTTTTGTAGAAAAGATAGACCCTCACTTTATTCGCGACACCTTATCCGATCTTGAGTACGGCGTTGTTCTTGTAAGCGGTACGAATGGCAAGACTACTACCACAAAAATGGTCGTAGAGCTTCTTGAAGGTCAAGGACTAAAGGTATTTACTAATCGTACTGGCAGTAACTTTACGCGAGGTGTCGCAGCGGCGCTACTCGGAGAGGTGGACAACAAAGGTAACCTTGATGCAGATATTGCGGTGCTAGAACTTGATGAGGCGCATGCCGTTCATTTTGTCGCGGCAATCGCCCCGCGATATAGCCTCCTTCTCAACGTTATGCGTGATCAGCTTGACCGCTTTGGGGAGATAGATGCTACCGCCAAACTACTACAAAAAATTACCGAAGCAACGACCGACACAATCGTACTCAATCGAGAAGACAGTAGGATAGCTGCATTAGCAGATCATACGAGCAGTAAAAATATTCGCTATTTTGGACTCGATAGTAGCTTGCGTGACACATTCCCTAGCGACGAAGGTCTCCACTCACCGAGCATTCTATCCCACTCTATTGCACATGCTGATGTCGCCCTTAAATCATTTTCCGGCAATACCGCGTCGTTTGTCATCGACACAGAAGAAGCTACGACGACGCTTGAACTTCGCGGTATCTACAATATATACAATGCGGCGGCAGCACTTGCACTTACCCGCGTCATTACGGGCGAATCATTTAACCAAGAAAAGGCACTGCACACTCTATCAAAAATTCGACCCGCATTTGGTCGTGGCGAGACGATCACTGTAAATGGCCAGCCTATCGAACTTGTACTCGTGAAGAACCCAAGCGGCTTTCGACTTGGCCTACAGTCGTTCCCCGCTAATGGTTACGCGACCATGATAGCAATCAATGACAACTATGCAGATGGACGTGACATGAGTTGGCTGTGGGACGTCGACTTTGATAGCTTAAGGGAAAATGGCGTACACACAATATCTGGAGTGCGCGCTTACGATATGGCACTTCGTATGCAATATGACGAAGTCGCTGTCACGACCGTTGAGACAAACATTTCGGCGGCGCTTGCGTCATTCATTGATCAAACTACAGACCAACCAAAACGCATTTACTGCACCTATACTGCAATGACCCAATTACGAAAAGAGCTCTCAAAAATAACTGACGTTGAGGTGATATCATGAACGAAAAACAGCTCAAAATTGTACAACTTTATTCACGCGACATGAACATTTATGGTGACAATGGCAATCTTCTCGTCTTAGAGAAGCGTGCAGTATGGCATGGTTATACGCCAGAGATTATCTGCTACAACCCTGGCGACCCATTTCCAGAAGAAGTAGATATAGTCATCGGTGGTGGCGGTCAAGATAGTGGACAAGGTACTATTCAGGATGATCTTTTAACGATTGCAGAACGTCTACGAACACTCGCAGACAGTGGAACACCTATGCTTATGATCTGCGGGCTCTACCAGTTATTTGGCCGATTCTTTAAGACAATTGACGGCACAACTATTAAGGGCATCGGTGTGCTCGACTTAGAGACTCATGCTGGAGCCGAGCGACTTATTGGAAACATCACCACTCATAGCACCGAATTTGGAGATATCATTGGCTACGAAAATCACAGCGGCCAGACTTTTCTTGGCAGCGAGACTCGAGCGTTAGGCACAGTCCAAAAAGGTGCCGGCAACAATGGACAAGACGATACAGAAGGTGCACGATATAACAATGTTATCGGTAGCTACCTTCACGGCTCTCTCCTTCCGAAAAACCCCGCTATTGCTGACTTCCTCATTGAGCAAGCAGCAATCAAAAAGTATGGAGAATTTACGCCAACGGTCATCGACGATCGATTTGCAACGATCGCAAGAGAGCATGCAATAAAACGTCCGCGCTAAACCTCGTGAACAGAGGTACTCTGCAGCGCTTTCAGATCTTCTATGACTTTCTCGCCATGACCAAGAGGAGTAACACGTCCATATACTTTTTGCACGATACCCTGCGGATCAATAATAAAGGTCTTTCGAAGTACACCCTCTTTTCCAAACTGCTTTTTACCCCACGCGCCATATGCCTCCATAGCGACACCATCCTTGTCGGTGAGAAGCGTAAAGTTGAGTGAGTACTTTGATTTAAATTTATCATGACTTGACGCATCGTCTTTACTGACTCCAATCACCTCAGCGCCAAGCTCAACAAGCTCATCACGCGCATCCCGTAAGCTGCAAGCCTCTACTGTACATCCGGGTGTATCGTCTTTTGGATAAAAGTAAACAACTACCCATTTTCCAGCGTATTCAGCAAGCATATGGAGTGTGCCTGTTTCGTCTGGTAAGGTAAATTCTGGTGCTTTGTAGGGTGGTTGTTTCATTGTCATATATATCTAGTATACTCTCTTCAGCAAAGACTCAACCAAGTTAAGGTATACTAGAAAACAACTATGGTACACGAAAAAAAGTCTCGCCGAATGCTGTCACTTGATTACTTGCGAGGTTATTTTATCGTTGTTATTATCATTGACCATCTATATCGATGGCCTAGCGCACTTGCACTTTTAACTGGCCAGGGTTATCTATGGTTTAACGCGGCAGATGGATTTGTGATCGTCTCAGGACTCATGATCGGATATGTACGAGGCTACAAAGGCTTAAAATTATCATACTGGGATGTAACAAAAAAACTATGGAGCCGAGCATTCCTTTTGTATATTTGGCTGATTACCAGCACACTCATCTATACCACGCTCGCTTGGCTCAACCCTAGCCTACAAGGACTCCCATACGTTCCGATAGCAAACGGTGCATGGCTTGATCTTGCCTGGCAGGCTGTCACTATGCAATTCTCTTATGTCTGGATTAATTTCCTCTATCTCTACACTATCTTCCTAGTCATTGCACCAGCCGCCGTCTGGCTTTTGCGCAAACGACTCGCATGGGTAATTGTTGCTCTATCGCTAATTGGACTATTAATCGGCGACATGACAAATATAAAGTGGCTCCAATGGCAACCGCTATTCTTTATTCCATCTGTCGCCGGGTTCTACTTAGAATCAATTCAGTCGTGGTGGAATTCCAAAAAAGCAACAAAAAAGATCATACCTACAGCAATTTACAGCCTCACATTCATACTACTTGGAGCTTCAGTGCTGACGACATTCATCCTTAGCTCAAACCCAACCATTGATGCTGTCAATCTCTATTTCAATAAAGAACATATAGAGCTCGGGGGAGTTATCGTTTCCCTTATTACATTCTGCGGCTTCGTATTATTTTTCATACAACACGAGTCGTTTATCCAAAAATGGCTCGGCTGGCTGCTGCATCCGTTCGGAGTAAACTCTCTGACAGCGTACATCCTTCACGGGATTGTCATTATATTTATCGCTGCTACTATACCTATTAGTCAGTCGATCATCCTTAACACTCTTGCTGGTATTTTTGCTGTCGGAGCAACTCTCCTTTTACTCAAAGTACCTCTCATCACAAAGATCTTACCTCGATGATTCTGGTATAGTAAGATTATGCACAGCTTCTCACGTCTGCTTACATTTTTCCGAAAGCACTGGATCTTGATGGGTGGTATCATTGGTATCATACTCCTGCGGTTTCTCCTTCTCGTCATCACTCCACCAGGATTCTATCTTGACGAAGCTGCAGGAGGCGCTCATGTCATTGCACTGCTTCAGCATGGAACAAATGCACATGGCGAAGCCTGGCCATTGTTCTCATCTTCACTTGGAGGAGGCTATACGACACCAATTTATCTATATCCCTTAGCAGCTTGGGTGGCTATATTTGGCGCATCAGAGTATGCGCTACGAGCCTTTTCGCTTTTTGCCACCATACTCACTGCAGCGCTCATCGGATACGTACTGCGAAAATGGTTCGATAACAAAACTGCGCTTATTGGTGTCGTCATAGCCCTTACACTACCCTGGGGCTGGGTACAGGGGAGCGTAGCATGGGATCCGGCGCTTGTCCCATTATTTATCGCTGGCGCACTCGCCAGCTTTTCAATCGCTATGAAAACAGCCCATAGTAGGAGACGTATCGCCGCCATCACGGGAGTGGGAATTATACTAATACTTCTAGCGTATCTTTATCCGCCATGCAGAGTGACAGCTCCATTACTCCTAGTTACTTTCTACTCCATACTTTTTTGGCAAAAAAAGCTCAGTATGACATATACTTTACTCGCTATTCCCTTTTTCCTCGTACTCTGTATTCCGCTACTACAATTTATGTTGCAGCCCGAAGCATTGGAGCGATCAAGACAGCTGAGTGTCCTATATAACACTTCAGTCGGCGAAGCGATCCTACGAGGTATTCTCAATTTTAGTTCTATGCTTAGTCCACAATTCCTCTTTATAACAGGAGATAGCAACCTTCGACATGCGACAGGAATACAGGGAATGCTTGGCCCTGCAGCACTTCCCCCACTTATCGCTCTTGCTGTAGCAGCTATACGTTTTCTTAAAAAACGATCTCGATATACGCAGCTTCTAAGAAATCAAGAAATCTTTCTCGTACTTATACTATTACTAGGCATTGTTTTTAGCCTGCTTGGATCAGCACTTACGACGGAAGGTCAGCCGCACTCACTTCGTGCAACCGCAGCTTGGCCGTTCTACGCATTACTTATCGCAATTGGATGGCGACAGTTACTCACCTCTTCGCCGAACTACATAAAATATACATCTCTGACCATTGCCGTCATTGCAACCACATACTACATCGTTGACCTTGCAACTCTCTACCCGCAACGTAGCGCCAGCTCATTTGACGTCAGCACCCGGCAGGATATTGAAGCTGGTACAGTCAACCAAAACTATCCTAGTCTGTCGATCGATTACTACAAAAACAAGTAAGTACTATTGTTCGTATATAATCACAAACGTCTTATCAAAGACTCGTCTCTCAACTTCTCTGAATCGCTCATCTGAAGTAAGAAAGACGGTGCTGTCTTCATAATAAACAAACACTAGCCGTTTCGTTGAAATGCTTGTTGAATCAAGTATCATATCCTGGCTTCCGTTCACGGGCGCAAACCCTCCTACAAAAGTCTCAGGCCAAGGGTAGTAAAATTTTAGGTCGCAGCCCTTAAGGTCATATTTCATGTCGATATAACCAAACGGTCCGGACGTAACAAATGTCGTATTATCGCAACCAAGTTCCTTTCTGATTGTATTCGCTTGAAGGTCTTGAAGGCGCTGAAAGTTATAGTTACCAACCGCCGCCACAGTTAGCGAACCGTATCCAAGAAGTACGATACTTACGACAGTAAATAGCAGCGCTGATAGCTTTAAGCGTACATGCCACCCTAACGCAATGACTACACCCAACAAGGCATACCAAAATACTGAAATATGAACAACGTACCGCTCTAAGAATCTTGGCGGATTTGGCGGCAATGAAATAATCGTATAAAAGATAATACCCACGACAAAGCAGAGTGTCAGCAGCACTAGTCCTTGTTTCTGTGTCTTGCCGATTCGTCGCCATACCTGCCCATAGACATACCCAAAAAGCCCGATAAACACAACCAGTAGGACAGTAAGCCATGGGCCAATTTGCCATCCAGCTGAATACGCCGTGAGGAGCCCAAGTATATTCGTGAGTTCATACATCGTGATGCTACTCATATACGGAGGTAGTGCGGAGTCGTTCAGCTGCGTCAGTACTGTCGGAATCCATGGCAAAAATAACAGCATCGACACAGCATATACTATCCAATACGGCTGGTAGATATACTTTAGTACCGTATGCTTTGACGGCAACTGGTGTGTCATATATAAAAGCCACGCTAGATGAGCCAACCAAAATACCGCAGACATATACAGCGTATACATCCCAGCCACGACAAGCGCTCCATAGAGCAACCACCACAATCTTTGCTTCGTCCGCCACGCCTTCACGAGTAACCATGTAGATACGACACCAATCAGCATCACAAGTGCATACATACGAATCTCATAATCATACCGCAACATAAATGGCGCAAACGTGATAAACGGCAACGCAATAAGAGCAATTCGTTTTGAGAAAAGATCCCGAAGGAGAAGTGCCATGACCACGATAGAGGCAGCACCACAAAGCGCACTACTTGCACGTATCATAAGTTCGTTTGTTCCAAATAGTGAAACCCACAATTTCAACATAAGATAATAAAGTGGCGGATGCGCGTCAACCGAAGTTAATGAAATGATTTCTGACACCGGACGTTCAATCAGCATCAATGAATATCCCTCATCAAACCAAACACTCTGCCCGACGCTCACAACTAGAGCGAGAGTAAAGCTAATTGCGGCCGCCAGAGTTAAGTAAATGTACCAGTGACGCTCCAGGAATTTTAGTACACGTCGCGCTTTTGCTTTTGCCTCGCGCCAAAGATCTTTTGCTTTTCCATTTTTCTTAAATACAACGCGGCTATACCACATATAATTCCATACAAAACCAGCTGCAATACCGATTATCTTTGCCACATTGTCAATAATCCATACCTGATTAAAGTCTCCAGGCAATACCTGCGAAAGAAGTCCATGCATTAGTACTATGACGCCACCTTGGACAAACCATATGCTTGCAAGTGTGACCGCGATAAACTGCACAAACTGTTGGCGGTGGCTCCCGTCATCGCTTCCACGAAATACAGCTTTTTTATTTAAACTAAAGCTCGTCAACATCGCAGCAGTCGTTGATACGATATTTGCTGGCAACAATGACACTCCAAATACACTCCGCAGTATATTAAGTACGGCGAAATCAACTATAGTATTGACCACTCCCACTAAAGCAAAGCGTGTCTTTTTTGATTTCGCAGCTTTACTTCGAATGATTCGAGTCGGTAGAGCACGTTTCAAGTAAGAGACAACTGTATCCATGAGTCCTTCTACTATACAACATTTGCCTGGCATTTACCTGACTAGGACAACTCATTGACGTTTCTTCATTTTACTACTGGAAATCCACTTGCTTTTGCAGTATAATCATAAAGCACATCTATCGGGGTGTGGCGCAGTTGATAGCGCGCTCGGTTTGGGACCGAGAGGTCGAAGGTTTGAGTCCTTTCACCCCGACCAAGAAGTATTTTCGCTTAAATCCACCATTAAATCATATGGTGGATTTAGCTTTATAACAGATATAAAATTGTCATTTGCTCGGAGGTTCAACACTACCTCACGATAGACTAAATCTTCTTCGACCACATCGGTAACGCTCCCGTTGATTAGTGTGGTCAAAAATAGCCACATAATTATGACTAAATAGACTATTCAAAGGTAATGCCCTACTATGGTCGTAGTATGAATAATAAAAATCAAAAGACTAAAAAGAGATTACCGCTTACCCTTACCATTATCGGAATACTATTAGTAGTCGGTGTTGTTGCTGGCTTAATATTTCGAGATACGATAAAGACCGTTGCAACGGACATACAGACAAATATAGAAAATCAAGGCAAGCCAAAATTTATATTTGATACGGAGAAGCACCCCGATTGGGCAACGGCTGGTAATGTATTTACAAATCTTGATATCACCGATGATTTTCAAGGAAGTAAAGAAGACTTACCTATTTCGGGTATCATCGTAAATCAATGCACGACAGGTAGTAACTGTAATACTCTGGTAGACAAGTGCAAACCGCAAAACAACGGCAACAGTAAGGACTGTAAGCAATTAGCGAAATACACGACAGACACTCATTGTTTCGTATCTCTCTTTTATAACGAACGTAACGTTGACCCTGAACAAGAGGTTGCAAAGTATATTGAGCATAACAACAGTTTTGGTAGTATGACCATCAAAGAGGCTGGCGTAAAAAATCTGACGATGAACACGCCTGACGGTAACAAAGAATACAAACTCCACTACTATAATTACGAGAATAAAAGTGCTGAAACCATCAAAAAAGGTAACGCTATTGGCTATATATCGCTCACAAATGGACATATCGACATACGAAGTGTCTGCTCGGAAACTAACCAATTAGATGAAACTTTGCCTATATTATCGGCAATCAGACTAGAAGTATAACAACTTTACCAACAACCCCACCCCTGTTGAGCTATAACTAAACTGTTATATATAATAAAGTCGTCTCACCCCTGTTAGCCAACATTTATAACCGCACTTTGTTGGGCATACAAGAATTACTATTTTTTGACAGCCACAAAAATTTAGGTAGACTGTGCGTTTACACCCATTTTGAAAAACTCACTTCGACAAGGTAGGGGGCTATTCTTCGGGCTTATGCGACTCGTCGGCTCGTATATTTCGCTCACCACTAGGGTCAACCGAAACTTTGTTTTCCCAATTAGATGTATCTCGTGGCGATGCTTGCGGTGGCACTTCAAAACGAGGAGAGTCAGCACCAAGCATAGCGGTTTCTTTTGGTTGCTCTTGTGGTTGGTTGTCGGTGTCGCTCATATTACCTCTATTTTACATCACGAAATCAGTAGTATCAAAATCTTGAGGCTTCACGATATTGGCAAGTATTCGCTGTAATCGCTCTAGTTTGAACTTATACCTATCGTAGTTCAGCAGTATTTGATACATAGTTTCTAGTTGCGAGGTTCGTTGAGTGTCGGAATCTCTCGACCATATGAGAATTCATAACCAAAAAGAGTCTCCGAGGAGACTCTTTTTGTATACACTAGCACTACCTAATAGTAACGATTCTCGGCGGCAGTAGTCTGCCGTGGACTCGCCACAGACTGAGTCGCCTGCTGATCAATCGATGTGCCATTCGCGTCAATTATCTTCTTGATCTCATTTTGGAGATCCTTTAGACTCATTGCATCTTTTGGTAGAGTCACCTCAACAGGCTTATTGAACGTAGTCTTCAGGTCAAGCGTGAGCGACTGTTTTGCGCCGACCGAAGCGGCTGAGGTTGCATTGATTCGTGTCACTGAATGATCCCACTGGTCAAACCACACCTCAACCCTACTGTCTGCTTTCGAATCATCCTGTATGTCGCTACCGTATGCAGCCTCTAGATCATCCTGTGTAATGTCACTTTCAAGACAGTCGACGATCTCTTTAGACACAGGAAGATTCTTGATAGCTTCTCCAAATTTCTTTGCCGCATCCTTGTCGACGTCAATTACATATCCCATCGAACCATTGACCGTACCAAGTGATTCCTTTACGAGGATCAGCTTATTGGCTTGATACGCTTTTTTGATATCATTTGCAACTTGCGGGTCGTTCTCTATTTTTTTGGCAACTTTTTGGACACACTCGTATTGAGTTTTTGCGTCTTTATTATACTCTTGCATATCATCTAGTGATATTTTCACCCACTGATTATCAATTTTTTTGATAAGAGGATTGATGGTGTTTGTAATCGTAGTTTTTGCTGCTTTCTTTTCTTGAACAGTACTTTCAGACCCGCCCATTTGATTGATAAACGTATCCACCGTCGTATCTATCGTCTTCGAAAGATTACTCGCGCGGAAATACACATCTCCATTTGGGGCATACATAGCCTCTCCCTCGAATGGGATCTTGGTATTATCTTTCAATCGGATAGAGCCAGTGGCCTTAATATTCGATCCGTTTGACTTGCTACCCTTTGTATCAAGCGATACATCGAAACCGACCTCATTGTTGTATTTATACGAAACAGTTCCTGTGAGTGTCGCCGTATTGGCAGTCACGACATTAATAAGTCCGTCTGCTATGACCTTGTCAGGATTCTGATACCAAAAAGCATATACAGCGCCCGCACTACTTCCAAGAACGATCAATACTACAGCGATAACTCCAGTAATAATAGGCCATTTCTTGCGCTTCTTTGGCGTTTGTAACGATGAAGCAACATACGTAGCTGGTTGCACAGAAGGCTGGAGGCTGGAGGAATCAGATACATCTACTCCACTCTCGCCAACAAGCTGGGATTCGATTTCAGCCAGCGAACGTTCACGCTCTATGTCCCTACCGAGATCAGTCTGCGGAGAGCTACTATTTACTGACTGCGTATCATCATCTTTAAGTTCTCTGTCATCCGGCATGTATACTATCCTTAAACTATTCTTATAATATTAGTTATGTTTAATTTACCACAAATAGCGAGCATGAGTACAGTATTCATCTACAAACAACTAGATATCAATACATTTATATTTGCAAAATAATACATTAGAGACTAAACTAACGAAGGTTTATGTCACGAAATGATGAAAATATACAAAAAATCGAGCAATCGATCGATCAATTCCGTCAAGTTATTAACGGTATTCGGAAACACAATCTCCTCGATCCGACGTTTAGCCGGACTCAGTTTGAGATAATTACCTCAATCAGTGATAATCCAGGGCAAACTACATCAAATCTTGCTACCCAACTACACGTCACCCGCGGATCGATCACCCAAACGGTCGATACTCTCGTGCGAAGAGATCTGGTGGCGCGGACAGTCGATGCATATGATCGTAGGATTGTACGACTTGATCTTACGGAAGCTGGCCGCAGCTATGCGCAGGCAGCCCGCGCCGCACAAGACTCTTGGATGGCAAGTCTCGTTAGTCACTTGACTCAAGATGAAGTCAAGAAGACCCTCGAGGCATTCGACACGCTACATACAACACTGCTTAACAACAGAGCCGCTATCAAAGAATCGCCAACGAAAGAATCAGCGTCATGACATCCCCAGCTAAACTCACAAAAATCGGAGTTAACCTTCAGCAAGCCATGACGGCAATCGAATCGTTTGATGCTCAGCAAAAAAAGGCCGATGGTCAGCCAACACTCCATATCACAAACATGGGGCATGTCATCTCAACAGCATATGAGCAGCTTCGGAATGCTTCTGAAAATGCTGAAGACCATCTCCTCCTTCAGCGTGCCGCAAGACGCTTCTTTGTGCGCAATATCTCCTTCACATCAAAACAACTCACTCCGAAACTTGCCGAAGAATTAACAATTGAGCTCACGCAAGCAGAGTACTTAGCGAACAATACGACAAAGCTCACCACCATAGAGTCTATTAGCCACTTAACCGAAGAGCTACACAGTGCCTACTGGAATATACTTCAACACCCGACAGCTCCCGCAAAGGACATGCTGCGCCAATGGACATTTGACCTCATGTCAGTTCGGGCTGAACAAGCATATAACCCTCCAGTTCGACCGATGAACTTCGCGCACTTCGCACATGCCTACTATGCCAACCATATTGCGGTGGCTGATTATATCGTTAACGACGAAAAAATCAGCCCTGATCTTTTCCAGATTGTTATTTATATTGCCATTCATCGAGCATTACTAAAGTCGGATGACGCTAATATCCGCAGTCTTCTGCTTGACCTATACCAGATCAAACCAGGCGACACTGAACGATTCATCACCTTCAATAAGCAGTGCGATACACTCTTTTCACTAAAAACAGTCGATCGCGTCACACGAGTCGTCAGTAGGAATGGTGCGCACCTGCGTATCATGAAGATTGCGTTCTTCGACGAAAATCCAGTATCAAACACAGCGAGCATCTCAAAGCGAACCCATATCCTCAGCGCCATAGAGCAGCGTATTGATGAAACCTACAAACTCACCAAAGCAAAGCTCAATTCTGGTATCGTAAAGAGTATCATCTTCCTCCTCATCACCAAGGCGCTGATCGGACTTGCAGTTGAAATCCCGTATGACCTTGCTGTCTACAGTACCATCCTTATCACACCACTTCTCATTAATTTATTCTTCCCAGCAGTCTTTATCGCAATCTCAACACTGACACTCAAAATGCCGGGAGCACACAATACGAAGGCGATCGTCGACGCAATCGACGAAATGCTCTATGACACTGACGAGAACCAGCACCTCCGCTATAGTTTCCGAAACTTCTCCCAAAGCAAACAGCCCGTTACATTCAATATAATGTACGGTATTATGTTTGTCGTAGGAGTGGGCCTCATGGTAAATAGACTCATGGCACTTGATTTTAATATCGTGCAGGGAGGTATATTTATACTCTTCCTCTCAACCGCAGCATTCCTAGGGTATCGCCTCTCGTTACAAATCAAAGAACTTGAACTTGTTTCGGGCGGGCAAAATATCATTGCACTTATACGAGATTTTCTCTATACGCCGTTCATCTTTATCGGTCATCAGATTTCATTTCGTTATGCCAAAGTAAATATTGTCGCACGAGTACTCGATACGATTATTGAACTCCCCCTCAAGACGAGTCTTCGCCTTATACGCCAGTGGACAGCGTTCCTCAATGGTAAAAAAGAGGAAATGCTTTAAATTAGCCTTTACGGTACCCTTTGTCGTCGTCTTCCGCTCCTGTACGCTGGCGCTGATCTATCGCTTCAAGATACTGCGAAACTTGCTGAAGATACTGATTTGTCGCTTGAAATTGTGATTTAAGATTTTCGAGATCAAACATAAGGCGATCGATTTTATCAACATCATGAGAAACGTCCTGTAGGCTTCTCGTCACTACGTCGAGCTGCGGAATGATTCGTGACAACTGCTGGATCTCTTGCTGTGATTTATCTAGATCATTCGTTCGCTGCTCAATCTTTTGAACGTCGTCACGGATACGTGAAATATCATTCTTCAGATCATTAAGCCCGTCGCGAACCGCTCTTTGTACATCGTCTCTTGTAATATCTGCCATGTTTATCTCCTTACGCTATAGTAGGTGCTTCAAAATAATACTCTGTTTGCCCAGTTTCAAGCATCGACTGGAGGCGAACATACCCTGGCCTTTCGCCAGATTTGCGCCCAATCTCAGAAATTGCAATCCAAGCATAGTCTTCGATACCCTTTTCTGGCACAATTGCCAGCTCATCTCGTTGAATCTCTGCATAAAAGAAGAAATGAAACCTATCTAAAAAACCATGCTTCTCCGGCACATACGATACGCTAAAAAAGCGCGCATGTTCCCGTGATACTTCGATGCCAATCTCCTCATACGTTTCACGAAGAGCTGCAACAAATGGAGACTCCCCTGCATCAATGACACCACCTGGAAACGTCCAGTACGCTTTGTAGTCATCTTTTACCATCAGCACACTGTCGCCATCTCGTAGTACCATCGCCGCGCTCGAGCGCTTTGTCGGTAATCCGTTATACCAGTTACGGTCTTGTTCAACGGTATACTTTGCACCCATAAAACTTATTTCGCAAACTCAATCGCGCGAGTCTCGCGAATGACATTAACTTTAATCGTACCTGGGTATTGCATCGTACTTTCAATCTTCGTTGCAATGTCACGTGCTAGCTTAATAGCATTCAAATCATCAATATGCTTAGGGCTTACAATTACTCGAATCTCACGACCTGCGCTGATCGCATACGCTTTATCAATACCGTCAAAGCTCTTTGCAACATTTTCAAGGTCGCGCATACGCTCAACAAAATTCTCAGCACTGATATTTCGAGCACCGGGTCGAGCGGCAGATAAAGCATCACACACGCGAACGATAAGTGCTTCAGGAGTGGTCGCCTCGATGTCATCATGGTGCGCTTCGATCGCATGGACAATATCATCACTCATGCCATACTTACGCGCAAGTTCAGCACCGATATGATGATGTTTACCCTCAATCTTATGCGTTACGGCCTTGCCCACGTCGTGCAGTAGTGTTGCGATTTTTGTCGTTCGAACATTTGCGCCAATCTCTTCTGCAATCAAACCTGCCATATGCGCCATTTCTGTACTATGCATGAGGACATTTTGTCCGTAGCTCGTACGGAACTTTAACTCACCAAGAAGTCTTACCATCTCTTTTGGAATACCTGCAACCCCAACTTCACGAACGGCATCTTCGCCTGCGCGAGTGATGTCTTTGTCGATTTGCTTTTCAGCTTTTGCAACTACCTCCTCGATACGCCCTGGATGAATTCGCCCATCTTTCATAAGCAGCTCAAGTGTCTGTCGAGCGATCTGACGACGAATTGGATCAAAACTCGAAAGGATAATCATACCAGGCGTATCGTCAACAAGGATATCAACACCCGTAGCTCGCTGTAGAGCTTGAATATTTCGCCCCTCTTTACCAATAATCCGCCCCTTCATCTCTTCGTCAGTTAACTTAATTGCGGTTACTGTTCGCTCCGCAGTTACTTCCGAACTCATACGCTCCATCGCTGTAAGAATAATTGTCTGGGCGCGCTCTTCTGCATCATCCATCGCGTCTTTTTGCAGCTTATTTACAAGACCTACGAGATCATCCTTTATGTCCCGTTCTGTCATCTTCATAAGCTTGTCGGCAGCATCAGCCTTCTTAAGGCCTGCAATTTTCTCTAATTTCTCTTGCTGCCTACTGCGAATATCCCGAACATCCGTCTTCAGTTCTTCAACCTCATCCTCTTGCTTGCGCAGCTTGTCGGTTCGTCGATCAATTTCATCAAGTTTTTTATCGAGACTCACTTCGCGATCTGCAAGACGCTGTTCAGTTTTTTTCCATTCTCGACGGCGCTCATTTTCAAGCTCGAGAGCTTCGTCTTTCGCCTTCAAGACAATATCGCCCGCTTTTATTTTCGCCTTAGCGATCTCTTGCTCGGCCTTATTCTTTCCAGCTGCCTGACGTCGCTTCTCATAAACAACCGTTCCGCCAATACCAAAAATAGCCCCAAGTACTGCGGCAATGATACCCTCTATCATGATCGTGTCCTTTCTTTGCCTAGCTGTATGTCGTCCGAAAGGTTGTGTGAAATTCAGTCACTTCAGTACGCAACTTCTGTCAGTCAATAGTAAGCTATGCAGGTGTTTCAAAAAATTTTCAGAGTCTTACTCAGTAATGTTATGTAAGACTCCTTCCATTGTAGCCCTCGACAGTCATGATGTGCAAGCGCTATTTGCGCGGCTTTGTGATTGCTGCAGCACTTCCGTATTCAGGCAAGACAATCTTGTCATCTTCTCCAAGGTTCAATCGCTGCAAAGCAACTTCTTTCCAATCAGTTCCAGCCACACCAACAATAGGCACCGTCTGCACGGAAGCGATGGTATTCAAGACAGTTATCCCTATGCGAAGTCCCGTAAAGCTACCAGGGCCCTTAAACACTCCCAGCCCTGAGATGTCGGTTATTTTGCCGTCTGTTTTACCAAGACACTCTTCTATATAACCAAGAAGGCCTTTTGCTAGCCCTCTTTCAGCCTGCCACTCGTATTCACTGCTCTGTCCATCCTTATAGATAGTGACGTGACAGACGGGAGTTGATGTGTCGAGAAGTAGAATCATAGAATCTCCCCTTTCAGCAGATCACTTCGTGATCCCCCCGCCTTTATATCGACACTCCGGCTCGTTTCAGTTGGGCTCGTAAACCGCAGCGAAAGCCGATCATCAGGAAGCACTCCGCTCACGATATCCGCCCATTCAACTACCGTGACTGTTTTATCATCCTCGATCGATTCTTGGAGATCTTGCTTCATCACCCCGGCATCATGTAACCGATAAAAATCATAGTGTACCATACGAATACTCTCCGTGTTTTCATACGTACGACTGATCGTAAAGCTGGGACTCTGAACAACCTCATCAATACCCATGCCGATCGCCAGCCCTTTAGTAAATGTTGTCTTGCCAGCACCAACATCCCCGATCAACTCAATCACTTCACCGCCACGAAGAATTCGACCTAGCTGTTGGCCAAATTCTTTCATCGCTACCTCAGTAGTAATCTGCTTCATAATAAGTACTTATTATACCATAGAGCCTGTGGATATCTTTTGCTCATAAACAGTCTAGCCTATTTACAACAACTCATTTACAATAGAGCGTAAGCGTTATGCGTATATCTGATGGAACAGTAGAAAAACTTCTGACTCAAAGCGGTCGTGTATCGAGCGAGCAGATTGCCACCCTCAAAGAAGAGGGTCTTAAGTCTAATCGCCCACTGCAAGATCTAGCGGTTGAAGATGAACTATTCGATGAAAAAACTCTAACGAAATTATTCGCTGAGTATGCAGACATACCCTACATAGAACTTGACCCGCATGATATCCCCAGTGATGTTCTCGATAAGATCCCAGAACACATTGCCAGGCAGTACAATGTGGTCCTCTTTCGGATAGATAGCGATGGACTCCATCACCTCGCAATGGACGACCCTGACGATGTACAGGCGGTCGACTTCATCGAAAAGCAAATCGGAGAAAAAGTTCGCACCTATATCGCGTCACACAACAACATCCTAGCAGCGCTTGATAATTATCGCGGCGATGTCGACAAGGAGCTCAACGATGTTATCGACATTCAGCGAGAAGACAATACCGCTAATGAAAATGTTAGTGACGAAGACGTTGCCGAAAACTCCCCGATCGCCCAAACAATCAACCTCCTTCTTGAATATGCGATTCGAAGTAGTGCAAGTGACATTCATATTGAACCACGTGAAGAATTCGTGCAGATTCGCTATCGAATAGATGGTGTACTCAAAGAAGTAAATCGCCTTCCGCGTAATGTTCATGCTGCCCTTGTGAGCCGTATCAAAATCCTCTCCAATCTCAAGATTGATGAACGACGAGTACCTCAAGATGGGCGCTTCAAGGTAAAAGTTGCTGGTAAGCAGTATGCCCTTCGTGTCAGTACACTACCGATTGCAGATGGCGAAAAGGTAGTTATGCGTATTCTCGATGAGTCAAATCAAGCAGTTACGCTTGATCAACTAGGCTACTGGGGACACTCCCTGTCCACACTAAGCGAAGCAATTACCGAGCCAAACGGCATGGTGCTCGTGACGGGTCCAACGGGCTCCGGTAAATCTACAAGTCTCTTTAGCGTCCTTTCGCTCCTCAACCAACCAGACGTTAACATTTCTACCGTCGAAGACCCGGTTGAATACAAAATACCAGGAGTCAACCAAACTCAGACAAACAGTAAAGCGGGTATGACATTTGCTAGTGGATTACGCGCATTACTCCGTCAAGATCCAAACATCATCATGGTTGGAGAGATCCGAGACGGCGAGACGGCAAACCTTGGCGTTCAGGCTGCACTGACAGGACACCTTGTTTTCAGTACGCTACACACAAATAACGCAGCAACCTGTCTCCCTCGTTTGCTCGATATGGATATCGAACCATTCCTTATTGCAAGTACTGTTCGCGCAGTCGTCGGTCAACGCCTTGTACGTCGACTTGACAAGACAACTCGTGTCGCCTACGCACCAACCGAAGAAGAGCAGCAAGCCATCGTTCATCTCTTCAACTTGCGTGACGGTCAAGACTTCCATTATATTCATGAGCTTGAAAAGCAAGCTGCAGCACAAGGCGTTGGCGGCAATGCTCCGCTCAGTACCGACGAAAACGGCATCCTTACTCTCTATAAACCAGGTGAGTCAGAAGATAATACTGGCAAACACGACGGCTACAAGGGTCGCATCGGCATCTACGAGGTTCTGAGCAATACAAACAGTATTCAAAAACTTATCACCAGCAATGCAACAAGTAACGAAATACAAAAACAAGCTATTGCTGAAGGCATGTTAACGATGCAAACCGATGGACTTATAAAAGCACTCCGCGGCGAGACAACAATCGAAGAGATTATACGAGTAACCAAGGAATAGCATGCCAAAATTTAAATACGTCGCAACCTCGAATAATGACTCAAGCAAAACAGTCACCGGCACACTCGATGCACCTGATGAAGCAGCAGTCGTTGCTGCTCTTAAAAAGCAACGCATACAACCGCTTCGAGTTACTATTGACGGCTCACGATCTTCGTCATTCGGAAAACTATTTGGTGGCGGTAAAGTAAAATCCGATGACTTAGTTATCTTCACGAGGCAACTCAGTGCCATGGTTGGTGCTGGAGTGCCACTCCTTCGTGCTCTCAACTCACTAGAGCAGCACGCAGAAAGCCCTGCACTCAAATCAATTCTCGTAGCAGTCATCAAAGATGTCGAAGGGGGCGCCCCACTCGCGGATGCACTCGAAAAACATCCTAACACCTTCAGCGATGTATACATCAACATGGTTCGCGCAGGAGAAGCTGCAGGTATTCTCGATGATATCCTCAAGCGCCTTGCACTTCAACAGGAGAAAAATGCAAGTATTCGCAAAAAAGTAAAAAGTGCAATGGCCTACCCAATGGTCTTGATGGTCATTACTGTTATTGCATTTTTCGGCCTTATGCTCTTTGTCATCCCACAAATCGGCAAAATTCTTCTTGACCTGGGAGGTCCCGACGCTGAGCTTCCGCTCCTTACAAAAATCATGCTTGGTATTAGTGCATTCAGCCTCCAATGGTGGTACATACTTATCCCAGCCATTGTCGGCGGCGTCTTTCTTGTACTTCGCTACATTAAAACCCCTATCGGAAAAAGACACTTTCATCGGCTTGTCCTTAAAGTGCCAGCAGTAAATACAATCATCAAAAAAGTCGTTATAGCCAGATTTGCGCGAACGTTCTCCTCCCTCAATGGAGCTGGAGTGTCGATCCTCGAGACACTCACTGTCACAAGCAGAGCACTTGGTAATGTCATCTATGAAGATGCGCTCCTTGAAGCGATCGAGAAGGTCAAAAATGGCCAACAACTTTCACAAGTGCTTGAACAAGATGATCTCTTTCCGGCAATCGTCCCACAGATGCTTGCCGTAGGAGAAGAGACGGGTCAAACTGATGTCGTCCTATTGAAAGTTGCCGACTTCTTCGAAGAAGAGGTCGACACATCAATCAACAGCCTCAGCTCTATCATCGAGCCAGTTATGATCGTGATTATGGGCAGTGCAGTAGGACTTATTGCTGCAAGCGTCATGGGCCCAATCGCTAGCCTATCGCAGAACATTAAAGGCTAGGCACAAGCACAAGCGGCATGGTATACTAACAACAAATCAATAGTGGGCATCATGAGTAAATTATTCTATAGAGACAAACCAATTATCGGACTTGATATTAGCAGTACGGACATGAAGGTCATGTCTATCGACCTGAAAAGAAAAGCTGTATCAGGCTATGGAACGATCGATCTTGACCCATTACGCATTAAAAAAGCGTTTGACGAAGAAGATGATTACCTCACGGAAAATCTCCATAACCTTCTCGAGTCTAAGCTCGTTGGTGAACTGCAAAGTGATCAGGTTGTGCTTGGCATACCTACCTCACGAACGTTTTCTCGTACATTCACCCTTCCTGTAAGCGCGGAGAGCACTCTCAAGGATGCCGTTTCGATCGAAGTCGGACAGTACATTCCTATTCCACTCTCACTACTCTACGTTGATTATGAAATTATCGAGCGCAATGAAAAGCAGCTCACAGTCGTCATGAGTGCAGTACCGAAGCGACTGATAGACAATACAATCGCAGCATGTGAGGCCGCAGGCCTGACCGTCAACATGGTAGAGCCAGCTATCAATGCTGTCGCCCGAGTTCTAAAGCTTACAGAAGAAGGTCATCTTCCGACAGTCATCGTCGATATTGGCGCCGCAAATACAGATATCGCCGTACTTGATGGATCAGTACGTGTTACCGGAGGTATTGCCACTGGAGGTAATACGTTTACACTCGATATCGCAAAAAAGCTAAGCGTCACACTAGAAAATGCGCATCAGCTCAAGGTACTCAATGGTCTTGCTCCAGGAGCTCGACAAGAAAAGCTTACAGCAGCACTCCGTCCGTCACTCCGTGGCATCATCACAGAAACAAGAAAAGTTATCCGCTATTACAACGAGCGACTCAGTAATGATCGTCGTCTTGAGCAAGTGCTCGTCGTAGGCAGCGGAAGCAATATTCCTGGTATCGGCGAGTACTTTACTAACGAACTCGTTATGCCTGCACGCACCGCAAATCCTTGGCAAGAACTTGACTTCGGAGAACTCCCTCAGCCTGCTAAGCAATTTCGCTCACGCTACATCAGTGTTGCTGGGCTTTCAAATGTAGAGAAAGGAGCGATGTGGCAATGATAAATCTACTTCCCGAAAGCCAAAAGAATGAACTTCGCTCAGCACGCGCAAATGTCGTACTTCTTCGCTATAACATTATTACTATAGTGGCGATTATATTACTCGGGCTCTTCTGTGCGCTCTTTTATGTCATCCTCTCATCGGATAAAAATACCGCAATAGTTCAAAATGAACAAAGCTCAGCAGAATCAAAAAAATACAGCGACACGCGTAAACAAGCTGATATGTTTAAAAAAGATTTAGCTCTTGCAAGCAAGATTTTTAGCAAAGAAGTGAATTATACAGATACCATCTTTGCTATCGCTAGTGTTCTTCCACAAGGAGTAGTCCTTGATAGTCTAGATCTGAATGCAAATTCATTTGGAAATGAAACAGTCTTTACGGCTCACGCAAAAGATCAAGCGAGCGTCACACGACTCAAAGATAGTTTCCAAAAATCTAAGGAACATTTTGAAAATGCCCACTTCCAAACTATTAGCGATACAAACGCACAGAATGGTAACAACAATGGAGACAAGGCGTATCCTATAACGGTTAATATTAGCGTCAAGATTAAAAAGGTGACACAGTAATGTTAAAAAAACAAATAAATGGCCTCACCGCAAGTAAACTAAAATACATTCTTGCTATCGGTATCCTCGTATGGGTTCTCGTCGGTGCAACTGGCTTTTGGTTCTTTAGAGGACAACTCAACGTCTATGCAAAAGAGGTAAAAGTAGCTTCCGACAAAGCAAACAAAAGTGGTAAAGATGTCGATGACCTCAAGCGATTAGAGCAATATCTTGCTGATAACAAGGTAACCGTAGATCGAGCGCGTGCAATCACATCAGAGGCAGGAACAACATACAATTACCAAGATATAATATATCAAGACATTAATGCCTACGCAGCAAAGACTGGTGTAAAAGTAGCAAGCTACACATTTTCAGACATAGCGGCAGCAGCAGGAACTGCAGGAACAGCTACAGCGACAACTCCAGCACCAGCTGCAAACCCAACCGGCTCGGCTGCATCGGGGATAAAGTCTACCACTGCATCGATCACATTAGCTGGCGAAAATAAGTATGAAAACATTATGAATTTTATCCATTATATTGAAAATAATCTAACAAAAATGCAACTATCGGGAGTTTCACTCAGTAAAGGCAAGGAGGGAAACAATATCACCGTAAGTGCACTCACAATAGAGGTATATTTAAAATAATGAACACTTCCGTCTCTTCACTTATTAAGCCAATCAGCTCCGCTATCGTACGATATCATTCAACACTTTTTATTGTGTTTATCGTAGGACTTCTCAGTGTTGCTGTTTTCTTACTCTCACTCCTACTGGCTCAAGACAGTAGTGATACCAGCGCCTCGGACCAATCGGTTGCGCAAACATATGCATTCCAAAAAGATAAAACAATAACAAAAGTTAATGAGCTACGGAGTAGTTCAGAGCAAACACAGCCACTTGAGCTGCCTAAAGATCGCCGCAATAACCCCTTTGTTGAGTAGTTCGCCGTAAACGTCTATACTAATAGTATGCTAATTCCTGGGTCAGAACTTATTAATACACCTGTCATGAGCCTACAGACAGGTGCCGAGCTTGCTACAACTCACACAGCAGTGATAAATCCGCATAAGCTCACCGTAGAAGCTTATGTACTTTCCGGCCCGACACTCGACTCAGAAGTCTCACTTCTCAGAACTCTCGATATCCGAGAGATTGGCGCAATCGGTATGATCATCGACTCAAGCGATGAATTCATCACACCAGGTGATGTTATCAAGCTTGATGACATCTACGCGCTACACTTTACACTAGAAAACAAACTCGTACTCAATGAGAAGCGACATAAAGTCGGTAAAGTAATAGACTATACTGTAGATGTCGACAACTTCTCAATCGAACAGTTAAACGTTAGGCGACCACTCCTAAAGAGCTTTAACGACGACGAGTTGATTATTCATCGAAGCCAGATCATTGAAATCACCGATGATGCCATCGTCATCAAAGAAATGGAAGTAACACCTATGCCTACATTAAGTCAAAAAAGCTTTGCTAATCCATTTCGCGGTACGACTCCTCAAGCTGAAGGCATTGATGTGTCGCAAGACGAGTAAACATATTTTGCGCCTTATTCTTCGTCCACTTTTGCTAACGCCTCTTTAATCTGATCGTAGGAAAAACCTTGCCTAGCCAAGTACTGCATCAGCTTCTGAGGATCGTCATACCGCCGAGCTTTCTTTGCGATCACCTTCTGTATCTCATCCTCATCAGAACGATCTGACTCGGCAAGATATACCTCGACAACGCTTCTCGACACACCTTTGGCTTGAAGTTCAGCCTGAAGTTTTCGTCTACTAGCTCCTTTAGTGAGGCTTCGGTTATCGATCCAGTATCGAGTAACCTTCGCATCATCAACATACCCCTTCGCTAAAAGCCGTTCAAAAACTCGCACTGTGAGAGCTTCGCTCACACCAGGTTTAATACGCATTTCTCCCGACCGACGATCTTTTACTTTCTGATCCCGTGTTTTTCGGTAGAGGTAGTCTCGTACTTCTTTTGCACTATGCGGCCGCATCAAACAATACTCGAGTGCTCTCGCGTAGAGTTTGCCAAATTGGCTTTCGCTTTCTAGTTCGACTAGCTCTTGTTCGGTGTACTCTTTTCCAACCCTAATCCCAAGATCGGCATATTGAAAAATGTCGAGAGAAAATCGATATATACCATCAACCATAACATTGACACGATTTTTATCTTTTTGCTGCGCTGTGATGGCGGTTATTTTCATCGCACCACATTAAAGCCAAGCTTATGCCTCGGCTTCTGCAACCTTTGCGCGAACCTTCTCGTCAATCTCTGCGAGCACCTCTGGGTTTTCTTTGAGGTAGATTTTTGTTGCCTCACGTCCCTGTCCGATCTTAGCGTCTGCATAGTCAAACCACGCACCCGCCTTACCGACAATACCGTGCAGCACTGCGAGATCAAGCACGTCACCCGTCTTGCTAATACCTTCGTTATACATGATGTCAAACTCAGCTACGCGGAAAGGAGGAGCGATCTTGTTCTTAACCACCTTCACTTTCGTACGGTTGCCGATAATATCTTCGCCAGCTTTGATTTGCCCCGTACGACGAATATCAAGACGTACTGATGCGTAGAACTTTAGCGCATTACCGCCTGTCGTTGTCTCGGGATTACCAAACATTACGCCAATCTTCATGCGAATTTGATTGATAAAAATAACTGTTGTTTTAGACTTATTGATAATTCCTGTGAGCTTACGGAGCGCCTGACTCATGAGTCGAGCTTGAAGCCCCATATGACTATCACCCATGTCGCCATCAATCTCTGCTTGCGGAACCAGTGCTGCCACCGAGTCAACCACTACAAGATCAACTGCGTTTGATCGTACCAATGTTTCAGCGATTTCAAGCGCCTGCTCACCGTTGTCCGGCTGAGAAACGAGAAGATTGTCTGTATCAACGCCAAGCTTACGGGCATATGCAGGATCAAGTGCGTGCTCTGCATCGATAAATGCTGCCGTGCCGCCTTGCTTTTGAATCTCTGCGATCGCGTGAAGTGTCAGCGTCGTCTTACCTGAACTTTCTGGTCCGTAGATCTCTATGATACGACCCTTAGGGTAGCCGCCGCCAAGCGCCAGATCAAGACTCAGTGCTCCACTACTAACAAGTTCAACATCAACAGTCTTCGTATCTCCCAGGCGTCGAATTGCACCATCACCAAACTGCTTATTAATCTGTTCCTGAGCGAGTCCCAGCGCCTTTAACTTACCTTCGCTGGTCGTTGATTTTTCGGCCATTTCTGCTTTTTCAGTCTTCTTCGCCATAGCGTCTCCCTCTCTTAATTCTTGTTCTATTATACACTATTTCTCTCCTTGCGTCTGCTTACTCCCGAGCATATACACACTCCAAGCCACTGCTTTTTTGGTTGATTTTTGCTATACTATAAACAAATGAGCCAAACCAACTCTCGGCATCTATCTGGTTTTACTATTATTGAGCTAATGGTTGTTATTGTCGTTATCGCCGCCGCAAGCATTCTCTTCTTTGTTCAGAAGCAAAATATCGACACTGCCAATCAAGATGAGCGCCGTAAGGTAGCCATAAATGCAATGTACTACAACCTTGAGGAGGTTTTTCATCCAGCAAACGGATTTTACCCTTCATCTATCAGCGCCGATAATCTAAAAGCAATGGACCCTGCTCTTTTCACTGACTCAAATGGCATCACTCCAGCAGATGCAAAGGAGTTTACAAACCTTACTGAAGAGGAGAAGGCAAACTATCTCGCTATTGCCGGTGGACTACCGAGCTATGAATATAGCTATACGCCAACTAATTGCGATAATGAAGGTAAATGCAAAGGCTATACACTTCGGGTTGCTCTGGCGAACGAAGCAGAATACGTCAAAAAAAGTCGCCATAACTAGGCGACTTTTTAGATTAACGTTAATGAACTCGTAGGCTATAGGCCAGTAACGGGTCTGCCGTTCTTGAAATTCTCTACCGCATTGTTCAACACAGCAATCTGTTGCTTAGGATTTGAGACATAATAAAATCTATACGTCGTCTCCTCGCCCTCTGTACTGAGCCGTATCGAGCCATAATTAAGCATACTTTGCAGTATTCCATTCTGTCGAAAGCTCGCGTCCTCAATACTACCCAAGCTTACTGTCTGTTCATGCTTAGCGAAAAGGCTTGTTTGAATCTCCTGGATAACACTTTCGTTTGTAAGAAAAAACTTATTCTGCAGATACACCCAGACGACGACATACCCACCAATAATAAATAAAATCATCAACATAATCGCTGGCAGAATCACCTCCGAAACGTCCGGTAGTCCTGTGTTCTTGGCCAATTCTGGATATGCGCCAAGTCCAACTGCCGTCACCATAACCAAAAAGGCAGACAAACCTACTGGCGCAAGTAACCCAATAGGATGACGACGCACGCTATTGACGACATACTCACCTTCACTAAGATTCAGATACGGGTATCTCCTAACGGAATCCTGGTGTTTTGCAGCAACTTCAGCCGAAACCTCTGGAGCTACAGGGTCGATCGCCCGAGACATATGCACAACCGCCGGAGTTGGTTGCGGCGGTGCTGATGGCGCGACTGATGGACTAGGGCTCACTGGAGGATGCGCATAGAGCGGACGGCCTTGTGCATCATAGGCGACGGGTTGCGGCGGTGCTGATTCTGGATTAGGAGTAACTGGTGGCTGCTGTGGATTCATATAGTACTATTATATCAAGCTTCTGCTTCATATACGGTAACATCAGGATGTGTTTTTCCAAGATGTTCATACCCCTTTCGGGTAACACGGCGGCCGCGGGGAGTTCGTTCAATAAACCCTATTTGCAACAAATATGGCTCATAGAAATCTTCGATAGTAGTCGCCTCATCCCCCGTTAATGCAGCAATCGTGTTAAGCCCGACAGGATTATTTCCATAGTTCTCGATCATACTCGAGAGAAGGTTACGATCAGCCGGATCAAGTCCTAATTCATCGATTTCAAGCATTGCGAGCGCCTCCGTCGTCGTCACTGTATCGATAATCCCATCACCGTTAACATCAGCATAATCACGGACTCGTTTTAGGAGTCTGTTGGCGATACGAGGTGTCAATCGAGCTCGCGTCGAAAGCATACTTGCCGCCTCGTCATGAATCTGGCTCTCCAAAATCGATGAAGCTCGTGCAACAATTCGCCCAATTTCATCTGAGGTATAAAACTCCAATCGATGAATAAGTCCAAAACGGTCTCGAAGTGGCGCGGCCAGTGCGCCTGTTCGTGTCGTTGCGCCAATAACAGTAAATTTCGGTAGATCGAGTCGTACACTGCGAGCAGCCGGGCCTTTACCGATAACAATATCAAGCTTAAAGTCTTCCATAGCACTATAGAGTACTTCTTCGACCGTGCGACTAAGCCTATGAATTTCGTCGATAAAAAGCACATCGCCATCAGTAAGATTAGTGAGGATACTCGCGAGATCTCCTGCACGCTCAATTGCCGGTCCAGCCGTAACCCGAATATTAGTACCCATTTCATTCGCAATGACCGTTGCCATTGTCGTCTTACCAAGGCCAGGAGGACCATAGAGAAGCACGTGGTCAATTGGCTCGCTGCGCTTTTTCGCTGCATCAATCGCAAGCTTAAGGTTGCGTTTTAGCCGTTCCTGTCCGATATAATCATCGAAACTTTGAGGACGTAAAGTGACCTCGATCTGCTGTTCATCGGAATCATCATCAGAAATACTTGTATCAACTATTCGCTCGACTGCCATATCTATTACTTAGTATATCAAGTTGCGCTCTATCTCCTAGCGCTCATTAGCCTTTCAGCGCCTGTGTGACACGATCCGCCGTTGATAGTTCGGTTGAGACACCTTCAAGCGCTTTGCTCGCATCGTTGAGATTATATCCAAGTGCCATCAATGCCTCAAGTGCTTCATCACTATGCTCAATAGCCTGACTAATCCCTGTAGAGGTCTTGTTGTCGTAGTATAGCGGCATGCCGACTTTATCCGATAAATCCACGACTACTCGTTCGGCGGTCTTCTTGCCGACGCCGCTCGCTTTTGTGATGTAGGTTGCATCATTATTTGCGATAGCATTACGGACTGTCTCACTCTCACCAAGGCCGAGTATAGCGAGCGCTGCTTTTGGTCCAACCCCTTGAACAGTAATGAGAAGCTCAAATAACTTCTTGGCGGCGAGCGTAGAAAACCCAAAAAGATCTTGTGATTGCTCTCGAATATGGTGATACGTATAAAACTTCACCTCTTCGCCAAGCACTGCATGCTCATAATCACCAAGCGGCGTCTGAATTTCATACCCCACTCCATGAACATCTACAATTACTGAGTTGTTAAATTTTTCGGCAACACTACCGTACACATGCGCAATCATTTAGTTATTCCTCTGGCTATTTCCGTTATTTGCTCCTGGGCCGGTTGAGCCAGACGCCGTGACCGTATGCGAAACCGATGATGATGAGCTAGTGTAGGCCGATGTGTCTTCAGGAGTGAATTCAGCAGTAATTGTATGCGGGCCGACAGTAAGCGAACTAGTGGTAAATGAAGCGCTTCCACCACTTGCTGTCACAACGCTCAGTGTTGAGCCTCCATCTTTAAATGTTACCGTGCCTTTTACTGCCGATGTGAGCAGTGCGCTAAAGGTAACAGACGTACCAAGCGTTGAGCTACCAGACGGCGATGAGGTAACGCTAATTTTTGTTGCGACCGGCGTAGATTCTTCAGATTCAGTATCTTCTTCTCGATCTTTCTTTTCCTCTGTTTTGTTTTCAGTTGGCTTGACCGAGCAAGACGAGGAGGGAAGACTTGTCGAGATAAAATATTCGGTGCGTGTTTTTCCTGCAACTGCAGCATCCGCGAGACTACCGTCTGCACAGATATTCTTTTGAACGATACCTCGCGCCATAGGAAAGTCAGTTGAGCTCACGTCAGCAAGCACCTTGCCCATTGCCTTTGTCCAGATTGGGCCAGCCATTCCAGCGCCACCGTTTGTCATTGTCGTATTGTCATTATTGCCAACCCATACACCTATCGCAATCTGCGGAGTATAGCCAATTGTCCATGCGTCACGAGAATCATCAGTCGTCCCAGTCTTTACAGCAGCCTTAATAGTTTTGTAGTTCTTGCCATAGACAGTCAGCGAATTACCAAACACAGTACTACGAGAGCTGCTATCGGAAAGTATATTCGAAATCAGGTATGCGCCTTGTTCACTTATAGCCTGGCTACTGTCATTCTTTGCGACAAACACCTTGTCGTTATACTTACTATTTATGCCCTTAATAGTTGATGTATTATAACGCTGACCAGCATTGGCGAATCCGGAGTAGGCGCTCGTCATCTCGAGTAGAGGCACTTCAGCTGAACCGAGTGCTAGCGGGAGTCCGTACTCTTTTTTGCTATCAAGAGTTGTTATACCCATTCGCTTTGCTGCATCGATAGATTTATCAATCCCAAGCTGCTGCATGACTTTTATGGACGGGATATTGAGCGACCAATTAAGCGCATTTCGTACTGTCACATCACCCCTAAACCTTCGGTCAGCATTCTGTGGTGCATAGCCACCAAACTCCGAGGCAGTCGGCTTAGTATCTTTTAGGATTGTTGCAGGCGTAATAACACCATCTGCTAACGCCTGGGCGTAATAAAGTGGCTTAAAACTACTCCCCGGCTGACGAGCAGTTGTTACCATATTTACTTTGCCGAACTTTTCATCTGACCAGTCATAGCTACCGACCAGCCCACGAATTTCACCAGTCGTTGGATCAATTGCAACTGCACTTGCATTACTGCCGCCGCCACGTCGAATCGTATTCATATTTCCAGCAACACTCTCTTGTAGCTGCCCCTGCAGTCCAGCATCGAGAGTTGTCGTTACCTGATAGCCACTACGCGTTACCTTTTCCTCGCCATACTTTTTATACAGCTCATTCATAACCATTTCCGTAAAGTGTGGCGCCTTACTGCTCTCGCTTGGTGATTTTACCTCGGCATAGACCAACTCTTCACCGAGCGCTGCATTCTTTTCTGCTTCAGTAATAGATCCATTCGCAACCATCCGTTTCAGTACCGTTCCCTGTCGCTCCTTAGCATACTCAGGATTACCACTGATCGGCGAGTACGCACTTGGCGCCGGAAGAACCCCAATCAACATAGCACTCTCCGCTAAGCTCAGCTCCGCTGGAGATTTGTTGAAATATGTTTTTGCTGCGTCTTGTATCCCAAAAGAGTTCTCGCCGAAATACACCGAGTTTAAATACATACTTAAAATCTCATCTTTCGAGTATGTACGTTCGATCGCAATTGCAATTGATAGCTCCTGAAATTTACGGAGATAATTCTTATCACTTGAAAGTAGCGTGTTCTTAGCGAGCTGCTGCGTCAATGTCGAACCACCAAATGATTTACCACCCGCGATAAAGTTCGCGTATACCGCACCCAACATACTTCCTAGTGAAAAACCGTCATGCTTGTAAAAGTTTTTATCTTCACTGGCGATCAGGGCTTTTTGCGTTGACGGAGCAATCTTATCGAGTCCAATTAACTCGCGGTGCTTCGCGCGCCCCTGACTATATATCTCAGTCTTTCCATCATTTGCGTACAACACAATACCCGTATTATTGCGATTCATTAGTCGTTCTTTGTTTGAAATGTCACGCGCAAAATATAGATATGTTGCAAGGGGAATAATAATTAAAATAACAAGTATCGGAACGACAATAACGGCAATTTTTTTCTTGAGACTCATCTCGCGCCACCAGCGAAATCCGCGACGTGCCTCACGTTTTGCCTGACGCACTGGAGTCACGGGCTTTGTATATTTACCTTTACGAATCATTGTTTCTCTATTATAGCAAAAATCCCTGAAATAAGACTGAGAGTCCACCCCTAACCTGAACCAATAATCATCAGGATTCAGCGCAAAATAGTCACCGTTCAAAGGAGTAGTACCATATAATGACATATCCCTGTACACTAGAATAATGAATACTCTTGACACCTTCGGCTGGAATAATGAGCACAGGCAGGACTGGGAAGCTTTAGAAGCTCCTCAGTTCTCACCAGCGCGCATCATTGCTGACTACGGTCGTCAGTATAAAGTCGCGCTACCAGAAGAATGTATCGCACAGCTTTCAGGCGCCTTAACTCATAAACTAACCGCAAATGATATGCCAAAAATTGGCGACTGGGTAGCTGTCGAGCTAGCCGACAATCAACCCCCGATTATTCAAGCAGTGCTCCCACGATCAAGCGAAATCGTTCGTGGCCACGTAGGGAGGCAGCTTGATAAGCAAGTTATTGCCGCAAATGTCGACCTCGCTTTCATTATGCAGCCACTCGATCACGACTTCAGTCCAGAGCGTCTAGAGCGGTATATTTTTCAACTCTCGTCTCAAAATATTCGCGCAGTGATCCTGCTCAATAAAGCAGACAAAGCTCGCAATATAGAAGAAAAAAAACAGCAGCTCAAAGGTCTTGATACCGAGCTTGTCGTTATGAGCGCACTACACGATACCGACCTTTCGACCGTAGAGTCATTCATTACACCAGGAAAAACAATTGTAATCTTAGGCTCATCAGGTGCTGGAAAATCAACACTGATAAATAAGCTTATAGGTCAAGAGCGTCAAGCAACTCAAGCCATTCGCGAGCGCGACTCTAAAGGCCGACATACTACCGTCCATCGTGAGCTATTTGTACTACCAACTGGTGGTATGATTATTGATACGCCAGGTATCCGCGAACTACAGCTCTGGGGTAGCGTAGATGACCTCGAGCTGTCATTCCCAGAAATATTCGAAGCCGCAAGGCATTGCCATTTTAGAAACTGTTCGCATGATAGCGAAGCTGGCTGCGCCATAAAAGCAGGGCTGGAAAACGGAACAATTGATAAAAAGCGTTACCATGTGTATTGCAATTTTAAACAAGAGCTACAGAAGCTAGAAGATCGCCGTGGCTTTATAGAAAAACGTCGATTTGAACAAACAAAAGAGTCAGCAAAGCGACGACAGCGAAGACTACTCAGAAATGCCGAGGGCAGAGAGCGTAATGATCATCGCTACGAAAAGTAAAAATAATCCCACATAGTAGCGGGATTATTTTGTATAGTTGAACTATTTTTTAGATTTCGGCGATGTTTCCTCGCCCTCAATTGATATATGAGGTACGATTCGATCAAGCCACTTCGGCAACCACCATGCACTTTTTCCGAGTAGCGTCATCACTGCCGGTATGATCGTCATGCGAACAACAAAGGCATCAATCAAAATACCGACCGCCAATCCAAAGCCTATCGTCTGGATTGTTGCATCATGATTTGTGATAAAGCCTGCAAAAATTGCCACCATAATCGCTCCGGCTGCAGCAACTACTTTACTGCCAAGCCCAAACCCACTTATAACTGCTTTTTTTGCATCACCTGTTCGTTGATATGCTTCGTGCATACTCGATACGAGGAAGAATTCGTAATCCATAGCAAGGCCAAACAATATGCCAATAGCAATGATTGGAATAAAGCTCACGATAGGGCCTGGCGCATCAGCAATACCGAACCAACCCCACTGGAAAACTGCCACCATCGCTCCAAACATTGCAAGAACAGAAAGGAGAAATCCGAGTGTTGCTTTGATCGGAACTAGGATTGAGCGAAACGCAACGACAAGTAGTACGAGCGATAGGCCAACGACGACCGCAAGGTACTCTGGTAATGCAGACGAGAGTTTCGCATTGATATCACCCTGCAAGGCAGTCGATCCCGTGACTGCGAAACTGACAGTATCACTTCCTGAAAGATTCTTCATAGTATCTGGCGCTCGAAGGTATTCGATCAAATCAAGTGTCTTCTGATCAGAAGGTGACGAACGTGGTATCACTTGGAGCGCGCCTTTTGTACCATCATCGGTTACGAGTGCGGGCTGAACCTGCGCAATATCCTGATTATCCGTAAGCTTATCGGCTATCTTCTTTAGTTGATTATACTTAGCGTACTGCGAAACAGCGCTTTCTATCTGTGCTTCAGCTGCGGCTTTTTTTGATTCGGCAGTAGATTGAGCAGCCGCAATATCCTGTTGCAACGATGCAGCCTCTTCCATAGTTGTCACCGATGCTGCACGCTGTGCAAATGACGCTTGCTGTTCGGCAATTTTTTGATTCATCTGTGCTATAAGTGGTGCACGTATTGCCTCCTTGTCACTTTCTGATACTGCAGGAAGTCCTTCAACAACAACGAGAAGCGGTCCGTTAAAGCCGGCTCCAAAACCACGGGATAGTAGGTCATATGCCTTTCGCTCAGTTGAGCTAGTCGCCGCATGCTCATCCGTCGGAAGCCCTAGATGGAGTTTTCCAACCGGTAATGCAACAATACCGATAAGTACGATGGCCGCGACAAGAATAGTGATCGGACGGCGAGTGATCGCTTCACCCCACCTGTACCAAATCGTTTTATGACTCACTGTGTGTGCATCGCGCGGACCACGAGCTTGCGCTTTTTCTATCGCTATTTTCGTCTTGCCACGGAAAATGCGGCTACCCGCAAATCCAAGCAATGCCGGTACGAGCGTTACTGCAACGACAGCAGCCACTGCAATTGTCGCCGCCCCTGCAAGTCCCATAGTAGACATAAATGGTATTTGGACGATCGTTAGCGCAGACAACGCAATCACCACAGTAGCAGCAGCAAAGATAACAGCATTGCCAGCAGTAGCAATGGATTTACCTGCCGCCTCTTTATAGCCATACCCTTCGAGGAGGTAACTACGATACTTGCTGATAATAAACAGTGAGTAGTCTATGCCAACAGCGAGCCCAAGCATCACTGCAAGCACTGGTGTTGTTGCGCTAATATCAATTACTTGACCGAGTGAGAACAATCCTGCCATGCTTACACCCACAGCAACAAGCGCCGTTACGATTGGCATACCAGCAGACAGCAAGGATCCGAGTGTCATCGCAAGTACGAGCAGCGCGAGAAGCACACCAGCCGCCTCACCAATACCTAAAATCTCTCCAGGTGCTTTATTGATGATATCTCCACCGACTTCAACCGTGAGGTTATTTGCGCGAGCCGACGAAACCAGTTTTTCGATCGCTTCCGTCGTTTCAGTTGGCACCGATCCGTTTTCATTTTTCAGTTGTACCTGTACATACGCAATTGTCTTATCTTCCGAAATCGCTGATGCGTTCTCAAATGGACTAATCGCTGCCGACACGCCATCAACTTTTTTCACTTCATCTGCAAGTGATGTTATTTGTGGCGTAAAATCTGCGACAGTTTTACCTTCTGGACTAGCGACAACTATTCGACCAGAGCCTTTTCCAGCGTCGGGGAATAACTCCGCCATGCGATCGATAGCTTTTTGCGCTTGAGTACCAGGAATACTAATCGCATTGCTTGTTGGCTTCATATTCATAGCAGCAAGTGAACCGAGTAGTGCCATAACTACCACCCATATCGACACGACCTGCCACTTATGCGTAAACGCATAATTCCCTAGTTTATGTAAAAAGTTTCCCATCTTACTGCTCCTCGCATTGTTTTTTATCTATATACTGTTCGAACTGCTCCACCTGATCTACCAGCTCTCTCATTGGCTCGACGTAGCGCTTGAAAGTTGGGTGATAATACCGCTTCGTGCCATCACGCTCCTCAACGATAAGCTCCGCCTCACGCAGTATCTTTATATGGTGCGACACTGCTGGACGCGAAAGTTTTGTTAAGTGAGTCAAGTCGCCAACACTCAATCGCACTTCGCGAGCAAGCAAAAGTAATATACCCTGTCTCGTCTCGTCACCGAGTGCATTAAATAATGGCCTAGTTCGCTCAAACACTTCTTTGTCTGGACAGTTTATTGTCGTCATAATTCTATACTACTCCTTTGGTTTAAAAATTTCAACCAATAACTCAATTTCACTAAAAATTGCTATACTAGAAAGATACAAGGAGCTACTATGACGAATCAACTTACAAATTACATTCCAGGTGTATGCAACATCAATCCCGTCGAAATCCGACGTCGCCGACAAGCAGGTCATATCGGCCTCGTGCTATCAGTTGTCGTTATTGTCGGGCTCATTGCACTCCACGCCCCATGGTACCTTCGTCTCGTTGCCTTTTTACCGCTCTTCCTATCAGCAACCGGCTATCTACAGGCTCGTCATAAATTCTGCGTCGGGTACGCTAGCGCAGGCATGCAACACGCCGACGATGACAGCGCCGCTCTAAAGATTGACGACGCCTCAATGCGAAAAGCAGACACTCTAAAGGCACGTATGATCAATCTGCAGGCTTTTCTTATCGCAGCCGTCATCACCGGACTGATTGCACTACTCCCACTATAGACACACGAGGCGACTACAGCCCGCGAGACATCAGCGAGTGAGTGATCGCTGCAGCCAACGCATCGGCGCAATCATCAGGCTTAGGCACTTCTTTTAGTCCGAGTTGCATTCGTACCATTTCCTGTACCTGTTTTTTATCTGCTTTGCCGTATCCAGTGAGTGTCTGCTTTATTTGCATAGGGGTGTATTCGGAAATCGGCAACCTACCTTTACGCCCGGCAAGCATTGCCACACCACGAGCATGCGACACGCTCATCGCTGTAGTGACATTCTGTCCAAAAAACAATTTCTCAATCGACATCACGTCCGGTTTAGTTTCTTCGATTATCTCAGTAAGGCCATCGTAGATATCTTCGAGACGGATATCAAGTGGAGTATGGGCAGGCGTCGTGATTACCCCCGCAGTCACCATCTTTGCTTTTCCAGCGACGACATCTACCACGCCAAAACCCAAAATACCCGTACCTGGATCGATGCCAATAATTCTCATTTCTCTAGTATACGTTATTTACGACCAGGCAAGATAGTAGCCATAGCCTTTCGGAGCATCGCTCGCACCTCCTGCCTCCACTCCCATGCAGCATATCCAAACGCCAGAAGCAGGACACCTCCAAGCGCCCACCATCCGACAAATGACGTAACCCCTTGCTTGATCGGCTCAACTGCAAAAGCAGCCGCTGGTACTGCCCTCAAGACGGCATTACGACAGCGATTTGTCGCTGGATTACGCTCGCGACCTTCCCCACAATCAGCCAGACTTGCGTCATCAGCACTGGCGATTTTCTTGCAACGATTTGTTGCTGGATTCCTAAACTGATCATCAGCACAGATTTTTAATGCTGATACCACCGATGCAAGTGAACGACATCTATTCGTCTCCTCACTTCTATATTGCCCTTCTTTACACGGACTTAGCCCACCTACAGTCGCAATGGACCGACATCTGTTTGTTTCTTCGCTGCGATACTGATCTTCACGACAAGGCTTCAGTGTACTCACCACACTGGCACTCCCCATGCCGGGATCAATAGGTGCGAATGTGTTGTCTCCGTCAGGAGAGGGCACGGCCCACTTCCACGATCCGTCACTTGCATCATACGCCCAAGATCGCCCACTATTCGCCACAGTATCTCCTTTTTCATATGGCGTAGCGTTTGATGGATAATCAACCACTCCATACTCATCTTGCAACCATGCCGTACCTGCACTATTTGGCAACGTTACCCTCACTCCATCTTGATTGTGTGAAATAATCGCATAGCCTCTCGCAGGGACGATTCCAGCGATTTGTATGCCTGCACTTGTTGATGTTACTTGGCCTGCTTTGAGTCGATAAGCCCCGAGGTTTATAGCAGTATCTGTTGGATTATACACTTTTACATAATCAAAACACTGCTGACGAAGATCACCCGCAGTACATGGCTGAGGGTTTGTGTGTAACTCGACAATTCGTAATTCTATATCCGCACGAGGCTCATACAAACTACTCGTCAGAAATACTCTACTTGTTACTTTTTTAAAATCTACCGCAAAGACACCCGTCCGACGACTTGACGTAGTGCCTTGTCGCTCATACACACCCTCTTCATTCATCGATTGTATCCGCTCGACAAGTTGCGAACCGTGAAAGACTTCGACAATCACCGATGTCGCGCTCACAAGATTTCCACAACCCCTTATAGGATACACGCCCGCATCGGCGGTATACTCACTTGCGAACGTCACCGAATAACCAGGCAGTATGTAGCCCTTCATTGGAATATTACAGATATCCTCACTATCGTTATCCAGCTGAGACACTCTTATAGTCCAACTATCTACATTAATTGCTCTCGTTGCTGTATTTTTCAGCTCAAGTGCATCAATGGTATTTTTCGACCCAAACTTTATTGCTGTTATAAGCAAGTCATCTGTGGCTGGAATCGCTACTTGCGTTTTAATAGGATCAGACACAGCTTGGGTAGCTGAAAAAGGCGCAGACTCGGAGACTTGTTCTGCTTGCGACGTAGTTGAATCCTTAGGAGTGGAGTCGACGCTCTCAGTAGTTCGAGCCTCCTCATTGTTAGCCTTATCATCTACTATAGGCGTGGGCTGCGGCTCTGCAATGATCGGCTCAGGTGATGGCGCGACACTAGGAGCATTCAGCAATGGAGCTTCAACCAAAAGTGTTTCGTCACTGGCAAACACAGACATAGGCACAAGCGAACAGAGGAGTATCACAATAGCCATGTACTGCATTATCCGTCGCATAGCCCATCCTTTATGCTTACGTTTTATGTCTTATTTATAGCAAGCTGAAACTTGACTTGTCAACACGCAAAAACACCCCCTTAACTTAGAAGGGGGTGTGGTGTTTATCATATAGAGCCCTACTCTAGTTCAACAGTGACATCTGCATTCGTGTGAACATTCACTACATCATCCAAATCATCGAGTGCATCAAGTACTTTTAAAAGTTTTGATGCAGTCTCACTGTCGTCAATCTCAATCTGTCCATTCGCTACATACTGAAGTTCAGCACCCTTTACTTCAAGACCCGCTTCGATGATAGCTGTTCGCACCTTTGCAAGTTCTTTCTGGTCGGTATAAACGATAATCTCACCATCCTCTTCCACAGCATCTTCCGCCCCCGCATCAAGCACTGTCAGGAGAGCATCTTCACCGGTTGCCGCAACTTCGATCACACCCTTTCGCGTAAACTGAAACATCACACTACCGGCGTCTGCAATTCGCCCACCATTTTTGGTAAGCGCATTACGCACTTCAGGGAATGTTCGGTTTTTGTTGTCAGTTGCCGTCTCGATAATAATACCGATACCGCCAGGCCCCATACCCTCATATGAAATCTCTTCTAGTACTGCAGCATTTTTATCACTGACACGATCAATTGCGCGTTGGATGTTATTATTTGGCATGTTTGCTTGTTTTGCTTTTTCGATCGCAAGTGCGAGTGCCGAATTCATTGTTGGGTCAACCCCGCCACGGGCAGCAATAGCAATTTGGTTACCGATCTTTGTAAAAACCGCACCTCGTTTTGCATCTTTTGCGCCTTTTTCACGCTTAATTGTCGACCATTTGCTGTGTCCTGACATAGTATTCTCCGCTAGATTTTATAGTGTAATTAGTCTTATTATATCAGATACCCGCCTACTCGACGATGTTGCTCTCGCGCAAGCTATATTTCGTCACTCGCCACATGTAGATGCAAGAGATGACAATAACACTGTAACCAACCACCGCTTGCCATGGTTCAATCATAACTTCAGACAGCGCCCATGGTAACTTGGCTAAATAATCCGCAACTGCGATCATATACTGGAGTAGCCAGTTCGCTGGTAGTCCAATTATACTGGCAAAACTAGGAAAAATCATAGCGCCAACACCCGAAAGAAATGTCAATAGCATCGCGAGCGGCACAAGAGGTAACACGAGCGCATTTGCAAGAACAGCCACCGTACTAAACTGACTAAACGCAAGTACTAGAATCGGCAAAGTTGCGATCTGCGCCGCTATCGTCTCCCCTAAGATCTGACGAACCGTACCGGGCTTTTTGTCACCAAAGAAATATGCCTGGCCGAGAGGCGCAAGGATCATTACACCTGCAAATGCAGTAAAGCTTAATTGCCATCCTAGATCTCCCCAGGCAAAACTTGGATCGATGAGCACCGTGACTGCGGCCGCAAATGGCAACAACACGAGTGGGTGAAATTGACGCCCGTAGTACCATGCGAGTAATGACAACCCAGCAACCAAACCTGCTCGAGACATACTCGGACTAGCACCAGTTATAAGCACGAAACTTCCGATCATGCCGCTCGCCGCAAAAGCCGCCAAATACTTTGATACTCGCACAAACAGACGGCGCGCTAGTCGTACTAAAATTGTTAGATTATAGCCGCTCGCAACCACTACATGCGTCAATCCCGCAATCTGTAGTGCCTCATCAAGCTCTGGCGGTAGCGCACGACGCTGCCCTACTAGATAGCCAATACCCAATGCCGCCTGCGGGTCAGGAATTGCTCGTCGAACCGTGTCTGCAAACCAATCCCGAACCTGCCTTGCGATGTCACCAGGCTCAGGTCGCTGTACTGTCAGTAGCTTTGCCCGGTAGATTGCAGATGAAAAACTACCAAACCCTTCACTCATTTTCCCATCTACTACAACACGGTCGCCACGCTTAATCTCTGCATCCGTCATAATGCTCACCCAAGACTTGCCAGCGATTACATGACCACCGACCTCCAGGTTAGATAAGCGCAGCACTAGCTCACCTCGCCTCCCAGTATCTGCATCTTCACTTACTAGACCCGTCATCGTCACCGCCGAACCGTACAGTTTTTCATACACAACAAGCTGTGACTGTAATACCGAACCACGCCACAATCCGAGAAGCAATCCGCCAACAATGACTAGTAATATAAGATACAAAGAACGACGCCACAGCGCAGTACCAATCATAGCCAAACTAGTAAAAAGCCATACATAAGGGGCGAACAACGTCTGATCGACGTATCTCGCCATCACGACACCCACAAGGACACAGACACTCGCAATCGCGATTAGCCAAGACGTATGAAGCTTCCTTCGTAGCATCCACCACTGCATATAGTCAGCATACTACACCTCGTCGAAATCAAAAATATCGTATACTATCACTATGAACTCTCTTCAAATCTTTGAAAATAAACAGGACTTAGCAAACGAAGCAGCCAAGCGCGCCGTCGACATACTGCAAGAAGCCACCCTTCAGTATGGCTCGGCAACATGGGTACTTGCTGGCGGTACAACCCCAGAGCTAGCCTACAAAGTTATCGCTACTACCTACCTGGACAGTCTCGACTGGTCAAAAGTAATGTTCGTCATGGGAGATGAACGAATCGCACCACTTACATCTCCAGACAACAACTGGCATGCTGCAGAAGCCGCTCTTCTCCGTCATATTCCCGGCGCAACTTTTCTACGTCCAATAAGCGACCAGTCCGCCGAAGTAGCTCGTGACGATTACATTATGCAACTAGAGTCACTTCCAAAAAATGCATCTGGCCAACCGCGGCTGGACCTCGTATGGCTCGGTGTTGGCGAAGACGGACACACTCTCTCGTTATTTCCGGGCCATCCTGACTTTACTCAGACAGACCGTCTCGTTGCTGCCATTCATAACTCGCCTAAGCCACCATCAAACCGTATATCACTGACACTTCACGCACTTATAGGTGCTGAACATTGTGATATTCTCGCTGCCGGCGAAAGCAAGGCAGACGCTATTAGCCACGCACTACAACCAGACAATCTCTTGCCTATTGCCCAAGCGGCACGTGCTACATCCGCCAGCTGGCTTATCGATACTGCTGCAGCAAGTCGTCTTACGTAGACGGATACGCTTTTTTGATATATTTTAAAATATCCATAAAATCTTGCTTCGTCTGGAAATGCTTCCCCATCGGCACCTTGATGCGCTCTGCGCCAAGATGAAGCACAATATAGGCAAACTCAGACTGAGGAATGTATGGATCGTTATCGCCCCATACGACTGCCATCTTTTTCTGGTTTGCTTTTATATCATTCCATAGCCACTTCTCGTCAAAATACCCACTTGCTTTTTCAGTCTCGTCTCCAAGATCCGTATAGCTCGGTGATATCAAAATCGATCCTTTGATCTTTGTTGTTTCTGCGTAGCGCATCGCTGCGACAGCCCCTGAGGAGTAGCCGATAATCACATCGTCTTCACCAATCTTAAGCTCATTTTTCATGTATGGCAGCCAGTACTTAGCACGCGCCGCGGCTGGATCGGGCATTGTTTCAAATACCGTCTCAAATCCGAGCTTCTCGATTTCACGCTTAAGCCATTCCGCCCATGCCGAGCGCCAGTCGTCGCCACCGTTGCCATGTATGTAAATAAATCGAGGTTTCATCTTGTCATAGTAGCACGTTCAACAACTTCGCATTTATTTTCCCCAAGAAAAAACGTCGACCGGTAGCGAAAATGTCGACGTTTTTTCTTGGAGGGACCACTGGGGCTTGAACCCAGGACACCCTGCTTAAAAGGCAGGTGCTCTAACCAGCTGAGCTATGGTCCCATAAATATTACTGTGTGTAATGTACTAGCCGGATGGCTTGGTCAACGACAAATAGCCGTAAACTCCTACTAATCTAGCACCTCCAGGGGTCACCTGTCAATATCTAGTGCTTCTCTTTGCTAATTTTAGGAGTCTTTACAAACAAAAGATCAGCAAGGGCGAGTAAAATACCTGCCGTGATAATCCACACTCGATACTCTACCAAAATATCAAACAACCTCTTGCCATCACCTTCAAGGACAAGCGCGCCACCAAGTGGCTCAAGCATAAATGCGAGCGCAAGGAGCGAAAATACCAGTGCCCCAATTGCCCGCTGCAACTTACTACTATAGGTTGGTCCACTAAAAAGCAGCACTACTGCAGGAAGCAAGATGATAGCAGCAGCAACGACACTACTCAGAGGCGGCGCAACCAACTCCACCCCCGCTTGCTGCACGATAGGCACCACGTCAGGCGTCCACAAACCACTAAGAGTCGCCCCTGCAGTCAACGCAAGACCGAGTACACCAAATCGACGCTTGGTAAAAAAGGTCAACGCAAATAGTACAGTGAGTAAAATCAACAAAACAATGGCAACATTCATGCTATTTATTGTACTCCTGTCGTATCGACTTCAAATGTCGCCTTTGAAGAAAGTTGGATATTACTTCGTTCGATTGAACCGGCTGGAAACTCCAACACGAACCGCGCTACTTTCTTCGGAGTAAACCGTGTTTCAGGGTAGCTATCTGGTTGCGCGTCTTTAACAAGATGCACTACCCTCTTCTCGCTATCGAGCCACACTATATCAATCGGAAATTTCATATCTTTCATCCAGATAGACCACTTGTCTGATTCTGGAAAAACAAATAAACGACCCTCTGTTTTATCGAGTTTTTCGGTACCAGATAGGCCTTTGTCGCGATTTTCGGGTGTGCTAAGAATTTGCACCTGATACGTACCCCGTCCAATCTGGACAGGTATCTTCTCGGCAGATGCTTGCTGCTGATCGATAAGCACTCTGATGCCTGCCCACGCCATGGCGCCCACAACAGCAATAACAACAAACCACCAGAGGCCGTTGTTACTTCTCATGCGCTCGCATCACAAAAATTGTGTGTCATACGCACTATTATAGCAGTTATGCTCTATGCGCCGACTTTATCTTTTTTATTGCGGCGTTTTGCATTCATCTCGACATATTCTATAACAGCCGTTGCTACATCTCTTTTCGTCACTTTTTCAACCCCAAAGCCAGGGCTTGCGTTCACCTCAAGCACGAGTGGTCCTCGATCGCTACGCATCATATCGACACCTGCAATATTCAGTCCCATTGCCTTAGCAGCTTTCACTGCAGTGCGACGCTCCTCTTCAGTCAGCTTAATGACCACTCCCTCACCACCCTTATGTAAATTTGAGCGAAAATCATCATCCAGGCTCTGTCGCTTCATACTTGCAACAACACGACTACCAACAACAAACGCACGAATATCCGTCCCAGCTGATTCTTTGACAAACTCTTGAAGCAGGATATTCGTCCCATCTTCATTTGAAAGATAAAAAGCTTGTAGTACCGATTTTGCAGCCTTCTTTGTCTCAGCGAGCACGACACCATTTCCATGTGTACCACGAGCAAGTTTAATAATAATCGGTGTTCCGCCAATCTTTTCCAAAAGATCATCGATGTCAGCTGAATTACGAGACACCACTGTTTTCGGAATCCCTACACCAGCCTTAGCAAGTAACTGCATACTTCTAAGTTTATCTCTCGATCGATTAATCGCAATTGAGCTTGACACGGTATAGACACCCTGCATCTCAAGCTGGCGGACGATCGCAGTGCCATATCGAGTCATATTAGAAGCAATACGAGGAATAATCGCATCAAAAGTACCGAGATCTTCACCTCTATAGCTAACTGTCGGATTATTCTGTTCAATCGACGCATAGCAATCACGATATTTAATAACGCGAACTTCATGACCACGAGCCTTAGCGACCTCTTTGAGACGCTTCGTCGAATAATTGCCAGAACCGTTGGAAAGAATTGCAATTTTCATAATATTATTCCTTTATCTTTAACATATCTTTGGTGGAAATCGTACGGACCCTCTGCAAGTTTTCTATTCAGCTGCTTTGTTCTCGCGTTAGACGGCGATCGTCTAACACCTTTTGAAACATCAACTAAAAACTTACCGCTCATCGTTCTTCGACCGATAAGAATCTTATAGGTACTATTTGTTCGATCCGATAAATTAAACAATGCTCGTATTCTTCTGCCAGCAATCGTAACCGTAAATTGAGTTCTATAGCGAACCTCCGACTGACCATTTGAACTCTTGACCTGCGCAACCGAAAAAACCGTCCGTTTAAAAAGCTTGCCGTTGTAATATGGCGAGCCTTCACCAAATAAAGAAAACCGCAATACTCCATCCCGACCAATCCGAATATTACTTGCCCATATCGCCGAACTATCTGCACCAGTGTCAAGCTTTGCAGGCACATCAACCGCCCGCCTACCGATAGACACACGCTCAACTATACCGACGGTCGTTAACTTTGTCATACGCTAGTCTGCCTCCGTAGTATTAAGCGGATCATGTCTGCGTACAGCGCGGTCTTCTCCTCAACAAATGAACCCGACGATATCTGAGGTCCATTATTTACTTCGAGTAAATAAGATACGCCAGTCTGAGAGTTAATCATCACATCCACGCCCGCAACCTGTATTCGTAGCACCTCGGCTGATCGTCGAGCCATCGCAAGAATGTCTTCACCGATCTGATCAAGTGGAACTACCTCTGCAATTCCACCCTGGGACGTATTATTGAGATGAGATGACCCATCGCCAACCCTACGTATAGCAAGTACAGGCTTATCTGCCATTACTAAAACTCGTAGATCACCGTCGTTAGGAATGAACTCTTGAAGCAAAAAAAAGACGTCCGAATACTGCTCTACAATGGACCGTATCTGTTCAGGAGACGACACGACAAAATTAAGCCGTCCTTTTGAGCCAAAATTATCCTTCAATACAGCCCTCTCTCCGAGCTCGGCAAAACGACGCTCCATCTCCTCAACTGGACCATAAAATGTTCTAGGCCAGTTCCTCACCCCTCCAAACCATGATGCAAATTCTGAACTCAATTTATTATCTGGCAGTAGTCTATTCAAGTAGGTGTCTGTGTAGGAAATATTAAAATACTCACAGTACGCAGTAATCGCATGAGCCTCGACCGCATAAGATCCAACGTGACGGAATATCACCAAATCGAAGTCACGAATATCGAACCGTTTTTTAGGATGATAAATAGCGATCGACTCTGAATCGAGCTCAAAAAACAATTCCGATATCTCACAATTCTCAACAATCAAATCATCTTCCAATAATTGTCGAACATTACCAGCAAATATATCAGCCAGTTCGAGAGTTCTCTCAGTTTTAGCGCGTGCAATAAGTAAAACCTTTTTCATCTATTCGATTATAACATTTTATTGGGTAAAATTCAAGTTATTATCTGTCGTATCGACGATCTTGTCGACGATCCAGTGGTTATCTTCGTTACGAGCTGATACATACATCTTAAGGCTCGGCGAGGCGTTACATTCATTGAACCAATAGTGGCCCTTACTAGCCTCCACTTGGTGGTCCACGATAAACATATCAATCGCCACAAAACCAGCACCAACTGTTGTTGCAAACCTCTCGGCAAGCGCTACGTAGGACGCATCGACGTCGCCTCGTAATTCATATAATGAAGCACCTTTAGAGACGAGAGTAGCCCCTGATAATATACGCACTTCCCCTATCCCAGGGATATCTTCGCTCATAACAACATCTCCAATAAGGTCTACCGTCCATTGTGGGTATATAGCATCACTCAAGATCAGGTCACGTCGTGTGCTATTTTCTCGTGAGACCAATTGACGCACCGTACTGACTCCATCGCCAATGACTTGAGGGCGTTCTCGTCGCAATACAGACACAACCGCTCCTTCTAGAATCGTAAAGCGATATTCTTCGCCACCAACCTGCTCTTGAATGATTGCAACTGGAGACTCCCGGTAAGCATGCTTTAGCGCCTGAGGCATTATGTCCATCGAATTAACTCCAATTGTGACGCCATGCGACTTATAGCTATCGAGCGGCTTCACGACAACCAGTGGATACTGCTTCAAAAAAGCATGCAACTCCTCCATGCCCATTGAGCGATCAACATACATAGTCTTCGGCGTGCGAATACTTAAGCTACTCGCAAGCTCGTAAGATAAACGCTTATTGTCAGAAATCTGGTGAATAAAAGCACTATTCATCGGATAGGCCATTTTTTTGCCCGTCACCCAAACTCGACCGTTCGGAGCGATAATACGTATGACTGACTGGCCACTTATCTTAGCATCTTCTACGATGTAGCCCCGTTCACGTAATCGTGCATACAGACCACCACGTTCGCTTTTTTTAAATATACTCATCTACTCATCGTACTCGATTTCAGGCACCATTGCTACATACTCATGGTTTGTTTGAGCGAAGCAATGCCCTTTAACGCCTCGTGTGGTCCGTTAAGTACTTGGTGGTCGTGCCGTCTTAGTACTAGTCAGCACTATATCGCCAATTACTCAATCTTCTCGCGTACATCAGGCTACAGAATGTCTTACAAAAACTCAAGCAATTGAAAACCCCGCAACATCGAATTGCGGGGTGTGTGCCTGTGTCGGGCTGATCAATTAGAGGGGTTAGTTCGGTCGCCCACGTCTCCTTCGACGCTCTCTTGCCTCCTGAAGCCTGACCTTAGCATCTTCAGCATCCTGCGCACGAGCCGCAGCGAGCGCGCTGGATTCAGCAAAAAAGACGGTCGATCGATGATGCTCGGCGATCGAAGGGCAAATCTCCCGGAGGAGACGAAGCACCTCTGAAAGCTCTTTCTGGAGATGATCACTTCTCGAAGCAATCGATACAACGTACTCCTCGAAAGAAGTTGAATCCTCATGACGACGCCACTTACCCAGCACCCATGACCTCGTATTGACCTCATGCGGAAATGATCGCAGCCCATGCTCTAACGTCAGATACACATGTGTACCTACGCCAAGCGCTTCATTTGCGACGAGCACCCAGGCGGCAGTTCTTTCGCCAGCGCATTCAATCTGCTCAGGCCGAATACTATTGTAGTTAAGCCGCGAGACATATGGGTCTGCTCGCAGTGCCGAAATTACTGACGGCACAATAGCATCGATCTCCTGCCTCAAAGCAGCGATCGAAGGCAGCGGCGTGAATTCTTCGGCATCACGTCGTCTCTGTTCTCGATCTGCGTCAAGTCCAAGCAAATAGGCATTAGTCGGATCCATAGCCCGATCCCTTCACTATGTTCATCTGGCCCTTCCAGACTAAACTATTTAAACATATATTTGCTATTTAATCAATCACTAGAAGTCTTCTGGAAGAATATCTGGATTAATGGATAGTGCAATACGTTCAAACGCATCCTTACGCTTATCTAGTGCGCCGCTGAGGTTTGCATTCTTGACGACGCCAAAGATTGCGCGTTCAAGCTTGTCTCGCTCTTCAGCACCAAACAATCCTGGCTCACGCTCTAGAAGCGAAGCGAGATGCTCAAGTGTATCCTTGTCGGCTTCAACTAGCCCCTTTGAGCCGAATGTATTGCTCTTTACGGCATCGACAAATGCATTCTTAAGTCCGTTAGAGCCGAATCCTCCCACAACACCCTGGCCGAGCTTATCAAGCAATCCAGCACTAAACTCTCCAGGCTTCTTAGAGTTAGATTTGAGGCCATCAACAAATGCAGTTCGCAAGAATTCATCTGATGTCTCACTAAGATCCATGATAGTAGAAAGCTTATGGATTGCTCCAACATCTGGTCCAGACGCAATCTTTTTGATTGCCACTTCTCGGATTTCAGGATTATTAGCAATACCGCGCACCTCTGCAATACCGCTTGCCAGCTGGAGTAATTCATCGGATTTGAGATTCTTTACGTCAATCATGAGCTCAAGGTTCTTGAGACCTTCAGAGCGCTCATTCACACGAGTAGAGAGTGCGCTTGCTACTGCACGTGGCTTGCCGCTAGCTAAATCAATACCCGCCGCAACCGCCTGCAGATGGTCGCTATTAGTGATGGCATTAGATAGCTGTCTGTTAACGACATAGTCCGCTGACTGCGCCGCACGAGCGTTCATAGCGATGTCCTGAGAACTCTGCTTAATCTCTTGGTTGTACGACTCATAGAGTCCATTACTGAGGCCGGCTTTTGCGTTTCGCTTCTGAGTTTCGTCAAGTGCATTAATAGCTTGCGCTGACATATCCGCTGCATATGCACTTTCATGTGCAGCACGGGCCATGCGATTGTTGCGACGTCCGACAAATGTCGCTCGTTCACCTGGAACAATCCCCTGATCATCCATCTCATTAAGCCGCTTCGTATAATGCGCCTCTGAGCGCTTTTCGACAGCAGCCTCGTAATCCTTCAGTTTCGCTTCTTTCTCATGCTTCTTGTCATGATCACGAAGGGCATAGTTACGAAGGAATTGACGTCTATTGTATATACCTTTTGCTCGATCTTCCGACGCCTGGCTAAGACGCTGCTTGCGCCTCTCATTAGCCTTGCCTTGACTCCAGTTTCGCGTTCGATCGATAAGCCCCTTGTTTGGATTATTAACAATACCAGCAAGCTTGCCGAGTAGTCCGCCACTGAATTTAATCAGCATAGGCGTAATTACAATTGGCGCCACCTGAACAAACATACCCAGGAGAACAACGTTCATATTTGAGGCAGTCTGCACAATGAGACTTCCCGCTAATTGCGAACCACCAAATATAACCGAAAATATAGGAAAAAGAAGCAGCATTGTCATTAGTAAGTCTTTCCACTTATCGAACCATTTCTCAGTGTTTGGTAAGAGATACGCGACAAAAGCAAGTGGGGCAACCACAATCAAAATAACGATGAGTGCTTGGCGAGCTGCAAGCACGAGAAGCGCTACAAGAACAGCCAATAGCACTCCCAGAAGGAATGGAAGAAGGAGATAAATAAGCCCCGTTACACCCACGCCAGCAACACTCGACAAAGCAAGCTTGGCGGCAATTCCACCGGCAACCGCCATCGTTCCGCCGGATAATATAAAGCTCGTCATACTATCCCACGAGATAACTTCGTCGTTCGAGGCACTGTTTGCTCCAAGAATATTACCCCTCATGTCAATAAACATCTGCTGCAGTGAATGACCCAGTATATTAGAGATATCGACAGCACCCGCTACGATTACATACGACAGATTAACAAGTATCGCCGCGATAATAATTCGAGGTAGCATCTTTTTAAGGCTGTAGTTATTAAGACCGCCGCCTGTCACTTGTGAGTAGATGACGATAAGAAATGCTAACACAAACGCAATATTCGCAAATCCACGCATTACTTCCCACATACGATAAATTGGCGTCGTAGAATCAAATGATAGCGGCTTCACGGTAAGATAATCTTTGAGAAGATCGAAGATAATGTCCATGCCGCTAGCGAGAAAGCGCATCGTTGGACAAATCACCCAACCGATTCCTTTGATCGCACAGGCTGTTACCTCCCCTTGGTCACTATCATTTCTGCCCGTCGTACCAAACGAGCGGTCTACTTCTCCGCTCTTTGGCTCTAGTCCAATTTGTCGAGCTGTTTGTGGATTTGTGTACGTAGAAGGAGGACTAAAAGTAAAGCTCTGATACTGAACCGTCGTTGCGTCATTGACATTTGTTCCTGGAGGGAAATACATCACCATGGCACTGTTTTGGTCCGGCTGCTTATAGACATACACACTAGACCCCGCAGGTATACCAGGGATAGACGCTGTCTCTTTTTCATAGCGTTGACCCTCATAGGTCACAACATCACCGTCCCAAGCAGCATCAACAGCATAGGCTGTTTGAGGAGAAACAGTAATTGCCCATAAGAGGGCCGACATGATAATGACGGCAAGTGCGGTGGCAATTTTACGGAGAGAAAAATCGCCGATTGGATTCAATCGGAACACATCCCACATAGCATCTGTTATTATACTATCTTATCGTTATATAATCAAGTATATTGTAATGATGTGAAAAACACGAGCACTATCGGTAAAAATATAGGACCACCAACAGTGACTATTTGCTCTTTTGCGTCCTCATCAAACGCCAAATCACAAACCCAATTATAAGTAATCCTAAGAAGCCAAACGCCAAAAAGACGATATCTCGCAGGAAGTAAAGAATGGCAAGCGAAGCAGCACTAAGCCCCCACCACAACGCCCAACTTTGCTGCCTCATGGCACCAAATATAAGCAATCCAACATGTTCTACCAAGAACAACAGAGCGTAGCCCCCTCCGCTACCCAAAGCATATAGCGCCGTCGAACCCGTCACCATCGCCATGGCGATGATACATCGTTGCTGTGTCACCGCGTTCCTTAAGAATCCAGCAAGAACAATAGTTATTGCCCAGTAGTGTGCATAAAAAACAATATTCAGCTCAGGCAATAACACACCGAGCACGCGCTGCACACCAAGTGTCGCCAAATACACAGCAGCCTCAATGATGCCGTACATTTGTCGTCGGTATCCCTCGACAGCCATAATGCCAGCTCCAGCAATAAGCGTCATCGCGGCGGCGATAGGAAGCGGGAAGAATTGCGTTACAATCGCAAATGCAAGGACGACACCTGTCGAAACAAGTAAAATATCCGCGCGTTGCGTATCGTGTCTTGAACGTAGTGTCCAATACAGCCCATAAAATAGCATCGCCGTAATCCATGAAATGCCGATAATCGCCCAGGTCGAATCAAGCCCGAACAATGACCATATTCGCAATCCTGCAACAACCAGAAGAGCATTACCCAGTGCAATTACAAATGGCTTTTCTTCGATATATGAAGCTACCCACGCAATACCCGCGCAAATCAACAACACTCCAATCCCTTCACCCCCCGAAAGCCCAAGCGACAGTAGTAATGCGATAACAGTAAAGATAGGGTACGCAACAACTGCGAGACGACGAGCGTTATTCTTCTCTCCTCCAAACAAGCTTGCCTGGCGACGAATCAGTATTGTGATCATTGCCGCAACAAGCAACAATCCACATGTGAGCTGAGTAACCAAAGTCTGCTGCCATATACCGCCAATAATCGTCACACCGATGCTCATTTGTGTTACAGCAAACGCCAGGAATGCTCTATTGTATTGTCGGTTATGTGACTGCACGAAGAGCATAATCATATGAAGTGTCGCTCCAACACCTCCAATAAAAAGTGGTCGCCAAGCCGCTTCAAGATCGATCGTCCAGCTGAGCGCAGTAAGTGAAATCAGCGTCATGATGGACGCAGCAAGTTGAGCGTAGACCTGACGCCAAAGGTACGAAGCAAGCAGCATATGAAGAGTCGCGACACCAAATATACCTGCGATATACCCCGAATTGCTGCTCATAAGTGCAAGTAGTAGAGATAGTCCGAGTAAAATCATAGCACTTATCATGACAAACAACCGCAATGACGTTGATCTCGTGCGCAAGCGATAATACAGCACATGCATGACCCATGCCATACACATAAACAAGATAGCTATCGCTGCGTACGACCAGACAGGATCAAGCACTTGACGCGTCGTTATGAGCGTCACAAACACCAAAGAAGCCAATCCTACATATCCGTATCGTGCATCTCGCAGACGAAGCGCAGCTGTGAGCCCCGTAAGTCCAATCAATAATAATGCAAACACTGTAAGGAGCGATGAGTGTGCATCGCTTTGCCAGAATAGCACCGCACCAAGTTGCAAGCCAAACAGACAGCATATCCACCACTGCTCAACACGACGACGTAGCGTCGTCTGCTTCACTCGTAGCAATGAGTACACCTGCTGTAATGACGCTAGAATAAATGCATACCCACCAAACGTAACAATATGATCACTTAATACACCCCAACCAACCAACAGAAGTGTCACATGACCCAACGCACGGATCGCCGACTCATACTCAAGACTCCTTGTCTGAAGCCATGCGACAATATAATGGAGTGTTGCAAGGGCAAATAAAACTTGATAACTAACGATATTCATCTGACTATGCACAAATAGGCTCGCAATAAGTACCAATGGCGTCACAAATTGACCCGTTTGTTCAATTGGCTCTCGAAATACCTCTGGCACCCACTGAGGTTTGACACTTCCGAGCAGTCCAGCCCCTATTGAAACAATAATAAGCAACGCTAATTGCCAAATAATAAACGTACTCACCGTAGCACCCGCTGCAGCTGCAAGCGATAAAAGGAATGCCATCGTGAGATAGGAGACGAGCTGACTTTGCAGCTTTATAGCAGCGACAGAGTATGCGATAAGGCCGATAATTGACGTAAGCGCCCAAGCGGCAACAGAACCGATCTCCGTGTAGCTATATAGAGCGAGCCCCGCAAATGGAACCAATGCCAGGCCAGTACCAAGAAAAGCCATGCCCGCTGGACGCAGCCGCTCACTACCGGCGTATAGCCCCATACCAACACCGTAAAATACAATGACGATCAACCACACGCCGATCAGCTTCACAATATCAGCAATATCAGTGGCGATAAATGCCACTCCAGCAGCAATCAAAAGAAAACTCGCCATATAGAGCAAGATGTTAAGATTACGAATCGAACGCTGCTCTTTTTGAATACTCTCATCGAGAGGAGGAGCAGCAACCGCTCGCTCTTCTATTGGAGCTACTTCTTGCGCTTCAGAAGTATTGTTCGTAGATTCGTCATACAACACAGCCTCTGCATCGTACACTGAAGGTTCTAGCGCAGAAGATGATTCAACGACACCATACTTGCCCTGATCAATGAGCGACTGCAATGCCTCGCGGTCAAGCTTTGGTTGTGCCATTTCATCTTGAAGCTTTTCGCCAAACGCGCGGTAACCATCCCAATAGCCTCTGCCGTACTGATCATCAGATTCGGGTGATTTGGATCGCACCGCAACCGCGATGACGATACCAATAATAATTACAAATAATAAGAATCCCATTGCTACACTCCCTTATGCGTAGCTTAATTCTAACGTATTTGTATAGACTTGCCTACTAAAAGAGGCTACGTTTTTTGGCGCCAGTAAACTGCTCGAGAAGTTCTTTTTGCTTCTTTGAGAGTTTCGTTGGCGTATCGACAATAATGCTTACGATATGCGAACCACGTGATTCACTACGAAGATGTGGCACACCATGCTTTGAGAGCTTAAAATCAGTACCGCTCTGAGTACCAGCAGGCACTTTCATGCGCACTTTGCCGTCAACCGTATCAACGTCGATCTCGGTTCCTAGTGCAGCATCAATCATGTTTACATGTTCTTCGCTCAGAATGATATCACCCTCTCGCGTAAACTTCTTGTGTGCTTTTACACGAATATGAACATACAGATCACCATGCGATCCACCACCGATTGCCTCGCCACGCTCTTTGAGACGAATCGTCGCTCCATCGTCGATTCCCGCAGGAATCTTAAGAGTAATTGTCTGCTTGCGACGTTCCGTTCCTTTACCGTGACACACTGTACATACTTTTTCAGGTACTTTACCGGCACCATGACACGTTTCACAGGTAACCGCTTGTTGCATTTGGCCAAATATCGTATTCATTACTCGCACCTGCTGACCAGCACCCTTACAGGTGTCACATACTTTCATGCTGTAGCCCGGCTCAACTGTCGTTCCTTTACAGTGAGTACATTCGCTATCAAGATCAAGCTCTATCTCACGCTCATCACCAAATACCGCCTGCTCAAAACTAAGCGTGATACTCGTTTCGACGTCGCGCCCCCGCTTTGGTCCGCGTTGAGATTGCTGACCGCCGCCAAAGAATTGCCCAAAAATATCTCCCAGTCCGCCATCGCCAAAGTCAAAATGAACATTTTGTCCACCAAAGCCTTCAAATGGATTACCGCCAGCACCTCCACCAGATGCGCCACCGACGCCTGCGTGACCAAACTGGTCATAGCGTTGGCGTTTTTGCTGGTCCTTTAGGACTTCATAGGCTTCATTTATCTCTTTAAACTTCGTCTCATCACCACCTTCTTTATCAGGGTGATGTTTAACTGCAGCTTTACGAAAAGCCTTTTTAATTTCATCTGCTGATGCCGTTTTACCGACACCCAGTACTTCATAGTAATCGCGCTTGCTCATTACTCTTATTATAATAAATTAGCACTCAATATTCAAGAGTGCTAATAGATTTTACGACCAGCTATTTACGTAGGCTCGCAACTCATCAAGCTGTAAAATATAGCTCTTTCGAGAATGCGATACAAGGTTCATACGCTCTAGCTTTTTAAGTTCAGTATTTGCCGTCTCCCTGGAAATACCTAATGCATTGGCAATTTCCTGCTGTGTAATAGCAATTTTTAATTGGGTATTATACGGCCGCAACACCACCCCTACGCGGCTCGCCATATATAGGAGTGTATGTGCAATTTTTCCTCCTGCAGTTGGCTGCTCTAGCGCTTCGACGCGTGACAGCGTAGAGAGTAAAAGTGACGTCACTCGTACCTGCCGAGCATACATACTCTCCGCGTTCTGATTAAGATAGTCCACGTAGTCCGCACGAGGCACCATGCGTACCGTACAGGAAGTAAATGCCTCATGAAAATATTGGGCCTTTTGCGTCAGCCCTAGCGTGAAGCCTATCGGGAAATCTTCATACTTACAGTCAATCGACACAAGTCTTTCACACCCATCAACGGTAATGCCATACGTCTTCACAAGCCCCGATTCTATGACATGCACAGCGTCAGGACGCTCGCCTTTTAAGAGAATCGTTTCTCCTTTTTTAAAACTGCGGTACGGATACTTATTGAGAAATTTCTGCAGTGCTTCCATGATGACACCTTAAGCAACAAATGCTGCAATACCCTTCCTTCTAAACAATTCGATCAAGAGGCCAAAGCCGACAATCACCGATCCGCCAATCGTCATAGCTACAGAGAATGGATCATTTCGAGGACTCGCATTTGGCTGCAGGAGGCCATCGCCTTCTATGCTCGCCTCATCAGCCGCACTCGTCGGAGTAGTATTTGCACGCACAAGCTGCGCAGATGTAACCTGGTTTTCATGGGCTACGCCACCTGTAAATGGTGCACTACTAGTAGCCGCTCCCTTCGGGGTAAAACCGAAGCGTATCGCAGGGCTTGCCTGCGTCTTTACTGGCTGCATGGCAGAATTTGGAAGAGTGTCAGGTACATCGAGTGGAATGATTGTACCGTTTTCTGTATTAATGCCAAAGCTGCCGTACCATGATCCAAAAACATTGATGAAGAGTACCCCGAACCAATCAGTCAGACTAAAACTACTCATACTTATATTAAGCACATTTGCTGAAGCGGTTGCATTTCCGGAAGTCGCATTGCCTGCCGAAGTATTTCCCGCTACAGTCGCATCACCAGACTGCGCGTTAAGCTCTATGTTATTTTTGATTGAATTTGTCGTGCTTGCTAGTGTCGGCGATCCTCCACTTGTCGATTGCGTGACACCATTACCAAGTGCTGCTGCAGTAGCACCCATAGGTGCATCCACAATCACCCCTACCCACTTCCCTAGTACATTGACAAATACGAGTAAGCTATTGCTCGCAGTGACCTGCCTACCAGTTAGATTAAGTACCGTTAGGTTTGTACTTGCTGTACCACTTGTCGCATCTCCAGCTGCGGTGTTGTGACTGACATCAGCCTGCCCAGAAGATGCGTTAAGTGCGATAGTGTTGATAATTGACTGCGAGTCTTCACTTACGAGCGGAACAGGACTTCCACTTGTTGCCGAACTTGATGCAGCGTTTGACGCAATGAGTTGTGGAATAAAGTCTGGTGAAATCAGAATATCACCATCGAGGTTACCGTAAATATTAATCGTCCCTATAAATGACTTGTTTGCAGCAATAATTGAATTGATGAGATTCACTACATTCGCCATAGCATGGGCGTCGCCAGAAGTTGCATTACCCGCTGTCGTGTTGTGTGACACGCTTGCATTACCAGAGGTAGCGGAAACAGATACATTATTGTCAATCGAATTCGTCGTCTCAGTATTGATCGCATTCAAAGAAGGAGGAGTACTAAGACTATTAATTACAGGCGAGAGCGTAATATCACCCATAACGTTACCGTATATATCGGAAGTAAAGTGTGCGACACCTGAGGTATCACCCTGTACCGTAGAATGAACCGTATTAATGACCGTCGTACCGCCTACCGCGCTACCCGTAGTAGCGTTTCCAGCTGTCGTATTACCTGATACCTGCGAGTTACCCGACGTTGCAGTCGAGTTTTGCGTCACGCCAACTCCATTCGATGAGGTCGTTTCCTGCTGAGAGGTAGAGCTCCCTGTCTGACCGGTCTGCCCCGTGTCTCGATCGGGCGTTGACGGTGATGAAGATGACTGCTGCGTCTGTATAGGTGTTTCTATGGCAGGTGCAGGGCTCGAAGGCGCCGGGGCAGTCACCGGCTTTTCATATGATTTCGTTGTAGGGTTATATCCCCATTTTTCACTATCCCAGTGCTGAGTATCTTTATTATAGGTATACGTCGGCTTAACAGGTGCCGCCTCTGATGATTGAGCATCCGGCGTCACTTCCGCTGCCATCACTGATGAAAGCGGAAAACCTCCAGCAATCACCATAGCTCCTGCATAAAGCATAGCTACTCTCATAATCTTTTTAAACTGTTGCATGATGTCGTACCTCCAACGCCTCGCTCATCCATTTGCTGGCGAGTGCGGAAGAATTCTCACACTTCTCCTCCCACTCATCATCCCATTCAGCTATACGTACATACTCTTCGAAATAGTCATCACCAGTGTGTTAATTAAAAATACTCTATTCCGTATCCGTCTTAGCCAAGCAAGCAAGCAAGGCTTCTAGAAACATCGTATAGATCTCACAAGCTATTGACATATTTTATATATTTGTTATAATAGTGATTAATTCCTTGTGGATGCAAGGTGGCTGATCGGGAGACCGATCGGACGACATCCGTTTGCCGAGGATTCATCGGCTCAGTAGAAAGGTGTGACGTATGTCCACCAAACCATTTTGTATATATGTTCCCGTCGACAAGATCGTTGTCACCAACGGCCCGAGTCTGGCGCAACTGTACTTATTTGACTCATATCAGTACGAAAATGGCGGCAATGCTACACTGACATTTCTTACCCCTGCGAGTGATAAAACTTTCACGAGAAAGGTCCGTATTTGGAACTTTGTAAGGCAGGACTGGAGTGAAATTTATAGTCGACCAGAGGTAGGTGTGGCGGATGGAGAATCATCGTTCAGCTTCGCTTATTGCGGGGAAGATCTTCACTGTTCTTACAACTACAAAACACGTAGAGGGGAGGTGATCATTTCCCACGAAAACCCCGAAGACAACCCTGACGGCAACTAATATACAAGCCCCGCATCATTAAGTTGATGCGGGGCTTGACACATTTCTGCGTACTTAGACGATATTACTTCTCGTCTTTTTTCTCTTCTACAACTTCACCCTCAACAGGCTCATCGTCTTTTTTCTCACCATCCTCAGAAGCAGGTGCGTCTTCTTTGGCAGCTTGTTCATACATCTTTGCACCAATTGGCATGATAGCATCATTGAGCGCTTTCACTGCTGCTTCAAGTTCTTCCTTATCAGCATCAGTATTTTCTTTTACCTTTTTAGCAACTTCGACAGCATCTTTGATAACTTTTACATCATCTTCTGAGATCTTGTCCTTGTACTCGTCAGGCATTTTTTCAGCTTGGTAAATACTGTTCTCTAGTTGATTGCGACTATCGACAGCTTCACGCTTCTTCTTGTCTTCATCAGCGTGCGCTTCGGCTTCTTTTTGTGCCTTTTCGATATCTTCTTTACTCATGTTGCCACTATCTTGGATAGTCACAGAGTTTTCTTTACCAGTGCCTTTGTCTTTCGCAGTTACGTTCAAGATACCATTTGCATCAAGACTAAATGTAACTTCAATCTGAGGTACGCCGCGAGGTGCTGGTGCGATACCGTCAAGCACAAAACGTCCAAGTGACTTGTTGTCACTGCTCATCTCACGCTCACCCTGCAGAACATGAATCTCTACCTGTGGCTGGTTATCCGCAGCAGTTGAGAATGTTTCAGATTTGCTGGTCGGAACCGTACTATTGCGGTCGATGAGTTTCGTGGTTACGCCACCCATTGTCTCGATACCAAGTGAAAGTGGAGTGACGTCAAGGAGGAGAACATCTTTTACATCTCCAGCAAGTACACCACCCTGGATCGCCGCACCGACAGCAACAACTTCATCAGGATTAACACCCTTAAGTGGGTCTTTTCCAAAGATTGACTTTACTTTCTCTACGACAGCTGGCATACGAGTCATACCACCAACAAGGACGATTTCATCGATATCACTTGCCTTAAGGTCAGCGTCCTTGAGTGCTTTTTCGACAGGCTCTGCAAGTCGATCGATGAGATCCTTCACAAGATCCTCAAGCTTCGAACGAGTCAATTTGTACTCAAAGTGCTTCGGACCATCTGCATCCGCAGTAATAAACGGCAGGTTGATCTCGTACTCAGGAGTGCTCGAAAGTTCTTTCTTTGCCTTCTCCGCCTCATCCTTGAGACGCTGCATTGCCGCTTTGTCATTTTTCAAATCGATACCTTCTTCATTTTTGAAGACATCAAGGAAGTGGTTAACAATACGATTATCGAAGTCCTCACCGCCAAGGTGTGTATCACCGTGTGTTGAGCGAACTTCAAATACGCCGTCGCCTAGCTCAAGTACTGACACGTCAAACGTACCACCACCAAGGTCGAATACAACGATCTTTTCTTCTTTTTTCGTATCAAGACCGTAAGCAAGTGCAGCAGCAGTTGGCTCATTGATGATTCGCTTTACCTCAAGGCCAGCAATCTTACCAGCATCTTTTGTCGCTTGCCTCTGCGAGTCATCGAAGTACGCAGGAACGGTAATAACCGCTTCGGTGACTTTCTCGCCGAGGAAGGCTTCCGCATCTGCTTTGATCTTTGAAAGAATCATCGCCGACACTTCTTCTGGTGAATAATCTTTGCCGCCTAGTTTAACAGCAACGCCATCACCTTTTTTAACGATCTCATATGGCATAATATCGTGGTCTTTTTGAACTTCGTCATCACTAAACTTACGACCGATGAGTCGCTTAACACCGTAAATCGTATCCTTTGCATTTGTGACACGCTGACGCTGTGCTACCTGCCCGACGAGTCGATCACCTTTTTTGTTGATAGCGACAACACTTGGTGTTGTTCGATTACCTTCAGCGTTTGCGATCACTTCTGGCTTACCCGCTACCATGTACGCAAATGCGCTGTTTGTGGTACCAAGGTCAATTCCAATAATTTTTCCCATAAATGTATTTACCCTTTCTAATTAGTCATATCTTACTCTAAGAATTCTATATTCATTTTAGCACTCTACTATATAGATTGCCAATACATTCATTATACATAAATTAGCACTCTCATGTCAAGAGTGCCAATTTATACTTATCAACCCCTATTCGTCTCGCATGTCATTGATAGGATTTCGTCGAATATTACGAAGCAACGGGAAGAGCATTGCCACAAGGCTCGTTATGACAATAAGTCCAAGGACGATAACTATCTCACCTGACCATGGCGTAAACAAGTGGAATGCATTGTTATTATCGACACCAAACGCGAGCTGCGCCTGCACCGTCGCTTCTTTTTGATAAAGAATATCAACCACATACGCGACACCAAGCCCAAGCACCGTTGCAAATATCAGCACGCGAAGAGCAAGAAGTAGCGTGTAGACTGAATAAATAGACGCTATGTCGAGTCGCTTGGCTCCAATCGCTCGAAATACAGCAGTCTCTCGTCGCCCATCAGCTATCACCCGTCCAATCGTCCCCGACATGACAATAACAGCTATCGCGGCCACAATACTTGCAACTATCTGGAATCCTTTTGTGATAGCATGTTTGGCGTCCTCGAGCGCTATACTGTTACTCCCAAAAGACGTAAGCATAAATGGACTCCGTTTGGTGCATTCGCTACTATCAAAACTACATGTCTGCTCTTTTATGAACGCTCTCGCCTGATCCGCTGAGTCAAATTCAGCATAATACGTTTGGAACATTGACTCAGCAAAACCAGCCAAAGAACGTGTTTGCAGTAAGTTGCGTAGTTCGTCGTAATTGGCGGTTTTTTTGAATAAGCCATCAGGAACCGCCCACTGTCCATACAATGATGACGATGCCAGTAGAGTTACGATATCCATAGCAGCTGCAACAGGCTGTGAAGAAGACTGGGCGCCAGAGCCTGGCGCGTCAGGTGCTACGCCAACGACCTGAAGCTTTAGCTTTCGCTGTGCTGGATCGACGTTTTTATTAAAGAGACGCTCAAACTGCTGCTGCTTCTCCATTGCCTGCTTTTCGGTAGTACTACGAGAATCTTTGGTAGTAATAGCATCTCCACAAGTATCTGTCGCCGGATAACCATACAGCAAACTTGGGGCTGGAGTGTTTTTATCAGATTTCACTTGAGAAGCAACTCGACGCTGCACTTCAATGCTTGCAATCTTCTCCTGTGACGCGGTATTCCTATAGCAAACATCGATAGATGCGTCCTTAGCGTGTTCCCGGACATACTTCAGTCGCTCTACGCGCTCACTAGCGCTTGCAGTTTTTGCTAGTGGCTCAAGCTTGAGAAGCTCCTGTACGATACTGTACGGCAAGACAACTGGTATGATGTTCTTTTCAAATTCTGTCTTATGACCAGGCGCCATAAACGGATTCGTTAACTGGTCGGGTGAGAGCACGAGTGAATCGCCAATAGGCATACGGCCACTTCTTGAATCAGCATTGTCGAGCTCTTGCTGCTTTCTGCTATCAAATTCCTCTTTTCCATCTTTCATCTGTATGAGATTCCCGTCTCGCGGCGCTATGTTCGCACTGCTATAGAAAGCCTTCGCATCGTACTGAAGCGCGAGCGCACGAAACTCTTTTTCGCCCGCCGACGGATACTTGTCCCGAAATTCTTCAATTGCTTGCTTCGCTGCTGGATGCATCATATTAAGATACGGCTCTTGATCATCATACGATGTCACGGGTTGAGGTTCCGACTTAGCATCGTACGTAGCACCCATTTTCTTGGCTTGCTTTACTTTATCAGCGATAATGCCATCATTAATCTGCACTGCTCGAGCTTGGACCTGTTTGTCTTGCATTAGTCCGTTGTTCGCAGGCATCGGCGTACCCGATACTATATATCGAGAACCAAATCCAGCCTGGCTAAATTCCTCGACACTCTTTATTGTGCCTTGAACAACCGATAGCGTTGCAATCATACCGCCAAACAACAACCCTGCGGTCGTCACTGTAATTGCTGTTCTCACGCGGCGTGTACGTAGTTTTGCAAGTGCCAAAATAAGCGTATCGCTAAGTCGTATCATACAATCACCCCGTCTCTCAGTTGAATCTCGCGATCAGCCCGACGAGCAATCTCTTTATCGTGAGTAACAATAACGATCGTAGTCCCAAACTCAGTACGAATTTTTTCAAACAATTCAATAATCGCCTGGCTATTTACACTATCTAGATTACCCGTAGGCTCATCTGCAAGAATAATCTTTGGGTTATTAAACAACGCACGCGCAATTGCCGCTCGCTGCATCTGACCACCTGATAACTCTTTCGGAAGATGATCAACACGATCCGCAAGACTAACGGCTGTCGCTAATTCAGAAATCCTGTCTTTTCGATCATGTCGTTTGGAGCGCGCAAACATACCAGCAACCTCAAGATTGCGCCCTAACTTCAAGAAAGGCTGCAGATAGAAAAACTGAAATACAAATCCAATTGTCCTCCCGCGAAATTCCGATAACTTTCGGTCGCTCATTTTTGTAAGCACTACGCCATCAACTGTCACCGAACCTGAAGTAGGCTTATCGAGACCTCCCATCAACTGCAGTAGCGTACTCTTGCCACTCCCGCTCGATCCTGTGAGTGCGATGAATTCTCCCTCGTACACATCCAAACTCACGCCTTTTAGTGCTTCGACTTTTTGCCTCCCAACCTTGTACGACTTGGTAAGATCTTGAACCGATAATAACAGCTTCCCTGAATGGGTCGCTTTAATTAGACCTGCCGTTAGTAGTTTTTCGTGCGCTAAATGGTAATCACGAATTGCCTTTACTGCACCTGCGGCATGGTTATCAAACAAGTCGATAAAGGCTTTGATCTTTTTATCAGATACTTTTTTTGGTCCACCCATAAAGTGTTTTTAGTATACCATATGCGATATGAATAAAACTGCAGAACTATTGTGTTGTTTTGCGCTTAAACAACCAGGCTGCGACTGGGATCGATACAATTAAGATACCAAGACTCCAGACTATCGACCAGAGGATCGAATCCCCCGCTGGCGTACCCACAAGTAGTGCTCGAATCGCATCTACCATATGGCTTACCGGCTGATTTTCGGCAAACGGCTTTAGCCACGACGACATACTTTCTGCTGGCACGAACGCAGTACTTGCAAATGTTAGAGGGAAGATGACCACAAATGTTAGCCACTGCACGCCCTCGACACTTTTTGCTACCACCCCAACAATTGCAGATAACCACGAGATTGACAGCGTAAATAATGCGAGCAAACCGACAATCGTCAACCATTCGCCGAAATCCGCTGTCGGTCGAAAGCCAATCACCAATCCCGCAAGTAGCATCACGATAGTCGATATGCCGTTACGGAAAAGATCCGATACGACGTGCCCATTGAGGACAGCGAGGTTTGACATAGGGAGTGAACGGAAGCGATCAACAATACCTTTTTGTAAATCATTGCAGATCGCAATTGCTGTCGTAGTCGACCCAAATGCAATCGTCTGTACAATAATTCCCGCCATAAGGAAGTTGACATAACTTCCCCCGCCAGTAGCGATAGCTCCGCCGAATACAGACGTAAATAACACCAAAAACATAATTGGCTGGAAAAATGTACCGAGGAGTTGATCGGTATTACGAATAATGTGCGTACTACTTCTTCTAATCATCACAAGCGAGTCGACGACCGCTAGTACAAATTTTGGACGAGTATCTATCTCAAGTTTGACCGCCATGCTATGCCTTCTCCTCGGAACTATCAGTTTGCTTACCGGTAAGCGACAAGAAAACATCATCAAGTGTCGGCTTGTGCACCGCCATGGACTCAAATTTTATATCTTCTTTCGCAAGAATATCGAGTACTTGGCGTACGTCGACATTCGTATCCTTGAGGAGGGCAGTCACTGTTCGCTCAGTATCATCAGAGTCAAGCAGCTTCTTGCCCAGTGCTTTTTTCGCTGCCGCAAATAGCTTGTCGGAAGCAAAGGTAAGCTCTAGTCGATCCTTGCCAATCTTTGCTTTGAGCTGCTTCGCTGTTCCCTGAGCGATCACTTTTCCTCCATCAATCACAACTATCTGATCAGCGAGTTGGTCAGCTTCTTCAAGATACTGTGTCGTCAAAAGAATAGTTGCGCCATTTTGTTTGAGTTTATTAATGATATCCCACATCGCAATTCGCGAACGTGGATCAAGCCCCGTTGTCGGCTCATCGAGAAAAATGACCGGTGGAGTAGCGATGAGACTAACCGCCAAATCAAGTCGGCGTCGCATACCGCCCGAGTAAGTTTTTGCCGGTCGCCCTGCCGCCTTTACAAGATCGAAGTCTTCTAACAATTCTTCAGCGCGCGCCTTTGCACTCTCTTTGGTCAAGTGGTATAAACGCCCCATCATCACTAAGTTTTCGCGACCAGTAAGCATCTCGTCAACCGCCGCAGATTGACCAGTCAAACCGATAACACTACGAACGTCGTCCGCCTCTGAGCGTACATCGTGACCCTCAATCGATACTGCTCCTGCGTTGAAACCAAGGAGCGTACTTAATATTCGGACTGTCGTTGTCTTACCTGCACCATTTGGCCCTAGCAGCGCAAGCATCGTACCGCGCTCAACAGTAAGATCTATGCCTTTTAGAACTTCTGTATCGCCATACGACTTTACAAGTCCTTCTACTTCGATTACTACGTCTTTTTTCGTCATGCCTTTAGTGTACTCTTCTAAAAGGCATGAGAAAAGTTTTTATTGTCGTGTAACTTTTACCATTGCATGTCGAATAGGCTGACCGTTGAGGGTGTACCCTGCCTGCAGCTCTTCTGCGATCACTTCTGTCTCACCCTCAGCATCTTCATCAAACTGAATAGCTTCATGCAACTCTGGATTAAAGACCGCTCCCTTGTCTGCCGCAATTCGGGCAACACCGAGAGACTCTAGAGACTTTTCAAGATTCTTGACTAAGCTGCCGATGCCCTGTGCCCATTTGTTATCTTTTAGCTCTTCAGGAGTATAGGTAACCGCGCGCTCAATATTATCGATCACAGGAAGCAGCTTCAACACAGCGCCTGCTTGTCCGGCAGTACGTGCTGCGGTTTTCTCTGCTTCTACACGCTTACGGTAGTTTTCAAAATCAGCTCGTGTGCGCTGCAAGTCTTGCGTCAATTCACCAAGTTGCTGCTCAAGTTCACTAAACTCATTATTCTCTTCGTTCACCGTATTGTCCTGTTCTGACTTCTTTACCATCGTTACTCCTCTATCCTTCCCTTAAATTCAACAAATTTCGTTTAGATCTACAACACTTCTTCGAGCATTGCTCCTGCATGACGCACAAGGCGCATTACCTTGCCGTAGCTCTGTCTTGTCGGCCCAAGCACTCCTATGTAGCTGCGGTCGCTGTACGGAGAGCGAAATCGACTAATGATCAGCGTCGCTCCGCTTGTTTTACCAATAGGGTTTTCCGCACCGATAAAGACATTAAGCGGTTCATTTGGTGCAGCTTCTCGAAGCCACGGCTCAAGGTTATCTAAAAGGCGTGCAACAGCCTGTGTATGATTGCCCTGCATAAACTCCGGTTGACTGAAGAGATTACCCATACCACTCATATATAGCTGGTCTCCAATCGTCGCAAGCCCCAAGTTGTGAGTAAGGTCAACGAGGCTGTCAACAGCACTACGAATAGCATGATCGGCACGATCTCCGTGTGTGTTTACCCTTGCATCAAGTGCACGCGTTCCGCGATCAAGCTGCATTGGCTGCGCTTCATTTGCATGAGCGTCATTTAGTGTGTTGACATAAAAACGATAGCCTTGGTCTGTCGGGATACGACCTGCGCTCGTATGCGGCTGCATAATAAAGCCGAGCTCCTCAAGCTTTACCATTTCACTGCGGATCGTTGCGCTAGAAACACCAAATAGCTTTGCAAGTGTAATGCTGCCTACAGGCGCAGCAATTTCTGCATACTGCTCAATAATAGCTGCTAGAATTTGAATTTGGCGTTCTGTCATAGCTTCAGTATAGCGCATTTTGGCACTCTTTTCAATTGAGTGCCAATTAGTGACTATCTCTACGTTACGCAAGTGTAGAAAAATTAGATGTTATACTGTTAGTATGAGCTTTTTAAGTGATCTAGGCGGACTTTATAGTGAATTTGAAAACACTATCGATACCCTTAAACAAGAGGTTGGTTCGACTTTAGCTGAAGCCGCTACTCAATCTAGCGAAATATCCACTGAAGCAACAGACACCGTCAGTCAAGCTGTTGAATCGACAAATGAAACTACTCAAGAGATTAAAGACTCACTCTCGAAATAACACTATAGATATACTCGATTATTTTACGGATCCGATCGTCTATCTGGAAGGCTGGCGCGCAAGATCATTGCTATCAGTAATAGTACCGCAACAATAAGAAAGTAATACTTCATGAGCTAACTGTTCTTAGTACCACCGTACACTGACCCGCCATAGCCATACTGCGACGTATTCGTCTGTTGCACTGCAGCCTTTTTAGGAGACGGGGCAAGTGCCTTTAAAAACGCACTAAGTCCAGTAACCGCCACAACACCAATACCGACATGTTTTAGAAAGTCTTTTCGATCCATCTTTTTTGTAAGCAGTGTATTGAGCTCTTCTTTAATTGCCATCTTGATCCTTTGTATATTTATACGCTTATGCTCTTATTGAACACCAGGCCGCGATACTTGTCAAACTTAGCTAACTTACTAAAAAACCGTCAATAGAGCGGACTGGCGGAGTTGAACGACGAAGACCAGCCGCCGAGACGCTTACCGCAGGTCGTTCAGCTACTACAGGTTGAGATCGCTGCGGCAGTCGAACCGTTGAGGGAGCGGAGCGTACGCGTGTCGCAGAAAAGCCGTCAACCGCTCTATGAGCTTGCACTTTTTTACTTGTTTGAGGTTTAGCTACTACAGAAGAAGTGGTGCTGAGAACGGACGCAGGTATAGGAATGGGCACTTCTTGAAGCTCGGCTTGAGCTGGAGTTACCGGGCTCTGATTTCTATTTTGACGACGTTCACCGCGCCGCCTCACATACACAGCGAGCGCACCGAGCTGATAGATAGCAATGATCGGGCCAGCAACGATCATTTGATTTATAACATCGGGTGTTGGCGTAATCAGTGCAGCTGCAATAACCGCTCCAACGATCACAAATCGCTGCGACGATAAAAGCGCACCAGGAGGAAACGGTCGTACATGATCAAAGATAAATAACAGTAGTGGCAACTGAAATAATGCAGCCAACCCCAGCAGATAGGCCACCACGAATCCCAGATACGACTCAGCGGTCAGACTCGGAGTGACGGCATCACCCGCAAATGTCGTTAAGAACGAAATCGCTGCGGGAATTGCCACCATATAACCAAAGATGGCGCCTGCCGCAGCAAGCGTAGTTGAAAGCAGCACAAGGCTAATAATAAACTTTTTTGAGGTCTGTCCAAGTACAGGCTGCAAGAAACGATAGATATGATAAACAATCACCGGAATCGTGACGAGCGCACCAAAATAAAGACATACTGTAAAAATAAAGCTAAAACCGCCTCCTGGAGTAAGGTAGATTAACTTTTCACCGTGAAGAGGGGCGACGATAAAGTCCACAAGTATATCTTTATACTGAAACCCGATCGCCGAAGTGATAATGAGCGCAGAAACTATCCAGAAAAGACGCGCTCTCAGCTCATAGATATGCTCAATAAACGTCAGCTGCTCTACTGACGAAGACTGTATACTAGGATTGTTTTGGTTTTTTTGCTGCGTCTGACTTCGTGTCTTTTTTAACTGCAGTCTTGTCATCGCTCATCCCCTTACGAAGTTCCTTCATCGAATCACCGACACTTCGAGCTAGCTCTGGAAGCTTCCTGCCTCCAAAAAGGAGTAGTATGACTAAGAAAATAATGATTAATTCTGGTGTACCTAGTCCGAACATAGTTGCCTCACTTATATAACGTAAATCTCCTCCAATACTATACTGATTATGATAAGATAGCAAGTAGATAACCATAAGGAAGACATATTAATGAGCCCACTAACTACTTTTGCCCAGACGGCAACATACAACTGCGAAGGTGCAACCGACAGTACTTACGGTGCGGGTAATTACAACGAGTGTCTTACTTCTTCCACGGGTGGAAGTGACCCCTCAGAAGGCGACACAACGACCCAACCGGGTGTTGGCGCTCCAAATACTGGTGACTTCATGGGATTCATAACGACAGGTGGTTTTGGCATAATATTACCGCTCCTGCTTGCAGTTGTCATCGTCGGCGCTGCATCAATCGCAGTTATTCGCAAAAGAAAGACTCAAAAGTAGCAGGACACCCTACCTTAATTCTGTTGTGCAGATCGAATCTCGTCTAAAAGATCCCGCGCAAGCAAGCGCGCCTCATCATCATGACGGTTAAAGCTGTCTGATCGATGCGCAATCTCTTCAGCTACTCGCACAGCACGATCAAGCTCATCATTAATAATAAAGTGATAATATGGAACTGACAATGCATGCTCAAGCTCTTTCATCGCCGTTTGGCTACGCTTAGTAAACTCAGCTTCAAACTCATGATTTGACTCGTATCGCTTTCTAAAACGTTCACGCCACACATCATACCCTGGAGGTAAAATAAACAGTGCGGTGACGTCCTGCGAAAGTGCTTTATATTCCTCGACACCCTGGACGTCAAGGTCTGTGATAGCAATCTTATTTTCAGCGTGAATCTCCCTAAGCGCCGCTACGGATGTTCCATAGACTGTCCCGTGCACAAACTTAGCCTCAATAAACTCATTTGATGCAACCATCGTCTCAGCTTGCTCAAGTGATACAAAATGATAGTCGAGCCCGTCCTGTTCAGCAGTAGCATTATTAACTCGTGGACTACGTGTCGTGTGCGACACAATATCCCGAAAATCATCACTCTGAAGAAGGTGCTTTTTGATAGTGTCTTTACCAGCACTAGAAATTCCTACTAGCAGTACAATTCGTGTAGCCTTTATGAGCGTCTGCGCTTCAAGAGGCGTTTTATAATGAGAGATCATTTGTTGAAGATTCATTGTAGTAAGTATACCAGAATCCAGCCTGATCGCACGCTCATCACATCAGAATATTAGTCCCGCTTAAGCATAACAGTGAACGCTTCTGAAGGTATGTCAACTTTTCCGAAACGCTTCATACGTTTCTTGCCTTTTGCCTGCTTGGCAAGTACTTTTTTCTTACGAGATACATCACCGCCATACAGTCCAGTTGTAACATCTTTACGATATGCAGAAAGATCTGCGCGTGCGATAAATTTACCACCAATCGCTGCTTGAAGTGCAACTTGAAAATTCTGACGTGGAATCACTTCTTTTAGCTTGTCGACAACCTCACGGCCAAGTCGCTGCGACTCTGTACGATGTGCCATCACACTCAGTGCATCCACCATCTCGCCTGCTACATAAAAATCAACTCGTACCAAGTCTTCAGGCTGATACGTATCCAGCTCATAATTAAAGCTTCCATACCCGCTCGTAACAGACTTCAGCTGATCGTAGAAGTCAGTGAGCAGATTCGCAAGTGGCGCCTCAAAGCTAATGAGCGCACGCTCATCGATATAACTTAAGTTCTTTTGCTGACCACGTTTATTAACAATAAGCTGAATCACTGCTCCGATATATTCTTTCGGTACAATGATTTCGCCCTGAATCCAAGGCTCTCGAATCTCAGTAATCTTGGTGACGTCAGGAAGATCACTTGCACTCTTAATATCAAGCCGTGATCCATCCTTTAAATCAACCTGGTAGTCAGTTGAAGGGTTCGTCACGACAAGATCAAGATTGTATTCTCGCTCAAGCCGCTCGCGAATAATATCCATGTGAAGCAGGCCGAGAAAACCAATACGAACACCAAAGCCAAGTACTGGTGAGTTCTCTGGTTCAAACTGTAGCGCAGAGTCACTCAGTGATAGCTTCTCCACGGCATCTTTTAGTTCATTGTAATCCTCGTTACTCACAGGGAAGAATCCAGCATATACAAACGGCTTTACATCTTGATAACCAGGTAGCATATCTTCAGCTCGTGTACGCTTGGTTGTCACCGTATCCCCAACGCGAGCATCTCTCGTAGTCTTAAGGTTGGTGACGATATACCCAATTTCGCCAGTCGTCAGGTCGCCACTTGGGCTCATTGCCGGAGTGAGCGATCCCACTTCAAGAGCAATTCCATTTGCCCTCGTAGCGAGCATCTCAATAATATCTGATTTTTTAATAACCCCATCTACAACACGGATATACAAAATAACTCCGCGATAATCATCATAGTAGCTATCAAAAATAAGCGCTCGGGTTGGCTTCTCAGCATCACCTTGAGGCGGCGCTACTCGCTCAACCACCGCGTCCAACACCTCAGGAACACCTTCACCGGTCTTAGCACTAATCTTTAATATGTCATCTTCCGTACAGCCAAGTAGATTGATGATTTCTGCCGAAACTCGAGGTACATCGGCGGCGGGAAGATCAATTTTATTTAGTACCGGAATAATCGTAAGGTCGGCTGCAAGCGCCAAGTACACGTTGGCAAGTGTCTGCGCCTGAATACCCTGGCTGGCATCAACGACAAGAATCGCCCCTTCGCAAGCCTCAAGACTTCTCGACACTTCGTAACTAAAATCAACATGGCCTGGTGTATCAATCAGGTTTAAATCGATACCTTTATGCTGCATTCGGACTGGCGTCAACTTAATCGTGATACCTTTTTCTCGCTCAAGATCCATACTATCAAGAAGCTGCGATTTCATATCACGCTTCTGCACGGTACTCGTAAGCTCCATCATCCTATCGGCAAGCGTACTCTTCCCATGGTCGATGTGTGCAATAATACAAAAATTTCTAATTTGAGACTGGTTCATATTCGTACTTAAAATTATACCAGAAAACAGAGGTGACGGCAATCGTCGACATGTGCGATACTGCTATTTTGTTCGACCAAACAGTAAACTTCGTAGTCGCCGTAGTACGGGATCAGCCTCCGTCAGCTTGAGATAGCGGCTGACAAGTAGGTACACTCCAGCGCTGATCAGTGAGATCGCAACAAACTTCGGGAAAGTCGCTAGGAAACTCTGATCGTCATTTTGTAATTGGAAAAATTGAAGCGTGCCATAAGTGACGACGCTCATGATGACAGTAGCTATAGTCATGCGTCCAAATGCCCGCAGCAATGCCCCGTCAAATAGCCCTGGAATGCGACGGTTCATTACCGTAAATAGAATGAGCACTTCGACAACAGCTACAATTGATTGCGCAAAACCAAGTCCGTACGCGCCCATATTTAGCTCCATCGTAAACCAAATAGCAAGTCCTATATTAAGACTGATCGCAACAATCGATATGTAGAGTGGCGTCTTCGTGTCCTGCTGTGCGTAGAAACTTCGTGCGGCGATATAATAGATCGAACGAAACAAAATCGCAACAACAAGCGACCCTAGAAGCCCAGCCATAAGCGCATCACCGCCATTTTTAATAAAGTTAACGAGATACCCGCGCGTAAAGAATGTAATCGCCGCAACTGGCATCGCAAGCCATATAATAACGCGGAGAATGGATTGTAGCTCTGATTTGAATAGGTCTGGTCGTCCCTGGCTAAGGCGTTCTGTCATTTTCGGAAATGCGGCCGTACTAATCGCCACACCAATAAGGTTGATTGGTGCCATATGAAGAGTGGTCGCATTATTGTAGGCCGCAAGCGTACCCGCACCTAGTCGCGATGCAAGGTTTGTTTCCACGATACCAACCAAATAATCCATACCTTGATCGAGTGAGCGCGCAGGCAACAGAGTCAGAACTTTTCTAAAGCCTTTGTTTTTCCAGAAGATCTTAAACTGATAATCAAACCCTAGCCCTAATAGCCCAATACTACTGACGATTAACTGCAAGATTGATCCCAGCACTACACCGAGAGCAACACCCATGATTCCACCCTCAAAAACCTGCCACCCAAATATAGTAATACCGTTCGTAAAGACAGTCAGCCCAATAATAATACCGATATTGTAGAGAATTGGAGCAAGCGCAAAAAAGGTAAATCGGCCAACCGCCTGCTGAATGCTCGCAATTACTGTAGCGATTGCAAAAAGAAACGGATTAATTGCGATGACACGCATCATGCTCGTTGCAAGTGCGATACCTGACTCATCGAGACCTGGAGCGATAATATAGCGGATCAATGGCTCTGCAAAAATGATCATCAATATACTGGCAACAAGCGTGATAAGCGCCATGAAGTTGATCATGCTTGTTGAGAGCTCCCAGGCCGACTTTTTATTGCCAGTCCCTAGGCGTTGATTAAATACAGGTATAAATGTCACACTCAGCGCACCAGACACTAAAATGAAGAACATAAAGTCGGGCACTGTAAAAGCAGCGATGTACGCATCGTATCCTGTTGGATAGGTGTCATAGTACGCAGCATTCAGAAGACGCATTCGGAAAAATCCAAACAGCAACGAGGCCAAAGTCGAACCAGCCAGCAGTGTTGCTGCTAGCTGGATAGTGACTCGCTTATTCGCGCGAGCAACGGCGGTTCTCATTCGGCCCATAGAAACTTTCTCGCTTTGTCTAGGCGGCTTTTTTTAGCGGCGTATAAAGCTGAGCTTCCTTTGGTAATGTTGCATCTTTTAGGAGTTCGACAACACGAGGTTCATCGATCGTCTCTTCTTCGAGTAATGCTTCCGCAAGCGCATCGAGACTCTTTCTGTTCTGGTTGATCACCACTTCAGCGCGACGTGCAGCCTCTTTGATGAGACTCTCAACTTCTTTATCGATCTCTTTAGCGGTGTCGTCACTGTATGGTCGTTCATGCGTCATCTTATCAAAGACCATGCCGCCATTATCATCGTGGAACACTTGATCGCGTAGTTTCGTACCCATTCCCTGCTCGATGATCATGTCACGTGCAATCTCTGTTGCTTTTCGTAGATCAGAGCCAGCTCCGGTCGTAATACCATCAGCACCGTAGAGTATCTTCTCCGCAACACGGCCGCCCATAGCGCGAGCCAAGATATCTTTAAACTCATAGACGTTTGTGTAGCTTTTATCTTCCGGAGGCAAGAACCATGTCACGCCACCCGTACCGCCACGAGGGATAATCGTCACTTTATGAACTGGGTCGCTATCAGGTAGGACGTGTCCAACGATCGCATGTCCCGCTTCGTGATACGCAGTGAGCTGCTTTTCGCGATCGCTCATTACCTTCGTCTTTCGCTCTGGTCCAATCGCTACTTTTTCAAATGCTTCAGTAAGATCGTCATTAGTAATCTTTTTTCGGTTGGCACGAGCTGCAATGATAGCGGCTTCGTTTGCGATATTTGCAAGATCCGCGCCAGATGAACCAGCAGTCTTTGCGGCAAGCTTATCAAGATTTACCGTACTATCGGTTGGCTTTTTCTTGAAGTGAACCTTCAAAATTGCTTCACGATCTTTTCGCTCTGGCAACATAATATTAGTTCGTCGGTCAAAACGGCCTGGTCGAAGAAGTGCAGGATCAAGTACGTCAGATCGGTTTGTTGCTGCAAGAACAATAACATTCGTACCTGTCTCAAAACCGTCCATCTCAACCAAGATCTGGTTAAGTGTCTGTTCTCGCTCGTCGTGTCCGCCGCCCATGCCCGAGCCACGTTTACGACCAACGGCATCAATCTCATCAATAAAGATAATTGCAGGAGCGTTCTTCTTTGCTTTTGCAAATAGGTCACGTACACGGCTTGCTCCGACACCTACAAACATCTCAACGAATTCAGAACCTGAGATTGAGAAGAAGGGAACATTCGCTTCACCAGCTACCGCACGCGCAAGCATCGTCTTACCCGTACCTGGACTACCGACAAGTAGCACACCTTTTGGTATCTTTGCCCCGAGCTCTTCATACTTCTTTGGATGCTTCAAGAAATCAACAACTTCTTCAAGATCTTGCTTTGCACTTTCATTGCCGGCTATGTCCGCAAAGACAACTTTTTCCTTATCCGTGCCGTAGAGCTTAGCCTTTGACTTACCAAATCCCATGGCTTGGTTGTTCTGACCTTGCGCTTGCCGCATCATAAACAAGAAGAACCCAGCAATCAAGAGTACCGGAATAATAATTATCGCCAAATTCCAAAGCGTCTCACTCGTCTGCGACGGAGGTGTATCTGAAACAACCTTTCGACCGCGCTCATTAAGAATGTCATCACGAAGCAGTGCAGCTACACCACCAGTGAAATATGACTTCTCAGTCGCTTTATCACTGCCTTCTGGAGTAATTTCAAGATCATTTCCTTGACCTTGAATTTTTGTAATCTTACCAGCGTTAGCTCGCTCAATAACAGTAGAGATATCAACTTTCTCTAGCTGCTTTTGTGGAGAAAGAAGTGCAAATGCCGTAATAACGCCAAGCACGATAATCGCCCAGAAAAGACCTAATCTCATTAGGTTGCTGTTTTTACCCTTCGGTGATTTGTTTTTTGTTGCCATACTGACGATTTTGCTTCCTTTCAATCAAGATACAATAGAATAATCCCACTCCTATTATCATACCACTTTTGAAGGATGCTCTACAATAAAAGATTGCTTCGTAAATCGAATTCTCACACCAAATGCAGCATCTACTCGACTTGCTGGACGAGCAACTTTGATCTCGTGGAGTAGTTTTTTTCGCTGAGGCAGCGTCAAAGAGACACCAGCAGACCGCATAACCACCGCTCGAAGTAGTTCAAGCGCTGCCCGCTCCGTACTATGAATAAAGAAATATCGTGAATACTCATCGTTTCCACCGAGATGATCGGCTACCGTCTGGTCGATAGCGCCACGAAGCCGTACCTGCTCCTCCCAATACTGCAGAAGAAGTGCATGCGTCTCGTCGTCAAGGCGAGACAAGATCCGACGTATGCGATTACGGAGATACTTGTCACTCTGATTCGTGCTATCTTCGCGCCAACTAAGATTATACATTTGCGCATACTCAATCAGCTCTTGTTTACGTAGCCCCACAAGTGGACGTTCAATCGATTCGTCGCCAAATACCGCAAGCCCACGCCATCCCGTACCGCGCAGTATATTAATAGCAATAGTCTCTATTACATCATCAGCATGGTGTGCGGTAACGAGCGTCCCTTTCTCTTTATTTGTGATATCTTTCAAAAAAGCATACCGTCGTCGCCTCGCCTCATCTTCGCTGGCGTTTATGCCAAGCTCCTCCCGCTTCACCTCAAAAGGCACTCCATACTGCGAAGCAAGATGTTTAACGAACATCGCGTCCTCAGCAGAGTCATCTCGAATTCCATGATCAAAATGAGCAACGACAACAGAATCGCCTTGCTGTATCAGCTTATGCAACAAGACGACCGAATCAACTCCACCACTTACGGCGATGATGTATTTTGTCACTCACCAAACCTTTGCTGAGCCTTCACTCCTAGCCATATACCCGCAAGTCCACCAATAAGCCCGCCGATAATCCCCCAGCCACTTAACAAATCATCGTCACCAAGCAGCGTAGGTATATAACTACCGATCGCCCCAAATACCGCCGCAAACAAGATAATAATCTTTTTATTCATATACCTATAGTATACGCTCTTGTCTCCATTCGCACGCTACGGCATACTTATGTAATATGTTTATAAAATACCCTTTTCTAAAGTACGTTGCAGCAACTTTACTCGGTCTCTTTGTCTTATGTATTTTGATTATTCTGTGGATTTTCTTTTGGCCTCTTACGGATAAGCGACTACAGACGGGCGCAGAAGCATCCGCAACTTACTCTCAAGCGATCGAAAAAATCGCAAAGATCAATAAACTTGAGACAGAGAAAAAAGTTGAGAAAACCTGCGAGTCTCAATTACTAACACATGGTCAAAAAACAGCAAAAACCGTAGTGATGTTTCATGGCGTAACAGCCTGCCCCAGTCAGTTTAGAGAACTTGCCGAACAATTCTTTGCCAGTGGCTATAACGTATACATCCCCCGAGCGCCCTACCACGGTACGAGCAATCCAAAAGATCACGGCCAAGTAACAGCACAGGAGCTCGTCACCTACGCAAATGAATCCATCACCGCCGCAACCGGACTCGGTGAGGAAGTAGGCACTATAGGACTCTCGGGGGGTGCCGTTGTCGCTACCTGGACAGCCGAGTACCGGCCAGAAGTGCAACGACTACTGACACTTTCACCGTTTTACGAAACAGCTGCTTCTCAAGCACCAAAGTGGCAACTTCCAATGCTCAAAAAACTTCATGGCTTCCACATACTTCCCGAAGCGTTTAGCGGCGAAAACAATACCGGTTTTTCACTTCGTGCACTCGCAAACTACCTTATCGTCGTTGAAAACCTCAAAAAGGACCCCTCAAACCTTCATCTAAAAAGTACCGGTACAGTTGTCAGTGCTAGTGATGATGTCATCGACCTTGATCTTGCGCTTACCGTCCCTAGTAAGATCGCAAAGAGCAATAATCTCACACTGCTTTCTCGCACACTTCCAAAAGAATGGAATGTCGGCCACGCTATTGTAGCACCAGATGAAAAAGGCGTTGCCGAACGAAAAGCAGAACTCTTCTCGCTCTATCAGGCTTTTTACGAGGGGCGCCAACCCTAAAGATATCTTGTACTTCCAAACGGAATCTTTTGTTTCAGGAAGTTATTCGTGCCCAACGTATCGGCACTATGGATCACTCGTTCGCCATAGCGATTATTTATCTCGTCCATCATAGTTGTCAGGCGAATCTCTTCGGCAATCTGATCACCAAATAAACTAAGCTGTGGATCGTTGTCATCACATAGCTCATAGCAGGTGACGCCTATCTCCTTGATCTTATCTGGCGCATTCAGAAAGAGCTGCCTCGCTACCGAGTAAATCGCTTTATCACTTGAAAAAGGTAATTCCGCCATACGACGAGCGTGCCAATACCCTCGATCATAACTTTTCGCATACACCATCACACCCCTCGCTGCTTTTTTCTGACTGCGGATCTTCCGCCCAACAGCCTCACTCAAATGATGTAATCGTTTCACGATCTGCTCGCGACTCAGTGAATTACTCTCAAGTACATACTGACGACCCGCTGTTTTCAGCGGATGTGGCACATCATCGACTTCCCAACCTCGAAGTCGCTGATGCCATTGTTCACCACAAATACTTTTAAACACCATCCGATGGAGCGTCTCGGGACTTGCATCGAGAAATTCCAGCGGAGTATAAATACCCACGGCACTGAGGCGTTCTTCGTTTCGATCTGCGATACCGGTTAAACCTTTTAGTTTCAATGTCGCGAGAGTTGCACGGAGATTAGTCGCATCGATCACGTCGAGACCATCGGGTTTATGAAGACCTGCAGCTGTTTTTGCTAAAAAACGGTTTGGTGCGATCCCCACATTACAGCGCATCGCGCGACCAATCTCATCACGTAGCCGTTGTTTGATCTCGTAGCCAATACCCACAAGCGATTGTCGACGCACCGCTTCTGTCGTCTGATGAAAATCAATCACCCCTTCATCGATACTCTTCATCGTGACGTGAGCCGAGTAGCTGTTCATGATCTCAAGCATCTTATGATACACAAACCGATATTTCGCTGGATCGCTCTCAAGCATAACGATATCTGGACAAAGCACCTGTGCCTCCTTAAACTTCATGCCAACCGTCACTCCACGCGCCTTTGCCTCATAACTTGCCGTGACAATTGCCGTATGTTCAGTTCGTCGATTGACGATCGCCACTGGCCGACCACGCAACATAGGACGAGATTGTTGCTCAACCGTCGCAAAACAACTATTGAGGTCTATGTGCATGACAAGCGGCACTTCTGGATTATATTCATCATGCAGTTGCATAGTGATCCGCCTCCCTGGTGAGGTGCCATGTTAACCGTTCACTATCAAACTCTAATCGATAGTCAGCTCCACCATCAGTCACGTCAAACACATGCACTGTCCGCTTACCGGCACTTGTTGGGTGCCGAAGACCGATCTCACTTATCTCAATCTCGCGCCCACTCAAGCGGCGAAATCGCACTGGCCTACACGGATTCAGTCCTTCGCCAAATGTTGCAATTACCTCTATCCGTTCGTTCAAAAAAAGTTCATCATTCATACAATTAAAATCCTCAAAAAAGTTAGTTTGAGAAACGATTATCTAATTGTTCGCCCGCCATTTCCTCTGCTCGTTTCAGGCTCGGAATGTCGAAGACGATGAATGATTCCACCGGAGGGACGCTTTGCGATAGGTCGCTAGTGTGTGTCGCGGGGAGATATCCTTATTATACACCTGAGAGTCTGTTTTTATAGACAAATATTGCATTATACTTGTTTATATGCTATAATAAATATATGTACCACTCATGGAGATCATGGGCGATGCACGCCCAGGCCGATTGAGCTATTCAGCTTCTCGACTGGATGACAAACGAAAGAGAGTTACCATGCCAGTTCACGATAACTACGAAGCGATATCGGCGCCAGAAGGCAACAGGCAAGCGATCAGAAGATTCGACCTACTGAACCTCTCCGCTGGTGAAACACTGGAGATCACAACCAGGTCATCGACCTACTGGGTCACCGCGACCAATCACCTCAGACCATTCATAAGCTCCAGCGTAGAGATCAGAGGAGCGTCTGTAGCGACTAACTCGGTTCGAGCAAGAGACTTCGATAGAAGTCCAGACAATACCTTGATCGGACGCTACGTCGAAATCGGCGAGCGGTTTGTCATTGGCCGGAAGGGTGAACTAACCCCGCCAGTCGAATCAATTTCAATCAAGTAACTCTCGTCGTGACCCATCCCGAAGGTTTTCTCGGCTCCACAGCCTGAGACTACCTTCGGGATTTTCGCATTTCCAGCTATATGATCTCGCTTCATCACGACTCGAATACGTATCGATTCAAGTCATCATGGAAGAACTCCTATCGCATCCTCTTAGTATGACACGCGCGTATTCGAGCGCAATACACCTATAGGCGAGCTATAGTGCGGGTCACTACTGGACTATACACCGAAAGCGCAAGTACAATTGGAACAAAATGACCCACCGCCCATAGCCGAACCTGTCGACAGCCGTGAAGTAATGTGTCGCCTACCGGGACGACCGGGTCATAGGTCGGATGGACTGATATAAAGGCTCGCCGCATATCTGGCGACAGGCGTGAAATTGCAGCATCAGCGCCCTGCATCGCTTCACTAAACGCAGGGTGCTTTTTATATAACCTTGGAGATACCGTACTGGCATCGCTATTTTTACCGCAGATAGTCAATACACCGTGCAGCAGGTGAGGGGAGTCGGCCATGCCGCGCATGACCATACTACCACCTGCACTTTCACCGACAAGAACTACTCGCTTACCCGTCTCATGGACGCGCACCATCACCTGCACAATCCGAGAGTACTTCTCTTCATACGACTCGTCGCCTTCCCACTTCATCGGCACCAATACCGTCTCAATGCCCTGCAATCGCCACAATCGGAGTCCTAAAGTGCGTAACTTATCGTACCTGTCACCAAGTCCAGGAATATAAATCACGCATATCGTACTTCGCTTTGCCATCACTATTTTCCACCAAATGTAAATGCGTTGAGCTGGACACCTTTAGGAACCGACAATTCGACCGTCTGCCCCTTTGTAAATGCATCATACGAAATAATATGATATAGTCTTGCGCCAGCTACCGACACGGCCGAATCTTTTACGTCTGCGCCGGCGCTCTCAGTCACGGGACTATTGTTGAGCGCAACCGCAATTCGACCTGAGGTATCATTACCTGTCACGATATACATGTCCTTTGCCGCTATATTCATACGAAGCGTCGCCCCTTCGCCAGCTACTATACCTTCGCTTGTTACGTTCCATTCACCTGATAGCGTCCAATCGTTGCCCGAGAGTGTATTCGCTGCAGTGAATGTTGCCTGCCCCTGCTTCAGTCCTGGCGCACCTTTATAATTACTTGCACGCTTCGTGCCAAGATAGGTTTCTGGACTCTGCCCCTCTATTATGGGAGCGTCGTTCGTCACTCCATCCGTAAACGCATCTGGAACTGTAGCCCCAGCATCTTTAAGAAGTGTACGAATAGCTTGCTCAGTCTCTTTGTATTCACCTTCACCAAAATGCGCACGACGAACATTACCATCCTTGTCGATCAAATAACTTGCTGGCCAGTACTGGTTTTTGTACGCTGCCCATGTCCTAAAATCGTTATCTAGAGCAATTGGATAGGTGAGGCCTGCTTTTTTGGTGGCATTTTTTACGTTGGTAGCATTTTTCTCAAATGCAAATTCCGGCGCATGAATACCAATTATCTCGAGTCCACTGCCTTTGTATGCCTGATACCAATCTTTTAGATACGGCTGCGTGCGAATACAGTTGATGCAACTATACGTCCAAAAGTCCACCAACACCACCTTACCTTTCAGGCTTTTGAGCGTTTTAGGTTCGCTATTTATCCACTCGCCAAGTCCGGTAAACTCGGGTGCTTTGTATGCCTTGACGTTTAGCACACCGCTCGCAGCCTTTCGATCGCTCGCCGGAATAAGCTTGGATGAAAGCGCATCAAAATCAAATGGCGTCTTTTCCGCAACAAATGTCTGAAATTGCTTGTCCATCCCCGTGATTACGAGAAGCCCAACAACAATAAACAACACCGCCACAATCCGCTGGAATACACCCCGAGGATTACTCGCCCATGACACCTTACGAACAAACTTCTGTCCGATAAATCCAACAAGTAGCAGTACGAGACTCAGACCTACGACATATGCCACCATATAGATAATTGCTTCGCCAAAGTTCACAGGCAGTACAGTCGCGAGGATATACGCATACACAGGACTACAACTACTAAACACAGGTCCGAGCGCAGCTCCAGTGATAATCGCCCCGATCACCGCACCCTTGCCCGAACTCTTTCCGAGCAGTTGCTGGGATTTCGCCTGCAAATTAAATGTAATAATGAGTCGCTCATACACCCATGGAAACAGCATCAGTAGCCCGATACCAACGATAATCCCGCCAGATACATACGTAATCACCTCTGGTGATATATCGATAAATAAGGTCGTCGCTTTGAGAAGAAGCGTAAACACCATCAGTGACACTGCAAGACTAGCGATAATAATAAATGGCCGTCGCTTATCATGGACGTCTCCACTCATTGAGCCACCAACTATTACAGGGAGAAGTGCGAACACACATGGCGCAAATACTGTCAAAATCCCTGCCAAAAATGCCCCAATGAGTAGTAACATATCGTTTGTTTCCTTTCTGATTTATTGTTTTATAGAGCAACATCCCTACCTACCTCGTGATAATAGGGATGTTGCCACGCAAAGACTCTTAGCTCTTCGGCATCAACACACTCTGAACTACGTGTGTCACACCATTGCTCGAAATTACATCGGTAGTTTCAATAGCGGATTTATTACCCATTGCATCTTGAATGTACACTTTGCCACCATCTAGTACTGGCATGAGCATCTCACCTTGAACTGTGGTGAGTGATTCACCCTTCTGTGCCATGACTTTGAGCGCTGCACTCGTATAGGTACCCGGGACAACATGATACGTCAATATATTCTTGAGAGTACCAACATTTTCTTCTTTTTGAAGCGAAGCGACTGTCTCGGCTGGTAACTTAGAAAAGGCATCGTTGTTTGGTGCAAACACCGTGAATGGACCCTCGCTCTTGAGCGTATCGACTAGTCCAGCCTTTTGAACAAGGCTTACTGTCGTCGTCACATTTTTTGCATTCAGTGCGTTGTCGACGATGTCTTTATCTTTTACCATAAGCGCACCACCTACCATTGTACCTTCTTTATTCTCAGCCATCGACTGCGCTGATGAATCATTCTTCGTGTCAGTATCTGTCATATTCATATTGCCAGCAGCGTAGCCGCCCACACCGCCAATAGCAAGGCCGAGTACAAGGGCAATAGCGACGCCAGTCATTGTATGTTTAGTTTCCATAATAAATTCTCCTTGTCGTAGAGCGTACGTATACGGCAGCTACAATTTCATTAATGATATAAAGGTGATCGTACGCTAAGCTTATCAATATTACTTTACTTAATTAACTTAACTTGTTACTATAGTAATATAGAAAGAACAACGTTGTCAACAAAATCATGAAAAAAGATATTTCTCAGATCACTACCTATCAGTCCGGCGTTATGCAGTCTACTGCACACCGTATTTTAGGTCGCATCAAAACCCAGTACCTCTCTCAGTATAATCTCACGGCCATGCAGTGGTTCGTCATCGGCTATGTCTATGATGCCGGCGAGCAAGGGGTTCGACTCAATGACCTCATGAAAATACTCGACACTACGATGCCTTTTATTACAACAATCGTTACCCTGCTCGAGTCAAAAAACATTCTATTCAAAGTAAGCGATACAAAAGATAGTCGCATAAAAATCGCTCGACTCAACCCAGATTACATGGCAACCGTTGAAGAAATAGAGGCTGGGCTACGCGAGGAACTCCGCACCCAACTCTACAAAGCTGATCATATTAGTCGTGAAGAACTCTCCACATATATCGCGGTTCTACAGAAAATAACCCAGTACGGCAAAGAATAATAATTAGCTTGCGACGGTCGTTAGTGAACGTACCACTAAATAGTCAAACTCGGCGCCAGCGGTCCAAGTACCGATACCAAATGCTTCGCCAGTTTTTCCTGTCGTCCAACTACCGAGTGTCTGCCAGCTATCACATCCCTCTGGCATCCAATATGCAGTCATCGTCTGACCAACTACTTTCACCGCTAATTTCACCCATTCGTTCGTGAGATTTCGTCCACCACCAATTGTGCGGATAAAGACTTCGTCAAAATCATCGCGTGCGCGAACGACCCAGTTGTTCTGGCTAAATCGAACAAGCTGAATATGTACCGCAGATCCAAAGTACGGGTCAGGGGAGTTGCCTTTTACTATAAGTGACGCTTCCTGCCCATCATGAGTTGCATCGGTGATTCTCACACGTGTCTCTAGCCAATAACTCCCAGGGAGGGTCACATTCTTTCGTGCCGCGCGAGTATCTTGCCCTGCCGATCCCCCGTCAAATGCAAACCGAATCGTTGATCCTGTTGCCTCAGCTTGCGTTCGATCACCTACCTGATTCCAGTCTGCAGCACTGAGACTGCCCGACGCCCCAGTAAACTGATCGTCAAGTATCGCCGTCGCACCCGTGTCGACAGTTTGAAAATTAATAGCGCCTGGAGTGTTCGCCCATAGCCCAGCAAACGCAGATAAGCTTACCGTACTTGACGCAAATGCCCCTTGGTTACGCTGTCCAGCATTGACGACAATCTTGATGTGCGAACTAAAAAATAATGGATCCTCTGTAAAGAATCTATAGTAGGTTGCCGTCAACCCACCATTGATACTATTGCCTGCTCGTCCTGCTGGATAGCCGCCAATCGGAACGTTATACCAACCTCCGTTAAATGCATCTTCCGTACCAGATGATTGCCACGAAGGATACAATTCTCCATCAATATAAATCTCTATATTACCCTCGAGCACCCCTATATCTTCATCAGCTCCAACCACCGAAAGCCAGAGCGATTCCAGCTGCCCGCTTCCCGCCGTGTCGACAACCGTCAGCTGGTCATATGGTGCTGCAGCTGGCCGCTCGATGCTATGCATCTTATAGCTCAACTGTTGTGATCCAAGAAGTGAGAAGTCGCCAACAACACTGTAATCAGCCGACCCAAATACTATCGCGTCATTCGATGAAGTGTTCTCGACTTCCACTCGCAGATACTTTTGAAATGGCATATGGAGATAGCGGTATGCAGATGATTCACCATTGCCACGCTTTGTCCGACCAATTCTCCTCGTCGAGTACTCGCCAGCTAGAAGTGCATACGCAAAAAAATCATTTATAGATAACTGAACAACCGGCGTAGTCTGGTCATCAATGAAAATACGGACTATCCCACCGTTCTCTCCGATACTTTGCGCTCCAGCATCGCCATCTGATGTCGCCATCCATATATGCTTCAAAACACCTGCTTTTCCCCATAGCTCAGCAAGTACGACTTTCTTTGCACCGCTTGGATTCATTGAGGCAGTGTGCGCCTTGCCAAGTTCGGTTGGATACGAGTATATCCTCTCTCCTGTAAGACGAAGTGGAAAGCCCGACAAGCTCGTCGCCCCAGCTCCCGCCGGTGGAGCCGACTGCAGGGCAGTGTCAGCCTTATCTAAACTCGCCTGCACGCTCGCCGATAAATCCGACTTTGCAATTCCATCTGCTGGCTTTTGATACTTTGCAGCAAGGTCTATCGACAAGTTTTGAATCTTCGCCTGTGGCAGTATATTATCCGCAACATGTATCGCAGTTACTGCATTTGCTGCAATCTGAGACGTCCCGACCACCCCTGGCTTTAGATGCCCCTGCCCGTCATGCTCAACCAATAAATACTCATTTAAAATGTCACCCCAGTTACCAGAATCGCCACCAGGTTGCGGTAATCGCGCCATGTCTTTTTCCCACTTATGTTTATTCTTTACCATTGTCAGACTTTTACCCACCAGTGTCAAATAAAAATAAAGATACACCTCTTGTATAGCTCCACTTCAACTACTATTATTAAATGACATGACTAAATCATTCGAACCAAAGCCACTCATAAAAACAATCCTTTATCTTCTCGGTGTATCTTTATTTTTTGGCGGCATCGCTTCACTCGTATTTGCAGATCGTTATTTCTCTATTTCCCTCGCTGCAATCGTACTCGGCATTTGTTTATTTGCCGTCATCCCGCTCACCAAAGCATCAAAATAGAAATAGGCAGTAGTAGCCTGTCTTTTTTCTTTACAAATGTAACGTCAGGAGCCAAGAAGGCTGGGATACGCTACCTCGATAGTATATTGCTACATTTAACTAAAAGTGTGTTGACATAATATTCCTATAGTACTATACTTGAAGAATAGTACTATAGGAAGGAGTTGCATGAGTAATGGCGCAATTGACGAACTTGTTGCCGATTGGAACGATGTATACAAAAAAGGCCAGCTAACGCTATGGGTCCTACTTGCGGTGTATGACGGCAAGAAGTATGCTGCTCAAATCAGTAGCTTCATGTCAGAAGCTACAAACGGAGAGTTTGAAGTTAAAGAACAAAGCCTCTACCGTGCGCTACGTCGCTTTGATGACATGGGATTGGTTCAGATTACACTTGAAGAATCACCCAATAGCGGACCGAAACGAAAATACTTTCAGTTAACAGAAGTAGGTGAAACAGTTGTCGGAAAGTTCGTCATGCTAAACATCGCCCCTCTACTCCAACCACATATTATGAAATTATTACAATCAGCACAATTGAAAGGACAAACCCATGATTCATAAACCAAAACACAGCAGCAAAACACGAGTGTACGCGAGCATTATCGGCCTAGTACTCGCAGCAAACATTTTTCTCAGCGCTCTTGTCGTGTTCGCAAACTACCCGACCGAAGCCCACCGCGCCACGGCTCGTAAACTTGACGTTTTTAGTGCCAGTATGTTTAACGGTGGCGACTTCACGACAATCATGGACTCGGAAGAATACAAGAAAGCAGCCGAGAGTCCTGAAGCTAGTTATACGAATACCGCAACAATATACACCCTTATATTTAATATGATTGCTTCTGTTGGACTGGTAGGGGTGGTCTATTATTACCTTCGCAAGCACCGTATAACTCCAAAGCCTGTTGGTATGACGGTTCTATTAGTCTCGATTGGAGGACTACTCCCACTCATACTTACACAATTTGGTTCAGCACTGTACCTTGGAACACACATGCCTGGCATCGGATCGGTCGCATTTATGCTCTTTATCGGAATGGTCGTCGCACCGCTCGTGACCTTACTTATCACTCGAATAATTGACTGGTATTATAACCGTAAGTATAGTTTCGTTATAGATTAGTAATCACCTAACTAAATCCTACCAAGAAAAATACTCCACTTTTTGGTGGAGTATTTTTCGTGGTAGCAGCGACAGGAATTGAACCTGTGACCTCAAGCTTATGAGTCTTGCGCTCTAACCAACTGAGCTACGCTGCCATATCTTGATTGATTGTATCAAATTTGGCGCGCGTTTTCCACTGTTTTATGGTGATATTATAACTCAATGTCAGTAAGGGCAGTGTGACGACGATCGATAAACGAAGATAGTTCCTCTTGGCTACGTACCCGATTCCAGGTAGAAAGTGTTAGGGCCTTGAGGGCATCTTCAAATTGAGCGACAGTACTGTCGCCGCTGGGCGTTTCCATATTGTTTTTCCTTTTTTGTTTTAGTTGTTTGTACTTATTATATTAGCATAAGTTTGTTAAAAAAGCAATAGTGTTTTATCGAAGTATCTGTACGCCAGCAACAGGAGCGGCGATCGTTGTCTTTAGCTTATAGCAGACCTCACCCGCTGGATGGTTACCTACAGATGGATACGAATCGTACTCTTCACCAGAATTATATGAAGAAGCGTATCGATCTGCTGATGCTTTTTTATAGGTCACACACAGCTGATAGCGATAGTCTGTATCAGAAGCAGTAGCGCGATCTTGCCTAAAGGTGTTTATTGATTTCACCGAACCCTCTGGTTTGTACGTGACAAGGTTGTCCGAGATAAGTGCGCCGGCATCCGGACTACCCGACACGTCAATTTGTGAAAGATTCGTTGGTAGCGCCTTTTTATCCTGGGTGTATCTCTCGACGGCACTACTAATAACAGATAGATTCGTCTCGATACGTCGATCGTCCTTCGTTAAGCGCGCCTGCGCAAGTGGCCCAACTACACCCAAAGCGATAAACACCCCGACGACAAGCACCATGAAAATCGTATACCATCGCCCAATCTTGAAAGAGTGGAACGGGTTAAGCGTACGAAGAAACGTGAGTGCATAAACAACAGCACTCGCTAAGAAGCTATACAGCCACACAGTGGTCCATGAACCGGTACTACTACTTGTACCGATAAATAATTCAATCGCCAAGAGTATTCCCGAAATCAATGCACCAATACCAAATAGTGCAAATATAACTGCATGAATAATCATCACCACCATCGAAGCGCCAGTCTTTTTACGTAGCTCATGTCGACTATAAAACACATCACATACGACCGAGATAGGCAGCAGTACTAAGCTTGCCGCAATTGCATATGGAACCATGCCACTCGTATCGTTTCCGGTGACGGCATTGCCAAGGACGATAACCATCAGCCAGACCAATCCTAGGATCGTCCACCCCCAAAATACGTATGTCAGCCACTGCAAAACAATATGCCCCGCAGAGGCTTGCTTGTGTGCCTCGGGTGCTATCACCTTTGGCTCGGCGATTGTCGCCTCAGGAGACGTGGCAACTGGCTCAGGCGCAGCCTCTCGGACTACCTTGACTGGTGTAACCTCAGTAGCGGTGCGCTTCGGGGCAGCTGCCGTCTTTGCTCCAGTTCTCTTACTAAATGTCGCAAGCGAATGAATTGCCGCCGCCTCAACTGGGGTACGCACAGGAACACTGTGCTCTGTTTTTACATTTACTTTCATACCACTCCTTCTATATGGTATCCATTATACTACGCACCAAAATATACGCCAGAGAACAGTAGTAGCTTTTGACCAATCTATCATGATTGTGCTATAACTAAACAAAAGGATTATAAACATAAACATGGAAGTTATCAGCTCATTTGCTATCGTCGTTCTCGCCGCGATTATCCACGCGACGTTTCAACTTAGTATCAGCGTCCTGACACTGATGAGCGGCCATGCTATCGGTACAAAAACAGCGCACACAAAACTGCTTCGCCTCACCCATGGGTTCCTTCTTGGTGCAACAGTTATGACTGCACTGCTTATCGCATTTGTCGCCTTTTTTGTCACTGCTTTGTTCGGCACAAAAGCACCACTCCTACTATGGGCAACCTGCTGCGGCATATTAGTCGGGCTTGGCTTCTCTGTATGGATGTTCTATTACAGGCAGGGCAAGGGTACGAGCCTGTGGATACCTCGTGGATTTGCAAATTACCTTTCAAACCGAGCAAAAGCAACCTCTCGAAGTGTTGAGGCATTTTCACTCGGACTGACAAGCGTACTCGCTGAACTACTATTTATCATCGCACCCATCCTCGTCAGCGCACTCGTACTGATTCACCTTAGTCCTGAGTTGCAGCTGCTTGGCGTACTGCTCTATACAGCCATCTCGGTACTCCCGCTCGCACTCGTCACCGCTCTTATCGGCAGTGGTCACAAGCTCAGCCAGATACAAAAATGGCGCGAGTCCAACAAGCGATTTCTTCAATTTGCCGCTGGCAGTGGACTACTCGTCCTTGGCTTCTATATCTACGTTGATCAAGTACTTTCCGTTGCCCTCACTTCAGCAGGAGGATACTAGTTATGAATGAACCTAAAGCGATTGATATTATCAAACAATCTGGAAAACGAGCCAGTGAAAACTTCGCTCCAGAGAAGCTACATCATAGCGTTCGTGCTGCGTGCCTCAGTGTTCGTAGCCCTGAAGGCGAAGCAGAAACAATCGCACACTCAGTCACAAATGCCGTTGTCATCTGGCTCGATACGAAACCAGAAGTTACAAGCGGCGACGTACGTCGGATTGCCGCACTCCATCTCAAAAAGTTTCACCCTGAGGCAGCGTATTTCTACGAACATCACGGAGATATTATTTGATGAAGCAACACCTTGACCTTACTACTACCGATGATTATATCGCTGCTCACCGTGAAGAATTTCGCGCAGAAGCAACTGAAGCGCTAAAACGCTTCACTCCAGATGACCGTGAATTAGCAGCTAGCCTCACAACACAATACGCCACAGTCGATGACGTTCTAAAAGCTTGGACAGAACAGATTGAGCCGATGTATCGTGATCTTGAAGCAAAACGCTCAGATGTTCGATTCCGAAAAAGCCTGATGACACATGTTGGATTTCACGAAAATGACGCTACCCGAATGGTAGATCATATTGTTGAAGTACGAAAACAAAGTCTTCTTGACGAAGTCCTCGACAATGTTTATCACAGCGACATAGAGGAGGCGCCATATCAACGTGAATACGCACTCAATCTCCTTTCTCAACCGATGAACGAGGTTGAAAATTTCAAGCAACGCTATGAACAATTCTTCGAAGCGCTCGATGGCGCCGAGCAACACAATATCACGCTATGTGACCCGCACGGCTCATGGATTGAACGGCAAAAAACAGCAATGCTCGTCAATAAAGAACGGCAGCAAACAGCCAAGGAAGAAGATGAGCGCCTCGAGAATATTGATATCAATCTTCAAACACTTACCACTCACGATCCATTACTGCGCGTCATTCTCGACAAGAAGATCAGCATAGTACACCTTCTTGATCTTGCGTCCAAGTACAACAAACAGCTCGATAGCCTACCAGACGAAAAACAAAAAAGCTCCACGGATCGCTTACAGCTTTTTGAGCGCGTCACGGCACCGTTTCGCATGCAAGAAGTAGAGAGAATCGCTTCGTCTCATCATATACACAACTTAAAATCCCTCAGCGTCGTCCAGTCAGAGATTTCCGACATACTTCTAGAAGTATGTAGCGCTACACCTACTCATCGAAACCGTCTGCTACTCGATGTGCAGCGGCATACGAGACTTACCCAGGAACGTGACCTCATATTGCTGATCCAACGAAATCGAGAACACTTCTATGAAGGTAATTCATAGTGAGCACCTCTACCGCTTTGACCAAACCACCCCGCTTATGCTATAAATAGAAGAGAAATCGACCAAACACAAACACACCTTTCATCTTTACTCGAATACATCATTTACAAAAAACTCTCGAGGAGCAAAAAAATATGGCAAAAAAATCTACTTACGACTACGACCTCATCGTGATTGGGAGCGGTGCTGGCGGCAGCGCTGCTGCGACTATAGCTGCTCGCGAGGGTAAACGAGTCGCTATTGTTGAGGCATCAGTCTTTGGAGGCGAGTCACCAAACTGGGGAGACGTCCCGACTAAGGCGCTTCTCCACGCCGCTCAGCTCTACGAAGAAGCCAAACATGGAGCTCGCTTTGGCATTCGCTCTTCGATGCTCAGCTATAATTTTCCGAGTCTCACTGCGTGGAAAGAGCTCGTCGTAAAGCGTACTGGCGCTGGCGGAAACCGTCGCTACTACGAAAACGAAGGTATCGACACCTACCAAAGCGTTGCGCACTTTTTAAGCCCTCATGAGATCAGTATCGGACGACGACATCTTTCTGCTGAGTATTTTATCATCGCCACGGGCTCACACCTGGTACCGCCAGCTATCCTCGGTCTTGATACTGTAAAGTACCTCACTCCTCGCAACATTCATACTGTCATGCGCCCACCGAAGACGCTGTATGTCATCGGTGGCGGGCAAACCGGCGTCGAGCTTGCTCAACTCATGGCGATTCTCGGAACAAAAGTATACATCGCCGACATCGCTAGTCGTCTCCTCCCGGGTGAAGATGCCGAAGCTGGAGAAATGCTGGCTAAGATTCTTCACGAGCAAAAAGGCGTCACCGTCCTCACTCAAACACGAACCCTCTCTGTAGAGAAGGAAAACATCGCAAAGCGCGTCACCTACACTCGCGGTGGTGTCGAGAAGTCACTACGTGTCGATGAAGTGCTCGTCGCGACCGGCCGCCAACCTTCAGTCGACCTAGGCCTTGAAAACGCAGGCGTAGAGTACACACCAAAAGGTATCGAAGTAAATGAATACCTACAGACGACAGCGAAACATATTTTTGCTGCTGGTGATGTCCTTGGCCACCAAAGCTACACTCATACAGCATTACTCGAAAGCCGCATCGCTGCAAACAATATCTTAAGCAAAAACAAGGCAACACCTGACTACACCGCAACACCACGACTTATCTTTACTTATCCAGGAGTAGCATCGGTTGGGTTTAGTGAAGATGACTGCCTCAAGCGTGATCTTGCTATCAAAACTGCGATCGCTCCGCTCAATATTATCACCAGGAGCAACGCCTCTGACTTCCGTGATGGTTTCGTAAAGCTCATCACCGATAAAAAAGGTGTTCTACTCGGAGCCACTATCGTAGCACCTCATGCAGGGGAGTTGATCCACGAACTCGCCCTCGCACTCAAACACGGCATGACCGCCAACGACATCGCCATCACCCCCCACGCTTTCTTGAGCTGGAGTGAAGCAATTCGTGTCGCTGCTGCGAAATTAAGCTAACCCTCCCACTCCCCTACTCTCTTTTTATATAGTATTTTTGACTTAGTACTTTATTTATGTTAATGTAACTCTACATCATGAACAGTGATTCAATTGATTCATGAAGCACCTCTCTCGCGGAAACACATAAGTACGCGAGAATAATTTGAGGAGTATCGATGGACATCGCGCAAGCAATTAGCTGCACCCATACCACCATCCACGTCCTACCTGAGGCCACACCAATGATTGACCCAAAAAAGGTGTCGCCCACACACCACCTCAACCCCGTACGGCAACTTGGCGCTAGTCATTCGTTTGTTGCAGAAATATTTGCATACGATAGGTCTGCTGCCGCGATTCTGTGCAGCGAGCTCGAAAAACAAACTAAGGGTATTCCCGTTTCGATCTGGAAGGAGCTACGGGACGGTGGTACCTATGAGATTCAGATACGCTACAGACTCCCCGCTCAGGCTGACGACTTTACAGACCTTTCCGGAGGCGCTGGTTTCGTTGATAGGATCATAGCATCGCTCTACAGGGCAGTTCGAGCAGTCAATCATCAGGCAGAAGAAAGGATGAGCGTGCCGCTGTAGCCCCACCTAATCATGGGCTGGGACTAAGTTGCTATTTGGTCCCAGCCCATTGTTCACTCCACACACCCCGCAAGTCGGGGTGTTTTTTATACAAGGTCAACTCTCTTAGATACGCTCAGCGAGAGATAAAAGCTTTTTTAACTTCATGAGCCGTCGCCAGCTATAGATCTCCGAAGCTACCATCAAACATATAACACTTATCATGAGGATCGTCATGATAATCGTCGGCGATAAAACTATAGACACCCCAAGAAGTACTGCCGTAAAAACATACCGAGCAATAACCATCCACCACTCACCACCCCTGGCGCGTGCGAGTCTTTCATGCTGTTTGATGATAAATTCAAGATAACGAACAAACTCCTTTTTCTCTCTCACCGTTTTTGGTACTTGCGTACGCCGAATAAGCGCATCAAAATTCCCTTTACGGCCTTCGCGCGTTTCGCTGTGTATCTCAGCCTCTCGCCTACAGCTTGGGTAAAAAATAAGCGCCATAAATACAGCTGCCGCCAAGCTGGTCACCAAAGGATCATGCTGAGGACTTTCCACAAAAAACCTAAAAGTAAGATTATAAAGAAGTACAAGCACTATTGTCAGTAATGCCGTGTAGAGAATCGGCGAACAAACAATCTTTTCATATAAACTGCGAATAAACATCTATATTAGAGTATCATAACGAGGTTTGTGTAAGCCGATATCTATAAAATATTTTATAACCAAGTATACCTAGATTAGAGCCTTATCTGTGGGAAGACATTGCGCTGGAAAGAATTATATAGGGGTCGTATCAATAGTTAAGTAGATAGCAGAGTGGAATTAGGGTACTGATAAAAAACCAAGAATTAATTATGACGATCAGAACCAATCTCATTTGGGTTATCGGGATCAAAAAACAGTGACAATGAGACAACTCTCATCACCATATTGCGGCTCACCTCATGGAGACATAATCTCAATAGATACGCCAGCGTCGCTCTGAAGTGCGCACCACACCTTTTACGCAGTATACGCCATCTTCATTTATAGCTTCAGTAGGCTTGTTAGCATATTCCTCTGTTGATAGATCTAGTTTTTCGCATTGAACTGACTGTGTTTGTTTTGGCTCTGTAATCATTGTTAAATATTATCATAATCAATAAAGTATTAAGGAATGAAAGCACCCTCGTTCGAGGGGCTCCCATTTCCGGGTGCTCTCCTCTCCTGAGGGTGTTGTTGGAGGTGCTCAGCCGATGGTAATATCGGCTCGCTTGATGTTCCACCCACACGTTGTGCAAGTGTGACCCTCGACCATGTCCCCGAAGATCATGTCTTCACGCGGGTGGCCAAAGATCTCGTGCTTGATCCTCTTGAGCATACGCTTCATAAGGATCAGCCGACCTGGTACCGCTTGCGGAGGTTGTCCTCCTTGAGGACGCCGACCTCGCCGTGCGGCCACTTTGCTAACCAGTCACCGTCGGAGATCGTGTTCTCAGTCTCGATGGTTCCATCGCTGAGTACGGTCGTGACGCGGGCATCGGGTCCGCGGTACTGGTACGCGTCGATGGGCGTGTTCTTGAAGTACCCGTTCTCCATCTCGTCGGTGGTTCCGTGGCTTTCGTCGAACTCTTGCTTGGCCGATCCGTAGGCGACGTTGCCGTCGACATAGATGGCGTACCAGGGGCCGACGAACTTCTGCAGCTCACCCCACTCGGCTTTGATGATGGTCTCGACTCCATCGGGCACCGGGACCAGCACGGCCTGCTTCACCACGCGGAGCGGCAGGTACGACTGGGCCAGGGTCTCGTCGAACGTGACCTGGGTCATCTGAGCAGACATGTTAACTCCTCTTCTCCTCTTGTCGAGTGGAGAATATCTCGGAATTCTAACTTATAAGTTAGAATATCAGTCTATATATTAGCATAATTAATATATATTGTCAATACACATACAGTTAGCAAAGTAGCCAGTTGGGACGAAAAAAACCTCTGAAATAACAGAGGTGAAAATTCATATGGTTGCGGGGGTAGGATTCGAACCTACGACCTTGTGGTTATGAGCCACACGAGCTGACCAGACTGCTCCACCCCGCGATACAGATACAATAGTAACAGATATAAACGCAAGTGACAAGACTAGAGTATTAGCTAGAAGTGTTTTTTGATCCACCCCCACTGCCGCCAAATAGAAAATTAAGCCATTCTTGAAGCTCACCTTGCTCTTCGGTCGCCACCTGCTTTCCAGTAAGCTTCTCATCCTGCTGCTTGTCGTACAACTCTGCTGCCGGTGAGTTCGGAGGTAAGATCACTACCTTCTCGCCCTTATCTACAAGTCCAAGTCGAGTACGCACCTCGAGAGCCTTATACTCTTCGCTCTTATAGTACTTCTGCTCGTACGCTAGATTCTCTGCCTCAAGCTCAACAAGTTGCTGTTGGCGCTTTTTGTCATCTACTTCACGCTGCAGGCTATAGTTACGTTGCACAACGCCCACTGAGGCCCATGCCCAGCTGATTGCTAGCAGAGCAGCAATCACCACGACAACGTTATTAATCGTCATGTAGCGGTGACGTACAAGGTATAAAAATCGTTTTATGCGTATGTTTTGCATCGTGTTCCCTTTATTATACCGCAAGTCATGATAAAATAGTCAGAGCTGGGGGCGTAGCTCATCGGTTAGAGCAGGCGGCTCATAACCACTTGGTAGTTGGTTCGATTCCAACCGCCCCCACCAGATTAAAATGACGAGTTTGATGCTCGTCTTTTTTATATTTCTACCTTCACTAGAACTTGCCTTATATTACATAATATGCTATTGTATTACTCAGAGTTCTGAAATCCTACACATCACCCACACCATTAGGAGATCTCGTGTCACGTTCAGCAACTTGCACACCCGCAAACAGCGTCTCTCTGAATCGACATCATCGTGGATTCAAAATGCTCCTGGATGATCATTCAACACTTACCAGTGAACTGAAGCAGTTTCACGATGGACACATCCAGCTTACGAGTAAAGAGATCGCCAGTAAAAAAGTGCTCGAGGCCACTATCGGAGCGGTTATCCATGCCTCCGAACACAAGAATAAGCTTGTGGAGCTGAGTCAGAATGATATCTTCGGCACCGTCAACGAGCACTTCGACAAGCTTCCCCGCGGGACATTGCTTTTTCCTTCTAAATTCGAAAGAGAAAAGCTTATACTCACCGCGTGGCAACATATTGTCGCCACCGTCTCACCCCACTCAACCAGCTAGCAGTTCTCGCCATCACGGCTCGAAGAACCCCACAGCTGCGTTATGTGGGGTTCTTTTAATTTATCTACATGTCTATTAGGGGTACATAGCCCTCAGGAAGCGCATTGCGTGCCTTTAGGTCTTTTTCGCGCTTTTCAATCTGAGCTCGAAGTCGTGCTGCAGCTAGCGACTCGTGGTTTGGATCATTTAGCAAAGCAGTGAGGTCATTGCGAAGTGTGTTGAGACCCTCAAGAGATCGCGCATCCATGTTTTGATGTAACTGTCTTATTTCATCTTTAGTGACTGGTGACAGATAATCATCAATGCCGCTTAGGTGTGATTCTTGTCCAGTCTTGGGGTCGCCACTTTCAAACGGTCTGCGAGTATATCGTATTGCACGATGGCCGATCTGCCTTTGTCCACTCGCATTTCGGCTTGAGCGCAGCTGATCTAGCATATCGGTATCGTGCGTGTCGATATAGCCAGAATCTACATAGGTGTTTTGCGGAACTTCACGTTCTGTCATTTTATCATTATACCATAATATATACTATTAATCAATATCGTTATGTCTATCAAAAAAGCCCCTAGGGCGATTTGCGCATCCCTTGGGGGCCGTTTTGGCACCTGTTTGTTTGATACGAGTGTACCATCAAATACGCTTACGCTGCAAGCACTTTTTATCCACAGTTTACCTGACATACAAAAACCGCCCCAGAGATGAGGCGGCTACTGTGACTATAATCGAAGTGATTATTTTTTCTTTGAGATTGTAAGGAATCCGTTGCGTGGATTTTCCTTAACAACACGGTCTTCTGGAAGATCTGTTGGTTCACCCTTTTCATTCTTCTCTACCTTTGCGAAGAAGTAGATAGTCTGTGGTTTGCCACCACGGAGTGTTACATCGGTCTTATGCAAGTAGTATGTAATTCCCTTTGAGTTTGTGTGACTGTAAGCCATATGGTCTTATACCTCCTGTTAGTGCTATACAAGGGTAAGATTACAGCGCCGAACGCTCGGTGTCAACACCTAGAGCTCTCTGTTGTTCATCTTGAGGATCAACCTTAGTACAACCAACCCAACCATTCGAGCAACAATAACGAATAAAATCAGCAGACAGATCAACACTGAAAAGCCTGCAAAATCAGGCGACCAGAGCGGCGACGCAAAGCTATGACGATATGCATCTGCCTTTGGTAGGGCTATCTTCGTCACCGGCCCTTCAGCAGGCCCAAAACGGTCTAGCTCAGAGATAACACACTGTTGATACGCCTGAGAATAGCTACCGAGATTCTGATACCGAGGCCGACAGATGTCCTGCACTTTCTTAAAGACACTGCTATCTGGACTTGTATCATCAGACTGAGCATCGATGATTTTTTGACTGTCTCGCTTGTACTGACCCTCAAGGTAGATCGTTCCCATGTCTGCGTTCATATGAGTTGCAACATACCGTTGTAGATCGTACAATCTTGCCTGCGTAACTTCGAGATTGTCTTCCTGATCTGCACTAAGCACCGCCTTGCGACGCTCGTCCATACCGATATTATTGAGACGTAAAAATGTTGCCGCGATAAAACCCACAAGTAATAGAAGCACAAAAAGCTGCCACGTTTTGACTCGTTGCAGTTGTCGTATATTTCTCTTTACTTGTCGCTTATCTGCCACGTGAAAGTATCCCACTCATTTACTCTTTTAGTATACCATGAGCATGTTCAACTACTTACGATAGAGCTGGAACCGAGGAAAGGCAATGCCAAGCGTATATATAGCTGCGACGCCGAAGAAAACTTGCATACCAAGAACAGTATTGGCTGAAAAAATCCACAAACACAGCGCAAATACCAAGCAAGCAAGTACACTGCCGACGTTCAGTGCAAGCTCTATTAAGAACATGTAGGCAATCCGCTTACCTGTCATATCTGCAGTATCGAACATACCTCGAGTAAATGCCATAGAGTAGCCTGTGGTTGCCGTCTCGTTTCCAACATTTAGCATCGCAATTCCTGCCGGCGTACTCATAAATGGCCGAGCAAGATGGAGGAGCGAGTTTGCAAAAACACTAAATCGCAACAAGTCACGTCCGCGACGTCGATCAATCAAGCGCCCAAACATGTAGGCTGCGATAAATGATGTTACAAATGTCACAGAAGTTAATGCGCCGATCTTAAGATACAAGTCGTCACCCGACCCCACAAATACCGTGAGTGATATAAATAGAATCCATACTGTCGTAGAAGTAAACACATCAAACCCAATCGCCGACTGTGCACGAAGACTTCTCCATGTCGTCCGCCATGGAAACCCAGAGAAATCAAGCTTTTGGCCGGTCTTCACCTGCTCAGAGCTTTGCATCAGTGGCCAGCTAGCTAGTGCAAATATGATCGCTGCTACCCACATCGTTGCCTCCACCCCAAAACAAAACGCGACAAAACCGCCAAGAAGTGGACTAAGTGCTGTCGTGGACTTCTCGAGAACCTGCATATAGCCCAGCTCTTTACCGGCATGTTCGCTATTTTTTACTTTTGAGAAATCGACCAAATAGCATAGGTCATACATCGTCACTGACCATGCCTGTACTAGTCCAAAGATAATAAGCGCAGGCACACCGTATTCAGGCACAAATGTAAATGCAGCCAGTGCCGGGATATATAAAATATTACTTAGTAAAATACCGTGCTTTGGACCGAACCGTGCTGCAAAACGCGCAGCCGGGTATGCGATGAGTGCTTTTACACTAAAATAACAGGCAAAGTAGCAAGCTATAAACAAAAGTGAATAGCCGTTTTGATACATAAACAACGCGATAAAGAGTGAGATCATGCGCAGCGCCAAAAGACGCATTGTTCGTGAAGCGTAAAGTTCAGCCACCTCAGAGAAGGTAGCATATCGCCAAAAGTGACGTCGCTTAAATAGTTTTGCTAAAATTGTCTGGAACATTTTTTATATTGCTTACGTTTTACCTAGTATGACACAGTGTCAACAGATATAGCAAGAAGGACGTTTTTCTCCATAATACTGTCGTATTTAGTATACTAAGTACTATGAATATTTACTTCTCGGGGATTGGCGGCGTAGGCATTGGACCGCTCGCTCAGATCGCTCACGATGCTGGCTATTCGGTAATTGGATCAGACTTGTCTGAAAGCCTCACGACTCACGAACTACGAACACAAGGCGTCGATATATCTCTCACACAGGATGGGTCGTTTCTAGAGCAACAACACCAGAAAACACCACTCGATTGGTTTATATATACTGCAGCCCTCCCCGACAGCCATCCGGAACTCGTTGCAGCCCGAAAACTTGACATCAAAACAGCAAAGCGTGACGAACTGCTTGCACATATATTGCAGGAAAAAAACTTGAAACTCATCGCCATAGCAGGTACTCATGGAAAGACCACGACAACCGGAATGGCCGTATGGACACTTACGCAGCTCGGCATCCCCGTGAGCTATTCTGTCGGTAGCCAGCTAAGCTTCGGACCTAGCGGCCGCTATGTTCCTGATAGTGAGTACTTTGTCTACGAATGCGACGAATTCGATCGTAACTTCCTCCATTTCTCGCCACACCTCTCACTCATTACCTCGATCGACTATGACCACCCAGATACATACCCAACCGAGTCCGACTACATGCAAGCTTTCGGGCAGTTTCTTAATCAATCTGATAGTGTCATTTTATGGCAAACCGATAGTCAAAAGATTGGTAGCGTTCGCCCAGTAGACTGGATACTAAGTGACGACGAAGTTGCTTCAATCGAGCTACCCGGCCTTCATAATCGTCGCAACGCCACACTCGTCCTCAAGGCTGTGGAAAAACTGGGGATAACCGGAGATAGTCGTACGGCAATCAATTCCTTCCCTGGTACGATCCGTCGATTTGAAAGACTTGCCGACAACCTCTATAGCGACTACGGCCATCATCCAGTTGAAATCGCCGCAACACTCCAGATGGCACGAGAAATATCAGATGAAATCGTACTCGTCTACCAGCCACATCAAAATGTTCGCCAGCATGAGATTCAAGATCAGTATACCGATCAATTCGAGCTTGCTGAAAAAGTCTACTGGCTACCAACCTACCTATCGAGAGAAGACCCGAATCTCACCATACTCACTCCCTCCGACCTCACAAAGCACCTCACAAACCCTCAAGCGATTAGTATCGCCGACCTCAATCACCAACTATGGGACGACATTCAGGCAGCACGCGACGCAGGAAAGCTTGTACTCTGCATGGGAGCGGGTTCGATCGACACTTGGGTCCGTGAACAGCTTGCCTAGCGAGGGAAAGCTCGAGTAAAGTTCGTGACCAGTCCTTCGCCTAGCCAGCGCTCCTCGTAGACCGTCTTTATCTTGTATATATCAGAGAGGGACGATTCATGTAGATCAAAAGAAAGCTCATCAATGCGCCACTTATTGGCAACCAACTGCTCCAAACTCCACAAGAAAAAGTCGCGAGAATCGTGCTTGAGGTAGAGCGCGCCATTTTGCTGAAGGAGAGTTTGATATATCTCTAGATAGAATGGATGCATTAAACGCCGTTTAGAGGATCGATCTTTCGGGAATGGATCGGGGAATGTCACCCATATCGACTCGAGTGCTTGCTCTGCAAAAAGCTCAGCTATTTGATCAGCGCGAGCACGAAGGAAAAAGATATTCTTTAGTCCGCGCGCCTCTGCCTCTTTTGCTCCAGTTTGCAATCGGTCGGCCTTGACGTCGATCGCAACAAACGTCTTATCTGGTTGCGAAGCAGCCAGCTCTACACTAAAGTGTCCCGTCCCAGCACCTATCTCGATACAATCTACCGACCGCTTCTCCCATTGGTCAAACTCATAGCAAAGTGGCGAGTTTGCAAAAAGCGCAAACTTATATTTTTTGCGCTTACGCGTGATAACGAAATCCTGTGGATCAAGCACTAACGAACCTTCTCCATATCGCCACCGGAAGTCACATGATATAGATGAGACGGCTGGCCGTCCAGCACGAGCCCACCATCAACAATAAAATCAATCTCATCACCAAAATACGCTTCTGCCTGTAGACCGATCTCAAGTGGCGGCTCACCTTCACGATTCGCACTCGGGGCAACCAGTGGTCCAACCTCAAGCAGGAGACGTTTTAGGTTTTCGTTTGCCGGCATACGATATGCAACTGTCGAGCCACTGCGCCGTAGCCATTTAGGAGCACTGGGAGATTCAAAAATAATTGAGTTCGGACCTGGCCAGTAATTATCAATTGTACTGCTCAGCACTGCTGGTAGCGGATCGAATAATTGCGCCTCATCCGCCACCAGTACAATCAATGGCTTCGTCGTATCTCGATGCTTAACGGAGTAGATTTTTTCAACCGCTTTTTCATCCTCAGCCCTCCCAACAAGACCATACAATGTGTCTGTTTTTATTACCCCGATAGCACCATCGCGGAGAATATCATGTAGCTTTGGGTGGTCGGTATCAGGGAAAATAATCATAAGTCTTATGATATACTACCACATATGGAAGCTACTTTTAATTGGCTATATGATGCCGCTCGATCACTCTCACCAGGTTTTCATACGTGGATGTATGGTACAGAGAATGATCCAGGTCATGGCATTAGTATCCTTATTATTCTTTTTGTCGCACTTATCGCTTATTACGGAGGAACACGAATTGTCGCGTCGACCGTTCGTCGTCTCGTAAAGAGCACTCGTCATCGCGAGTGGCATAGAAAAGATATAGAAAAACGACAAAACACACTGTCTGCCCTCTTTACAAATATATGGCGCATCCTTGTCATGATCATCGCTAGCCTCACTATCTTCAAGGAACTTTTCCCGCTCATCGACCTCTCGCCGCTCTTTGCTAGTGCAGGTATCATAGGAGTTGCTCTTGGCTTTGGCGCTCAGTCAATCATAAAAGACTTCCTATCGGGAATTTTCATCATCAGCGAAAATCAATATCGTGTCGGCGATATCGTCGATATCGAAGGAGCGAGCGGCACTGTAGAGCGAATCGGTACGCGGAGTACTGTGCTTCGTGATGTTGATGGCAACGTCCATTATTTCCCGAATGGCATGGTGACGCACGTCATCAATAAGACTATGGGCTATAGCATGGCTCGATTCATCGTTGCCGTTCATCCTGACACCGACCTAGATGAAGTTGTTTCGATCATCAATGATCTTGGTGAGAAGCTCGCAAAAGAAGACAAGTGGAAAAAGAAGATCATCGAACCACCTGCATTCGTCTCATTGGGAGAGATTACAGGGAATTCACTTGAGATCATTATTGCTGGAAAAACCCAGCCATCCGATCAGTGGTCTGTGATTGCTGAAATGCGTCGTCGTCTTCTCGAATCACTTGAAAAAGCTAAGATTGAACTTGCAGTGCTCCCTAATTTTGCACCACCGACAAAAAAGAAATAGACCTACGCCTTCGACTACTGCGCCGCGTCGGGCGCAATCCCAAGTGCCTGCGCATCAAGAACTTCACCACTAAAAGCATCAACTGATGTCGCGTTTTTAGTACGCTCTCTATACATCTTTTCAAATTCTTCAAGTGTCTTCTTGTCTACCGAGCCGCTTGCAGAAAATCCTTCAAATACAGGTGTAGCATCTTCCTTTTTCACTTCGGCGCTTTTATATCCTGGCCGACTAAGGTCTAGTTGCGCCGCACCACTACTGCCGTAGAGCGCTAAGCTCATTGAAACAAACAAGAGTGCGATCACTATACTTCCACCTATCATAGCGATAAATTTATGCTTCGCAAGACGACCTGCAGGCTCGTGAAAAATAGTAGCTTTATGCTCTTCTTCGCTCATGAAGGAGTGTCCTTTTCTTTTTGTGGCGCCAAGAAACCTGCCTTAAACGCCCCAAACGATTGATCGTACTCATTGATATAACGATGTAAATCCTGAACCTTCAATGCAACATCAGCTCGTAACCCCTGCGCTTTCACTACAGCGTCATAGAAAGAGCCTGGCTGTTTTTGACAATCAATCCTGAGTATCGAGGCAAGATGAGTCTCGTATTGTCGATATGCAGTCCGAAAATCATTGAGTGATTTATCAAAGCTCGCTGCAGACGTCACGAGTGAACTGCCATCAAGGCGGTTTAATGCTAAGCGACTATTGAGTCGTGCCATGAGTTTGTCGGATATCGAAAAATACGCCTGGTTACGATTCACATAAAGTCGTGCATCGTTAACATGAAGCTGATTGAGTGTCTGCTGCGCATTGCCACAATTAGCCCTAATACGATCAAGATGGCTATCTGAAAGCAGAGATGAGCTCGACTGCTCTGCATGCGCCACCGAGACACCACCTGCAAGTGATGCAACAACCAACAAGGCAGCAATAAAAGTCATTTTTTTCATTCTTTCTATTATCACCCGAAATAGCCTATTTGGTCAAATGCAACATGTCATCCTGTCGCATCACTAACCCATCTTTTAGGAGGCCCTTTAAGGCTAGGTCAAATCGTTCGTCATATACGACTCGCTGCTTCATATCAGCTTCACGAATATCACCCCCTGTGAGATGTTTTAGTATTTGGCCTCGAATCTCGCGCACACTCCCTTTTAGTGCCGGTTGTTTCTTGTAATGCCGGCTCTGCTGAATCTTGCCTGCACCTTGTTTTTTTAGATAAGTGCCATAGTCCATAAGAGCCCAGTAAAACTCTCGTGGATGCTCGTCATCAATTGTCTTTTCAAGTAACTCCTCTATCTGCTTATCATTAACTTGCTCACCATCAGTAAAAAAATGATGAAAATAAACTGTTCGAACATTCGTTTCTACAAAAATAGCGGGCTGATTGAAGGCGTACGCCAAAATAGCACCCTTTGTGTTTTTACCGACACCTGGAAGGGACAGGAGAGCCTGCTCATCATCTGGAAATACACCGCCATATTCTGATACAATCTTCTTCGCAGCGTCATGAAGGAACTTTGCGCGGCGATTGTAGCCAAGCCCACTCCAGTGCGTCAGCACCTCCGCCAAGCTAGCTGACGCGAGTATGTGTTCATCAGGAAATGCCCGGATAAAAGCGAGAAATTTAGGCACCACGCGATCTACTTGCGTTTGCTGTAGCATGAGCTCGCTCACCAAGACGTAGTATGGACGAACATCTTCGCGCCATGGCATTGAACGATAGTGGACTTTTGCCTTATCCCATATATGTGACTGAAATTCCTCTGAAGTCATATCGTCCAGTATAATAGATACATGACAACATATACACTCGGAGGCGGATGTTTTTGGTGCTTAGATGCAGTATTTCGACGTATTAACGGTGTCGTTGAGGTAATGAGCGGGTACGCTGGCGGCGAAAGTAGTGATCCTACCTACTATCAAGTAGCGTCAGGAAAAACAGGCCATGCTGAGGTCGTCCAAGTGACCTTTGATGAATCAACTGTGTCATCACAAGCCGTTCTTGATGTTTTCTTTACCCTACACGACCCAACAACACGTAATCGACAAGGAGCTGACGAAGGGTCGCAATATCGATCAATCCTGCTCTACGTCGACGAGCAGCAACATATAGCCTTTACGGAAGCTGTGAAACGTGCGCAAGCCATATGGGATGACCCTATCGTCACAGAACTCGCACAGCTCGATATGTTTTATCCAGCAGAGCCCGAACATCAAGACTATTTCAACAAAAACCCCGCGAACGGCTACTGTTCAATCGTCATCAATCCAAAGCTTATAAAAGTACGAAAAAAATTCACAGATCTGTTTCTTCCTGTCTAAATTTTCACACCCTATACGTAACAAAAGTTACAGCATAACCGCAAAAATACGCCTATCATAGACATACAACTAATAAGGAGGTAGCTATGATTATCGATGTTGTACTCTGGATACTATTTGGAGCACTTGCGGGCTGGATCGCATCACTCATTATGCGTGTTGATGCACAGCAAGGGATGATAGGAAATATCGTCACCGGAATTTTGGGGGCATTTATTGGCGGAGTAATCGTACGGTCGTTTACCGGTATCGACGCCGAGGGATTCAACCTGACTAGTCTTGTCGTCGCCGTGCTTGGTGCTGTAGTACTACTAGCGGTCGTCAGAGCAATCCGCGGCAGCACTACCCCTCACCACACTTAAGCAAAAGAGGTATACTAGATCTATGAAACTTACAAAATATGAACATGCTTGTTTTACTATCGAACATGACGGTAAGATACTCATCGTAGATCCAGGCGCCTATACATCAAACCTCAACACTCCAGAGAATGTCTCTGGAGTAGTTGTGACTCATGAACATGCAGATCACTTTGATTCGTCTGCTCTCGGTGCAATCATCGCTCATAATCCCGATGCAGTTATCATTGGACCACCTTCTGTCACGAAACAAATTGAAGGCGCACTGCCAACTCAAACTGTGCATGGCGGAGATACCGTCCATCTCGAGTCATTTCAACTTCGATTTTTCGGCGACACACATGCAACGATTCATGAATCCATACCAATTATCGCAAACGTCGGGGTACTTATAAACGATACTGTATTTTATCCGGGAGACAACTTCACGACACCAGGAGTCGAAGTTGATACACTCGCCCTTCCCGTTGCAGCACCTTGGCTCAAGATCAGCGAAGTAATTGACTATATTGAAACAATTCAACCGCGTTTTATCTTCCCTACTCATGACGCTATTCTCTCCGATAAAGGTAAGGCGCTAGTCGACCAGATATTGTCTCCTTTTGCAGAAAAAAGTGATGCTCATTACCAGCGAATTGATGGAAAAAATATCTCCGTAGATCGTACCGATCAAAACATATAACTAATACTAAAAAATAATGAATCGAGAAGATGATAAGGAGACACCTTTGTTTACGACTATGTAAACAAAGGTGTCTCGCGCTTATTCTGAGAAATACACAACACGGGCCTCCTTTAATGAAATCGGCTCTTTACTTCCTCTTAGCGTGCGGTAGACGACAAAAGGATGAATGTCATCCAAGTGCCTCACAACACGAGTGAGAAGCACGAGTTTCATCGCATCTGCCGAATAGCCCACGGCGATGTTGAACTCCGGCGGTACAACAAATCCATCGTCAAACAATATGACGGCACGATAGATCGTGAAGCAATACCTGCGCTCACCCACATATCGCACTAGGACTTGTGGTTCGGTGTCTTTATCGGCCACTATCAGTTGCGACAGTCGATACACCCGCCCATCTTCACTGCTAGTAAATTCGAGGCTAGGCCCATACGTGTCATCAACGTCAATCAGATGCTCGTCGAGATCATCATCATGAAAAATGACTGTACGTCCGAGTGAGGAGGAAACTTCAGTGTTCATGTTAATCACCTTCTCAATTCGTCCAGTCGCTGGATTGCAACTGGAATGAGACTAAGTATACTCTTAGCCTCCATACTGTCAAGAAAATACCCCACTTCTATTTAAGCGGGGTATTTCAATAGATTCGTTTAGAAACTAGCGGAGGTGCTTCTCAGCATCTTTTTGAAGTGTCTGTGCTGTTCGTTTTGCATCTGCTGCAACACGACTTGCACGAACTTTTGCTTCGCCACCAAGCTCTGCCGCCTCTGCAGCGATCTTCTCAGCAGTAGCTTTTGCACTTAGGCCAAATTCAGCTGCTTCTTTACCTGCAACGTCAGCGCCTTTTTGAAGTGTTTTAGCACCTTCTTTTGCTGCTGCACGAACTTCATCAGCTTTTTGAGTAGCTGCTTTCTTAGCCTCTGTAGTCTTCTTTTTGATATCTTTACGTGTTTCTTCTCCACTCTTTGGTGCGAGTAGGATTCCTGCTACAAATCCACCGATAGCTGCAAGAAGTACTTTTGCTGTTTTAGACATATTATCTATCTCCTTTTTAATTATTTACGAAAAGCTTTAGCAGCAGTAGCGAACACCTTTACAGGCGAAAGCCACTCAGTTGCTGCTGCAACGTGGTTTGTGACGTCGTTGATATTCTTTGCAATATGGTTGATCCGCACAAGTACAACAGTAACCGCTGCAAGTAGTGCAATAATAACAACTGAAAGCAAGACAACTGCAATAGTTAACAAAGTAATGATTGTCTGCATATCATCCATCAGCGTATCCTTTCATGAGTTAACGTTAGTATCTTTCCATTGTAGCGTGATTTTACTATTTTCGCTGTGATATTTTTCACACATTCACATCTTTTGTTGCAAATTGTTGTTTTTATAGCATCGATAGTTGTTATATTAACTACGCTATACATATCTATTCTGCAAATGCTACACTGTTATCATGGCAAACTGGAAAGGTCATCTAGCGGGAGGCGTACTTGCAGGTACAGTTGTTGCACTTGGGGCTAGTCATCTCCCTATCGAACAGCTTGCTGAAGCGACACATCTACTTAACGACTGGCAGCCTCTTGCGGCACTTTTTGTTATTGCGATGCTATTTGCACTATTTCCAGATGTCGACACGAACAGCAAGGCGCAAGACATCTTCTTCGGCATTGCATTTGTGATCGATGTTCTCTTACTTATAGGCGGCAACATACAGGCAGCAGCATACCTCGGGTTCATCGCAATGCTTCCTATCATCAGCCACCACCGTGGCTGGACGCACAGCAAGCTTGCAATGGGTATCGTCCCACTTCCTATCCTTATCGTGCCCTATCTCTACGACGACTCAAATCTTGCAATCGGTCTACTCTTTTATCTTGCAGCGGTCGCAGGATATTTTAGCCATCTGCTTTTCGATGGGCTGATCTGGAGAAAAATGAGAATTAAGAACTAGTTGACAGAGAACGTAGCAACTCATCTGCTTCATTTTCCGAAAGAGCTGACACTGTGACAAGCAGGCCGATTAGACCACGGAGTATATCATCATCGGCCGTGCTCTCCCACTTTGCTAGCTCGCTACTCACTTGCTGCTGCACGCCAGATACTTGCCCCATCCAGCCAGCACCGCCGCCTACACCAAATAAATTCGAAGACTGCCCCTGACTGGCACTAAGGATTTTTGCAATTATTTCTTTTTTTGTCATGTCGCTCATGTAGTTTATTATGACATAGTTCTTTCACTATACCACTCAAGTACTGATGCATTACTCTTTTTTAGAGGAACGCTGCCATGGCCAATGACCCTCGATTTCCATCTCTAGATTCGCACCGAGTACAAGCCGAATCGCAACAATAATCGCAAGTACAAGCACGCTATCAAGATTCAAATCACCCGCTACAGATCGAATAATATCTCCAGCAACTAAAAACTCCAAGCCAATAAGAATGCTTCGACTAAGATTTTGACGGTAGGTTCGATAGACGTCATGCAAGCTATGTTGCTTAAAAGCAGTAATGAGTAGGAGTATCGTAGAGACAATAATACCCGCTACGATCACCACCACTCCAGCTATATCGAGAAGCTGTCCGGCAGATTGTGCAAACGTTTCAAAGTTAAACATTACCGTTATCATCGCAAATATACGACATACTGTCAATCGTAACTAGTCTTCAGATGACTGTATACCGTCAAGACGTAGCGTCGTCGAATCGTCTCTATGAACCCCTGTCGTTCCAACATGCTTGTTACTAATTTCGGCGCCATGCTTAATCACATGAACAAGTGCCATCGCATGACCACGACCAAGTTGAAAATCTTCTGCAAGCCACGCAACAATAACACCAGCTTTGATCGAAGGATCATCAAATCCTTTTTGTTTCGCTAAAGAGATAAACTCATTTGGAGTCTTGCCCGTTTTTAGTTCGATTGCATCGAGATAGGCTTGAAAAGACATACCGCCCGTCTACCCTATACTTCTTCGATCTTGAGAGACAACTCTCTAAGCTGCGGCTGTTCGACAACACTTGGGGAATTCATCATCGTATCGACACCTGAACCATTTTTCGGAAATGCAACCACTTCGCGAATGTTATCTTCGTTTGTTAGTACCATAAAAATACGGTCAACACCAAATGCACATCCAGCATGTGGTGGCGCACCAAACTTAAATGCCGTCAACATAGCGCCAAATTTACCCTCGACATACGCACGATCATATCCGAGCACGCCAAATGCTTCGTACATCACTTCTGGGTTGTGGTTTCGAACTGCACCAGAACAAATCTCATAGCCATTCATCACCATGTCATATTGATCTGCTACAATCGCAAGCTTCTTCTCATCAGTATCAGCTGCAGCGAGAGCTTCCGCACCGCCTCGAGGCATACTAAACGGATTATGCCCAAAGTCCACTTTCTTTGCCGACTCATCCCACTCGTAGAATGGAAAATCAACTACCCAAGCAAGCGCGACCTTATTTGGATCTTTTAGACTAAAGTGCTCCGCAAATTCTGAGCGTAGACGCCCCAGTACTTTATTGACTACTTCTCGCTTGTCAGTACCGAAAAATACTGTATCGCCATCACTCGCACCCATTCGCTGCCGAATGCTCACAAGCTCTTCTGCGGTAAGAAATTTAGCAATTGGCGATTTTGCTTCACCGTTTTCATAACTAATATAGGCAAGCCCGCCAGCACCTTCTTGCTTAGCGATGTCAGTAAATTTATCAATCTGTGACCTGCTAAGACTCGCCGCTCCAGGAACACGAATGGCTTTTACGACACCTCCGCTTGCGAGCGTATTTTTAAATACGCCAAACTCAGTTGCTTGTAGTTCACTTGAAAGATCTACCAACTCTAGGTCAAAACGAAGATCAGGCTTATCTGAGCCAAAACGATCCATCGCTTCCTGATACGGAATACGCGGGATCTCATCGCTAACAAGCGTCTTACCTGCAAACTCGGTCACCAACTGCTTGATGAGCGGCTCCATAGTCCGACGCACTTCTTCGCCATCCTCGACAAATGCCATTTCAGCATCAAGCTGATAGAAATCACCATAAAGGCGGTCGGCGCGAGGATCTTCATCTCGAAAACAGGTTGCGATCTGATAGTAGCGTGACACGCCTCCAACCATCAGTAACTGCTTGAACTGCTGCGGTGCTTGTGGAAGTGCATAAAACTTACCTGGATGAACGCGAGAGGGTACGAGGAAGTCTCGTGCACCCTCTGGACTTGAGTTAGCAAGAATTGGCGTCGTAATCTCAGTAAATTCTCGCTCATCCATATACTGGCGAAGTACTTTATAGTACTCAGAGCGCTTCTTGAGAGTACTCTGCATAGATGGCCGACGAAGGTCCAAGTAACGGTACTTAAGGCGTAATTCCTCGCCAGATTGCTGACCATCATCTCTCGTAGCGACAGGAAGTGGCTCTGATTTATTGAGAAGCTCAAGACCTGAAACAACAATCTCTATTCCACCAGTAGGAATATTCGGATTCTTTAGATGGTCGTCACGCTCGCGAAGAATACCTGTAACACGAAGTACAAATTCATCACGAACTGACTCAGCTAACGAGAACGCTTCGGCAGATTCTGGACTCGCAACAAGCTGAATAACTCCAGTGTGGTCACGTATATCAATAAAGATCAATCCGCCATGATCACGGCGACTATTCACCCAGCCACTAATCGTTACTGTTTCGCCTAATTTTTCTGCTAAATCTCGTACTAAAGTTCTCGTCATATACTTGCTATCATACCACTTTACCTCTGATAGCGCTAGCTATACCAAGCGTGCAGCCACGGCAGTACGGTCATCGTCTGCAGTGAAGTCGTCTGTCTGTAAATCACCTATTGCAAGCGGCAGACATGTCTCGAGCGCAATCATCCCTACGATTGACTCATCCGTATCGATAACAAAGAGTAGCTGACTGCCCGTACGAGCAAATGTCTCGAGTGCGGAGAGTACTGATTGATCCTGCTGAATATAGAAGAGTGTGGACGACATAGCCTTTTCTGCAGTAAGTGATCGCTTTGACGTGGAAAGATCTGTCGTATCTCCAATATCAAGAACTCCTACAATTTGAGACTTCTGTGTAACCGGAAATAGTCGCTGTCCGGATTTATGAAGGTCATCAAGCACAAGCGGCCCTAGTAGCTCACTCGATTCAATTGTTGTCATTTGATCCCGTTTCGTCATATACTCAAAGACAGTCATCGACTCTAGTACGAGTCCAGCAAGCAGCCGCTCCTTCTCCCTTGACGTCAGTATATGGCCATCGGCCTGATCGATTAAGTGTCGAAGCTCATCTCGCGATCCGATAGTAAAATTCCGTGGACCTTCATGAGTAACGCTTCTTAAGATCGAAAACAATCTCGGATGACGCTTCATAAATTCGAGTAATTTCGCTTCATACTTTTCGTATACTCGCTGGCTGTTTCGACGAATAACCGGAAGTCTTGCAATAGCACCAAATTCTAGTGCTACGACAACCGACAGTAGCAATCCTATTGGCCATCCACAAGCGGCAATCGCACTCGCAACGATAATCACTATAAGTACTGCAACAAGAGCTCGCTGCACCGAAAGCAGATCACGCAGTAACACTTCTCGTTCTAGAATCGATTGACTGGCCGACTCGCCTTTTTTAGCGAGACGACTGAGCTCAAACCTGCTTTGCTTTGTCCCATCAACAGAAATTGAGCTTATAAAAATGAGCTTCAAAAAAGCAATCATACAAATAACATAAAGCACTATCGTCATCGTATGACTATTGTACCACCTTGCCGTCACTACTGGTTTACACTACAATAAGTATAGTAAGTATAAGGAGTTATAGGTGAATACGAAAACATGGATTATTTTTGGCGCTCTTGTCGTCGCAGTACTCGGAGGGTTAATTCTCTTCTCGAAGAAGGACCAAGTCGAAGTAGCAAACGTTGATAGTAATCAAATTCAGCCTGCTAGCGAAGCCTCGGGCAATATCGCTGACCAGGTATTTGGAAACAAAGAAAGTAAAGTCGTACTATTTGAATACGGCGACTTTCAGTGTCCTGGATGCGCATCTGCCGCACCGGTTATTAAGACTCTAAGTGAAAAGTACAAAGACCAGCTAGCCTTTGTATTCCGCAACAACCCTCTTTCATCTATGCACCCAAATGCAAAAGCAGCCGCATCTAGCGCTGAAGCCGCAGGACTCCAGGGAAAATACTGGGAGATGCATGACAAAATATATGCAATGCAAAACAGCTGGGGTACGTTGAGCGCCGACAAACGAACAGACGCATTCGTTAACTATGCAATGGAAGTTGGCGTAAAAGATATCGAGAAGCTAAAATCTGACATGGGCTCAAAAGCAGTCGCCTCAAAGATCAGTTTTGATCTTGGACTTGGTAAAAAAGCAGGGGTTACCGGTACGCCAACGTTTATGCTTAATGGCAAAAAACTAGATCAATACGTCAAAGACGGTGCAATCGTCGCTTCAAATACAGATGGCGCAAAACCAATCTGGAGTGATCAAGATGCATTTGAGAAGCTCATTCTCCTCCCTGCCTTTAAAGAAGCAGGTGTAGAGATTCCAGCTCAACAATAGTTACCTAACGTAAAACAAAACCACCCCGGTGCCTTGGGGTGGTTCTTTTTTTGATTCGGTTGAAGCTTATACCCCCTATGGGAATAATGTCTTCATGTCCATAATTAATGGGCGATATACAGTTGCCATTCGGCAGGCACCACATCCACTGCTATCTTTTTGCGTCTTGTAGACACAAACTCGATGGCTATTGGCATGGGTTTTTTGTACTCCTTGTACTATATGCAGCCCCGCGCACTTCGACCTTTAAAATTGTTATTTTTCGTGTTTTTGACGCGGAACACATAGATAATAATAGCAAGCAAAGCAATCTACGTCAAGACATGCGCGAGAATGATCTCGCTCTTGCTTATAATATTAGAACACTCGGAAGCGTTTTGCAAGAGAATATACAAGGAAAATCAACAGAACTGTGAAAAGTACAATTGCACCATACGCCCACGGCTCTTTTTCAAACGGCAGTGGCACGTTCATGCCGTACATACCATAAAAAACATTTGGGAGCGCGATAAGAACCGTCAGAACGGTCAGCGTCTTCATTCGCATATTTAAAGTGTTATTGGCGATAGTACTGTAGGCATTTCTAATACTTGTCACACTCTGCGAATGACTGCTTACCGCAGTGGTGAGTTGATCGATATAGAGCGTAAGGTCATCGAGCGCCTCGCAGTCCCTCTGAGAGAAAATACCGTGGGCGTTTTCTTTTAGACGGTCAGCGACTGCGTGCATACCTGCAAGATTAGAATGGTATTCATTTAAGTTGTCCTCAATCGTCACAAAATGAACAAAGTCAGCGTTATTTACTTCGTGAGTCCGAAGGCGTCGACCGATATCTTTTATATACCTACCCGTTCGATGAATGAGTGCCTCGTAGTCTGCCGTGATTGCAGCAAATGTACTCAGCAGAAGCGCACCTTTATCATCACTACGCGCATCACGATGCAGTGCGTCAATAATTTTACCCTCAGCCACGCTATTAGTCGACGTGAGCGTAATGTACGCATGCGGAGCGATAACTGCCAAAACTGGCATAGAGATCACTTCGCCGTGCTTCGTACGCTGAGCCGCCCGAAGAAACACGTAGAGTGCCTTCTGACTGTATTCAACACGCGGAAGTTCATACGCATCGCGAAGGTCACTGATGATGTTTGCGTCGAGCTGATGCATCTTTACTACTTGATCAAGCTCATCGTCACTCGGCTGCTCAGCATGAGTCCACACACCTTCTGTTTCTGGTGTGTGGACTTGTCTAAATTTCTCACCCGGAGAATGCTTGGTATAGTGCCGTAGCATAACTATTGCCTAGTATACTGCTTTTGCTTATATCGCGCCAGGTGTGTCGTCAGGCTTTGCCTTGTGAAGTGGACGTTCTTTTATGAGGAACACGAGCACAGATGCAACTGCCATAAGTACAGCTGAAGTCATAAAGATACTTCGCAGACTGTCACTAAACGCATGCGTCACTGATGAGGCAAAATTGGCCTGATTTTCATTGAACTGCTTAGATGCTGTTTCTTGTAGCGGTGCTGGGAGTGGTGCAATCGACTTTTGGAACTGCTCGGTGATCTTCGCCTTAGTGTCAGGCATGTTCAACGCAAGTAGCGTATTTGAGTCCGTAAGGTCGCCGAGCTGTTTTGCAGCAGGGCTACTCTTGAGTGACTGTATGTACGCGTCCTGTCCAACGTCAGTAAGGTGCGTAGCAATACCACTTGTGAGTACAGCGCCAAATAGTGCAACACCGATCGTTGAGCCAAGGCTACGGAAGAGCTGGTTCGAGCTTGTCGCCACACCTAGTTCGTGCTGTTTAAATTCGTTTTGAACAGCAAGGTTCATGACTGGCATAACAACACCAAGCCCCATTCCAAGGAACGTCATCATGATAGCCTCTTGCCAGTACTGGCTGTCAGGAGTCAATGTTGCGAGAAGTGCCACCATGACTGTTGCAAGCACGATACCAACTTGCATGAATATCTTGTAGCGACCCGTACGAGAAATAATCTGACCAGATCCAATACTTGTAAGCATCAGTCCACCCACAAGAGGAAGAAGCATCATACCTGATTCGGTTGGCGTTGCTCCAAATACTTGTTGATTAAACTGCGTAAGATAAAGGATTGCTCCCATAAATGCCGCACCAAACAAAGTGGCAATTCCCATGACAAGAACGAAATTACGATTTTTGAACATATGCAGTGGTAGAATTGGTTCTTTCGAACGCTTCTCTACCCATATAAAGGCAGCGAGCGCAGCAGCTACGACGCTAAACATAATGACTCGCAACCAGACAAGCGTTAGCCCTGTCGCAGACATCAGGTCTGCAAAAATTGTCTCAGTGTTATCAACTGCAAGTACTGTCGTTGCAAGAATAAGTGCAAGCAGTCCCGCCCCCATGTAGTCCACTCGTGGCTTCTTGGCATGCTTCAAACTCGGACAGTAAATAGAGATGAGTATAAACGCCATAATACCTACAGGAACGTTAATAAAGAAGGTCCAGCGCCAGTCAGTCGTCACATTGAAGAGCGTATGCCCGTCTGTCAACCAGCCTCCAAGGAGTGGCCCTACAACTGATGAAATACCAAACACGGCACCAATCAGTCCCTGCCACTTACCTCGCTCGCGAGCCTCGAAGAGGTCGCCGACAATCGTAAATGCGTTTGCAGTGATAATACCACCGCCGATACCTTGGAGGGCACGCCACATAATCAGCTGCTCAACGCTTCCTGACAGTCCACTCAGTAGTGACCCTGCAGCGAAGATTGCTACACCGATAAGAAGTAGTGTTCGACGTCCGAACAAATCTGATAGTTTACCGGCAATCGGCACGGTAATAGTCGTAGTAATTAAGTATGCTGTAACGATCCAACTTAATGAACTGAACGCATTAAACTCTTCGGTAATTTTACCAAGAGCGGTTGCGATGATAGTTTGATCTAGTGCAACAAGAAAAAGACTTGCCATCACCGAGATCATAATAATAAGCTTATTTCGAAGTGAAAGATGGTGATTCATTAGTCGCGGGCATCTTTCTGCTCATCAAGTGCTTCTTTGTAAATCTCTATATTGTCAGTAAGATGAGAGAGCATTTCACGAAGTTGATCTTCCTGAATAAAGCTTACCCATTTACCGTGCTTTGAGCCAAGAACGTAGAGTCGGTCGCCCGCTTTGATACCTAGCTGCTCGCGCGCATCTGATGGTATGACCACCTGACCTTTCGTACCTACCGTAGCGGTACCGTATAATTTTTTATCATGCATAGTGTCTATGCCTCCTTCATACTAATTGTACAAAAAGTATGAAAAGTATGTCAAGTATAATTTATGACACTACGGAAGATTGTACGAACTACTGATGCGATGCCAGGCTATGACGTCTCGGTAGGCGCATTGCCTCATAATCAAGATCTGTCGTTTGAGCATCACTTCGTCGTACTGTCGAATGGTGAGACTCGTCAAAAGTAGCTAGTTTTCGTTGGATAAAATTGTTGATTTTTGCGTCGATGTACGCATAGTTTCGCGTTCGCTTCATACACAACCCTCCTCGTTACTAATGCTCTTTTACTATACGTGTTTTATTGAACCATCGCTGTGACTAATCTTACAGATAACCCGTTAAAATATTCATTATGCCGCCACAGTGGTATGATAGATACATGGAAGCACTTGCATCACTTCCCCTCGATAAGTCAACAACAAGATCTATAAAGAAGCGAACAATCTTGCTGTATCAAGGAGAGGTTCCACGACAAGCCTATCTCGTACAAAAAGGTGCGGTTAAAGTCTATCGCCTTGGAAGGAATGGTGAAGAGCAGATTATTGGATTTCGCATGCCTGGAGACGTCTTCCCAGAAACATGGATATTCGGTAGGATCTCGAGTGCACTTTACTACTACGAAGCCCTTGAAGACTGCGAAATTATTACTGCTGAGCGAACTGTATTACGTGAGCATATTCGTCTTCATCCTGAAGTAGAGGCTGATTTACTCGACTATTTTATCAATAGTCATACGACACAGCTCTTACAAATCACCGCCCTCGAACAGTCGCGAGCAGCAGACAAGCTCCTACTTATGCTCTACTACTTGCTTTTTGGGTATACAAAAAAACTTCATGATCAGCAGTACGAACTCAAATTTCATCTGACCCATACGACGCTTGGAAACCTCACCGGTCTCACACGAGAGACTACAAGCGTTGAGCTTGGTAAGCTAAGAAAAAAGGGAATTGTGAGCTATACGGGTACACAATTCATCATTCACAAAGATGCACTGCTTTCTCATCTTTCAAAAGAGAGCTTTAGCGACGTCCAGATTGCGCCGTAGCGCCGAGCGTATCTTCTACAAGATTCAAAATATCGCGTGGCGAAGCCCATGCTTTTAAGATGTAGCGTTCGGCACCTAGCTGATACGCCTCATCAATCTCATCTTGCATGTCATAGTTGCTAAACACTACTACCTTGACTTCAGGATGCTCATGAATAAGGTCGTACTCACGTAAAAATCCAACACCATCGAGAATCGGCATGCGAAGATCCAAGAGGATAAGGTCCGGCTCAAAAGTAGTTAATTTTTCTAATGCATCTCTGCCATCGTGCGCAACCTGAACGTCATACTTCGCTTGTTTCAAAAGCGTGTAGTAAGCCTCAGAAAGCGTCACCTCGTCTTCAACAATCAATATTTTCTTTGCCATTACAGATAATTATATCCTGTCTTATTTTCTACGGCTATGAGATTTTTCACAATTCTTCCTGCTGGTACGGAATAAAGACCGTGAATGTAGCACCCTTGCCAAGCTGAGACTCAACACTCACGGTGCCGTTATGCAGCAATATCAGATGTCTCGCAAGATATAACCCGACGCCAGTCCCGGAAACACTATGACTACGTGGGTTCATTACTCGCGAAAACTGCTTAAAGAGTTTTGACTGGTCGGCTTCATCTATTCCGACACCAGTATCTTTCACAGAAAGCGTATAGCCATCATCTCCGCGGGCAAGTCGCACCGCTATGCGTCCACCGGGATCAGTATATTTTATTGCATTACTAATCAGATTTTCAACAACCATCCGAAGCATATGATTATCGGCATAGATTGAGGCTTTCTTTATACCCGACAAACTTACTTTAAGCTGTGCCGCAACACTATCATTTCGTTGTTCATCGATAACATCCCGGACGATCTCAGCAAGATCAAAATCACTTTTAGCGAGTATGATACGCCCCTGTTCAAGCTTTGCAAGATGAAGAATGTCGTTGATCACCTGCAGTTGACGTTCATTACTTTGATAAGCTTTTTCCAAAAAGTCTTTCTGTTGTGGCGAAATATCTCCCGCAAATCCCTGCAGTACCATGCCGACATACTGCTTCACACCGGTAGCTGGTGTCCGTAACTGGTGTGATGCCAGTGAGAGTAAGTCATCTTTGGCTCCTGCCACGTCACGCTCTTTCTCAAAAAGTAGCCGGTGATGGCGCGAGCGAAGATAATAAAACGCTACCACACCCACGAGCAGTGCAAGCATGGTGCCAAATATTGCCGTGTAAAATGGTGCGAATACTTGCTGCCGCGACACAAGAGCATCATCTTTAAACGTATACTCAACGGTAAAATGCTGACCGTAAGCAATGAGCTGCTGCGTTCGTCTCATCGCTCCTTCTAGATGTGGCGTCGATCTATACAGCTCGACCTCGTCTTCCCCCTTTCCGGACGTCACTCGAACCCCTATTCTGTCATTGTCGATGCGTTTAAATATTGTCGAGAATAAATCACGCGCCTGAAATGAGGCGTATATATGACCGCGAAGCGCTTTGAGTCGCTCATCGGCAGTTGAAAGCGGCATCGTTTGATCGTAGTACGGTGCGTACATAATCAACCCAGTCTCTGAAAATGACTGTGCAGCTTGTGCATTTTTAAATAACTGCAATGTGTTGCTTAACGTGATTTCACCAGACTTTGATGACTCATCCATAGCCTGCCTCCTGACGGATTCAGATCGAGCATCATACCCCACTGCGTTACTAGTCACTGACGTCATCGGTTCGATATAGGCAATAATCTCACTCGGTTGATTTGTATCACCAGAAGTGAATACGATATCCCGTCCATACTGCTGGCTGAGTGTATCACGCACCGACTCACGCTGCTCAGGAGTAATATATTTAGAAACACCAAATGCATATATTGCAGGAAACGAAGTCGGTAGCTTATATGTTCCTGCAAATTGTCGCCAAGAATCGACGGTGACCTCACCTGAATTCACTCGGCCAACTCCACTCCAAAGAAGCTGGGCATACCCATTCAGATTTGCATTAACTTGTAATTCTGTTTCTTTAAGTTGCTTATCCATCGCCTGGTTCTGAACATTGGAAAGATTTCGCTGCATAACAGCAGCAATCATCGCCGTCATAAAAGCAATCGAAAGCATAACTAAAAGTGGAATGATAATAAAATCACTCGAAAGGTTTTTAAAGCGCTGCTGTATGTCTTGATAAAATCTTTTCATAACAAAATATCTCTCCCTCACTATAGGTGCATCAGCATCCATGGTCAATTCACGCAGCTTGAAGTATCGAAAGCTCAAGCATATAATAAAGATACAGGAGCATTAGCGCTTCTCATGCCGTTACAATGACACATCTAACGAAAGGAGAAATAATAATGAACAAGCTTGTCCGATATGATCCATTTGTTGAGCTGAATGCTCTGCAAAAACAATTTCTTGGTGACGATTGGTTGACGCCGTTTAAGGGAGTGAATATCCCTACAACTGACGTATACACAAAAGACAACGAGCTTCGCGTTGAGGTACATCTTCCGAACTTCAACCAAGAAGATGTCGATATTCAAGTAAATGATGGCGCATTAACCATCCAGGCTGAGCGTCACGAAAAAGAAGAAGATAAGTCAAAAAAATATGTTGTCCGCGAAAGTAGTAGCAGTTTCTACCGTCGCATTCAGCTTCCTGAACGAGCAAATACCGACAAGATCGATGCCCATCTCGAAGATGGCGTTCTCAGTGTGACCGTTCCACTCACGCCACTTCCTGAGCCAAAAAAGATTTCAGTGTCGACAAAAGACAAAAAGAAGTAGCATCAACTATTTGCGCTGCGACAGCTCACTCGAGCCGTAAGTATAAAACTGACACTATCCACTTCTTTGTCTAGAGGTTTAACGTTATAATAGCCTAAATGACGCGATTAACTACCGATCTAGAGGATAAGACTCTTGCAGTCAATAAAATTCTTGACGAGTATTTCAGTCACCAGATTGATGAAGCAGCTTCTATTAGTGATTCATATAGAAAACTCTGGATAGCACTCCATACGCTTATCCAAGCAGGAGGCAAGCGTGTTCGTCCTCAACTGACATTACTTGCTTATGAGGCTTTTGGAGGATTGAATTCTGAAAAAATCATCCCTATCGCTGCAGCCCAAGAGCTACTCCACTTTAGTCTTCTCATTCACGACGACATCATAGATCGAGATTATATTCGCTATGGTGTTCCGAATGTCTCCGGACAATATCAAGACTATTATCAATCGTTTGTTAAAAACAAAACTGAGCTCACTCATTATGCTAATAGCGCAGCACTACTAGGGGGTGATCTTATGCTCTCGAGTGCATACAAACTCATAACATCCTCTAGCGTGTCAGACAAAGATAAAATTACCGCACAATCACTACTCAATCAAAGTATCTTTGAGGTAGCTGCTGGCGAATTACTCGACACGGAAGCCGTCTTTATGCCGCTGCGTAGTGGAGATACGATTAAAATTGCACGCTATAAGACCGCGAGTTATTCTTTTATCGTTCCACTCCTTACTGGCGCACACCTTGGGGATGCCTCAGAGAAACAACTCCATCTACTGCAGTCATTCGCAAGTTCACTTGGCATTGCTTATCAACTAGTAGATGATCTGCTCGGTGTATTTGGAGATGAAAAGATAACAGGTAAATCAACATCAAGTGATCTCACTGAAGGAAAACATACGTACATGATTGAATTTTGCCTCGAAAACCTTACGCCTAGCAAGCGAAAAGTTTTCGATGCGGCATTTGGCAAGCCAGACGCGAGCCCTGTTATGATCATGCAATTAAAAGACATCATCGCGTCATCTGGCGCCAGAGATCATACAGAAAAAGCAATTTTAGAATACGCACATACCGCACGAACCGCCCTACAGTCCCTCAATCTCACCCCTACCGACACCTCGTCTTTTGAGCAATTCATTATAAAAGTTACTGATCGGTCGTACTGATGGAGCTGTATACTTCTGTTTCGTATGACTTGAGCAAACGACTCACCCTTAGTTATTCCAGCTCATTTGGCATCAGTAGTCGATTATTTGCCCCAGAACTAAAACTGCATATATATGCAGTATATGGACTTGTTCGAATAGCTGATGAAATTGTCGACACGTATCGCGGAGAAGATGCACGTGAACAGCTCGATGCGTTTGAAAAAGATACTCTTGCTGCTATTGAAACAGGATACAGTACAAATCCAATAATACATGCGTTTGCCCAGACAGCTCGTAAATACACGATTACTATAGAGCTGCTACAACCCTTCTTTGCAAGTATGCGGATTGATCTCTCTCCTGCCACATATAGGGATGAGGATTATCAAAGCTATATTCATGGCTCAGCTGAAGTGGTTGGTCTTATGTGCCTCAAAGTTTTCTGTGAAGGCGACGAGCGTATGTACACAACGCTAGCCCCTGGTGCCACGGCACTCGGTGCAGCCTATCAGAAAGTGAATTTTCTACGCGATATCGCAAGTGACTATACCGAGCTTGGACGTATGTATTTTCCCGGAATCACCTTCGATATGTTTGATGAGCGCGAAAAGGCGTTAATTGTTGCAGATATCAAAGCTGACTTTAACACTGCAAATTTAGCCATCCGCAAGCTACCCGCCTCCTGTCAAACAGCCGTTCGAGTAAGCTACACTTACTACACCGAGCTTTTAAAGAAGCTCGATGAAACTCCTGTCAGTACGCTCAAAGAAAGACGTATTCGGATTTCTACACCACGAAAACTATGGCTACTTGTGAAAACCGTTCTCACCCAAAGGATACGATCATGACAAAAGTTATTATAATTGGCGCTGGTATCGGAGGTATTGCCACTGCAAATCTTCTCGCGAAGGCTGGCTATAGCGTTTCTGTTTATGAAAAAAATAGCGACGTTGGTGGACGTGCAGGCATCCTTACTGTTGATGATTTCCGTTTTGACACAGGGCCTTCATGGTATCTCATGCCAGAAGTATTTGAGCATTACTTTTCACTACTTGATAAAGATGTCACTAAAGAACTCGACCTTGTCCGACTTTCGCCCGCCTATAAAGTATTCTTCGAGACGAAGCCGCCGCTGACCATTTTGAGCGACATTGAGCAGGATGCTGCAACATTCGAAATGATTGAAGCTGGGGCGGGAGCTGCACTCCAGCGATACGTCAAAGACGGAGAAATGGTTTACAGACTATCCTTGAAGCACTTCTTGTACAGTAACTTTAGCTCACCCTTCGACTTCTTAAAGCGAGATATTATAACCAGATCATTAACACTGCTTCGTCGCGCATTTACACCGATAGATGCGTATGTCAGTAATTTCGTCCGTGATCAGCGCCTAAAGCAAATCCTTGAGTATCCAATGGTCTTCCTCGGCACCTCCCCTTTTGAGGCGCCTGCGATATATAGTCTTATGAGTGCACTTGATTTTAAGGAAGGGGTCTTTTATCCAAAAGGAGGCATGTATACTATCATCGAGCGGCTCTATGCAGCGAGTAGGGATCTCGGCGTCACCTACTACCTTAATTCACCGGTTGAGAGCATCAATACAAAAAACAGGGCAGTCACTGGTATCACTCTTCAAAATGGTCAAACAGTAGCTGCAGATATTGTCATTTCAAATGCAGACCTTCACCACACTGAAACCTCCCTACTCTCAGTCGAAGATCAGTCATACCCGGCGACGTACTGGGATAAACAAAAAGCAGGTCCAAGCGCACTTCTACTCTACCTTGGCGTTAAAGGTACATTACCAAATCTTGAACACCATAACCTTATATTTGTCGATGAATGGAAAAAGAACTTTACTGATATCTACACAGACAAGATTACGCCCACTCCTGCATCAATGTATGTATGCAAACCAAGTACATCCGATAGCACTGTCGCACCCGAAGGTCATGAAAATATTTTCATACTTGTACCACTGCCTCCTGATGCATCAATTGAGGTGTCGGCAATTGAACATCTTGCAGACATGTATATCGAACAGTTTAGCCGTATGACTGGAATTGCAGATTTTTCTGAGCGTATCGTCTCACGACATTTATTCGGCCCTGATGACTTCCGTACCAAATTTCATGCCTGGCAAGCTACAGCGCTTGGCCCCTCCCATATCCTCAAACAAAGTGCATTATTTCGCACACCAAATAAAAGTCGGAAGATTACTAACCTCTACTATGTCGGCGGCTCGACAACACCGGGTATCGGTTTGCCGATGTGTCTTATCGGAGCTGAGCTTATATATAAGCGCCTGGCTGGCGATAAGAAGGGTGGTCCAGTACACATGGTAGAGCGGCTTGTTCCCACGAAAGAAAATACACTATGATAGAGCAGTGGTATTACCTATTTACCCTCGTACTCTCGATCAGCGGTCTACTTATTATCGACTCACGTTACAGGCTTGCCTTTTGGTATGACAAAAAGCGAGCTACGACAACGATTGGCATTACAATGCTTGTCTTTATCATCTGGGATATATTAGGTATTGCGTTTGGGATCTTCCACCATGGGGGTAGTCTCTACACGCTACCGATACGACTACTGCCAGAATTCCCACTTGAAGAGCTCTTTTTCCTTTTCCTTCTATGTTACGTAACATTACTACTTTATACAGGGAGCAAACGATTATGACCACGTACCTAATACTCAACCTAGCCTTTCTAGTGATAGCAGGGATTATGCTTCATAGGCATCTCAAAAAACCTTCTCACTCATGGATTTTGATGCTGCTTATTCTTCTACTGCTCACTGCTATTTTTGACTCAATGATTATTGCCGCTGGTATCGTTGGGTACGACCAAGGAAAGCTCTTAGGGGTATACATTGGACGTGCACCAATTGAAGATTTTTTCTATGCACTACTCGCTGCAGTAGTAGTTCCTGCGCTATGGAATAGCTCTAAAAAGGAGAATGTATGATACGCGCACTCAAAAAACTTTTCCTCATCTCACGACCAATCTCATGGCCAAACACGGCATTTCCTTTTGCGGCTGGCTACTTAATCTCCGGCGGGTCAGTCGACACGCTCTTTATTGTCGCAACATTTTATTTTCTCATACCCTATAACTTACTTATGTATGGCATCAATGATGTTTTTGACTACGAATCGGACATGCAAAACCCACGAAAAGGAGGCATAGAAGGGGCACGCGAACAAAAAGCATTTCATCCAGTCATCATATGGGCGGCAGTCACATCAAACATACCATTTGTTTGCTATATGCTCCTAGCGGGCACGTATGTATCGGGAGCCATTCTTTTGCTTACTATCTTTTTTGTGATAGCGTATTCAGTCGCAAAGTTACGATTCAAAGAAATTCCGATTCTCGACTCAGCAACAAGTAGTATACATTTTGTCGGACCACTCATATTTGCACTCAGCTTGTTTGGGTTTTCGATCGAACAATTACCGTATGTGCTAGCATTTTTCCTATGGGGGATGGCTAGTCACGCCTTCGGAGCGATTCAGGATATTATACCTGACCGTGAAGGGAAAATCTCTTCAATTGCAACCGTATTTGGAGCTAGAAGAACTGTTTGGTTCGTTTTTATATTATATGCAATCAGTACCGTACTTATCGCGAGTCAAGGAGTTCCAGGGCTAGTAGTTGGCTGCACGGGCATTCTTTATATGATAAACGTACTCCCTTATCTTTCTATAGACGATACGACTTCATCACGCGTGAATACGGCGTGGCGTCGATTTATCTGGCTAAACCTCTTTACAGGCTTCGTTATCACTATGACGCTTATATATGTCAGTGTATAGAACTACACAAGACTTCACACCTACAGATGCACTCTACTGAACTGGTCCGATATCAATCATCCACTCCACGCCAAATTTATCTGTAAGCATACCAAATGTATCGCCCCATGGAGCTTTTTCGAGCGGTACAGTGACTTTACCACCTGCAGCCAGCTTCTCCCAGTAACTACGAAGAAGCGGCTCATCATCACCATTGAGCGTCAAAGATACCCTTGATCCAGTTTGAAACTCTATGCCCTTTGGAGTATCTGCCGCCATGACTTCTACGCCATTCTCGCCCTTTAGGTAGGCATGCATGATTTTTTCCTTGTCACCCTCATCAACAGGCATACCCGAGTCTTGCATACTCCCAAACGTATCCATATAGACTTCGCCACCAAAAACTGATTTATAAAATTCAATGGCCTCGCGAGCGTTGTCTTGAAACGATATGTAGCTATTTAATTTTACTGTCATACAATCCTCCTATCGATAGTTGTTTTAGAAATCTGCGATGACAAGCTTCTTCATCTGCATCATATTTTTAAAGGCATCGGCACTTTTCATAAGTTCGTCCATATTCTCAGGAACAACCTGCCAGCTCAATCCGTATTGATCCTTGCACCAGCCGCATTGTTCTGCCTCTGATACTTTGGAAAGTTTACTCCAAAAGTAGTCGATCTCTTCTTGGTCTTTACAAGAAATTAAGAACGAAATAGCTTCACTAAACTTAAACTCAGGACCAGTATTTATAGCAGTGAACCGCTGTGATGCTAGTTCAAATTCTATGGTTAACTCTTTGCCTGCAAGAGATTGCTGAAAATCCATCAGACCTTCCGTCGGGTAATACGCGGTGGATACGACCTTACTGTCCGGAAATACCGATACATAAAAATCTACAGCTTCTTTGGCATTTCCATCAAACCATAGATTCGGTGTAATTTTTTGCAACATAATACCCTCCTTTTACCTTAGTTAAATCTTCTTCTCTATCAAGCAACAAAGTCAGCATTCATCCACATAGGCTCCCACGTATGGCCGTCTGGGTCTTCAACCTCATAGCTAAACATCATACCCGAATCAATCCCCATGTCTACGCGATAGTAGTCTCCGCCATTTTCCTTGGCAACATCGGCAAACTTCTGCACATCCTCTTTCGAGTCAAGACTAAGAGCAAGCAATACACCACTTGTCCGAGCAGTATCTGCAACCTCTTTTTCACCTATAAATTTCTTATAAAAATCATGCTTTAAAAGCATGACAACAATATTGTTTGACCACATCATACTACTTGCGTTTGAATCGGAAAACATTGCATTTTTAGTAAAACCCAGTGCTTCATAAAATCCAGTGGATTTCTTTAAATCACTCACCGGTAAATTAACATAAATTTGTTTACTCATTACACACCTCCCCGCTTATATACCCCTACAACTCTATTATCCCACTCACAATACACCATAGCAAACAATCCTGATGAAAAAAATCGTTTAATCTACGTGGAGCGGATTTCTTGCGCCGTAAGCCTGGTATTAAACAGTGACGTATCGGGTTGGAATCTCCGGCCATTCGATAGCACCCCCAAATCTACAGCATCAAATCCCATATCGTTAATAAGTAACTCGACTTTAGCCTTAGCATCCGCGTCATTACCTGCAAGCGCAATCGCTCTTCGGCCAGGACTAGCCTCCGGAAGACTATGTTGCTCTAGCTCGTTATACGCCACATGATTCAAGGTCTTTACTATCCTTGCGCCAGGTAGGTATTGCTCGATATATTCGCTTGAAGTGACTTCTTGGTTCATGAACTCAGGGATCTCACCTTCTGTTGGTGGCCAGTAATTCATCGCGTCTATAACTATCTTTCCCTTCAATAACTGAACGGGGAGTGACTTGTATTGATTGAGTGGCAATGCGAGCACGATACTATCGCTCTGAAGAATCGCCTCATCTACCGTTGTAGCAATCACGCCAGGAAGTAGCACTTTGACAATCAACGACAAGCTCTCTGGTCCACGAGAGTTTGCGAGGCGCACCACATACCCTGCCGCTGACGCTTGTCTTGCAATTGCCGTTCCTAAACGTCCCGATCCTATAATACCTAGTGATGGCTTACTCACTTTTCAAGGCCTCCCTCACCATCGGAGCAACTTTCGTACCGAGCAGCTCGATAGACCTGAGGAATTTATCGTGCGGAAGCTGACCGGTGTCCATCTGAAAGATATGGCGACTATGACCAATCTTTTTATGTAGAGCAATGATACGTTCAGTAATCTCCTCAGGGCTTCCCGCAAATAATGCTCCGTCAACATTTGACTCGCTATCGTAATGCTGGCGTGTGGGTGCGGCAAATCCACGAACCCTACCTAGTGTTGTCATCGTCCAACTCCACGACTTCCAGAACGTGTCTTTTGCATCTTTTGCGTCCTCTGCGATATAGCCTGGTGTCGCAATTGCAACTCGAGTATCTGCATGCGACACATCATACTGACGTGACGCCTCCCGATAAAGATCAATTAGTGGGGCAAACCGTGAAACATGGCCACCAATAATCGCATACGTAATTGGCATACCAAGCGAAGCTGCTCGAATAGATGATTCCGGATTTCCTCCGGTAGCCAGCCAGATGTCCATAGGTTTTTTAGGACGTGGGACAATTTCTATATCATTAAGCGCTGGACGAAACTGCCCATCCCACGTCACCTTACCGTCTTTGCTTGCGTTAATTTGAAGTAACAACTCAAGCTTTTCAGCATACAAGCGGTCATAGTCTCGAAGATCATATCCAAAAAGCGGAAATGACTCGGTAGATGACCCACGCCCAGCGATGATCTCCACCCGATCGCCCGAAACGATATCAGCTGTCGCGAACTGCTGATACACCCGCACTGGATCTTCCGTGCTCAACACCGTTACAGCACTCGTTAATTTTATGTTTTTTGTCGTCGCTGCCGCTGCAGCGAGGATTGTCGCCGGTGAAGACGCTGGAAAATATTCAGTATGATGCTCGCCGACCCCAAACACATCCAACCCCACTTCATCGGCTAACTGGATCGCTTCGAGTAAGTTTGTTACCGACTCGTGCGTCGGACCTAGCTTTCCCACCTTTCTTTGTACATCTCCAAAACTAAATACACCTAATTCCATCGTCATCTCTTTTCTATAATTTACTATAATTAGTATAGCAAATATGACGATAAACCTCTACTACACATATAATTACTCCCTAGCGACTAAGCTAGGGAGTAATTATAATTCAGTATTGAGTGTTTACTGAGCCAGAAAGATTATAGCGTATCGCTATCTTTGTCTTGATGCTTCGGAAGTCCGACAAACGCAATGATCGAGCAAGTAAAAATAATCCCTGCCGCGACAAGCGACGCCGTAGAAAGGCCGTCCATCCATGCATCTTTTGCGGCAATCGTCACCGTGTCAGTCAGCGGACCCAGCTGTCCTGCGACTTGCAGCGCCACTGCGAGTGAACTCTCAAGACCGTCTTTCACCGCTCCGCTAAATGCGCTCGCCGTCTCTGCAATATTCTTTTCGTAGACAGAACTCAGTACCGCACCAAGAACCGCCACGCCAAGCGCGCCACCAAGCTCTCTCGTAGTGTCATTCATCGCCGAACCCATACCTGAACGGTTGCGAGGCACTGACGCCATCAAGATGTTTGTACCAGGCGTCATCGCTGCGGATATTCCAAGCATCATGATAATCATCACTGAAAATAGATTCCAGTAGTTCATGTCTTTCGTCCAAAATGACATAAGAACAAACGCTACCGCCGTCAAAAACAAGCCGACCGCGATCGTATTTCGTGCACCGAACTTTTTAACTATGTTTGGGATAAACGGAGAAAGGAACATCATCGGCAACATTAGCGGCACCATCAAAAGTGATGACTCTAGTGCCGTATACCCGAGAATAAGCTGCATCAACTGACTCATTGAGAAGAAGACGCCAGACATCGCTAAAAATGTCAGTGTCAGCGTCAAACTTGAGATCGAAAAAGCTCGGTTTTTAAATAGCTTCATATCGAGAGTCGGTGATTTTATGCGCAGTTGCCATAGTACAAACAACACCAACGCGATAAGCCCACCAATCAAACCAATCAAGACACCCATCTCACCCAAGCCCTTCGAAGGCGCTTCAGTCACCGCATAAACAATGCCGAATATACCGAGGGCAGAAAATACGCCACCCAACCAGTCGACTGGCGCCTCTTCTTCGTCTTTAGATTCGTGTGACAAGATGTGATTAGCAACAAGTCCAATAACTGCAATCGCAGCACTAAAGTAAAACAGTGAATGCCACGTAAAGTACTCGAGCAAGATTCCACTGACAATCGAGCCGATCATCATACCGATACCCGCTACAGCACCCCAAATAGCTACAGCACGTGCTCGTTCACCTTTAGGGAAAGTATTGTTGATAATCGAGAGTGTCGTTGGCATTACGAACGCGCCACCAATACCCATGACAACACGTGCAATAATAAGCTCCGTTCCAGTTTGTGCTATAAATCCAGCGTAGAGTGAACCAACCGTAAATACGCCAAGTCCAATCTGCATCGCTAACTTTCTTCCGTAACGATCTCCGATAGCACCTGCCATAAACAACAGACTTGCAAAGACAAGCGTATAGACATTTACTACCCAAGTCATCTCTAGTTGACCGAGTTTGAGATCTGTTGCCATTAGCGGTAGCGCCATATTGAGACTACTGTTTGCGAGCATCACGCCAAGTAGCGTCAAACAGAGCGCAACAAGTGTCCACCAGCGACGAGCATATACTTGCGGATCAATACCCTCAAGGTCAACCGGCGTCTTCTCTTTTGGTGATTTCTTTTTTGACATTCTTAATTTACGTAGCATGTGGCTCCTTTTATTTCTGTATGAATTGAGAGTTCTCGAACTGTACTTTCAAGAATAGTCCGTATAATTATAGGTACGATTACTCCGGATGTCAATCATGCAGCCCTTTTGTTCCATTCGCACTACGTCGCATGATGCTATGATAGTACTATGAAGATACATGAGATTCTCGGCGGAACCGTCCACGCCATGCCTGCAGATTTGCAAAAAGCACTCACTTCTCATAGCGAGGCTTTAGCGGCGTGGAATGACATTACACCACTTGCTCGCAATGAATGGATTTGCTGGGTAGAAGGGGCGAAACTCATCGAAACACGCGAGCGACGTATCGAGAGAGCTCATACAGAACTTACAGAAGGTAAGCGTCGACCATGCTGCTGGCCTGGCTGCATTCACCGTACTCGAAACGGTAAATAAATAAAAGCGAGCCACTATTGGCTCGCTTTTATTTATTTAGAGACTACTTTGTACTATAGCTTCTTCAATCCGCCACTGCGGCGATTATGGCTACGTAGAACACGCTTCTTGCGATTTCGTACCACTAGCCAGATACCACCAGCGATGAGAGCAATCAGAAGTATAAGAATCACAACAGCAGCAATAATCGCTATCTGCGGAACAACCCAAAATGATCTTGTCACTTCAACCGTTTGATTACTTTTTCCATATGTGAAAGTTGCACTTACTGTATAGTTACCAAAGCTACCGATATTCTTTAGCGGCACTTCCCAGCGTCGTGCACTGTCAGTCAGTACCATGTCTCGCTGGTCTTTATTATTAAAGTCAGCTTCGTAAACTACTTTATTGCCTTGCTTGACAGTGATTTTTCCGAATGGACCAAGCTGAATACCGCCCTTGTTCTGAAATCTAAATGCAGCCTGAAGGTCATTCGAACTTGTAAAGTATCCACTTGACTTACCATTTTGCTGAATATTGAACTCAGTAAGATCTAGCTTCTCTACGACATCGCCAGGAACTGTCAAAAGAATCAACGAAGCAACACTTGCACTAAGGTTTACCTGGCCTCCGTCATCAGGGCTTGTTGGAGCAAATCGAACTGCACCATAATAACCGCCCGGTTGCGCATCCTCTGGGACACTGATTTCAACATCAACCACCTTCGCTTGACCACCTGGAATCGTAACATCTGCAAGTGGGGTCATAAATCGCTTCAAGCTGTGTGTTGGCGCATATTTATTCTCATCTAAGATCAGCCCTGGTGTTCCGTTTTCATCAGCAGAAACAAAGTCATTTTCTACAGGACGAACCGTGATTGGTGATTTCGTTAAGTTCGTAACCACAGTCTGTACTTTTTTTGTCTCACCAGCTTGAATAGTTACGTCCGTACGAACTGGTGAAACCTTGAGAGTATTAGCTGTATTAGTCTGAGCAAATGATGCCTGTGTACCTAGTAGCGATACAGCTAATGCAGCAGTTGCTACTATTATCGCTATAGTCAGCTTCATATTTTCCTGAAAGTATCGCTTAACTGATATGATATTTTCTCGGTCTGAATAATTATTCTTCATAGTTCAACCAAGATAGAATTAGAATTTACCAGTTGCAATAAGTCGAAGGTCAGTTGAATAAAGACCCGCTGGTGTATTTTGATTCACACTTGCGCCAAATGTAAGCTGCATATTCTTACCGTTCACTGGTGCATTTTCCGTATCAAGGAAAGGATCGCCAAAAGTACTCGTTACTCCAGTCTGATTATCTTGTGCGAAGTTTAGTGCGTACGCAGAATCACTATATCCGGAACCTGGGAATATTCGGAGATTTCCAATCGGGCTTGTACCGGTATCGGCTAGTGCTGTTGCTGTAACACCAAACTTAGCTTGTCCAAGAGCAACACCTGTTTGTAGTGCTGGAGCGATATCACAGGTAGTCAAACCTACTCGATTCATACCGCCACATGGCGTATTGCTCTTTAGACTAACAACTGCACCGTTTACTGCATTCGTAGAGATTTGAGTAAATATATTACCCGTACTAACTGTACTTGCATTCAATGCAAGCGTATCACTGCCCTCACTAACAGGCTCACCAAGCTTTAGCACTGGTGGATTGGCAGCGGCATCTCCACAATTCGCCGTAATGGTTTTGCTTGCTACGCAGAAAACCATACTCTCAAGTACCGCACCAGACACACCAACTGTCTCAGTGATTGACATAGCTACGCCGCCTTGATCAACAACATCAGGTCCAAGAACGGTAGATGCGTATGCCTGTGCGCTAGTATTGTTCGAATATGTGACAATACGCGCATACAGTGGTCCGGCGGCAGTCGGATTATCAATACCCGTTAACTCGACGTCTATAACGTCATTTGCTGCTATAGACTTAGTAATAACCAGTTTAGTTGCTGTTTGAGCAAGAATCGCGTACCCGCTATCATCAGTCTCCGCCGTGTCAGACTTGAATCCAACTGGAGCGTCACATATTTGGCCTATAGCAGGACTATTGCTACAAAAATCTAATACAAATGATGTAGCAGCTGCAGCTGCAGTAAACTTGACTTTATATGTTACGTTTTTTGCACTCTTCGATGAGCTGCTCAGTGCGACCGATCGTTCTGTCACCTGTGCAGCACCAACAAATGTCGGTAATGTAAATGCAAGTAGCAGTGCCATAGCCATAGCAAAATAGCCAACACGACGATCTAGTAATTTAATAGAATTCATTCTAATCTCTCCCTTTTTATTTCCTCAACACCCTATTTTGGACTCAGTGTACCACAACACTACTTATGCTTGTCAATACTTTTTTACAATAAGCGGTATCTACTAGCTAGCTTTGTAGTTTTCATGCTCTTTTAGCATCTTGTTACGAAGTGAGACGAGCTGACTACGCCTGCCTAGCCAGTACGCTGGTAGTAGTAACACTAGAGCTACAAGCGCTGGCACCCATAATATCTTTGTTGTCGCGCCTGTCTCTTTTTTCGTATCTGTAGATCCAGCAGCAGTACTATCTACTTTTCCACTCGCCAGAGCGATGACCTGCAGGAATGCACTTACACCGTTTACGTCAGTCACTTTTATATTTACCTGGTATATACCAGCCTTTTTATAGGTATGTGCAATCGTCACTACACCGCTAAGCGCCTGGCTCTTCAGCTCCGTCGGCGTACCGTCACCCCAATCTATACTAAATGCGTACGGTCCAGTGCCACCAGATAACTGCAATGGCCAGCTAAGCTGACTACTTGCCGGGGCAGAGCGACGACCATATGAGCTTGTAAGCGTAATAAGCGCACCAAATGCCGTGAACCTTGTATCGGTATAATTTACCGTGACGATATTTGAAGTAGGACCGGGCTGATCTAGCTCGTCATATACGATCGCGCTTAGCTCGTTTACTCCGGCAAATAAACTCACCTGCAGACTAAAGCTCCCATTTGCACACATAACGGAGCCGACCATCACGCCATTGTTATATATCTGCACCAACAGCCCATTTGGACATATACCATTGACCGTGATCGGTGACGATGCGGAGGATGACCCATTTCCAGGTGTCGTAATTGTTGCTCCTTGCGTAGGTGGCGCCTGTGTTTTCGTAGCTTCAAGTCCGTACGACCCTGGCTTAGGGTTTGGTTCGGGGATTTTGTTGATTGCCGACGCAGGCCGCACAAAAACAAAGAGCGCCAGTAGACACATACCGATCGTAATCGGTAGTATCCACTGTGCGCTAAAACGAATCTTATGTACCATGCTTGTGCTTATTGTAGCGTGCTAAGGCCTGTTATAAAAGGGATCGATGTTATTATTTTTTGCGTGACAACTTTTTAGGTCGAGCACCTTGTGGTGTGCGGTTTCGCACTTTTCGAACAATCATCCATATACCAAACGCGATGGCTGTGACAAGGACGATAAGGACGCTAATAAACCATAGAGGCATATACCAGAACGAAGCAACTCCATTAATCTCTTTAGTGTTATTGCCGTTTTGTCCATAAAAGAGGTTAAGTGTGGCTGTATAGTAGCCAGGCCATAAGCCTGGGGAGACACAATCCTTTGATTCAGATTTTGTTCCATTAAAATCGACTTCTTGCGCCTTTAGCTCAATACATGCCGTGTAGGTTCGTGTCTGTCCTATAAGAGCCAGTGACTTATTAGGGTTTACGTTAGAGATAACCCTCTCTCGTCCAAAGATATCTTTTACAGTGATGGATCCGACCGGTGCTTCTGTCACATTACCATTGTTTTTTAATGTATACGCCATATTACGTGGTTCGTCCATAGTGAAGGAAGTATACGCTGATTTTTTATCTTTTGCGGATGATGAGTAGGCGCCAAACTTCTCAAGCTTAAGATCTTCGTTTACTTTACCAGGAATTGAGACAAATGCTAATGTGACCCCGGACGCGTTGAGACCAACGTTGCCGCCGTCTGGTGAGCCCGATGAATAGACAATTGCACTATAGTAACTACCAGCACCATGGCCAGCAGGTATATCAATATTCATATCGATAGTTTTGCTAGACTTAGCTGGAATATTTACAGTCTTGGGTATTTTTATAAAAGGCTTAAGAGACCATGTAGTCTGGGGTTCATCTTCGGCAAGCAGTAGTTTTGGAGTGCCGCCATCGTCAGTGTACGTAAAATCAACAACACGAAGAGTTAAGTCGAGCGGCTTACTGTTGTCGAGGTTACGAATTGTTAATTTATCTTTCGCAGACTTACCTGCTTCGATTGTATAATTCCTTTTCGGTACAATGCTCAGCGACGCTGATGATTGTGCTGCAACTGGAAATGCCGGTGCAACAAATGCAGCAGTCACAGCTAAGGCTATAGCGGCTATAAAAAAGCTATTAAAGCGTTTCATTATTTTATGTTTCCCTCACGTTATTTTACTTTTTAAGTATAAGCTGTATTGTACCACTAAAAGCGACCGCTTGCTATGTACGTAATCGTTGTACTATATACACCAGCTCGCAGATCTTTGTGTGAGTTTACTATGTAACTTATCGTGAACTTCTTCATCAGGCTAACATTCGGTGAATACGCTACAACATCCCCAGATACGTACTTATACTTGTTCGCAATACCATATTCAGGCGTAGTTACTGCATTTGCCCAAGTACCCTCTGGGTCCTTACCTACTGCAGGTGCGGTATTTGCAACCAGGTTTAACCCAAATTGATTACTTCCTAGCCTACTTTCCGTCGGCACAGCTGGCGAGTCGATCACACTCGTACCAGCACTCATCGGTATGCCGTTTGCTGTAATTGCGAAACCGCCACTAGCATTTGTACCAACAGACATTTGTGACTGAGCAAGGAGTGTTGACTGCGGACTCAACTGCCCCATATCTGTATAATTATTCTCATTGGTCTCAGCACAGTTATCGGCTACTTCTTCCGCTACGCAAAATATCAACATAGGAGGCACTTGAGTTGCAATAGCGATCCCGTCAGTTACCTGACCCTTCACCGAGCCAAAATCAATCTGTGGCCCAGTAGCATTGGTTGTCGAGTGACTCCTGAGACGAATTGAAAATGACTTACTAGTATCCGTAGGGTTTACTACACCCTCAAACGTATACGATGACCCACTTACGCCGACCATTCCTGGAGGTCGGGTCAGGACAATATGGTTGGTGGATTTAGATAAGATCGAGTATCCAACTTCACCAGTCTGGCTAGTAAGCGTTGCATTTGAAACATCCAGACCCGCAGGTGTTTCGCAGTCATGGTACGGTATTGGGTCATTACAAAACAATAAATCCACTGAGCCAACCGTTAGTGGGCTCATGTATCGAAATGACACAGTATATGACGTTGTCTCACCCGGAGCAGTACTGTTCATATATAGACCTCGCTCTTGAAACCGCATAGCAGCAGACGCCGGTACAGCAAAAATAAAGACCGCAAGAAGCAAAGAAAGCAATGGCTCTGACCGCAATATATGGTGCCAATTGAAACTATGGGCATGATACCGAAACAACTTATGCTGCATAGCTGTTATTGTAGCAGATGAAGTGCACTACTGATATGCATTGAGGCATAAAATAACCGGCCACTGAGACCGGTTATTTTAGTTGTCACATATTATGCGACATTCAGTATAAAGCTAGCTTAGTACTGAGGAGCTGCAAGATAGTTAATCTTGGTTGTGTATACACCAGCTGGAGTGTCTGCAGCGATATTTGCTACATAACGCATCTTCGCTGTTGCACAACTAATGACTTGCTTATTTTGCTGAGCAATCGGCACAGGAACTGTTGAGCTTGATTTCTGGAAAGCAAACTTTGCTGTACCTGCAGTATCACCACTCGCGAGGCTTCCTTCACCTTCATTGTATTCATCACTAGCTGTTTGAATTGGAGTATCAGCAGGATCAGTAATTAATGTAGTGAATGGAAAAGCACTAACAGGCTTATAGCCAGCATCTGCATCAAGATTGCTATCCTGACGAGCCTTAAGGGCTGGATCTATAAGATCTGCACCAGTATTTGAACCAGCATTGACAAACGCAAGGCCAAACTGCTCGGTACCAACCTGGTTTACTGTCTTAGTTGGTCCCATTTCACGAATCTCGTCACCTACGGTATTTGCAAGTGTATTACCTGAATAGTACACAGTTGCACCACCAGATGAGTTAGATGATAGACGCCAGTACGAATTCACATCGTAAGCTTGACGTGTATCAAGTGAGTTCTCTGCACTTGGGTTACCAAGGTCTAGACGGTTGTTGTTAACCTGAAGGATAGGGTCGCAGGTACCGTGAGTAACACTTGTTCCTTCGCAGTCAGGATTTTCCGGAGCAACTGGACAATTGACAACCTTAGTATCACGATTCCGTGTACCTACTGAGAATGACATCGTCTCAAGAACTTTAGTCGTAATGTGGATTGAATCAGTCATTACGTTAGCGACCGTAACACCACCATCGATGATATTAGCAGCAGTCACTGCTGAGTCACTTTTATACGTATTGATCTTGACGAAGAATGAACCTTCACCTGGATTAGTGATGTGATTCGTCTCTGTTGCCTTGAAAATCACCTTAACCTCTTGGTTAAATGCCGGGGTCACACCACTTACGTGTGTTAAAGTGATATAGTTCCTCTTACCCGTCAGAGCACTGTTGGTGCTAGGATCAGAGTAGGCAGCATCTTCAACGTTAGTTGCATTCATCGCCCAGCCTGTTGATTGATCAACACCATTCACCAAAACTACGAAGTCCGTACCTGCTTGAGGACTTGTGTAGTTGACGTCAAGGTCACTCTTTTTGACGCCTGCAGCAATGTTCTCTGCGTTTGTCTTACGGTCATCTGGGGTTGGAGTCCTAGCATCACCGTCATTGTTACCAGGCGCTTGACACAAGCCAGCAGCTTTTGTGCAGTACTGGAAGGTTATAGCCTTAACTGGGTCATTTGGTGCTGTACTATCGGAACTCACCTTAAAGCTGAAGGTCTCGCCAGTCTTCATGCCATTAGGACCAGAGCCAGCTGGCGCATACGTTCCCGTGGCATCAGCACTTGGACTAGCGGTTGAATTGCCCGATCCGTCCGTATCCATAAAGCCTGGAGCCGAACTACTAAGCAGTAGGGAGCGTTCGGTAAGCGGATTTAATGAATCCGCGAAAACCGGCACCGCTGGAACTACTGCTGCTGCAAAAATAGCAACGGCCGCTCCAAGCGTCACGCTCCGCTGAGCGATTGATTTGAGTGTATACATATTTTGTATATCTCCTGTTGAATTATATGTTTATATTTTTTGGTCCTTTTTCAAGGGGTACAGGCGCATTTTACCATTAGCAGCATAGCAAGCGCAATAGATTTCACAACATTTCACGAAATTTTAAGACTTATCCACACCTAACCTAGAAAATCGGTATAACAACTGCAGAAAAATCGCCTGTATAATGACCCGCTGGTGTCGAGCTTGAGACATTGACGATCATGCTAATAGTGTAATTAGTCTGCCCAGATTCGCTAAGACTGCGAGCCACGACGTCACCACTCACGTACTTAAATAGATTTGGAGTACGGTAAGCTTCTTCGATAACACCGAAGCTTGTCTGACTCGATGGTATTTGGATAGGCCCCAGACCAACCTGCGGTGCCGTATTTGGCGCGGCATTGATGGCAAATTGCTCCACACCTGGTGTCGCAGCGGTCGGTGTTTTTGGTGTTTTGAGGGTATGGCCGTCATATTTTGGCGGATCGCCAACTATCTGTAGCATGTAGCCGTCGCTCAGGTAATTGCGGACCTGCACAGTCATCGTCTTTGTCGAGGTCTTCTCGGTACTCAGTACACCCAGGTTTGACTCACCAGCGCCAACGATTACTTCAAGAAGTGGCTCGCCGTCAACTACAGGACCAAATGCCGCTGAATTGCTCGCACTTTTACTTCTTCCACCCGCCATATCTCCTATCGAAGCTTGCGCACAGTACTGCCCAGAACAACTCTTCAGCGTCGAGCCTGAGCTAAACTGAGATTCGGTAACCTGGTAGTTTGAGGAGTTGGACGTCTCTGCAAATGCCGTTCCCGCGCCACCACAAACAATTGCGCCCATTAGCACCATCAATTTTAAGTAGCTCCCCAGTCTCCGTTTTTGCATAAGCCTTATACTAGATATTATCTCTTACGACAGATAAAAATACAACTAGCGCCCCATCGACAAGTATAGTAAGCTATACATAAGCATAACCAAAAAATACAACTACTATGGAACCTGACAAAAAAAATACCCCGGCCGCAGAGGGCCAATCACCAGAAGAAGAGCAGCAAGCGCCAGCCGATGCTCTCAGTCGCACGCCCGATGATCTCGAGCAGGAGCAAGCAGAACAAAAAGCAGCTTCAACCGCGAACTCTAGCACTCCAGCCGAGAAAAAAGTATCTCCTATAAAGAGATTCTTCAAGAAAATAAATGTCTATCTTCTATTGTTTGTTTTGCTAGTCGTCATCGCAGGAGCCATCACTGCCGTAAACTACCTCAATAGCCAGAAGACTGCACCTGAACCAAATATAGCAAATCAAAGCCTCACCGAAGAAGCACTAAAACAACTCGCAAATACCGATGCAACTGTCGGTGCAGCGTCACAAACACTCAACATCCAAGGCAACACGATCATCGCAGGACAGACATTGATGCGGGGAAATCTTAACGTTGCAGGTAACTTCCAAAGTGGCGGCAGTATCCAGGGACCGAGCCTCACTATCTCCGGCAACACCAACCTTGGGTCAACCCAAATCAATAACTTACAAGTAGCCACAAACGCGGCCGTGCAAGGATCGACAACTTTACGTGATTTAAGTGTTTCTGGTACGTCTACTTTTAGTGGAGCAATCACCGCTTCGCAGATCACTGCCTCCCGGCTCGTACTCAGCGGCAATGCCGTCTTGCAGGTTCCAAATCATATCAGCTTTACCGGCCCTACACCTGGCCGCGGTGCTATTGGCGCCGCACTTGGAAGTGGTGGAACAGCATCGATTAGTGGCTCTGACACAGCCGGCACAGTCAGCATCAACACAGGCAACAATACGGCCGTAGGTTGTTTCGTACGAATTAACTTCGCCCAAGCTTTCACAGCACAGCCACGAGTTATTATTAGCCCTATAGGTCCTGGCGCTGGAAAAACAGAATATTATGTCGATCGAAACACAAGCGGCTTTAGTATCTGTGCGAGTAGCCCTGCACCGGCAAATCAAGCATTTGCATTCGACTACTTTATCGCTGGATAAACTTACTACTAAGTAACTCTAGACGTCGACAAACACGACGACGCGATCCGCTTTTACGTGCATGAGTGCACGATGAATCTTGATGGTTTTTTGACTACCATCTACTGGCTTCACGACAAGACTACACGGCACTAACATACAAAGAAAATTATGATGACGAGGCAAGATATCAAAAGGACCCGTCTCATTAACCGCGCTCACGCTATACGCGTCACCCTCAAAGTAGACTTGAAATGGCGCATACACCTTAACGGCCATCGTTGGCTTGCCACCTGATTGCGGTACCGTCTGACTAGAATCAGCTGGCGCAGTGGGAGTTTCGTCGGCCACTATACCTTCTCCTCGGTAGTATCCGAGTGTTCACGCGCTACTGACTCATCTGATTCGGACTTCTCGGTAGAAGGCTCCTCAACGACAATATCCGTTATGTCGGATTTACCGATAATCTCTTCGACTCCATCAAGTGTCTTATCTCGGGTCATGTGCTCACCTGGTACGCCAGTTACTTTCTCCATCACGTTAAATCGCTGCTTGAAAAACTCAATTAACTGTTTTGCTTTATTGTAGTCATCACGGTCTTCGGTCGAGAGTTCAGACTCACCGATGATAGCAATGATACCCTTTAGAGATTCGTACTTCTGCAAGATTGCCGTTGCTCGTGTCGCAAGATCATAATGTCGCTCTCCGACAACTTCTGGTGTCAGTAGACTCGATTTAGATGCCAAAATATCCACTGCTGGGCGGATACCCTGTGCTGCGACTGCACGACTCAAAACGATCGTAGAATCAAGCTCATGTTGGATCATTTGCACTGCTGGATCAGATAGGTCATCCGCTGGCACGTAAATAGTCTGTAGTGCAGTAATTGAACCGTTCTCGTTGCTCGATAGACGATCTTGAAACGTCTTTACGTCACTAAAGACAGTAGGCTGGTAGCCGCCTTCAGCAGGCGTCTGGTCGATAATCGTCGAGACTTCGTTTCGAGCCTGAATATAGCGATACATATTGTCTGCAAAGAGGAGGACGTCCTTTTTCTGATCATCACGGAAATATTCTGCAAGTGTAATTGCACTTAAACCGATAAGGCTACGCTGAACAGGGTTTTCATTCATCTGCCCGAAGAACATTGCCGTCGTCTTGAGTAGATCGTTGTCTTCAAGCGTCTTATACAGTTCATGCCCCTCACGAATACGCTCACCAATACCGGCAAACATACTGATCGCGCCAGAACCTTCAGCCACATTGTTAATAATCTCCATCGTCAGCACCGTTTTACCGACACCAGCACCACCGACAATACCAATTTTACGTCCCTTTACGAATGGGGTGAAGAAATCAAGCACTTTTAGCCCTGTCTCCAACACATCGTCAGGACGATTCGCAAGACTCGTTTCCTGGAACGAAGGAGCAAAGATCGCTCGTTTTGGCATCTTCTCAAGTACCGACTCGTCAAGCTGCGGTTTTCCGTCAATAGGCCGACCCATAGCATCCCAGACACGGCCAATCATTTCGTCGCCAACTGGAATCTCCAAGCTATGACCACTCCTCGAAACACCTTCGCCTTTTTGAATACTATAATCCCCACCGATATTAAGACAGATAGCCGTATCGCCATGCGCAAGACTACTGACAAGCAGTGGTGATTTTTTTTCGTTATCGACGTATAGCATCTCGTTGAGATCTGGCATATCTTCATCAAACTGCACCTTAATCACAAGACCTTTGAGGCTACGTATAACTCCTTTTTTGTATACTGTTTGCTCTTTCATGCTGCCCCCTCTGCCCGTATTTTCTTAAGTCCCGCTAGTGACTCTTTGAGTCGTGTATCAACTTGGCTTCGCTTGGAGCGATTGTATTCTGTATGCAATTGAGTGGCTGTGTCGATCGAACGCTCTTTGGCGGCCGACATAGCTTTAAATCGACTTGCTACTTGAGCTAAGCGACTGTCGTAGATAAACTGCGAGATCGTTAAGCGCAAAATAGAGTTTTCCAAATATGCTGCAACCGCATAAGAGTTCGGTTCGAAGATATAGTTCTTTTCACTCACCAAGTTGTCACCTACCGTATCCATGTCGGCTACGCGACCTTTACTAGACACCGCTTCACTGAGATCAACGTCTTTAATCTCCTGCTGGCTAAGCGAAATATAGTTCTGGTAGAAGATTCGACTCTGGGCGTATTTTCTTATGATATCCATAAGTGGATCAACATTGATATAATCCCCCTCAGGCAAATCAAAGTAGTATTCATAGTCGACATGTGATTGTTTGAGTTTTAGTGCACCATGATAACCGATAACGAGAACTTCATTTTTTGTCTCGTCATATCGTTCAAGAAACTTTCGAATCAAGCGTTGATCGATATCACCACTCAATCCACCCTTCGCAGTGATGAGAATAAGGAGCTCTTTGTTGACTAGCTTTTCATCAACCTGACGTCCAAAGTTGAAGAGTACATCAACACGAATCTGTTTATAAATACCCCAAACTTCATCAAAAAACTGGTTACTAATGAGTACTTTATTTTTAGTTTTTGCGATTTGCATGCTGCTTAGCGTCTCAAGCGCAGAGGTAAGACTTACGACCGATCGTACTGATGCCTCTTCTGCTTTGATTTCGAGTGGACGCCTCATGCCTTCGACTCCTCGCTACTAGCTTTTTCAGCTTCGACAGCTGCAGCAGCCTCGTCGGCTTGGCGTTTCTTTTCGATTTCGGCTTTTGCTTGCTTTTCAATTGCAGCTTTTTTAACCGGATCAATACTCATAACCTCAGCCTTCAACGCTGCACATAACTCATCAAAATTACCGTTCATATCCTTGTCTTCTTTGAACTTCGCTGCATAGTCGCGCACTTTCACTTTGAGCTTCGGAATATCGATAACCTCCTCTGGTGAACTATCGAGTACGATACCCATGATAAATTGCTGCTCAGCAAAACTAAAGATCTCACCAACTGCTTGGTTCATAAGCTTGAAGAGCACTTTACCTTTATCGTAGTCGGCTTGCGCCGCTGGACTCAATTCGGTACCAAAGTGAGCATACTCTTCAGCAGTACGATACCCTGCAAGCGTAAGGTTAAGTTTATCGGCATAGCCCTTTTGACGTTTGTTTTGACCGACACCACCAACACGCGTCACGGAAAGAGCGGTGCTAACAGCAGGGCGCATTGTATCTTTAAAGATCTGCCCATCGAGAATCCACTGACCGTCTGTGATCGACATGATGTTTGTCGGAAGATACGCAGTGATGTCACCACCTGGTGCATACACGATTGGGATAAGCGTCTGGCTGGCATGATTTGATTCGGTTTTACCGCCACGCTCAAGGAGACTAGAGTGTGTGTAGAACATATCACCAGGATATGAGTCGCGCCCCGGCGACACTCCGGCGATAAGCGAAATCTCTCGATATGCCTGAGCGTGCGCCGTGAGATCATCGTAGATAACCAATGTATCCATATTGCACTTATGCCAAAAATACTCACCATGCGCCGCACCAACATATGGCACTAAATAGGTAAGAATTAACGACTCAAACGAGTTACTTACTACAACGATAGCTTTTTTGAGGGCATCATTCTTTTCAAGATTATTCACAAGCTCAGCCACGTCACGCTGACGCTTAGCGATAAGTACATAGATAACAGTAACATCGGTATTCTTTTGATTGATCGCAACTTGCGCAGCCAATGCAGTCTTACCTACTTTGCTATCTCCGAGCATTGCCATACGCTGACCACGCGCGAGCGAGTACTCAAGGTCGAGAATTGTCACACCTGTCTCTACGGGTGTATCTAATAGTTCACGCTCATACAGGGCTGGCGCATTATGAAAAACATCCCATTCCTGATCAGCAACAATCTCGCCTTTGCCGTCGATAGGTTCACCAAATACATTCACTACACGGCCAATAAAGTTTTTTCCCACAGGCGTCATGATGTCACGTGACTCAATCACACATACCGCGCCAATATGAAGAGGTGTTGGATCTAGTTTCATTACTACAACATGATCTTCAAATACTTCGTGTACATAGCCACGAGTACCATCGTCGAATCGTACTGTAGCGTGAACATTTGTAGGTTGCAGCCCTTTTATACTCACCATGAACGAGTCAATACCAATCACTTCACCGACTGGATTTCCTGCATCAACCAGTTTTTGGAATATCTTATTTATGGCCACGAAGCGACTCCAATTCTTTTACAAGTAGGTCATGCTGGCTATCGAGTTGCGCCCTCAAACTTAAGTCATGTACTTTATTTGGGGTTCGCATATACACTCCAGCGACCAAGGCTGGCTGAAGCCCCGCCGCAATAACTACTTGCGGATGTATAGTGGTGCGCAACCACTGAGCAAGCTGGCCTAAACTTTCACGATCCGCCGGAACAGCAAACGTCATGTGGATAACCGGGAGACTATCTTTTAAAAGACGTAGTTGCTTGATTAGTTCACTTCTCTGTGCGCTAGTGCCGAGACTGATGTCGTTGCAATCTAAAAACGCAGCCAACTGATCAGAGAAAACTGGCGAATCCGCTACTGATGCACCTGTCTTTGCCCGGACGGCCATTGTTGTCAGCTCGTTATCAACTCTTTCAAGTTCACGGACAAGACGCGACACATCAACCTTTGTCACGATAGTCGCTGGAAGTGAAAAGCTTGCATACATCTTAGTTTGCGAGTCGCTCATAATTTCATATCATCCATGATTTCTTGCTTGTTCGCTTCCATTTGTTGGATAATTGACGGAAGCTGAGCCTTCATGTCGTACTGATCACCCAAAGCGCCTAGTAGGTAGTGCTCTATGACCTGCGCCATATTCCCCTCAAATGCCTCAACGAGCATAGTCTCTTGGTCCGCTACATTCTTTTGCAGCGTCACACTTAGCTGTTCGTGCTGCTTCTGTAGTGCTTCCGCACTCTCTGTCACAAGCTTCAAAGCCGACTCGTGAGCCTCTTTCATTGCAGAAATGCGAGCGCTATTTTCTTCAAATACCGTCGAAAGCATCGCATCCTGACTAGCCACATTTTTCTGCAAGGTCTGCCCAAGTTCATGATGCCGTTCCTGAAGAGCATGTGCACTTTCCATAACAAGATGAAGTGCTGTGTCTTGAGTTTCTTTCATTGCTTTGCTATTTTGCGCAAACTGGTCGTATAGAGATGCGCTCAGTTGCTTGTGCTGCTCTTCAAGCTCTGCGGCACTGTGACTCATTGAACGAAGCGCCATGTCCTGTGCGTCTTTTAAGACTTTGCTATTTTCGGCAATCTGCTTATCGAGCTGTTCGGCAATGTGGTCCTTAAGTTCGGCGCTCGCTTTTGCGATAGTCGCGTTTAGATCTTGCTTAAAAGTTGCGGCGTTGTCATCGATTACTTTTTCAAAATGAGACTGTCCTCGTTTGCGGAGATCCTGAAAATACCCATCAAAAAAGCGCTGCACACCATCAGTTGTCTCGTCAACCACTGATTCTTTGTGCGAATGCTGCTTTTTTTGAAATAATCCCATATTCGTTAACCCACCTTAATCTCTAGCATCATAGCTTCAGTAGTAAATATACCGCAAATAGGCCAATAATTAAAATCAATATACTCGTCAAGATAATCTCGAGTAGTGCCCGAAAAATTGACTTCTTCGTCATTGGGTTGCGGCCAATCGAAATCACACCACTGCGCACCCCGGAATACAATACGGCAATCGCCGCAATAAGACTAACCGCTGTAATTGCCATACTCAAATAAATACGAATAGGGCTCACTTCTTTCTCAGCAATCGCCTGTCCAATTCGTTCGAGAATTTCAGGAACTTGGACTTTAGTGCTCTTCTCATTAGGGTTACGTTTGATGTCAATCGTCACGGCAACCTGCCCAAGCGTAACCGTCTGATTAGTCTTACCTTCCGTATCTTTGAGCGTCGTTGTTCCAAGTGTTACGCCCTTGCCATCAAAGGAGCCAGCGGCACGGCCAAACACAGTTTTCTCCTCGGTACCCGCTTTCATAGCTACGCCGTTCACAGACGACAGCGTCACATAGTCACCTGTCGCTATCGGCCCACCTTGAGTGCTCACCAGAACGTTGTACGTACCCGAGACGGCTACGAATGCTTCATTCTCTAGCCCGCCATTGCTAAGCGTCAATGATAGCTGATTTCGGTCAACTGTCACACCAAACATATTCTGGAGCTCTGACTGGGTAGCAATTTTTACACGATCAGAATCTTTGCCTGCCATCTGGACAATCGTCCCAGTGTCGAGTGGTGTATCTGACGCATAGCCCTGCACGCTACCGCCGCCATAGCTCGCCGCAAGAGCTGGAAGAGAGACAGCTGAAGCAACACCGATGATAACGGCAATGGAAACGATAATTCTCGGTAATTTCACTTGTTTGTTTAGACTCCATGCGCTCTGTCGTACGCTTGGGATTATTATACCATAACCACCATGACTTTTTTGTCAACAATAAGACTTATTTCAAAGCTCATTTACATAACTCAAAAAAACACCATTTAACACCTTGAAAAACGTTGTCACAAGGTGCCGCTTATGCTACAATAATTCCAAGCTTTTTGATGGCACCACACGTCTAAGTGAAATAAACATATTGCTCGCATCTAACAGATGTAGAAATAAAACATGAATATGTGGTGCTACCTTCCTGATAGTGTTAAAACTGTTCGTCCACTACGACTAGTAGTGGTAGTTTTGTTGTTAGTAGCATTATCTACAACGCTTTTTCTTACATCTATCGCGCGCGCGGTGCCTAGTACAAACAAAACTATCAATTTCCAGGGGCGACTCCAGACCTCTGCGGGCGCTGTCGTTGCCGATGGCCACTACAACATCCAGTTCAAGATCTACCAGGACGGCACAGGAACAACCGTGGGCAATCCTGGCGGCTCATTGAAATGGACAGAAAGCCATGTCAACAACGGTGGAGCAAATGGCGTAGAAGTCAGAAACGGCTACTTCTCTGTTAACCTTGGCTCGGTTACTCCATTCGGAACGAGTGTCGACTGGGATCAAGATGCGCTATTCCTATCGATGAATGTCGCTGGAAATAGCGCTACCTGTACAACATTCGGCTCTACACCTTGTGGAGCCGATGGTGAAATGCTTCCGATGAAGCGCATTACCGCTACTCCTTACGCCATAAACGCCGGCGCAGTAAATGGCAAAACTGCAGACAACTTCATCCAGCTTGCCCAAGGAGTACAAACAGATGCAAGCACAAATACAAGCAGTATCCACATCAACAAAACAGGCACCGGCAACCTAATCCAACTCCAAAATGCAGGAAATAACGTCTTCAGCGTTACAAACTCCGGTGATATCGAGTTTGGCAGTGGTGGAAACCGCGCCATCTACGTCGGTGGGGCACCCGAAAATACCACTGGCAATAACCTCACCCTGTTTGCCGGCTATGGGGGAAGTGGCTCAGGCAGTCAAGGTGGCGGACTCTTCCTACAGGGAGGAAGCGCAGGCGGTGATAATGGAGAGGGTGGAAGTGTTGCAATCACCGGTGGTGTCGGTACTGGAACAGGCAAAAATGGTAGCGTCTACATCGGCGCAAGCGACACCGACGCAGTCCAGATTGGTAGTACAAATCTCACGAGCGGCACTCAGACGATCAATATCGGCAACAACAATGCAGCAGGCGGCACAACAAACATCACTATCGGTAGCGGCCCCGGCGCGACAGGCGGCTCGACGAATATTCAGTCAAAAGACGAAACATCCATCACGACAAATGGCACGCGACGCGCAACATTTGCAGGAGATTCAAATACGCTCTACGTTGGCAATGCCGATGGAAGTGGAAATGCCACAACCGCTAATGGATTCACAATCCAGGGGACGAGCAGTACTGGTAGTAATACGCAAGGTGGTGCACTTACTGTACAGGCCGGTTCAGCCACCAACGGCAATGCCAACGGCGGCAATCTTACACTGAGTGGCGGTTCCGGAAGTGGCTCAGGTGCAACCGGGCTTGTCGTCATCAATACGCCAACCTTCCAAACAACAACAAACGATACGAACTGCTATACCGGTAGTGCTTTAGTTTCTAGCAGCTGTACGTTTACGAGTACAAGCGTCAATAGTTCGTCAGTACTCATTGCGGGATTCACGGCGGCTGGCCAAGTCGCAACCCTCCCTGACCCAGCTATCACTACCGCTGGCCGTATCATCTATGTCACGGCAGCAAACAGCTCAAAAGAATTTACTCTACGAGCAAACGCTGGTGCTGGTATCGGCGTGGAGCAAAACGTCACCCTACGTCAAAATACTACTGCCACAATGATTTGGAATGGATCTGATTGGACTGTAGCAGGGGGATCCAACTCGACAAGCCTTCAAAACACCTACGATAACACCCCGCAAAATGCAGGCAGTGCCGATATTGTACTTGGAGGCGGTTCAGGAAACGACGGTTTAACTATTCGCGACAATAACACCAATCCTGTTAGCGGCCCTCTTCTTGACGTGCAAGGCTCAAACACGACATCGCTCTTCTCTGTTAATAGTGATGTCAATGAACTTGCGAGCAACCCAGGAGCAGAAACAGCTGGAGCAACATCAACAACCTTCCCGGCAAATACATGGGACGTATCAGGTGCTGCCACCGTCACTCGTCATACTACAGCTGGAAACTACATCGCGTCTGGTCAAGCCTCGACTAAGGTTGTCGCTACGGGCGAGATTTCAGGTGCCACAAACACCCTAAAGTCCGCGCTTATACCTGGAAAAACATACACCGTATCAATGTCACTACGCCTAGAAAGTGGCCCTGGTAACGGATTTGGTATCATCTATGCAGCTGATGGAGTGACCCCTACCGAGAACTGTGTTATCGACGTCACTTTGTCGACAAGTGAATGGAAAAAGGTTAGCTGCTCATTCCAAGCCCCAGCATCTGGTATTACCAGCCAAAATGCGATAGCAATCGGTAAAACCACAGAAGCTGCACAAACATTCTATGTCGACAACGTCAGTGTCAAGCTAGGCGGCAGCGACAGCACTGGCGCTACTGGAAACGTCCAGGTAGGCGGCGGTGCAAATGGCGGTTCGCCAACTCTATTCACACTTGATAAAAACTCATCAGCTCCAGCTGGTTCCAATCACGATGCGCTTCTTGGTAGCATGTACTACGACACTACACTCGGTAAGGTGCAGTGCTACGAGTCAGAAGGATGGGGAGCATGTGGTGCAAGTCCTGACAATTTCATCACAATTAGCCCAGAATACTCAGGGGCAGTGATGCATGGTGACGGAATAGGAACCATAGCAACAGACATATGCTCTGACTCACTCAATATAAATGACGGCAGTAGCGCACAGCCAACCATCTGTGGAAGCAATGAGACCTATAACTTCTACAAATGGACCACACCGGAAGCTTCAACTCAATCACGTGCCATCTTCGTAACGTATCAACTCCCTGCTACATTTAAAGATTTCATCCCTGGCTCAACTTCACTCATGGGGCGCACTAATAGTTCAGACTCTGCCGTCACATACCAGATCTATCGCAACAACAGTAGTACAGGATTAACCGCTTGCGGCTCCACCGTATCCGTCTCGACAGGCTCACAGTCATCGTGGCAAAAAGCAGGAGCCACTGGGTCGGCTGATCCATCGACGTGCGGCTTCGCTGCCGGAGATAGCATTGTTATCAGAGTTAACCTCAATGCATCAAACAACGCCAACGCCTATGCAAGCAACCTCAACTTCACCTTCAGCAACCACTAATCTCTGTTATGCTAAAATAGCAAGAGTAACTAAACGCTGAGTGTTTAGCGAGGAATATGGATCAAGCAGATAGGACAGAGAGAGCCTATCCACCCGATTTATCGCAATGGAGTTCAAAAAGCCACATCGATACAAACAAGGTCAATCAAAAAACACGCCGAAACAGCGTGTCGGTTCGCCATACGAAAACGCAGTACCCCCCGCGACAGCCACTCATGCTAAAAGCTCCACAAATTCAAAAACAATCAATATAAAGATTAGTTTTGACTCATTGTCGAAAACTGCGTTATTTGCGCGAATCCGCCGCCTTAATCTCACAAAACGAACAGTAGTTGTCAGTGCTAGTATATTTATACTAGTAAGTTGCTTAGTCGCTGGGGTATTCATCTATCACCATACCACTACGCGAAGCTCCGCCGACATCACCAACCCAAACGAAGTTGTCAAAAATCTCGACTATGGAACTGTTCTACCAGATAACAAATCTATTGATGAGCTTGGCGGGTGGCGTCGCGTTAGTCCCGCCAAGAGCGATCCAGTATTTGCCTATAGTGACAAGATTGGCACTGCCACTATCACCGTTAGTCAGCAGCCATTGCCAGACTCTTTCAAAGGTAACGTGGATAGCCAAGTTGCTGAAGTTGCCAAAAAATTCAGCGCCACCACTAAAATCGACGTCGATCACACAAAAGTCTATATTGGTACATCTACAAAAGGTCCGCAATCTGTAATATTTACAAAAAACAATCTACTCATCCTTATCAAGTCTCAAGTGAAAATCGATGATAAAGACTGGGCTTCGTACGCAAAGTCACTTCGCTAACACCCTCACTAGAGTCTCACGAAGCAATACTCTATGGCTTCTTGTATTTCTCAATCGACTGGGCGACTTTACCATCAGTCTTAAGATTCTCATAGAAAAGCACCTGGTCTTTTGAAAGGATCATTTCATCTTCTGGACCATGAATCTCATCACCAAGCTTAATTAGCTGAACATTACCTTGATCATTTGAAGTCTGCTGAGGATTTTTTGAGTCTTTTGCCTCTTCTGTAGATTGCTGCGACTGAAGATAATAAATGTCAGTGAGCTTCATGTATTCGTTATTAAAAGACTGAAGTTTACCAAAGTACACCTGACCATTCGTAAAAAATACCGCCTGATACTTACTACTATCGATAGCGGTCGCAACCGTCTGTGTCTTTGACCATGCGAACCATCCAACGGCACCCAAGATAATGAGAATAACCGCGACAATAATAGGGAGAACAAATCGCTTTACCGACCTCTCCTCGCGCATGGCATGACGAGGCGTCACCGCTTGATGTACGGTCTTTGGCGTCTCATTCACTGATCGTGGCTCTTCTGCCTGCTGACGATGTGTCGGCTCTGGCCTACTCGCGACCCTTCTGTCTGTCGGTCGCGGCACACGAAACGGTCCCCCATCCATTAGCTATTTCTCCAATTACCAATTCTTACTCACCCCATCATACCATAAGGGGCATCTGCCTATCAATCACTGATACATATCACGCAAACGTCCGCGTGAATAAACAATAAGTTCGACCTCGCGTCCGCATAACTCAGACACTGAATCAAGCCTTATCGATCAGTTGTTGTATTTAATACTATCCGACCATCTACCTCTTGCAAACAACATATATAGCGTTCCAGTTCGTTGACATACGCTAATTTATTGCTTATGCTTATTTTTGTGTTTTTTGCAACAGTACGCAAAGAATATTCAATCATCTATATCGCACGACTATATTTAGCATTGATATAGAGTTTATAAGGAGAAAATTCATGAAAATCAAATCAAGCCTTACGGCAACAGCCGTTGCTTTTTCGCTAGTGTTCTTTTTTGGACCTACGACTCACGCCAAGGAAGCTACGAGTACCGAAAAAGAAGACAATACCCCTGTAAAAGTAACTATCCAGGTAGGCGATACGCTTTCGAGTATAGCCGACACACACAATACAACGTACGTACGTATATTTAACGCAAACGACTTCCTAGTAAATCCAGACATCATCAACGCAGGCGACAGTGTTCGCATCCCCACGGCAGAAGAAACTCTTCCGGATCGTTATAGCGAAAGAGTCGTACCGCAAGTAGCGCCAACTACAGCATCACAATCATCAACCATAGCGCAGACACCTTCAGTATCTGCCGCACCTATTCAGCCGAGCTCACCTACCTACGCTTCAAACGCAGGCAATACTTATTACCGTGGTTATTGCACCTGGTACGCAAAAGAACGTCGACCTGATCTTCCAAACATGCTTGGAAATGGTGGACAATGGGTGGCAAATGCTGCGGCGCGTGGATATTCGACCGGCTCAACCCCTCGGCCCGGCGCAATTGCTGAGATGCCAGGGCACGTAGCGGTTGTTGAGTCAGTCAATGGAGATGGTACCATCGTTATTTCAGAGATGAACGGACCTGCCGGATTCGGGGTTGTCGGCACACGTACCGATGCAGCAAGCAAGTATCGATATATCTATTAGACAGTGAGATACTCAGTATTTCTTTGCTGAATACAAACTATGATTTATCTTTTAAATACTTGCCGGCAATACTCAAAGCAAACGACGGCAGTATGATGAAAACTGTTATGAATAAAAGCCGTATGAGTATTTCACTGATCGCAGAATCTTGCTTATCCGGACCCGAGCCTGTCAGTACAACTAAAATACCCAAAACCCCAAATAAGATTGACGAGTAAATAAACACTCTTGTAGCTATCTTTTGCATACCCTCATTATACCAAACCTTGGAGACACATACGTGAGCAATGCTATCGATGTTTTTCCTCGGCCAGTGCTTTGACCTGCTCTAGCGCACGAGGATAGCTACGATTAAACTCCGCTTCCAACTCCGTCGGAACATCAAAAACTACCGTTAAGATCGTGCAGTCATCTTTTTCCGTCAATGAATAGATCTCTCTACCGCCAGTCCACTGCTCTTCACGTGCTTGCTTTCCACTCTCCTGCGTATCAGCATGGTGTCTCAGTAGTAAAACTCACCTTTTACGAGCTTCTCAACCAAGCTCGTCACCCCGTATCCGTTGACGGAAGAGATAAACTGCGGTGAAGCGACAAATAGCGGTAGAAAACCTTGTGTCGTGTATCTTGCATTGCTACGATGACCCACAATCTCTTGCCGGAACGGCTACTGCTTAGCGTTTTTATTACGAATAATCTTACCAACTTCCGCAGTAACTCCTAGTTCGTTATCCACCATTGACTTCACAACCTGATTGTTCGGATCGAATGGATCCGAGTTGGATTGAGACTCCAGTCGCAAATTTTCTATCTTCAATGCCTTCTCTAGTTCATATCTTGGCGTATGTTCAAGCAACTCTCGTTGTCGCCCAGCATCTTTCATTCCCAAGATTATCTGTGCAGCTACATAATACGCTTCTAGCTCATGCCTAATCTTATCCCGCGTCAAAGTTTCAACCCTACCAATCGGACCACCTTCTTTTTGCACAACATGAGTTAGCTCATGCAAAGCAACTATTGGACTCAGCCTACCCGACATAGCTGCATCGACATTCATAGATATATACGGTCTGCCATAGACAATTGTGTTCGGCTCCGGCAACCAGAAATTCGCACCCGTCACAGCAAGGCTATCTTCATCCTCGAAGACAGGAAGTTCACGGTGTGATTGAGAGTCTGAAAAATACTGCCTGGTCTTTTTCTTAGCCGTACTCGTTTTTCCAGGCCCAAGTTTTAAACTTAACGAATTAACTTGTTCACTATTCATACCTGAATTATTAGCGTGAATTGCCGCTCGCCTGCCCAAGTGGCGCAGAACAAGAGGAACTTGATTAGTATGTTCATCTTCTAGCTCCAAAAAACCCATTGAATCTAATTCGGTATGCACAAGCCTGTCCGTGACACCGCTAAGATGGACTGCATAATCACCAAGCCTGTCTGCTACAGTTGGAACAGCCAATAACTCTTGTGCATCTAGTCGTAGACTCTCTGTGGTGGACATGCTGTTCTTAATCATATTTATTTCTATGGATTTATATACATATAATAGCAAATTTCTTATGTTTTGTCAATATTATAAAATCTGCAAAACAAAAACCATGACTTTCATTATATACTTATTAACTGACTGACTACGATAGAACGAGTTGAAGGACAAACTGCGACAATTTCACTTATACATGCGTCAATACTTTTATTTGAGTGTAGTCCATACTGCACAAAAAAATAATGCGACTATAGGCATAGCAACAATGGAGAGTACCACAAAAAAATTGGCTCTTTTCATAATGTTATATGATGACGAGAAATATATTCATCACTGTTACTCAATTTTACATCAATCCAACCCGCGAGCTGATAATCGGAGACGTATTCAAGGATCAAATACTCACCATCTTCCCTAAAATTAATCATGATATACCTCTATGCTATGTTTAGATTTTTCTAGCCTAATTATGACCTCATAGACTATTGTGTCAATTCTAACGGAGTACCGGTAGTAAAAACTGCCATTCGGAAAATACATACACATCATTCCTACCAGTAGAAAGTAACCAAATTGCATCAAACATGAACTGCTCTTACTCGTTGAACGTGCTTTACATGTTCAATAGGCTTCTTGATGTTAAATTGACAAATAACCTCTATCATCTTTGACGCTTCTTCGTAACTATACACTTTTTCGCCATACCTAAAAACCGACTCGATCATATCATTGACTGAACCAACATCCTCATATCCGTTAATAAAGAATTTCTCAGCCGACGGAAAGACGACGATATTAACAATCGGAGCCTTTAATCTCTCACCGATTAGCCCTCTTACAGTTCTAATGTGGCTATTATTTTGCTCTACTGGGTTAGGAGTAAGGCGAAAGCTATTTCTGAACAAAATTTGCTTAAAAAGCCTGTGGGCCTTTGAGCCAGATATCCATCCTTTGTGAGATTTGGTTTCAATACAAAATATTCCGTATATAGATATAATTAAATGATCTATCTGGGACGTGCGGAATTGTCCGTCATTAGGTAAAAGCAGATCAGAAATAACTGCATACTGGCGGTGAGGAAGGCTCTTCAAAAGTTGCTGCGTAACATACCGCTCATCTGCGTAATACTTGCTACGCTTTTTCTTAAAATTATAGATTGAACCTTTTAGACTATACATACTGTTTGTTTTAGTTAATTTTAAACATTATAGCATAAGTAATATATTATGTCAATTTATACTCAGACAGACAAAAAACATCATGACTTTCATCATAGTATCTATGTCTTTAAAGATACTTCTTCTCTAGCTCTTCTAACCTTGGTCTGCGGTAGTTACAGCTTCAACTTTCCTCACAAGCTTTACCCACACCTGCGGATTGCTATGGTTGTGATCTACTTCATCAGCGGTCATGATAATATCCCATAGCTCTGGTTCGGATTCTTCAGTTATCCATTTTTGTGTCTCGAGAGGATATGTGAGTACATCTGTCTCGATCGTTGCTTCAATATAGTTATCGAGCAATATTTGATCGATTGAACCATCACCATAATTCCAAGCATCGACCCATTTTCTGCAATGGGCAATTATTTGCTCTCTCGTGAGTTGCAGTTGGTCATCTAGATACGACATAGCATGGTTTTTATTATACTGTTGAAAAAGCCCCTAGTCCAGATAATATCCAGACTAGGGGCTTTCGCTCCTTTCTACTTGCGGGCGTCAGACGGCGGCTCGTGTACCTCCGGATCCCTAGAATTCAGATTTTGGTTTGTCCAATGGCGTTTTCGATCGGTTTTGCCGTCAGTATCCCATGACACGCGAGTATTATCGTCATAATACTGCGTTACATGCAAATCGACATCACGATTGCGATCGTAGAATGTACCACTGCGGTCTCTTGTGGTGTTGTCGCGATTAGCGACTCCACGAGGCACCTTGCTGGAACGAGCTCGTCGGTCGTACAGCGTCCCTCCCGGATTGTTGTCTTCCGTGAAGTTCTGCGCAACGTGCGTATCGGTCTCGAACCATACTTACAGGAGTGATCTATACTCCTGATAACTATACAAGTACTCAGCTGCTTGTGATGCAAATATGCTTATTGGAGTTACGGTAAATAACAGAGGTGAAAAAGACCAGTCAGGGAAGACTGGTCTTGAACTTTTTGGATATCTAGTTTGGCTCCGCTTATAGGTCACGGACTCTTCTGTGTAATTGTCAGCCAATTTTAATTGTCTTCAATACCTTACGCATATACGGATCTTCGTTTGGAAACATATCGATTATACTGAGGGCCGTGAATCTCATTTCGTTGCCTTTGTCGAGGCGTGCATGTTTCTGGATAGTTGCATGCGGAAGAAAGCCATCGCGCGCAAATTGCGGATCATTAAGAGCAAGCCCGCCATCTTCCAGTATCGTGAGTATGTCCAAATGAAGCTTGATTAAACTTTCCGTTCGATCCAAGAGCACAACCTGAACTTGTCCGTTTTCACCAAAAAATCTATCATCACCAGCCTCAGAATTTGCCGTTGCATGGTGCTTCAAGGCATCTGTCAATTTGGTCACCATTTCATCAATCGACCACTTTATGGCAAACGTATCGACGACCGTTGAATGAAGAGGCCAGCTGGTAGATGGATACACATAGCCTTCTTCAATATCTTCAAAAAGCTGAACAATCGTATATTTTTGCGTGAACTGACCCATACTAACTCTTATCTTCATACACATTAAGGTACTTCTGCCACTCTTGAGAGTCTTCTTCCTGAAACAGTTCTCTTAAGAAACTGACCATAATCATCTTACGTTTCTCTCCCTCTCTTCTGCCAGAGTCTGTCATTAGTATTGCTGGGATTCTCAAAAGCTTATCAAAGAAATGTTGGACGCTATGGCTCTTTCTCGAAGTCTTGTATTCAGTAGCGTCAACTAGCTCAGTTTCTGGCCGGATGTCCTTATCAAAAAAGACATTTCCTTTTGACAACGCATAAGCGTGTGTCCGCAAGATACCAATCGAACCTATGGCATCACACATGTCCGCGTCGCTCACTATCATACCCTCGAGCGTACCCGGACGAACTCCTTCAATATATTTGTTGTATCCCATCGAGCGAACAATGTTTAGTACCTTACTTTTTGTTTTGTCTGCAACATTGTATTTATCCAGAATAGTATTAGCGTTCAATAGCTTTTTAGCATGCTCTTCGCCAAAAATCTTATAGTCATCTACGTCGTGGAGCAGAGTGGCAAGTGTGACGATTTCTTTATCAGCTCTTTCGTTCTCCGCAAACATCATTGCTAGTTTAAGGACACGGTCTACGTGATCTATATCGTGTCCGCTCTTATCTTTACCGAGAAGCTCTTTTACATCTTTGTGTATCGCAGAAATATCTATCATACTCTTACTTGTCATGTCGTTAGTATATCAAAGTACTAGGGGGTGAGGTCTTGAGCTGAAATGCCTAATAACGAGCGAAGAGTGACAGGTCAAGGACTAAAACTAGCTATTTCAAGACATCGTACACCATGTGCATAAATGTGTCTTTAGCGTTCTTTGACTTTTCGAGAAACGCGTGACGATCCAACCACACATACGATGAATGTTCCCAGCTCATCGTTATCTCAGGGCGTGATTTTACATTTGAAACAAAAAGCGCATAGTGCGTACCATGACCCGAGTAGTCAGTGCCCGAGTATATTTCACGAACATCCTCTCGATCAATTATCACCCCTGATTCCTCCCGAACCTCACGCAACATTGTTTCAACTGGCGTTTCTCCGTCCTCCAAAGTCCCACCCGGTAGATCTGGGTCCGCTCCAAATGCAGGATGGTCGCTGCGAAACATGATTAGGTATTTATTGTCAGGATCAATCATGACCAGCTTAGCAACTTTTTTCATTATCTCTAGTATAACAAAAAATCCACCATAAATACTTACTGGACTTCTGCTCAAATATCTTGTCTTGGCTCCGCTTACAGGTCACGGACTTTATATAGCCAACAAACAGAGCAAACCCAGTAGTTTGAGTGCATACTGGGCTTACTGTTCATATGTTGTACTGACTCAGGGTAGGGGCCTAAATCGAAAGTGCCAGTTCATTGATTTATTCATGCCGGAGCCCTCTACTTGATAGGGTGACTTTTGGCTTGAGACTAGTCGACACTACTCACAAACCATCCTATTTTACTGTAAAGCTGAATGAACCTTTTGCGTAATCTACTTTTACCAACGAATCAGCCTGTATTGACCCGTCAATAATTTTCTTAGCAAGTTCGTTCAGTATCCGTTTCTGAATAACCCGCTTTAACGGCCGGGCGCCAAATGCCGGATCATACCCTTCATCCGCAAGTGCTTTTTTAGCATTATCTGAAAACTCGAGCTTAATGTCTTTCGACTTCTCGACTTCTTCCAGAAATGCCGCGAGTTGCATCTCGATAATATGCTGTATGTCGTTTTTGTCGATGCGATCAAATATGACTATATCATCAATACGGTTTATAAATTCAGGGCGGAAATTATGGCTTAACTCCTGCTGCAGACGACTTTCCAAACTACTGAAATTTTTACCATCCCATTCCTGAATGTACTGCGAACCGATATTGCTGGTCATGATAATGATCGTATTTGAGAAATCGACCGTTCGGCCTTGACCATCCGTCAAACGGCCGTCATCAAGTACCTGCAACAATATATTAAATACATCCTGGTGAGCTTTTTCAATCTCATCAAGCAACACAATACTGTACGGGCGACGACGCACTGCTTCGGTGAGTTGACCACCTTGGTCGTAGCCGATGTATCCTGGCGGCGAACCTATCAGGCGCGACACGGCGTGCCGTTCCATGTATTCGCTCATATCGATACGCGTGATAGCTCGCTCGTCGTCGAATAGCGCGACGGCAAGACTTTTGGCTAACTCGGTTTTACCGACGCCGGTCGGGCCAAGAAAGAGAAACGATCCAATCGGTCGGCGATAATCGCCAATACCAGCCCGCGAGCGGCGAATAGCATTTGCGACCGCTTCAACAGCGCGATTTTGGCCAATCACACGCTTATGCAAGTCATCTTCCAGATGAGCGAGCTTTTGAGTTTCGCTTTCTTTGAGCCGATCAACCGGAATACCCGTCCACCTCGACACCACAGCGGCGATATCGTCTGCCGTCACTTCATCGCGGAGCAGGCGCTGGTCGGCCGGTATCGTATTTATTTGGCGCCTGAGCTCGGTGAGATTTTGCTCGATTTCAGGAATCTCACCGTATTTAAGACGACTGGCGGTAGTAAGGTCGCTCTCGTTTTCGGCCATCTCGAGCTTGGTTCTGGCTGCTTCGAGTTTTTCACTTTCGACATTGAGCTTGTCTATCAAATTCTTTTCTTTTTGCCATTTCGCATCTAGCTCGTCAGCTTTAGCCTGAATAGTTTTGATTTCTTGCTCGATTTCGGCTTTTCGCGCTTTGGCGCTGTCGCTTTTATCTTTTTTGAGCGCCGTTTGTTCGATCTGCAGCTGCATGATTTTGCGGTTTAGCCGATCAAGTTCGATTGGCTTTGAATCAAGCTGCATCTTGAGCGCCGAAGTCGCCTCGTCGATAAGATCGACTGCTTTGTCAGGCAAAAAACGCTCGGTTATGTAGCGGTCACTAAGCCGTGCCGCCGCAATAATTGCTTCGTCCAGGATTTTTACACCGTGATGGACCTCATATTTTTCTTGCAGTCCACGGAGTATCGCGACAGTATTATCAAAATCGGGCTCACCCACATAGACAGGCTGCAACCGACGCTCGAGCGCAGCATCTTTTTCAATGTACTGGCGATATTCGTCTAGTGTTGTGGCGCCGATTAAATGCAGTTTACCGCGCGCCATCATCGGTTTGAGCATATTGGCAGCGTCGACGGCACCTTCAGCCTTGCCGGCCCCAACAAGCGTGTGTATCTCGTCAATGAATAAAATAATTTCTCCAGCAGCTTCTTCAATTTCTTTCAGAACCGACTGTAGGCGCTCTTCAAATTGTCCACGATATCCGGCACCAGCGAGCAGACTACTGATTTCAAGACCCACGACGCGCTTGTTTTTCAGACTTTGCGGCACGTCACCTTTGACGATACGCTGCGCCAAGCCCTCAACAATAGCCGTCTTACCGACACCCGGCTCACCGATCAGTACCGGGTTATTTTTACTCCGGCGAGACAACACCTGCATACATCGACGAATTTCTTCGTCGCGGCCGATGACTGGATCGAGCTTGCCGTCGCGCGCAAGCTGCGTAAAATCCTGACCAAATTGTTCGAGTGGTTTTTTCGTATTTTCCTGTGGCTGCATATATCTATACCTCCTATAACTACTAGTATAGTAAATTAGCACTCTCGATACAAGAATGCTAATTAAGATGATTTAGTTGTTATCAAAATACCCAGTAGCGTGAATGCTCACTGGGTACACTCTAAAATATGCGCTCTTGGCTCAACTTACGGGCCACAGAATTTATGCGGATTTAGTAATCATTAAAATGCCGATAAAAATAATATACGTAATAAATGCTGAATATGCAAAAAATGCCGTCAACTTTCTGTGCTTTTTCATGCCCCATAGATAGCTTGCTATACTTAACAAAACCCAACATAAAGAGTGTCCGTATAAAAGGACTAGTTTTTGCATACCGCTTGCTTCAAGCACTTCGCCAGGTATTACTACGAAATATATTACAGCGATAATCAGTGCAATTATTGCACCGATATGTCCGTATAACAGGCGGTGCTTTTCAAGATAACTTCTCATGCTCCAATTATATATTAAAAGAAGTCCAGTAGCTTAGATGGATACTGGACTTCTTGTCACATATATACTCTTGGCTCACCGTGATAGAGCAAGTTATAACTGCTGTCAAGCAAGACTTTGGTACAATTAGATTATGAAAATTACGTATTTCGTGCATTCAATTACTGAAGATAACGAAAAGAGTCTTGCGACTGGATGGATGCAGGGCAAATTGTCTGAAGAAGGCATAAAGCGCGCCCTTGCATTAAGACCAGACTTAACAAGTCGAGACTTTGATGCAGTATTTAGCTCTGATCTAGAACGTGCGCTACAAAGCACGGAGCTATTTTTTGATAAAAAGTTTCCTCTATTCATTGACTGGAGACTCAGGGAATGCAATTATGGGAAATTTGACGGACTACCAGCAAAACAATTCAAAAAAGATCGTGAGCAAGAATATATTCAGGGGGGATACCCATCCGGAGAAAGTTATATGGAAGTAGGGTCCCGTATGAAAAGTTTTCTATCAGACTTGAGCCGATTTAATTATGATCATATTGCAATTGTCGCCCATCAAGCCCCTCAGCTTGCTTTAGATGTGATTTTAAAAAATCAGACTTGGGAAGAAGCAATTGCAAGTGATTGGCGTAAATCGCAGTCATGGCAACCTGGATGGGAATATTTCCTAGACTAGCCCGTCGGTTTCAATTCTACGTTGGGTATATAAAAAGTCAGAACCATTTTCACGGTTCTGACTTCGCCTGTTCCATCTTGGCTCACCACGATAGAGCAAATCATAACTGTAATTAAGAAAGATTGCGAGACTACGATCTAGTAATCAAGGCGTACTTTCTTTGCGATCGTATCAATGCTTACTTTTCCACCCAGCGGCATGACAACTTGAGGGTCGGTGTGTCCAAAATCTAGATTCTGAACGACTGGAATTGTGGGGTTATATTCCCTAACTACTTTCAGTATAGTTTCTCTTTGTTGCTTGCGGTATTTTGACTTTTCCTCTTTAGAATTCTGTTGATCAAACTCCCATGCCTTTGGCCTTCCTACTAAAACTGCCTGAAACCTATCAAACCAGCCTCTTTCGCCAAATCCAGTTAGTAAATATTCTACGATCCAATGCTCTGGAATGTCTTCCGCCGTTTCCAGTATCAACACAGTACCGTCAATGTCATCACTTGATGGCAAATATTTGCCAGTTGATGCCTGGACTATTAGGCTTTCTACACAACCACCCCACAATATACCATCCACTTCACCTTCGCCATCCCAAAACAATCCTTCATTTTCTTCAAGTGGTCTCTGCTTGTCTAGGTTGTCTTTTTTAGACCAGTCCAGGCCTATATCGTTATATTTTAATGATGCCTTGAGTTCAAACTCACCACCTTCGAAAAGTGCCCGTTTTACCGAACTAACCGTCATATCAAACATCTGTACGTTCATTCCGAATTGGTTCATAACTCCGCCACCGTAATAAGAGGGGATCCCTAATCCCCATAAAAAATTATGCAAGTGAGTATTGTCGCTATAGCCAAAGAATGGCTTAGGGTTGTCGGTAAACACTTTTGGATCAAGATACTTGATGAGCTTTATTTGGTCAGACCCACCAATAGAAGCAAAAATGGCTTTATTGTTTTTATCGGAAAAAGCATCCATCAGATCCTTTGCCCTATCTTCTAGAGAGGAGCCCATTTCTCTGGTTGTGGGATACTCTTTTGGAACAAGACCAAATTGCTCGCTAAGACGCTTCAGGCCAAGGTCTTGCACCCAAGGGAAAATCTCAGGCAGCCCCGCAGACGGAGAAATAACGGCGACCTGATCGCCTTTAGACAGTTTCTGTAACTTTACAAAATTCTTCATATTTTGAGTATAACACCTATAAATTTACTGCTTGGTTTCAATTCTATTCAGGGCATACAAAAAGTCAGAACCATTTTCACAGTTCTGACTTTGTCTTTCTTGGCTTGGCTCACAACAATAGAGGAAGTTATAACTGTAATTAAGCAGGATCTTATAGTTTCAGAACGGCGCTAATTAACTGCCAGCCTCGGACTCCATCTTTTCAAGACGAGTGTAGTAGTCAGGGATTTCTTTAAGATGTGCCCAAGCAATTTTGCCGGTTAAAAGTGGATCGCTATTGGTAACGTTAGTTTCTGGGTCGTGTGATCCGTGCTCTAGTTCAATCGCTAATCCTTTGCGAAATTCCTCAAGATCAAACTTAGTAAAATCTACTCCGATTTGTTCGCCAATCTTCCTTGCGTCATCAGTGCCAAATTCATTTTTCATAACCTAAGTATATCATTTATATAAACCAAAGAGGTATACTTAGATTATGATAAAAGTCCAAAAAGAATATTTACAAAGTGCTATGTTCGGGTTTAACGATGCACTTGTATCAACCACTGGAGTTATTGTTGGAATTAGTACCGGCACAGGCAATAAGCAGGTGGTTATTTTGGCCGGAGTTGTCACAATATTAGTTGAGGCCCTTTCGATGGGATCTGGTCAATATTTGAGCTCCAAGTCCGCACATCAGCTAGATCGAAGCGATTCATTCAAAGTGCCGCTAATCAGCGGCTTAATAATGTTCGGGGCATACTTTTTGGCTGGTTTGGTGCCACTTTTGTCAATCATAATTTTCCCCATGAGTTACTCAAGAGATATTGCAATTGTTGCGGCTTTAAGTTGTCTACTCGTACTCGGTTATGCAAAAGGTAGAATAGTTAAAGTTCCACCAATCAGGAGTGCCATGGAAGTATTAATAATTGGCGGTATTGCAACAGCTATAGGTATAATAGCGGGCAATATTTTTTCCGTATAACCTGCTCGCCAGACAACCTGGCTAGTGTCTAGGACGCAGTGATGTCGGACATCAAAGCATACACAGTAGATATTAACTTGGGCGTTAAGGCAGGATTGTCTTTTGTGACAGAACAACGATCTTTGTTGCGGTTTCAGTTCTATTCTGGGTATACAAAAAGTCAGAACCATTTTCACAGTTCTGACTTTGTCTGTTCCAGCTTGGCTCCCCATACAGGTCACGGAACAATCACATGGGTGGCAGGACACGAGATGAGACAAATGAGACACAAAACGCATGTTTTAGGGCGTGTCTCATTTTAAAGGAGTTTAACTAACAAATTCCAGATCTTGAATCAGGTTTTATAACTAAAAGGAGGCCTTAAGGCCTCCTTTTAGGTTAGAACACGCGACTGCTATTTCTTCTTCGACGAGATAGCAATTTTCTTTGGTTCAGGCAGTGGTATGAGCGGGACGCTCACTTTTAGGACTCCGTCATCGAGGTGTGCTTCGACCTTGTCAGCATCAGCACGCTTTGGTAGCGCAATGCGGCGGTAGAAGCTACTTGAGCTTTCACGCACAACGTATTGTTTGCCTTTATCTTCCTCTTTTTCGTGACGTTCGGCACTAATCACGAGTGTACCGTTCTCCACTTCGATATTGACATCTTTCTGCTCAAAATTAGGCAGATGCGCCTCAACTACAAGGTTATTATCTTTAGTAAAGACGTCAGTCGTCGGAATGTTAACGCCTTTTAGGGGCGACATCCAGTCATCACCAAAGAATTGTTTTTGTAATGCAGAAAGTTCTGCAAACGGATCCCACTTTACAAGATTGCTCATAATTTTCTCCTTTCATCACTGTTTTAATGGTTTCCAGAGAAGCATAAAAGCTTCTATTTATAATGTAGCAAACTAGCGCTCTCATGTCAAGAGTGCTAGTTTACGTAAACCTGATAAATTGTCAGTAGCGTGATTACTTACTAGATACTTCGTAAAATACATGCCTTAGCTCCTAATGCGGGCCTTGAACCTCATACGCCGATTCATTGGTTATTCATGCATTGACAGGCCATTAAGCATATCTTTGCCGGCCCTTTGCAGGGCTGCGCCATGATCTTTGGAGCCGATCCAATCTGGCATATCGATCGTTCCGGCTTCTTCGAGCAAGAGCCCTTCGATTAATTCTCTAGCGTCCATCGCCAGTCGCTTGTTGAGACCATTGATTTGCAACTGGTGTGCGGTATTTTTGCCGATGATTTGTATGCCGGCAAAAAATGCCGTATCGATATAAACTACTCGACCTATATCGCGCACCGGCATCGTTTCGATGAACGATACTAGGAATTGATTGCGGATGATCGAAATAGTTTTTTCCTGCACCACGAGCTCGTCAGGAAAAATATCGGTAATCCAATGCGCTTTGAGTTTTAGCAGCTCGCGGTTATAGCCTTTTTGGCTCGGCAACGTGCTTGATTCAACTTTGCCAGTCTGTATCTGTGCAGGGTACGGCATATTGCGGCCTGTTTGAGTAACTCCGTTTGCCATAACAACCTCCCATACTTACTTACCTTTTACTGCTTTTTCTTTACCTTTGAAGATTTAGTAAGCTTCAGACTCACACCATCTTTGCTATCGTAAGTAAACGTGACAGTTGAGCCTTTGCCAACCTTACTGCCTAGTATTTCAGTAGCCAGCTTGTTCTCAACTTCACTTTTAATGCGCCGTTTCAGCTATATTAGCACGAGCGGTACTATTTGTCAATCTTATGCAAGTCCCACGCAGTAATAATACCTAGGGGAGTTGCCGATGCATCCCCCTTGTCCGATACAAGAACTGCCAAGAGTCGCTGGCCCTTTTTTATAGCATTATTAAACATATCCTCAATCTCATAAACGGTCACTTTCCTGGTGACAAATGCATATACATCAGAGTCATCGCCATAGGGCTTGTCGTAGGCAACATCCTTAATTTTTGCTTCATCGATAAGTGCACCACCATGTTCAAAAGCTTTATCTACAATTTTAACAACAGTACTCTCAGATACGAAACCTATCACCCTTTTATCTTCTACTATCGGCAGACTTGTAATGTGCATTTGAGCCATCTGTCTAACTACTTCCGATAAGTTATCGTCGAGTCCAACTTTTATTAGCTCGGTAGTCGCAATATCCCATGCAGTTTTTGGCTGCTCTATATTTACAACCAACTGACGAAGTGCCGTGACAGTTTCCTCATAAGGCTCTGCAATTGCGCGGTCCGTAGATTGATGGATAATCGCATTGCGTAGCTCTATAAACTGTCGAATGTCTCTTTCAAATTGTCTAACTACACGGTCCTTATGGATATTAACAAGTGATGAGACCACCGATGATATAGATTCTTCGCTGCGAGCATTTGCTCGCTTCTTGAGCATCGTCTCTAATTTATTGAATTCGATCCTGTATTCTTCAGCTCGCGTCATAACGCTATATCCTCCTGGCTGTTACATAATTATCAGTTCTTTGATTCCTTAGCTTTATCAGCTCACTCGTCATATTCATATACGACAGGTACTCGTCGACCGTTTTCGGTATTGGTGTCGAACGGAAGTCATCGAAAGGCTCAGCTATTTTGACGCTCGTGTAATCTTCTGTCACGTAATCTTGTAGCAAAAAGAAGTCGATATAGCCCTTAAAATCATCGAAAAGTTGAAAGAAGTCACTATACCTCACGAAGGTTTCATATAGCGGGCTAGCTTCACCTAAATAAAAGCGCCGGATACACTCAATCGTTAGATCGAGGCGATCGACAATCTGCCGGTTAAAACCTCTGGCGCCATTGATAGTCTGGAACCCATTTATTTTATTACTAGGCCAAATTACGATTCCACCTATCGTATCTGTGAGACGAATAAAATCCTCTAATTCTTTTGCGGGAATCTGATCAATTACATGCTTCATCTTCACCCACGACGAGAACGTGGCAATTGCTCGGTCACTTGATAAATAAAACTCACCCAGTTCAGACCTATGATACAAACGGTTATCGCTAATTTTTGTTAGCTCAAACATTTTTCCGCTAGGCAGTGGCTTGCTCCATAAGATGCGGTGATATTCCTGCAAAGTTGGGCTGTATTTATCCGAATCCCTCTGGACACCAGCCCTATCAAGGCCGGCTTCTTTCTGAAAATCAAAATCGACATCAATTGCGCTCATGATTTCACCCTTCCTCGACAATCGACTTCAGTAGTTTTAGTTCATGCACCATTTGATCAGGATATTTGGCTAAATTAACTTCAATCCACGAGTTGAAGACTCCGTGCTCATGCAGGTCAATCTTCTCGCCACTAAAGCAGTCGTCGTCGAACCACAGAAATGGTTTCGTAAAGTCGATCGCTTCAGTTTTCTTCAAGCTCCAAGTGACTGGCTTAAACTTTTCGAGCCACGGTCGTAAGTCTTCATCACTTCCACGCTGCAAGTACTCAATTGCGTGACCGGTCGTTCCATCCATGCAGTGTGTCGTGAGCCAATATACATCAAAATTATCTGCAGCATATTTTATAAACTCAGCCGCCCCGATAGCCAAGTTCTCTTCGTTTGCTAGCAGTACCCCGTCGATGTCTAAATATAGAGCAGGTTTCATATTTTTAATAGCTCCTGCCATATCCTCACCATCGCCCACGTATCCATCCTGCAGTACTCAGTCAAGTCGGCGAGTATCTGCTCTTTCTGGTCCGCCCGCGTCTCATCGAGTACCGCCTCCATCCAGAGCCGTTGAGCGGAGTTGCCATCTTGAATACCAAGCTCTTTGTAGCTTAATTCGGGGCACACTACTGGCAACACCTTTTTGATGCTCGCGCTTCCCTCGCATCGCGGATCGTCATACCATTTTGCCTTGAACGGAATCATGAGGTCAACGACTCGTTCGTTGATGGCCGTGATTTGTTCGGCATACTCTGGGTACATCCGTCCCAGCTCTTCGTTAACCGATTTTTCAAAGCGCATATTCCAGGTAATGATTGATCCCGAATCGCCCATATCTTCTACTAGCCGTTTAGCTAAATCTGGTGCTGGATTAGTGTTATCTTTATGGAGATATTCTCGATGCTCTACTTCCCCGCCCGGCTCGCGGATGATATGCAAAGAGTATTGGAACGGTACCTGCTGATACGGTCGCTGTCCATCGAAATACGGCACAAGGCCCTGCATTGTTTCGTAATCAAAGAAGTAGAGTGGGTACTGCAATTCACCCAAAAAGCGCTCGATCTCCTGCTTGTTAATTTCGGCTCGAGTATCTGCTGGCCACACCGTAGGCTCGGGCGGAAATATATTTTCATAGACCTTCATCCATTCAGATTTTGAGCCTAGCTTAGCCAGCTCTGGATTCGGATCCGGCATTTCGGCTTGCGTGGCGGCTTTATTCGCTGCCTCCATGTATTCTGGAGTTTTTAAAGCAATTTCATTTACCTCATCTGTCACATCAGCAAACGTCGTAAGCTCTTTTGGATTAACGTCGCCCATACGAACGTACTGGTTATTTACATGGATCACCGATACATTTCGAACCGTAAAGCCATTACCCTCAAGCACGGTTTTCTGGAACGCAAGATCGTATAGGTGATCTGGTTTAACGCATGTGCTGGATTTAATTTCATACAGGTCAATAGTCTTACCCTCTACAATTGAAACAATATCGGAGATACACGTAAATCCATTCCATTCAAAACGGGGCTGGAATACTACCTGAGCACCCGATTCAAATGCTTGCTGGGTTCGTAGCGGTAGCGAACGGTACTCATCGAAATTACTGAAGCCGAGCGCCACGCCTTCAGGAAATAATGACTCAACATACGGCTCGAACGCATGCCCAGCGTCGAACATTGCTTGTGTCGCTGCGTCGACGGGTGGAAGTTTGCTCGGGTCATTCTTTTTCAGCCAAAGCCAGGCTGGCTGGCGGAGAAAGAGCATGTAATCGGATTTGGATATCATTGCTGTGACAACCTGAGTGGAAACTTTACCACCTGACGCTGATTGTTAGCTTCGTCCTTTTGCCGCTCATAATACGGATCGCCTACAAGCTGTACTTGGCCACGATACATATACTCTTTCGGCTCAAACGATTCAAATAAATGCACGCCTACTCCATTCGTGCGCGATTCGGCCAAGGTTTTGTTCTGTGCATAATCTATCGACTGATCACCTGAGAGCCCCATGCCGGTGTAGTGCATCACGCCCTGGTCGTCCCATTTGTCTTCGTACGGATTGCCAGTATTATGCAGTGCAAAAAGAATCAAGCTATTGGCGCGGTTCGACTTTCGCATACCACCCTGCCCGCTCACGAGGAACATCCGCATGATATCTTCATTTTTATAAGCATCGCCAATCACTAGCTCGTGTAATGCAGGCTGTCGTTTATCTTTTGTAATTTGCTCTAGTAGCTCCACGTCAGCCGGCGCTAGCTCATAGCCATATAGTTGCCGCAGATTATCTACCCACGCTAGCTCAGAGTGCTCGCGTAGCTGGTAAGCTCCTAGTTTGTGTTCACAAGCGTATAGCTTGAGCATGATTTCATCGTTTATCTGCGTGTTTGCGAGCAGCTTACTGACAGCGATAAGTGTGTTGAACTCTTCGACTATCTCGCGCTCTAGCGCCTCCTGTTCGGTCTCGCCATCCTCCACCTTACCGCCAGGAAATTCCCACAAGCCACCAAGTGCCGCATCAACCTTACGCTTAGCGATGAGGTATTTACCATTTCTTTCTATCAGCGCTGCAACAACAATCTTGTGCGTATTATCTTTTTTATCCATGACGTATCTCCAAGCTTTCTTTAATTTGCCTCCAGTGCGACAATTTACTGTTCATTATTCTATAAAATGCTTCGTCATGTTTCTTATTTACTACATGACACAACTCATGAATACAAACATAATAAATTGCTTCGCGTGGCGCTTCAATGAGTCGCGGATTAAGTAGCACCTTGCCATCACTCGTATAACTGCCCCAGCGACGAGCCATAATGCGCTGTCCGAGCTGTGGCATTGTTTTATAATCGAATAATTTAAAAGCTTTCACGTACTCCTGCTTAAATATACGCTCACGATTACGTGCATACCACTCGCCAAGTAGCTTTTTATTGTTTTCGCTGTTTTGTACTGAGCCAGTCGTATAGATTCGGAGCTTACCACGCTCTAACTTCACCGTATCATTTTTAGCTTTTTCGACTAAAAGCATATACTGACGACCCAGGTAATAATACGACTCACCAGATATATACTTTCGCTCTGTGTTAGATTTTTTGAATTTACGCAGTTCAGATAATTGTCGCTCGAGCCACGACCATTTACGTTTCATAAACGACTCAATTTCGTCTAGTGTAGCGCCCAGCGGTGCTTTTACGATTATTCGTAAGTTTGGCAGCACCTCAAGAGCTAGAGTTTTGCGCTTGGCAAATTCAATAAAATATTCGTAACTAAACCGCCCATACTCAAACTTTTGCTTCACAGCTACACCCCGTAGTCTGAATGGTTGTTTTCGGCGAGTGTCATAACTTTTTCGACGATTTGCTCTATTTGTTCATTTTCAAGTTCGATACCACGCCCAATCTTAATCTCTTCGTAAACATAGTCATCGATGTTCGATCGCATCTGTCGCTTGATTTCATAGTTTCGCCACCAATCAACCGTCGCGCTCCGCTGCACTACATTTGCTAGCTCTAAAATAATTTGTTGGTACTGCTCGTCACTTTCCATAGGCAACATTTCACGCAAGTTTCGATACAGCGCCCCCGCACCTGGTTCGCTTTGCACTACATCAGGGGTTTCATCATCTTTTTTCTGATCAACCTCTTTTTCAATTTCTCGTAGTTGCTTCAGCGCTTCGATATCTGCCATCTTCTTTTCGTGCATCGCCTGTAGTATTTCAGCAATTCGCTCCGAAAACTTACCATACAGCACTTCGTCGTCCTGCTGTCGCTCAGTAATTCGCCGTTTCGTTTGCGCAGCAATTGCTTCGGCCTTCGATGTTACGCTTCCCAGCTCTTCAATCGCAGCGTTCAACTCATCACGGTTCGTCACTTCTATCTGGTCGGTTAGCACCTCGGCCTGAGACGCCGTCACGTATTGGTCGAGTATTCGGCTAATTTCGCGCTCGTACTGCTTCAAATCGATTTCTTCACCGTTCATCAAATCAGCATTGCGTTTTAATTCGGCAAACTTTTTGATATCACGGCGATAGCGCTGTATCTCATCGTCACTAATCTTCTCTGCAAACCCACGAAGCGCCTTACATTCTTCGTATACATTCAGTAGCTGGTTAAACTTATCTTTATAGATTTTGCGTGTCGGCTCATCGCGCAGATGCTCGATGTAGCTATGGCTATCTTTTTCAACACCGTTGAACACATCAAGCACTGCCGCATACTTTTGCGCCAGTTCTTCTACTTTGTCATTTATATCAATCAGCGTGCCTTTGACATCCGCTTCATCAAAATTGCCAAACAAATCCATGGCTTCCTGAATACTTGTGGCATTTTCAGAGTAGTCAATAATGAATCCGCTCGTCTTTGGATAATGCGGGTTATTAAACAGTCGGTTCACCCGCGCAATTGCCTGTAGCAAGTTATGGTCGACCAACTTTTTTGCCAAATACAGCACGGTATTTCGCGGCGCATCAAACCCTGTCAGCAACTTATCGACAACAATTAAAAGCTCTATACCTTCTGGGTTGTTTTTGAAGTCATCGATTGTCATATCTTCGTAGGTTTTGAGCCCAGCATATTTAGCTTTTATCTCACTCAAATAATCAGCCACCTCTTGTTTCTTTAGGTCTTCTTCGCTGATTTCGTTGTTGTCATCACTAATTATCAGGGCTGTTTGGAGTTTATGTCGCCGCTCAAACCACCGCTGCATCACCACCGCGGCATATTTACTTGGCGCAACAATCTGACCCTTCAGACCTGTGTGCTGAAAATTATCGATGTAGTGCTGCTCAATATTCGCACACACCTCTTCGAGCTTGCTCGGCACTTCGGCCAAAGTTCTATTCTCGACGCGCCGCTGTAGCTTATACTTATTTTGCGCCGACAGGTCTTCGCTTACTCGGTCGGCCAGTCTATCGATTTGCGGTGCGTTTTGGTCGAGCGCCACATAACGACCTTCATAAATCAGCGGCAATACTACATTATCAGCTAGCGCATCGTCTATCGTGTATTTATCGATAAACTCGCCGAATTTACTGCGTGATTTATCTTTTCGTAGCAGCGGCGTGCCAGTAAACGCAATCACGCATGCGTTCGGGATCACCCGTAGCATTTCCATATTGGCATCGCCGCCCTGTGAGCGGTGCGCTTCGTCAATTAGTACATAAATATTATCATCGGTATCTACAAAGTCCGTCCGCTTTTTGCCAGCACTTTCAAACTTATGAATCAGTGTCGTTAGTACGCTGGTGTCTTTACTCTTGATATGCTCCAGCAGCTCGTTACCGCTGGTCATTTGCTTGACTTTTTTCTTGAGGCCGCCGTTTTCAAACGTCTTTTTGATCTGCTTGTCCAGATCTACGCGGTCGGTCACCATTAGTACCCGCGGGTTTACTATGTGCGGTTGCTCTATCAGGGCGCGCACAAACATCACCATTGTCAGACTTTTACCAGAACCTTGGGTGTGCCATACAATACCACCCTTGTGGCGGCTGCCATACTCAGTTGTCTCAGTTTGTTTGATGCGCTCTAGCATTCGCTCTATGGCAAAATACTGCTGGTAGCGCGCCACTTTTTTGTATGCACCGTCATAAAATACAAAGTTTTTAACTATATCGAGCACCCGCTCTTGCCGTAGCATACCGTAAATCGTCTCGTCTTGCGGCATAATGCTACGCACCTGTAGTTGCTCCACACCATAGGTCGCACCGTTAAGGTCGCGCAGCAGCTGTGCGTATACGTCTTTGTCGATCGGCTTTGCTATGACATCTCGTAGTGTTGCGTGTAATCGCTCTTTTGGTGTATTCTTTTCACGCCACGATGAATAAAACTCTTCGGGCGTGCCCGCTGTGCCATATACCGCGTTTTCACCGTCCATAGCCAGCAGCAGCTGCTCGTAGATAAATAGCTTAGGCGCATGGTCAGGCTTTTGGTAGCGCAGTAGCTGAGCAATAGCTTTTTTGTAGCCAACACTCGATTTTTTGTTTTCGATATGCACCAGCGGTATACCGTTTACAAAACACACTATGTCCGCTCGTATCGCTTCGCGCCCCACCACACGATACTCTACCGTTACATGAAATTCATTATTGGCTATATTATCAAAGTCAAAATACCGCAGGCTTTTGTTTTCGTGCTTGCCCTCATGAAATACCTCTATGGTGCTACCTCCAAGTTTTGGCATGATGATATCCGTCACCGCCCGACTAGTATCTATCACGCCGTCTACGCGGATAGATTCTAATTCGCTAACAACCCGCGCAATGTCACCTTCTTTGAACTTGTGCGTTTCGCCTACGTGTTCATAGCTGTTTATACGCATTAAACTACGCCGCAGCACATCACCCAGTATCACGCGGCTATCATCGTCGCCCCGTAGCGCTAGCGCTTGCTTGCAGCTAAGGTACTGCCAGCCGAGGTTTATCAGTAGCTCGACCGCCGGCAGCTGCGACTGCTTGGCTTCGTCAAAATTTATCGGTTCCATGCTCATAGTGCGCTCCTTTCTAGGCGAGTTGTATCAAGCGGTTTCAAATCCTCGGGAGTTCGAATAGCGCCGGTGATGAGATTTTTAAGGAGGTATTTTTTCTGAAGCCGTATTTCGTTTAATGTTGCTTTCAGAGCTTCGATCTCATCATCAGCGATCTTAACTACACTAGCAATTGCATCCTGCTCCTCTATGTCATCTGGGATCGTGATCTTTGCACTCTCAAGAGCATCCTTTGATAAAGTAAATCGTGTTGCACCTTGTGCTCTTTTCCAAAGTTCTTTGTAGAAAGCATTCGTTTTAAAGCAATATGCCGCAAAACTGACGGACATATAGGAACCCTTCATCCTGAGTCGCATCAGGTGATAACTGAACACAGTCATTGGTAAATCCTCGATAACTACTGCGCTATGTCCTATGTCCGTAGGCGTCTCTGACGAAGGGGTGAACAGAACGTCTCCGCTCTTCAAGTCAGATGCACCTATCTGAGACTCTTTAGCTGTGACCGCTTGAAAAATGTCGGAGTTACTTATGCGATCTCTCCTGTATACGTCCATATAGTTTAGTAACCTAACACTCTGCTCACCTGCTACAGACAGCTTATCTACGCTGCTAGTACGAGCATACCCCATATCTCCAAGTGAAACCGTTATCCATTCACGATCAAATCCAGGCATGCGGCGCTTTCCAGTCAAAAGCTGCTGCATCAACCCCTTTTTCAGCTGCCCTTTCAGCGCGATCTTCTGCTCCAGCTTCTCGATATACTCGTCCCAAACCTCCAAAACCCCCACAATCCGCTCTTGCTCTGGCTTTTCAGGATAGCTGACGTCGACACTCGCTATACTGCTTTTAGTTAGTCCGTAGACTTTGCTATAAACAGACATTTGCATTAAGCGTTTATGAGTTGCCGGATTTTTAAGCATAAGACCAGTAAATCCTGGCGCAAACTCATCATTTTTACTGCGCAGCGCAAAAGTGTGAAGTCCTCCTATGACTTTTCTTTCGCTAACATTTCGTAATTCAACAGAGGAGCCCACTCCATCGTAATCTTCCGAAGCGTCAGCAACTACCAGATCGCCATCCTGTAGCCGCATATTGTCGCGAACAGTATTCTCTATCAGTACTGGCACGATATCTTTGTCCAAATTTACATATGTAAAATATTTTGTGTGAATATCACCATAGTGAATATTGAAAACTTGATTAGGATTATCTGTAGCGCTGGTCATATCGTTGCGCGAGTGCGCACCAGTCGATATAAAATCCATTACGTCGCCGAGTTTTTTTGTCTGCCAGCTAGTCATTGCTTTCCCCGAGCGTGTCCGCAATCTGTTTTAGAGCAATAAACCAGCCCTCAACTTCACTCCATGTGCCTGCCTGCTCAAAGATACTTTTAGTTAACACTCTAGAGACTTGTCCATTTAGTCTACTTTTTGCCGACTTTTCATCTATGCCGAGCTTATTAGCAACGAGCCGAGGCACGTCCTCTTCTGCCCAATTAGTTACACTTCCAAGCTGTACTGACAGCTCTGCCTCAATTAGCGACTGCGGTAAATAGTTCTCGATCTCTCTAAGATTTGTAAGTCGAGCAGAAGAATTGTCTGCGCGCGCATTCACTTCATCGACATACCTTTGATTTTCTGACGTTTTAGGCTCAATATCTTTATCATATAAATGAAATTGAATGACGCTAGAGTTTTTGAGGTAATCACTTTGCACCCAGTCTATGAGATTGCTGCCGCGTAGTGGCATTATAGAAATATCGGATTCATCCAAATTAATTATCTGCTTAAGCTCTGGTATCGAGGAGTTGATGTTTTTCACAAAGGTAACGTCGGTACTCCCCTCTAGGCACAAGATTAATTTATTATAATTCGGCATAACGCCCAATGATTTTGCGATTTTACCATAGGATCTTTCTCCTGATTTTACACTTTGGCCTTCAACTAGTCTTAGCGAACTGGTCGGCAGCATCTGGCTAAGAGCTGGACTATGCGTAGTTAGGATTACCTGGGTATTATCGGAGGCAGAAAGGGATATTAGTGCATTTATTAAGACTTTCTGATGCTCTGGGTGTTGCGATGTTTCGGGCTCTTCGATTGCATAGATTACGTCACCTACATTGCGAGACTCTTTGCGTCTTTCCGCCTCGGCGCGAAAGAAATTAAGCAATACCAAGCGCTTAACTCCACTACCCCTCTTATTAAGCTTTATCTCTTTATCTCCAACTATACCGATTGACTTAAACACATCAGCCCACTTTAACTCTTCTAGTTTTGGGAGTTTTGGAGATAATTGGTTAGCAATTTCAGGGTTCATCTCTTTTAACTTTTCAAGAGTTTGGTTGGCAATATCTTTGGTTCTAGATTCCACTTCGTTAAATATCTGCTCAAACTTATCCTGAAGATCAGGATCCTGCATGATTTCTTTCACAGCCAACTTCATAGGGTTTTGCACTTCACTATCTTGATCGGAGTTAGAGCGATCAGACTGAAATAGAGCATATACTGGCGTGTATCTCTGTAGACTGTCCCATATCTTTTTAGTGTCTTCAGTTTTTGCGCTAATCTCGGTTAATTGTAGCTGTAAATCGTCTTCATGATTGCGAATAGCGGCGCGCATAATGGCATTTATAGACTGATTCGAGCACTCTATAGAGTTATCTGTGATAACTTTTTTAAGTACAGATTGTTTTTGTTGCATAAGCTCGCGCGATAATTCGCTAGTAGGATGATTTGCTACTAAGAATACCGAGTCAGTCTTACCATTCTTATAAACTTTTTTAACTTCCAGCTCTCCGCTTGCATTAACTAAGTACTCTGACTCTAGTGTTGTCTTATTGCCAGCGTCAATATCCACTTCGTTAGGGAGATCGGAAAAAGTAACCGAGATTGAGATTTCGTAATCTTCATTTTCTTCCGCTTCTTTATTTAGATCATCTGGTTCAATCTTTACACATGCATCCTTATCATTGAAAAATATATCTAAAGCTTCCAATAGTGTAGATTTACCAGCATCATTACGGCCAACAAATACAGTCAAATCATCGATGGACATACTCACCTCGTCTCGGTAAGATCTAAAATTCTTCAACTTTAGCCCGGTAACCCTCACTACGCTTCTCCTTTTGCATTATTCATAACTTTCAACGTCTTTTCCAGCTGCTCACGCAGTTTCTCATCCGTCATCTCGCCCCGCTCGTCTTGCGCCTGGGCTTTAAGGATGTTCATCAGCTCCTGGCCATCTTGAAACGTCTTATTGAGCTTTTCGATATCTTGCTCCTGCCTTGCAAGCAGCTGCTGGCGTTTACGAGATTGCTCAAAAAGCCCGGCAAAAAATACCACAAATCCAATCATGCCAATAATGACAGCCACTCGGCTATTAAACGACGGCACCGTAATTGTTAGCCCGGCAGTTGCTATGGCAACAAACATTGGCAACAAGAATTTACACATACCAATCCAGTGATCGATTCCCTGAAGTTGCTTGACATGAAGTGACTGCACTATATTAAGTGCCCGCTCGGTCATATCGAAATGATCGCTCATCATGTTCATGGCTCCCTCCATGATTTGAGCGTATTTTGCCATACCACCCATTTGCTCAAAAGATTGTATGGCCAGCTCTAGCTCTTCTTGGGTAACTGGCTTACTATTCATCCTTCCCCTCCAGCCGCTTCACTTCTTTTTCAAAGTCACCAATAAATTCCTTGTCTTGCTGAACGCGAAATACATCATATTCAGCCAATGCTTTGGTGTCTGCTTGTTTTTTGCTAATGTTGCCCGCGTTTTGAAGTTTTGGATAATCGTTGAGGTCGAGGTAGCCGTCCATTATACCGAGCCACTGTGCCATACTTGTTGGCATGTTTCTGCGCGCGCGAAGTTCGGCGGTATCAAGAAATGCCGACACTGCAACGCGCAGCTCGGATAACTCTTGGTCGCTGAGGTAATTCTTGGCTACGGTTACGTCGGTGCGGAGCACCTTGCCTTCTGGCGCTTGCTTCCAGTTGGTAAGCCCCATGTGTGGTTTTGTTTTGTCAGCACGAGCATGAATAAGCTCAGCTGCGGTTTTACCTGCTACGGCGTAATGGAGCTTGTTTTGAATAAACGCAAAGAATTCTTTGGCAATTTCACTAGTTTTATCGTAATCACTTGCGAGCGCAAATACATCGGTGACTTTTAGGTAAATCCGTCGTTCGCTGAGGCGAATTTCGCGAATACGCTCGAGGAGCTCTTCGAAGTAATCTTTGCCAAAGTGTGTACCTTGCGCCAGGCGCTCATCGTCAAGCACGAAGCCTTTTACCATGTACTCACGGAGTGTCGCGGTGGCCCACTTGCGAAAGGCCGTAGCCTGAAGAGAATTCACTCGGTACCCTACCGAAATAATTGCATCGAGGTTGTAAAATGCAGTAAGGTATTTCTTTCCGTCGGCGGCAGTTGTTCGAAATTTTCGAATAACTGAATCTGCGTCGAGCTCGCCCGAGCCAAAAACCTCTTTGAGGTGGTAGTTAATTGTATTAACCTCTACGCCAAAAAGCTCAGCCATGCGCTTTTGCGTAAGCCAGACTGTTTCGCCAGCATAAAAGACTTCGATATGCTGCTTGCCGTCGGGCCCAGAGTAGAATAGGAATTCGGCTTCGTGAGGCGCTGAGAGGTTATCGGCCATATTACTTAATCCCCAACTCCTTTAGGTAATGCTTCATCTGCTCCTCAAGCTTGCTGAGCTGTGGGTTGATGGCTTCGATTTGACGGATTGTTTCCGCGATATCTACTTCTTCCTCTTCTTCAAAGGTATCAACATAGCGGGTGATGTTTAGGTTGTAGTCGTTTTCTTTAATTTCATCGATGTTAGCGATGTGCGAGAATTTCTCGACTTCTTTTCGCTGGGTGAATGTATCGACGATCTTATCGGCGTTTTCTTTGGCGAGAGTGTTTTGCGCCTTGCCTGGCTTGAATTCCTTAGAAGCTTCGATAAACAGGATGTCTTTGTCGTTTTCGCGCGCGCCGCCTTTTTCGCGGGCGCGGTCGATGACCAAAATTGCCACTGGTATGCCGGTGGTTTGGAAGAAACCAGGCGCCAGGCCAATCACGGCATCAATGATATTTTCTTCAATCAGTTGCTGCCGGATTTTACCCTCAGCACCACCGCGAAACAGTACACCGTGCGGCACGATCACCGCCATGCGTCCAGATTGCGGTTTGAGCGTTTCGATCATATGAGTGATAAATGCGTAGTCACCCTTGTCTTTTGGTGGAATACCGCGCCAAAAACGATTATATTGGTCGGCATCGGCGCTTTCTGCGCCCCACTTCTTGAGGCTGAAGGGAGGATTAGCTACATTTACGTCAAACTTCATAAGCCCATCGTTTTCTACCAGCATTGGGTTGTTGAGCGTATCGCCCCACTCAATCCGTGCTTGATCCATGCCATGAAGAAACATATTCATACGCGCTAGCTGATAGGTCTGCCCTTTGGCTTCTTGACCGTAGAGCGCGAAGTTATTGCTGCCCTGTTTTCGCACCTCTTCACCTGCTAGCAGTAACAAGCCTCCCGATCCAACTGCTGGATCCGAAATACGGTCGCCTGGTTTTGGCCGAGCGAGCCGAGCAACAAGTTCTGCTACAGCCGTAACGGTGAAAAACTCGCCAGCTTTTTTACCGGCATCGGCGCCAAACTTTTCAATCATGTACATGTATGAGTTGCCGATGATATCTTCGCTGATGTCACTCAGGTCAATTTTGTAAAAATCCTCCAACAAATGACGCATCATCTTATTGCGTTGCTGCGGCTTGCCAAGCACTGACTCGGAGTTGAAGTCTACGCTAAACACGCCGGCCAGTTTGTCCTTGTTGTGGTCCTCGATCTTACGAAGGGCGACGTTGATAATTTCACCGATATTGTCTTGTTCTTTTTGAGCGTAAACCTCATCGAACGAACTGTTTGGTGGTATATAAAAGCGAGATGTCTTCATCTTGGCGTCGATTCGTGCTGTGTCGTCACCGAAGCGTGCTTTTAATTTAGCGTATTCAGCCTTTGACTTGTCACTTAGATACTTGAAGAACAGCATGGTTAATGCGTAGTCTTTATACACGTCTGCTCCGACGGATGTTCGAGATGAATCCGCCGCCGCCCACAGCACTTTATTCAATTCGTCTTGTGTAAATTGCTTGGTCATTTTGCTGCTCCTTGTGATTTAGCTATTAGGTTGTCGTCTATATTTTTGAGTAGTTGATTTTTGAGATTGAGTAGCTTTTGCTGCTCGGTTAGATTATCGTGTAATTTCATAACCGTCTGCTGCTCAATTACTGGCGGTTGCGGTACTTTTATCGACTTCAGGTCAGATAACCGTAGTGTTTTTATGTGCGAGCCGCTTTCTAAGCGCGATAAAACTTCCTGACCTCTTGCTGAATTCAGAAACCTTGCCACAAAACGGGAGTTTAGATCTGCACTGACTGGGCGAAGCACAATCACAGAGGATGCTGCAACAGCCGGTAGCAGGTCTGGAGTAACCGTGCGGGCAACAAACTTGCCGCGCGAGCTAAGCAGTATATCACCCGGTCTCAACAAGTGGTCCACTTTATCGAACATAACTCGCGTAATGCCTGCCAGATTAGCAGAAGTTATATCACCCGACTGCACAACACCAACATCACCTCTATCAAGTCGAGCAATTGCGTCACGAAACGTGTAACCAGTCGAGATAGTAAATAGTTGACTTAACTCCATCATGTCACGATATTAGCAGAGCGGATAGGTGATGTCAACTCTGACGTGACTGTACAGCAATCATATGATACTTTTATAGCATTCTTGCGTTATTACAACATGATCAATCAGCTCAATGCCGAGCAATTCGCCTGCATCTTTCAGCCTTTTTGTGACTTCTCTATCCGCTTGGCTCGGCTCAAGATTTCCGCTCGGATGATTGTGCGCCACGACTATGGATGCTGCGCGATCGGCTATGGCTTCGGCAAAGACTTCGCGCGGATGAACCAAGCTAGCAGTGAGCGTGCCAATGGTGATGATGCGTTTGGCGATGAGTCGATTGGCGCCGTCTAGTGTGAGGCAGACGAAGTATTCTTGTTTTTTGTCACGGATATCGACGAGTTGCTCGACTGCCTTTTCGGGGCTGTCGATGATCGGCCGCTCGGAAACTTCGAACTGCCGCCGCCATAACTCAAACCCGGCCATAATATTTGTTGCTTTTGCTGGGCCAAGGCTTTTGACATTGAGTAAATCTTCGTAAGCTAGCTCGCTACCTTTTTCTTTCAGTAATTTTTGCACCTCGCGAGCAAGCTTAGTCACATCAGCGTACTGTGTGCCGCTGCCGATTATCGCCATCAAAAGTTCGTAGTCACTCAAAGCCTCAGCACCTCGCGCCTGGAGCTTCTCCCTTGGTCGTAAGTCTTTGCGACGATCCGACATCTTCATATTTGCAGTATATACCTTGTTTACTATTTGCTCTAGTCGTTGCGGCATTTTCTAAAAGCGCTTCAAGACCACGCACTACTGATTGATATCGTAACTCTGCTGGATGAGGTTCATTACATAATCGAGATCGTCGCCAGGTCGAACCTCTATTTCGTAGTCCCCATTTCCAAGATGCCCTATGTGAACCGGTGTCTCTAAGTCTCTCGCAATACCCCTTGGGTCTTCTATTGTTCCGGTTTTAATATTTACAAATACCTTCAACTTAGCCTTCTGAATAATTATATCGGTGAAGTTTCGTGTAGTTTTGTATGCTATGTAATATTTCTTGGGATCCTCAATAATTTCTTTGTCGATTGCCAGTATTCTCTCCTTAAGCGCCTCGAACAGCTCCTTGGTTTGGTCGCTTGACATCGCCAGGTGGTGATCCAGAGTAAATGTCTCCTGTAGCTTCTCAGGTTTGCCGGATTCCGCTGAAAACTTCGGTGCGTCCTGCAACTTCACCTTCTGATAGTTTTCGGTGTCGAGCGTTAGCAAGCCATCGTCATATAGCTTGTATCGATATAGCTCGATGTTAATTGGCAATAAGTCGGCCGTGTCTGTGTCGAACTTGTTGTAGCTCTCGGCTACACAAATCACTCGCGGTGCGGCCCATTGAATGGCAATCGTAATGTTCTTTTCATTGCAAAGCTTCTCAAAACTATCTTTATGGTCAAGCAGCCAGCGAAGATACGACAAGCCTTGGTTGATTACGTTCTCGTTATGTCCCTTTTTGTACTCGATAATACACGGATTACCTTCATCATCGATGCCAAGCGTGTCCATACGACCACCAAAACTCGTCGAATATTCACTTGCTAAAAAGTGAACGCCAAGTAGCTCGTGAAGACTAGCTTCGAAGATACGCTGGACGTCTCGTTCAAGAATTCGTTTGCCGTTTAAGTTCGTGATTGGTTTCAGCCGAGAGGCGTTATTGTTAGATACTTTGAATAAACTCATAATTTCGTATATTATCTCACTTTTCGCTAGACTTTACTACTGTTAGGCGGTATGTTGTTGCTTGCAATGGAAACACAAGCACCTCAACTAAAATATTGCCTCTACGCACGAAAGTCGTCTGAATCCGACGAACGTCAGGCTATGAGCATTGATTCACAACTGACTGAGATGCGGGCACTTGCTGTAAACGAAGGCTTAAATGTCGTATGTGAACTACAAGAAAGTCACTCAGCAAAAGACTCGGGCAAGCGGCCAGTGTATAACCAAATGCTCGCCGGAATAGCGAATGATGAATATAACGCCGTACTCACCTGGGCACCAGACCGCCTCAGCCGAAACGCTGGCGACTTAGGTTCAGTAGTAGACCTGATGGACCAACATAAGCTACTTCACATCCGTACTTATTCGCAAACATTTACCAATAGCCCGAACGAGAAGTTCTTGCTCATGATCCTCTGTTCGCAAGCCAAGCTTGAGAATGACAACAAAAGCATCAACGTAAAACGCGGAATACGCATGAAGTGTGAAATGGGCTGGCGCCCTGGAGTTGCTCCGCTTGGTTATATGAACCGTGCTTTCGCTGGAGTAAACGATATTATTCTCGATCCAGATCGAGCAGAGCTCATTACTGAAGCTTTCCAAAAGGCAGGATACGAGCGCTGGAGTGGTCGAAGAATAAAAGCATGGCTCGATGAACAGGGCTTCACAAACCGTTCAGGTAAACCAATTAGTGTTAGTCAGATACTAGTTATTCTCATGACCCCGTTCTATTATGGCAAATTCCAATACCCCGAAGCACCTGATGCACCGTGGTACACAGGCGCTCATAAGCCCCTCATATCCAAGGAACTATTCGACCTCGTCCAAGAAACACGAGGAGTATATAAGGGCGTATGGGGTTCAAAGACATTCGCCTTCAGGGGTATGCTCAAGTGTGGGCAATGCGATGCAGACATAACCGCACAGGACAAGTTTAAGCTGCTAAAAAGCGGTGATACAAAGCGATTCGTCTACTACAACTGTACTCGTCGTAAAGATCCGGATTGCAAAGAGAAATACGTCAATGAGGAGAAGCTTTGTGAGCTATTGCAGGCCTTCATCGAGCAACATCACCAAAAAATGGCTATTGAAGAAAAGCTACGTGCGAAAGTAGATAAACATTTCTACGTCACCAAAACCCTACTAAATCATTACAAGATCGACAGAGATCTTGATAACCCATTCGTTGAGTATTCAAGATACATACTTGCGAGCGGTACGGAGGGCGATAGGATTAGATTCGCCTCTGGGATCAAGACAAAGCTCCAAATACGGCACGGTGAACTTGAGTTCTACGCATAAGCGCGTATACTTTTGTATTTTGTTCTATTTAGGTAGTTAGCGCACCTTGACTTACTTAGAAATCGAACAAATCTCCTAAGAATGATTCTTTGCGCTTTTTGCGTGGATAACTTTGGTTAGAGCCGCTCTGATTACCGTGCTTGTCATATTGCTGCGATGGGTAGTTTGGTTCCTGGTAAGGTTGCTGCGCCTGAGCTGCTGGAGCCTGAGCAGTACCTCGTTCAATGATTTTGTCTAATTCACCACGATCAAGCCATACGCCTCGACACTTTGGGCAATAATCGATTTCGACACCTTGTCGGTCAGTCATAACTAAATCTGTTTTATCTATTGGACATTGCATATATTTTCTCCCTTACTTTTTAATTATAGCAACTTCGTTACCGCCAGCATTGAATAGCCTTAGGCCGTTGAGCACTACTAGGATAGCCATAATTGCGTCAACTGCCACGGCTACACTCAGCCCGATGACTCCTGCGATACCGAGTACCAAGATGATCCCCTTTACGATGAGTGACCCATAGACATTTTGGCGCACAACCCTGAAGGTTTGCTGACCAACCCCTAACAGGTATGGGATAGTGCCGATAGCATCGTTCATCAGCGTCACGTCGGCCGTTTCAATGGCTACATCTGATCCTCCACCCCCCATGGCAATACCAACGTCAGCCCGGGCTAGTGAAGGTGCATCATTGACGCCGTCACCTACCATGGCGACCCGTCCATAACGAGATTGTAGCTTGATGATTAGCTCAGACTTTTGCTCGGGTAGCAAAGCTCCATAGGCTTCGCTGATACCAACCTTTTCTGCGATATAATTTGCCGCCCTTTGATTGTCACCTGTTAGCATCACTGGTGTGACTTTCAGCTTCTTTAGGGCATCGATAACACCTTTTGAATCACTCCGAAGCTCGTCTGTAATACCGATAATACCAATCACTTTTTTATCTTCGCTGACCAGCACGGCGGTCATACCCATTCCTTCAAGACGCTCAACCTCAGGTAGTACATGGTCGCAGGTATCAGCGCTGGCACCAATATGTTGCAAGTTGCCTATTGCATGTTCTTTTGAATCGCACACCAAGCAGTTAGCATTACCGCCACGTCCAGCGACATTCTTGAATTTATCCATCTTGTGCGGCATGATGCCTTTTTGTTTTGCATAATCCTCAATAGCCTTAGCTAGTGGATGTGACGAGAACTTTTCAATACCGGCGGCATCACCTATAACATCTTCTTCTGTGGCGCCGTGCAGAAGTACCACCTCCGCAACTACTGGCGTACCAACAGTCAACGTTTTTGTTTTATCGAATGCTATCGCCCTAGTCTTACTTAAAACTTCCAGGAAGCGGCCACCTTTAATGAGTACACCCCTCTTTGAAGCGCCGCCGATAGCTGCCGCCACCGCAACTGGAGCAGATACAACCAGTGCGTCTGGACACGCTAATACCAATAAAATGAGTGCCCTGGTAAACCAATCGCTAAACGGCTCGCCGAAAAAGACGGGCGGAATAATAGCCACCAAAATAGCGAGGCCTATCGCAGATGGAATGTAGTATCCAGCAAACTTGTCCAAGAATTCCTGAACTTCTGGACGGGATCTTTGGGCTTCTTCAATTAACGTGACTATTTTCTGCAGCGTACTGTCGGCGGCTATTTTAGTAACTTTGACCTCCAGATAACCACTTTGGTTCATCGTTCCGGCGTAAACCGTCTCACCCTTGTACTTTTCTTTGGGTACGCTTTCGCCGGTAATTGTCGCCTCGTCGATTGACGATTCGCCGTCAATAACTACTCCGTCGAGCGGCACCATGTCGCCAGGTCTGACTTTAAATATTTCGCCCTCTTTGACTTCTTCGACTGGAACTTCGCGCCCGTCTTGCATCCTGGCGATCTTTGGAGACTTTTCAAGTAAGGCGGCCACGGCCTTTTGTGACCTCGCCTCGCCGAACTCCTCAAAAGCCTCGGCAAGCGCGAAAAAGAACATGACGGCGGCGGCCTCTGCGAACTGCCCAAGATATAATGCCCCGAGGGCGGCAATGGTGACCAGCAAACTAATGGAAATTTTTCGCTTCAGGACTTTACGAACAGCCGATATTGCAACTGGTATTCCACCAGCTGCCAATGAGACGAGATACAGTGCTTCGGCTCCGGGTAGTTTGAGTAGACTGAAAGCCAACCCTCCAATAAAACTGACGGCTGCCACCGCAGTTAAAACTTTATTCAAGCGTTCTTGCTTGGAATCTTGATGTTCAACACTCACCTAACTATTTCCGCCTGTTATAAATTGTAGTGGGTTAGCAATAACCTGCTTCCACAAAGCATTAATAAAATCGAGAGCATAGTTCCATAACGATGTGATGATATTTCCGATATTTTGCCCAATGTTAGTATCGGCTTGGCCAAGCAGTGCATTAATAATAGCTATGATGATAACTCCTACAATTACTAATATCACAAGCAATATAATACCGACGAGCAGTAAAGCAATGAATAATTTCCTTTTATTCTTGCCCCTAAACATATCTAACTTATATCCGTGGCCCATTAGTGTCCCCTTTTGATTTTATTCATGTTCGCCACCCCTAATGTGATCGGCTTGGGTAAAAGCATGTTCGATCAGGTGTAATACGTGTTCGTTTTCTGCCTTATAGAATATTTTTGTACCCTCGCGCCGCATGCTTACCATATGCGATATCCGTAGTTTGGCGAGATGCTGCGAAACAACGGATGGTTGCATACCCACTTCATCCGCAAGCTCTCCAACTGAATGTTCGCCGTGCAGTAATGACCACAGTCATTTTAAGTCGTGTCGGGTCGCTAACTAGCTTAAACATAGCAGTAGCTACAGCGATTTGTTCATTAGAAACTTCTTTGCGTATATGCGCAGGCATGCATATATTATATCAGATTTAGTCTTTTTTTAGCATCGTGTTATTTTATAAAGTTGTTTATGAAGCTTTAAACCAGGGGCAGGTCTAGGGAACGGGTCAGCCTTTTGGCTGCTTGCTCCCTCAAGACGGGACGAGCTGGACTAGAACTAAGTAACAGAGGTGAAATGAAAGAACCGCCATTTCTGACGGTTCCAACATTTCGTACTTTGTAATCAGCACTTTTTTTCTTGGCGGACCAAGGAGAGAAGTTAGCGCAGGTCTAGGAACTAGGTCTGCACTTTTCTCTGCTTGGTCTGGCTCCGGCAGCTGGGCTCGAACCAGCGACCTAATCGTTAACAGCGATCCGCTCTACCACTGAGCTATGCCGGAGTACAAAGGAAATTATACCTGAGCTCACCCCTCTTGGTCAAGAGGGTGCGGCAACTATCGGTCGTTAGGGCCCATCTTTTGTTGGCGCAGTGCTTGAATCTTTTTCGTAAGATCGGTAATCTTCTCCCAGCTCGAGCCGTCACTGAGCACTGTCAGCACGTAATTACCCTTATCGGTAGAGTACACAACACTTGAGTCGTTGTGGAATGTTCCTGATTCGCCAACCATGTGAGCTACGCGACCTTTCGTCACACCCTTGCCGATACCACCGTTGTCTTGATCGGCCTCCATGTAACTCAGCAGCTGCTGTCCACCTTCTACTCGAGCAATTTGATTTTTAGCAAACCCAGTAACAACTTTATGAAGATCATTCGCCGATGTAGTCGTATCTTTACCTGCAAAAACGGTTGACTTCAAGCCTAGCTCAGCGCCTCGTGCAGTCGTCGTCTTATGACCCATGACCTGGTAAAACCCAGTACGACAGCTCTCGTCACTGCGCTGTACAAGAGCCTTGAGACAGTCTGTATAGTTGCGGTTCCCGGCGATCGTATCAACTGTACGAATCACCCCAGTACGCTGTTCCATAAGAGCAGCATACGCAATATATAAACTCTCAGCTCCCGCTGACTTGAAAGGTGTATCAGCATTAAATGATGCCTGACGTAGATTTCTCACACCAGACAGTTCAGTAAAGGCAAGGCCGTATGTGCCAGGGTTATCTTGGGCGAACTGCGCGAGTAGTGCAGACATGCCATTACTTGTCGGTGTGTAGGTACGAGTGTATTGCGTCGTAGGGCCAACATCTCGCGTAGCAGCGACCGCTGTCGAGGTCTTGTTGTTGATATATGCTTCGACAGACGCGAGAGCGGCATCCATATTAACTTCACGTCCACCGGCGCCATTTACTCGTGACGTTTCCTTGAAATCAAGTGTAGAGACCTTGCTTACGCCAGGTTCTTTGATAAGTTTTGCTGCGATATTTGTATCGACATACACTTTCATACGATCCTTATTAACCGAAAAAGCTAGCTTTGCTTTAATGTCGCTGTCCTTAAGACTTTCTGGTGGAATGTCACTCTTAAAGTCGAGCCATCCCATAACAATTCGCCCAGGAATCGTGTCGGTTTCTTTATCAACGGCAATATTCATCGGCTCTTTAAGGCGATTATTGAGTGTCGTCGCTAGTTCACGGGCACGATCATCATCGACCGCAGCTGGTTTTTCGACAATCGATATCGTTACTTTGTTCTTTTCCGAATCAGAAGATGGCTTTACTTGAGCAAGTGCCTGCTGAAACTGCGTTATATCACATTCACCACCAGGAGCGGACGGTACAAGCTGAAGTTGACTCTCAACTACCTTAAGCGTTGCATCACGTGGCTCGATACTACAACCGTCACCAACCTTACTTTGGGTATATGTCTCAATCTTTTTCTTATCATAAACATACTCCATATCATCTTCTTTTGGAGCAGTTCCTGCCCACAAAAAAGACCCTGGGATGATACGTAAATAGAATGGATAGCTAATAGCCGCAAGTCGCGCCTCATTACTCACAGCTATCCCCATCTCACTCATTTTTGGCGCCTGAAATGCTGCTTCATTTTTTCCAAAATAAATCTTTAGCGTCTGCTCGCCATATAAGTCATCAAGTTTTTTCGCTGCATCCGTACGCTTCATCCAGCCAAGCGAAACGCCATCTACGTTTGCATTTGGCAGCATACGACTATTTGGGTACACGATCTGAAAGATGATAGTTCCTAAAATCAAGATACCGAAGAAGACGCCAACAAGCAGCTTCCAGTGTTGTTTCAACCAGTAATTTATTTGTAATGAGTTCATATATCACCAGTATACGTGGTGCTTATGCTTTTGTCATCATACTATCGGGCCCGCAAGGCTTCGATCTGCTTCGTTAAGTCTGCAATTGTCGCCCAACTACTCCCATCGGTCATAATCGAAAGTACTGCAGGGCCAGAAGGTGTATAGATAATAGCCGCATCATGCAACAAACCATCTAAGAATCCCACTTTATCCGCCACTTGACTGCTTGTTCCTGCGGGTATGCCTTGTCGATATATATTCCTCTTCATTGCACCCAGTAAACGAGTACGGCTATCTGCAGATAGCAATTGCCCTGACTCGAGACTCGCGTTAAAAGTGGAGAGGTCACCAGCTGTTGTTAACGGTATATCGCCAAGAAACGAAGTGCCAGTTAGCCCTATACTCTTCATTTCATCAGTGATTGCACGAAATCCAATCTTCGTCAGTAATGCTTCAGCACAAGGATTATCCGACTTAACAATCATATCGTCAAAACATTTCTCCAAATTACGTCCACCACTTACAGCATCTGACCATTTCCACGCCCCAGACTCAACACGCTTTAGTGTGGAATAGGCAACAAAAAGCTTATACGTACTAGCGGTACGAAATTGCTTTGTATCCTGATAGGCAGCTCGACGACGCTGACCTGATAGCTCAACGAGCGAGACTCCATACGTGCCCGGATGCGACTCAGCATACTGCTGTAAAAGTGCCGAAAGGCCGGTGTCTGTAGGACTATAGCTTCGACTGTACTCAATTTTCGGCTGCACGACTCGCACTGCCACATTTGCGCTTTCAGCTTTGGTTTGCAAAAAATCAGTAATATTCCGTACTGTTGCATCAAGATCCATCGCCTGACCCTTCACGCCATCTTGACGAGACGTCTCTACGAAGTCCATTGTCGACACTTTGCTCACTCCAGCAGCGCGTGTCACTTTTGGCGCGGCGTCCTTGTTCAGCTTTGTAGATGCCCTCTCTGGATTCACGACAGCTTGAAGCACCTTGCCATCTGCCACAGGATCAATCCATGATGCAACTTCAGCTGCAGTCAGTGAGACTGTCGCATCTCCAGCTCTTAGCGCAACACCTTCACCAAGACGCTCTGTCACTCTCTTAATCACTGCACTCGCTGCATCATCCGTAATCTCAGGGGCAATCGTCTTCATTGGCACGCGTGCTATTGTCGATTGAGAAAGCGTAGGCTTTACCGCTAGCAACTGCTTATCGACATCTTCGCGTTTACACGTGCCGCCTTTTTCCGACTCAACAAGTGTAAGTTTTCCTTCTTTCGCGACGAAGCTTGCATTTTTAGGAGCAACATCACAGGATTCGCCTAGTTCTTTAGAGATATACTGCGCAACCCTCTTTGAATCAGAATGATATGAGGGTGGTATCGACGGAAGTGTCATGTGCGCCCAAAAAAGCGATGTTGGAATGAGTCGCATCCACCAAGAATAACCAGCACTCTCAACGCGCGGTAAATTGTCTGTTTTGAGACCTATGTCAGCAGGCGCTATCTCTCGATAAGGGGTTTTGCTGTCACCAAAGAATAGCTGCACTTTCTTCACTTCGTACTGTCGATCAAGCTCCCAGCTTGCATCTTTTTTTAGCCAGCCACCGACAGAAACAGTTTCAATTTTAGTAAATGGCACGACCCTGTCGGAAGGATAAAATATCTGTACAACCAGTAGTAGACCAAGGACTACACCACCTCCGTATACGAGCGTCCGACGCCAGTTCTCGCCTACCCACCGCTTGATACTCTGCACTCTAGTGTTGAGACGCTTCATTGTATCCATTATACATGGTCTTGGTTATGATTGTTTAGACCCCGTCTCCAGGATTGCATGCGCGCGCTCAAGTAAAGAACGGTCTTCACCCTCCGGTCTCCCCTCGATCTCGGACGCCAACCACTGTAAGTGCTTTGATTTACTCGGCTCAGATGAATCGAGTGATACCACTTCGATCGAACGAGCCGAATGATCACGCTTTTTTAAATAGCCCTTTATAATCAATCCATCAATATGACTTGCCACTGTCGAGACGGACTTGTATCCTAGTGCCCGCATAACTTCACGATAACTCGGACCATAGCCGTTGCCTTTTATAAAACCATCGATAAAAAGTAGCAACTCTCGCTGCTTCCTACTTGCTCTTGCGTCTTTTTCCATACACTCCTCCTAATACAATACCGGCCAACCCCCACCAGACAATACTTACCGTATCATCTACCCAGACTGGCTGCAGTAGCCCAATTACGGCAAGCCCTACTCCACTAGCAAGCACCCCAAGCGCCAACCAGTCTTCTTTTCGATGCCACAGTCGTTGAAGTATGAGACTAAAAAGCGCCATAAACAACGCCAAGCCTAACCACCCCGACTCATGAGCGATAAACAGATACTGATTTTCAATAATGAGCGGTTCATCACTATCAAGTGAGGCTGATCCAGTACTTCCTACGCCAGCCCCGAACGGCTGACGAATAAGTCGTGCAGTACCATCCTGTAGCGAATCGATATGCCCATCGTTTGACTTCGTAACACTCCCGCCTTGCGGATTTTCATGAAGTATTACATTTGCCACAAAGTGACTATCTCGGGCAGCGAACAGTAGCCCCCCAATAATCCCCACTACTATAAACCCACCAATCCACACCTTCCGAGGTATCTTTTGGTAAAACCCAGCAGCAACTACTACACCAGCGGCGATACCAGTCGCACCAAGGGCACTTCGCGAATAACTCCACCAAAGTGCTACAAGGCTACCGATAATAAGACTATAGAACACCACCTTTTGCCAGCCGACTAGCTTTTTATACATACCTGACACCGCTAGCGCACTACATAGAGCAAGCAAGATCATCGCATATGCACCAAGAGGATTTGGCCCACGAAGGGTGCTATTGATCCGGATGTAGTCATGGTTCATATCAACCGTTAGATACGGCATGATAGTTGTCTTTCCGTAGCCAATTATTGCGAGCACATCAGGGGGCAATACAAATACTTGCAGTACTGAAAACACCACAACAAACAATGCGCCTACTATACCGGTATATATAAATACTCTTCTATAGCCAGGAAAGAGGCGCAGCGTAGAGTACACTAGTACAAAAAATAGTACGTAGCGTAAATCAATAAACATACCCGCAATCGCAGCCCCCGCCCCCTGCCATAACGGAATGAGTAACATAAAATAGACTAACGCATATACTCCTGCAAGTCGTATCACCCAATCAGCAAAAATATCACTCCACTTATGTCTTCGGGAGAGAATACCGACAAGCAAAACGAGCGCCACGCCCATCAGCACTTCTTTCCATGCCTTTATGATCATCGATTGCTCTGGAAATACAGTACCGAGCCATATTGCCATCGGCGCATGCAGTACAATACCTCCGAAAATAACCAGAAGAAGGCTAACGAGAATTTTTTCGGCAGAGAATTTTTTCATCTATGCTCTTAGTATACCGTAGCTTATCGATCGGCGACGTCGATCGTGCCTACGATGTCGTACACCTCAGTATCAGCTGCAGGCGTATAGCCTCCAAACACCTCGATTGTCTCGCCAGTTTTCTGCACAATATCTTTTTGGTTTTTTACACCATAATAATAGCCGTCTCGATCTCGGACACCCAAGGCACATTCCTGCGTATGTGGAGTATTTGTCTCACGTCGAGGCAGACAAATCACTTCGCCTTCAACCTTCGCTGTTTTCCGCTCGACCTGGACTGACGGTGACACCCATGTCGGCTTCTGGCTCCAAAGATGATCCGCAACAATAACAAGCAGCGCTAATACAAACAAAAGTAAAACAAGTCCGCTTACTATTAACCACTGTTTTTTAGGTGATACCTTATCTTGAGATCGTTTCATATGATTTATAATACCATAAGCAAAATACAAAAGAATGTATGACCCTGAAAATACAGTCTGCAGGCCTCACATCTTCCTGAAAAATGGTATACTATACTACATCTATGCCAACCAAAAATACAAAGTTCTACAGCCTCATACTAATCCTCGTAGACACGCTTGTTCTCCTTATCGCCTTTACCCTTGCATACGTTGCGCGCGTTACCCTAGATAGTCGTCCACTCGTCAATGAAGTATCGTCATACGAGTACCTATTTGCATTCCTAACCATCGTCCCATTCTGGATACTCATATTCGCAACAATCGGACTATACAATCCAAGTACCTACAATCGTAGACTCGTCGAGTGGTCAAAAATATTTATCGGTTCGTTTATTGGTATCTTACTGGTAATTGGGTGGGAGTATGTCAGCGATACCCATATATTCCCGGCGCGACTTGTTGCTGCGTACGCGTTTATTGGATCATTTCTTTTGATCATTTTCGAACGAGAACTCCTTCGTCTTTACCGTAGCCTTATGTTTCGTTTTGGGCGCGGCGTCAGTAGAGTGCTCGTCATCGGAAACAGTCATGCAACTCGCGACATTGCCGATAACCTCTCTCACACCCACAAAAGTGGCTATAAGATCGTCGCTATTGCCGGACCCCAAAAAGTCCTACCAACAGGCATGGATGTCACGCATTTTACTTCTGTCGAAACAGCACTCAAGCACATAAGTGATTTGCAGATTACGACAATCATCCAGACTGACCTATACGACAGCGACGAACGCAATCAGCGCATTCTTGGCGCCGCTCAGACAAACCATATCAGCTACAGCTTCATACCTGGCGAGCCAGAGTTTTATGCCGGCAAAAATACAGTTGACGTCTTTCTTGGCTACCCTATGATTTCCGTCAGTCAAACGCCCCTTATAGGCTGGGGAGCTATCGCAAAAGCAATCTTCGACACGATCATGTCATTCCTTGCAATCATCATTCTCTCACCAGTTTTCCTCATACTCATCATCCTACAGGCAATCTTGAATCCAGGACCAATCTTCTATGTCAGTAAGCGTCTTAGTCAGTTCTCAAAACCAGTCGATCTCATCAAGTTTCGCAGCATGAGTGCAAAATACGGCAAAAAAGACGCAGCGCTGGAATTCGTAGATATGGGCCGAGAGGACTTAGCTACCGAGTACAGAGAGCATCACAAAGTCACCAATGACCCACGTATCACCAGATTTGGTAGATTCCTTCGAAACACTTCTCTTGACGAGCTACCGCAGCTATTCAATGTCTTACGCGGTGATCTAAGTCTTGTCGGCCCTCGGCCTATTCTTCCTCAAGAAGCAAAGTTTTCACGCAGCCGCACGGCACTTCTTCATAGCGTAAAGTCTGGCGTCACCGGCCTATGGCAAGTGTCTGGACGAAGTAATCTCAGCTTCGAAGAGCGAATCGAATTGGAACTTTTTTATGCGCAAAACTGGAGCTTCTGGCTCGACATCAAGATTCTCTTCAAAACCATCGGAGTTGTCCTTCGTAAGCGAGGAGCTAAGTAGTCATGGCTGCCCCTAAAATAGCTATCGTTGCAGACTGGCTCACCAACATGGGCGGCGCCGAAGAAGTCGTTCTCGCGCTCCATGAAGCATTTCCTGAAGCACCGATCTACACCAGCACTTACACACCGGAGACAATGCCGCGGTTTAATAACCTCGACGTACGAACCACTAAGCTTCAAAATCTTCCGCGTGCGCTAAGAAAGCTACATAAGTTTTTTCCAATGCTCAGAGTGCGTGCCTTTCAAGAGCTTGATCTTTCAGAGTTCGATATCATCATCAGCAGCGCCAGCGCCGAAGCAAAGCAGATTAGAAAATCACGACCCGACCAAGTTCATATCTGCTACTGCCACACTCCAATACGCTACTACTGGAGCCACTATAAAGAATATAAGAAAGATCCCGGTTTCGGTAAGTTGAATCTCCTCGTTCGAGCAACTATGCCCTTTCTTGTCCCGCCATTAAAAAAGGCCGACTATACTGCCGCACAGAACGTCGATGTCTTTATCGCTAATTCGGCTGAAGTTCAAAAACGTATTAAAACATACTACGACAAGCCTTCTACTATCATTCACCCGCCCGCAGACGTCAACCGCTTCACGCCAAGCCGAACTCGCGGAGACTATTACGTTGCGCTTGGCCGACAAGTGCCCTATAAGCGCATCGACCTTGCTGTTGTCGCAGCGACTAAGCTAGGCGTAAAACTAAAGGTATTTGGCAATGGTAGCGCCCATAACGATCTTGTTTCAATCGCTGGACCGACTGTCGAGTTTCATACAGATAGATTCGGAGACGCTTCAGATGATGCCGTCACTGAAGCGCTAAACAGTGCTAAAGGCTTTATCTTCCCGACCGAAGAAGACTTCGGTATCGTTCAAGTCGAGGCACTCGCCGCCGGTGCACCGGTTATCGCCTATGGCAAAGGCGGCACGCTCGATATCGTCCAAGATGGAGAAAGCGGCGTTCTCTTTCAGGAGCAAACTACCGACGCCGTCGCTGCAGCCATCGAGAAGGCTGAAGCACTTACTTTTATGCCAGCAACTCTTCAGCGCAAAGCTAAACGATTCGATAAGTCACTTTTTATCAGTAAGATGCGTAAAATCGTTAGCGATGAATATTCTAAAAAAAGACGACCATAATAGGCCACCTTTTCATCAGGACAGATATTTTACTCGACAGTTACACTCTTAGCAAGATTACGTGGCTGATCCACGTCATTTCCTCGCGCCACTGTCACATAGTAAGCAAATAGCTACATAAAAACACAAAGCTTGAGCTATAACCATTCATTTACGTGCACGACAAGCACTTACCGTAAGTTCCACTACTGATCTGTGAGATCATCGTAAAGGTCTTTTGGTTTTTTTGATAATACCATTCATTGATATACCAGACTAGATAGTCGTTTATGTACCCCACCCAATATGCAACACCTTACGGTACACTTGGATTAATACATCCTGTGTAAGGCTAAGTCTACACTTATTGTGCAGCCTGTATCTTTTTAGCTATCTCACCCACTCGTGGACTCAAATCTTTACGAGCTACGAGTAAGCCCTCTGGGGTATTGACGACAACAATGTTATCTAAGCCGATGACAGCTACATGTTTTGCAGGATCTTCGTTTCTGATAAAAACGTTCTCCACTTCTAGACCATGAATATTTTCACCTCGAAAATAATTATTATCTTCATCGGATTGATTAGCTTCATGTAAATCTTTAAAATTACCAACATCCATCCAGTCAAAGTTTGCAGATACAACCGCAAGGCTTTGGGCTTTTTCGATAAGAGCAATGTCAATTACTTGATTGTCCAGCTCAAGATAAGCATCTCGATACTCATATGATGTTAGATCATCAATGTTCGCTAGCACCTCGTAGCTCCTCTCAAGCTCCGGAGCACTCTGACTCATCTCATGCAAGAATGTATCAACCGACCCTACAAAGTAACCGCAGTTCCATAGGTAATTTCCTGATGCAACATATGTTTTTGCTGTCTCAAAGTCAGGCTTCTCCTTAAATGATTCAACATTATAAACTCCTGCATCCGCATCGATCACCCCATCACGCTCAATATAGCCAAATCCCGTTGCAGCAAATGTTGGTTCAATCCCGATAAGTGCTATCTCATTTTTATCGGCCGAAACCTTAGCAGCCAGGTTAAATGATCGCGTAAAACCAGCTGTATCACGAATACTATGATCGGCAGATATAAATGCAATCTGCTCTGCGTGGTCGTGACGGCGAGCAATGTAATCAAGCGACATCACAATACAGTGTGCAGTTCCACGCCGTCCCGGTTCAATGATAAATGCTTCATCCGTAAGTTCTGGTAACTGTTCCTTTACATGATCAGAGTGGCTCGCCTCAGTAACGACATAGACGGAATCACCCAAATGTTTCGCACGCTCGTAAGTCATCTGAAGAATAGATTTCTCTCCAGTTAAACTCAATAGATGCTTAGGGTATTTAGGCGTTGAGAGTGGCCATAAACGCGTCCCCGACCCACCGGCGATAATAACTGTAATCATTCTTCTACTCCTCTAAATAAATCTGTAGACTGATTATACAATAAGCGCGTTACTTTTGAAAATCTTCTTCCGTCTCCAAAAAATCCTTGTCGAGTTTATCTTTAAAGATGACATATTTATATAGCATAAAATTCCATACCATCCCTACGGATACAGCAACGGCCTTTGCGATATTCAGTTCAAGTGCAGCATCCTTATTCATCTGATTGATCAAAAATAGGGACCGTCCCCATTCAGAGGCAGTCATTACTTCAAATCCATAGATAATAAGCCCCTGTATGATAAGCGAACTAAATCCTGTCACAACAAAAAAGCTGAGAAATTTTTTATAACTAATCGGTGATTTAGATCGGAATACAAAGTAATGATTAAGAAAGTAAGATATAACAATTCCGATGCTCACCGAAATGCTATTCGCCAAGACCGGGAAAGCACCAATAATAAATACAAGTGAATTCAATAAAACGAAATCAAACCCGGTGTTGGTACAGCCAGCAATTATAAATCGGATTTTTTCAAGCTCAAATAGTTTCCCCATCTGCTATACTGTATACCAAAGTGTATATCAAAAACAATTAGCTTGGAGCAAAAGGAACTACTTATAATGGTAAAAGTGGCAATTGTCACCCCTACGTACAATGAAATTGGCAATATTGAGAACCTTCTCACGAATCTCCAGCAAGTTTCTGACGAGCACAATGATGATAACTTTTCTGTTTTCGTTATTGATGATTCATCACCCGACGGCACCGCCGACATGGTCACAATACTTCAGAACCGCCTAAAGACAGCTAATTTTTCCGTACATCTTATCGTGCGTAAAGAAAAAAATGGACTTGGTAAAGCCTACATCCATGGCTTTAAGCAAGTCCTAAACCATAAATCAAATTTTGACTTTATTTTACAAATGGATGCCGATCTTTCACATAACCCTGTTTATGTCACGAGTTTTCTTCATAACGCAAAAGCAGGCGCCGACTTTATCGTAGCATCGCGCTATATTAGTGGCGGATCTACGCCTGACTGGCCTTGGTACCGAAAATTGCTGAGTAGGGGCGGAAACATCTATACGCGTATTTTCCTCAACCGCAAGATTACAGACTATACCGGTGGCTATAACATGTACTCTTCTGACTTAATGAGGAATATTAATGTCGACAACATAACCTCAGGCGGTTATGGATTTCTCATAGAACTTAAGTATAAAGCCATACTTCTTGCAAAAAAACCAGCAGAAGTTCCGATTGTATTCCTTGACAGAGAGCATGGAAACTCTAAAATACCCAAGAGCACTATTCTTAAAAATTTGGTGCTGGTATTAAAGCTACGTTCAAGTGTAAAAAAATAACTTCATGATACGTTTTAATCGACACACCTTAATAAAATACAGTCTAGAAATAGCGTCTCTTGTTCTACTCTCTCTTAGTTTTATGTTAGTATTGCGACATATTGATATAAGCCCATGGAAAGAATTCATATTTGGAAATTCAGATATTCTAACACTATCTTTAGTTTGGGATTCAATTACTTCAGGAGAACCATTTAATTGGGTATTTTCTTCTCAAATATTTTTATTTCCAGAACTACCACTTTATGCATTATCAAGTCTCTTTAGTGGAGATTTTAAAATAACACTGATTATAAATGCATTTATTAATATAGTAATATTTTACGTAATCGTACGACTCCTAGTTAATATTTTTACAAACAATAAAATAATAAGTTTATCTTTTGGATTACTGTTTACATTGTCTATTATGTTCCTCATGGCCATCGAGTATCGAGAAGGTGGCAATCTAGCAATGTACTACTTTGTCACCACCGCATACTACGGTGTTATCATCGCTGCACTCTTTAGTCTTTATCTAACAATTAAGTTAATTCTGATGTACAAAAGCGGCCAACTTAAAGAACAGTCAGTAAAATTTAAAGTATACCTAACATCTTTACTTCTCATAGCAATTCTCACTGGTACATCAAATCCAATGTTCTTTCTTCAGTTTACGGGACCATTCATGTGCGTTCTGATATTATTGTGTGCGTTTAAATACATCCCCTCAAGAATATTTATATGGCTAGCAGGCCTTAACATTGCAAGTTTGATCATTAGTGTGATCATACGAAAATCATTACTCAACAACTTCTTCTCTCCACTAGGTGATGTATCAAGTTATCTACATTTTGAAAGAATATCGCCAACGCTATTTGCATTTAAAGATATCTCAAAACAAATGCTTACCGGAAGCGTAAAACAACAAATTGAAATTATTGCCGTAACCGCATTAATAATCACTGCAGTGACAATGATTGTTATTTTACTAAAACAGGGATTTAATAATCGAAAAAAATCTCTGGAGCTAAAAAGTGATCAAGTAGCAACATTCACATTAGTATTTTTTTGCGCACTAGCACCTTTAACAACAATCACAGGAACGATTGCTACAGGAAACCCCTTAACTCGCTACCTACTCCCTATTATATTTTTTACTCCATTTATTTTTCTCCCTGCATACTTACGCTTCTTTAAAAAATACAGCCTGCTCCAGCCGATTTATATCGTCTACACTTTAGCCCTGGTAGTAGTGTTAGCAGTAGCCGTTATGCAACCATCTAAAAATGTCTCGTCATTGAGCCGATACTACCCCTCCAGTGCTCAGTGTATGGATGAAAAGTTACAAAATACGCAGTATAAGAATGGCGTTGCACAATATTGGCGCGCACGAGTCTTACAGCTGAATAGCAAAGACAACCATAAGATTATTCAAACTGACGGAGCAATAAAACGTTTTGGCTGGCTATACAATAACTCTACCTACGACAAATACGACGTAAGCTTTGTAGTTGTCGACAAACCGTTACAAAACACAAGTCAAGAGGTGTCAAATGAAGGTGCCTTTATAATTAATCCAAGTACGGCTGTTTATTTATTAGGACAACCTACGAACATATATTCTTGTAATGAATTTGATATATATGCATATGATCCTGGCACTAATGGTAGAAAAGTATTGAACCAGGTGATCAGAGATAAGTCAATGGGCCTATAGTATGGTGAAGCTATACTTCTTATGGTATAGTAATTAAAAGCAATGAAAATAAAAAAACAAAGCAATAAAATATATATACTAGTATTGATTTCGCTGATACTTATTGTCGCTGTTTGCATTGTTGTATTTTATTTCACAAAGTCACGATCGGAAGAAACCGAAGGTAAATCTAATCAAAATCAATCCGAAAAATCACTTGAAAATCGTACGTATACCACCGAAAGTGAAGGTGCCACTAATACAGTACCCGATAACGTAGATCCTTCTTCGATCAAAAACTATAAGCTTTTAACTGAAAATGAAACATATAAAATTCGAGAACTGTCTGGCAAATACTATGTCACTCTCTATCCAATTATAAATCGTCCAGATCAGAGCAATACATATGTCGATCAGTTGAAAGAATATAAACAGAGCGCAATCAATTACCTAGAAAAAAATAATATTGATACAAAGAATACGAAGATATACTATGAGCCATCTGAAGCTACTGACCTGTAAGTCACCGTTCAAGGGAAGCTTGTATGTATTTGGGTTCATAATTTGCTCCCTCATTGGAGCATCTCTTCCCGCACAAAAATCACATGCTACTATTGACTGTAGTGACGTATTCACTCCGCTGAGCTCATTTATCAATACAGGCGTTGATGCAAATAAATCGTTTTACGTTAAGGCAATGAATGAAACTGGAGTTCCTTGGGAAATGTTAGCAGCAATTCATTACCGTGAAACAAATTTCAGCCACACTAACCCCAGCAATGGGCAGGGGATATTTCAGTTTGTCAATGGAGATGGTGGTCCATATCCAGCCGGTGCGGTAAATGATGAAAACTTTTACAAGCAACTCAAATTTATGGCTAGTAAAATTCAGTCTGACTATGTCTACAGAGGGAGTTTAAATAGAGAACGAAGACCACTTGTAGCGAATGAACAAAACACGACACTCATAAAGGACGTACTTTTTAGCTATAATGGCAGGTCGTCATTATATGCAAATCAAGCAGCGAGCTATGGATTTAACTCCTCGACACAACCTTATGAAGGGTCTCCTTACGTCATGAATCGTTTTGATTGTCAGCGCTCGAGAATGGGTATTATCACAAAAGATTATGGATCGATTGATGGCACAGACACCAGATACGGCGCTTATACTATCTTTTCAAGACTACGCGGTGAAAGTTTTTGGTTACTTCAGACAAGGGCCTATTCTTGGAACTTGGTCACACAAGAGGCCTATCTAGATGAATTGAGAACAAAACCTGCGGATACTGGAAATTTAGCTGCGAATCAAAAAATTTATCTTAGAGTAAAGGCAAGAAATTTAGGATCATCTACATGGGTAAGAGGCTCTACAAATCCAGTATTATTTGCAACTACTAGTCCATCCAATAGAAGTAGTGCATTGTGTAATGAAACGTGGATTAATTGCGGTCGAGCCGCTCAACAGATCGAACAATCCGTTTCTCCAGGAGAGGTTGGCACATTTGAATTTTCATTGACTACTAATCAAATTGGAGTAAGTAAAGAATACTTTAATCTTGTAAGTGAGGGTAAAGAATGGTTTAACGATTTTGGACTCAACTGGAACATATCCGTAAATCCACCCACTCCTCGATGGCAGGTAGCTACGCAAGAAATATATGTAGACACAGCTCATACAAAGCCAGCGAATATCAATGCATTATCTCCTAATACTACCTACTATGCAGTAATAGTTGCGAGAAATACCGGAAATACTACGTGGTCTAATTCAGGAGCAAATCCTATACGCTTAGGCGCAAGTAGCCCCTTAGACAGATCTAGCAGCTTCAATAATTCTTCTTGGTTTGGATCCAATCGCGCTGCACTACTACAGGAAGATACCGTTCAGCCTGGTGAAAATGGAACCTTTAATTTCACTATTACAGCCCCCTCTAGTTACGGTACTTACAAAGAATACTTCAGACCAGTTGCCGAAGGCCAATCATGGATGAATGACATTGGTTTTCATTGGCCTATTACGGTTTCTCAACCTACGTCATTATGGGATGTTTCTTATCAGGCACTCTACACTTCCGACGCAAAATCTACACTTATAAATACATCTCAAATAGTAAATGATAGTAGATACTTCTTAGTTATCAAAGCTAAGAATCGAGGAAATACTACTTGGGTTAATTCTGGTAATAATCCCGTTAGGCTAGCTACTAATAACCCCCAGGATCGCGCAAGTGATTTCTATGACGCAAGCTGGGTAGGATTTAATAGACCTACTAACCTTCTTGAATCGTCTGTCGCTCCAGGAGAGACTGGTACGTTCCAATTTTGGATACGCGCACCATCTAGATTGAATGCCACCACTTTATACGAGTCATTTCGTCCAGTTGTTGAAGGCGTATCTTGGATGAACGACATCGGTATGTATCAAGATTTCACTTTTTCAAGTCCTACTACAGCATGGCAATATGTCAGTCAATCTGCATTTAGCAATGCATCGTACACGCAACCCGCAAACTTACTAGCTGCATCGCGAAATACTTCATATTACCTACAGCTCCGCTTGAAAAATGTTAGCGGTGTGACGTGGAAACAGTCGTCATTCTTACTTGGTACTAATAATCCACAGGATCGCTCAAGTAGCTTTTACACCCAAAGTTGGGTTGGAGTAAATCGAGCCGCCAGACTCATGGAGCAGACGATATCACCTGGCGAAACAGGCACATTTAGATTTTCGATACAAACACCCCAGACTGGAATGCTCTCAAATGAACACTTTAGGCCAGTAATAGAAGGTACAGCCTGGCTAACGGACGTCGGCCTTTATTGGGGAATTGACACCCGCTAATCACCTCAATTTATCGTTTTTATTCCTGTGTTTTTTCTACTTCACTCTGATATATAGTCACCAGTTTTGTCGCTTCATCAAGGTAGTTAAACTCTTTCGCATATTCTTTAGAGCGTTGCGCCAGTATAGTATAGTCTGCAGCGAGGATATACCTTGCTAATTCGTAATAGTTCGCCGATTTTGTAATTGCGACAGTACCACTTCCATTCATTTCTATAAATGGAGGAGTTGGATATACAATTGCTGGTTTATGGTTCGCTAACGCATTGTTAAGAGCGGCAGACGAAACAAATGAATAATATTTTCTATCGTACGGATAGATACACACATCACACTCTCTAATAAGAGCATTCAATGTCTTATCTTCCTCTACGAATCCTGTTATGTACACTCTCTGTTTAAGATCCAATTCAATGATTAAATCCGTCACTTCATCTAAGTAGTCTTCGCCGCCCCCGCTAGGATGAACCCCTCCAATTATAGCTAGTTTGTAGTTCTCAGGAAGATATTTAAGTGCTTTGACAGCCTGCTTCACACCTTTTGTCTTTGATACAAACCCAACAGATGCAATGATGACATCGCCCTTCGTAAAGTTCAGTGCTGATTTAATTTCATTTGAAGATTCATCAAACGAAAGACTAGGGACAGGAAGGGTGATCAGTTGTATGTTTGCCTTATTGATTCCATGCTTTACAAGGTTATCTCTAGTGGTAGTGTTGTGCACTAAAACTAAATCAGCCGAGCTAATCGGCTCAAGATGAACTTTTTTAAACTCCTCTGCAGCACGCTTCTCTCGAATAAACTTTACAATACTACGCGGACCATAACCTTCGCGAAAAGGAGTTTTATACTGAGCGTCTGGCGCCGTATGTACGGTGATGATAACGCGTTTACCAATTTCATGTGCTCCATTTACAATCCGACTCAGCTCGTCATGTTTATAGAAAGAGAGTTCGTGCTGAACATGTAATAAATCGAAGTTTCGTAATGTGCCTTTAAGTTCATTCAATACTGGAGTGAATTGCTCGAAGCTCATTATTTTAGTTTGATTTGGAGAATACTTAAAAAACTGATTTTCAACATCTTTTGAAGCAGCTTCATTCATAGCAGCCAAAAATTGCTCTTGATATTTACCGATGCCACAATCTTCATTATGTGTGCTGTAGTGGAGAATTTTTACTTTAGTCATTGCCGCCTTCTATACTATCTTTTATTTGATCAACCGTCTCGTCCCAACTAGTTGGTTTATAACGCTTTAAAGCCAGTTTAGCTTTTTCTCTATGCCGCTTATCTAATAAATATATTATAGCATCTAAGCACTCATCTGTCGATGTTGGGGTAAAGTATTTTATTATACTACCCGCGATTTCCGGCATACTACTCGAATTACTTGCAATACACGGCGTACCATGAGCAATACTCTCTGCAATTGGCAATCCCCATCCCTCATAATGACTAGGATATACTGTGAAAAGAGCATGTGAATACAGCCAGGAGAGCTCTTCATCACCTGCGTCATGCAAGAAGATAAACTTATCTTTTGTCATAGGATCATTCGTCATTAACTCGTATATGTCACTCGTAAGCCAGCCTTTTCTTCCAACTATCACGAGGTTAGGAAGGGTGGCACTTCTGCTCTGTGCAAGCTTATAAGCATAATAAAGAACGGTATGATTTTTGCGTGATTCAATAGTCCCTACGCAAAGAATAAAATTCTGGTTCTTATTGAAAAACACATTATCAGGTTTCCTATCATGCAACTTACTAAAATCTTCACCCAAACGAATAACATCTATCGGCGGACAATGGAGATCATGGTCGTTTAACCACTGTACGACATCGCTTTTCGTATTTTCTGAAATGGCAATAATCCTCGTAGCTAGAGGATAGATATCATTACTGTATTGCTTCATACTTGCGGTAGAATGTGATGAGTATTGAGGTGTAACGAGTGGTAGCATGTCGTATGAAAATTGGTAAAGTTTTACTCCTGCTATTGTTACTGCGTGCTTTAGCATATTTCGATAAGCAGTACTTGCCCATTCACCCCATAGCACTATAAATACGTCATCTCGTTGAAAAGTGAAACCATAATCTTTCTTTTGGGATGTGAGGGTACCCTTGACTGAATAGCTAATTTTTTTCAGTGAACGCTTAGAAAAACGTAATAGATTCTTCTTATATACTCCCTCAGGATCTTGAGTAACTGGCGTGCTTGCCACCTGGCCATCTTTTATTACTGATGGTTTGTCGTAAAGACTATCAAATGGTAAATCCCAATATTTTGCACGTCCTTCGTCCCAGCCAAGAAAATGTACTTCATGGTCGCTCACGTCGTATCGCGCACATACTTCATACATAACTCGAGGTATTCCAGTTAGTTTTCCTTGCCAGCCAGCTAACTGCGTCACGTCTATAATGATTCGCATTAGTGAATCTCCATAATTTGCTTAACTCTATCGAATGTTTGATCCCATGTAGTGTTTTTATACGCCTTTAATTTCTTTCTTTGTGATTCAAGAAAACTTGGATCGGAGTATTTTAGCATGGTTCTTAAGCATTCTTCAGAAGAGGATGGATCAAAATATGATACAAGATCTCCAGCAATCTCAGGAATACTGCTTGCCTGACTGGCAATACAAGGGGTCTGGTAATACATACTCTCGGCAACTGGTAGTCCCCAGCCCTCATAATGACTAGGATAGATTGTAAACATGCAGTGTTGATATAGCCAGCTTAATTCATTGTCATCAGCATGATGAAGAAATATGAAATACTCTTTCGTTTCTGGGTCAGATGTCATTAGATCATATACATTATCTGTTAACCAACCTCGTCTGCCAGCAATGACAAGTGTCGGCAGAGATTTTCCGCGACTTAATGCAAGTTTGTATGTATAGTAAAGCAATAAGTGGTTTTTACGTGCTTCGATTGTTCCAACGCATAGTATAAACTTTGAATTTAACTCAAAAAAAGCATCCGATGGTTGACGAGACGTGACACTGTCAAAATTCTCTCCTAAGCGTATAACTTTTACAGGTGGGCATGGTAATGACATATCATGCATCCACGCAATCACATCTCTTTTCGTATTTTCAGATACGGAAATAATACTCGCACAAATTGGATATATCTCTTTTACGTAGCTCCTGAGTCCTTCGGTAGAGTGCGAGGAGTATTGGGGAGTTATTAATGGCAACATATCATGTGCGACTTGATATAAAGAAACCTCGCTCACTTGTATAGCGTTAATTAAGGCTTTTCGATAATATTGGCTATCCCACTCACCCCAAACAACGAGTAGTTTGTCTTTATTCTGAAATTCAAAAGGATTAAGAGTCGTGTCTGAAGAGGCTAATACAGTTCGTTTTGCCTTTCTTATCGCTCGCCGAAGAAGTACGGGGGATTTTTGAAAAGCTGCTTTTGCGTGCCAAGACAGGCGGCCTTTAGTTCTTAAGTTATTTTTTAAACTTTGATGCGCAGTATACATTTCATAGGTGATAGTATCAAATCCCTTACGATCTTCATTCCATACGATATATTCTGAGTTAAAGTGATTGATGGCCGCAAAGCGTGATGATAATTCATACATTACTCGCGGTATACCAGTCAAACGACCGTCCCAGTTGTAAAGTTGGGTTATATCTATAACTACTCGCACGACTTATAACCCCTTCTCAATCGCACCTACCAGTTGATCAGTAAACGTCTTATAATTCTGCTTCGGTACTTTTTTGTACTTTGACGCCTCGACTTGTAAAAGTAAGTCATCAGCCGACAGACTGTTTATCAAAAAGTTAGCGTCCTTCATCCTACTTATACTCTCCTCATATTGCATATCAGTCATTGAGAAAAGCACATCATTACTAGATGCTAGATCATGTGTCTCTGGCGAAACCTCTAGATAGGCCAGTTCATTTGCGGGTGGTTGAATATAGGTGATCTTATCACTATCGATTCCCATCAGTTCAAGTGAAGTACATATAGATTCGTACGCTTTTTCAGAAAACACAATTATTTTCTTATGACTAGCAATTAGCGAACCGATCCCTTTGAATCTTGTATCTTTAAAATAAAGACTGTCGATTTTCGTTTCAATATCATATCGACTTTGACTAATAAACTTCTGTTCTAACAGCTCTTTCCAGAGATTAGATAAATCCACGTCATGAAGAATTACTACTCCCGGCTGTGCAAGTATATCAATCATTGATCGAGCAAGGGAGATATCCGAAGACACATGATAAAGTCTAGTATCGACGTCAGAGATTTGATATCCCTGTTCATTTGATAGCCGAGAAGTAGTAGATATGTAAGGAAGGAAGTTTACCCTACATTCATCCTTATCTATTTGAGGATTTTGATAATAATGAATATCGTAGCGCTCTGATAACGTTGAGTGCAGCTGAAGTATAAATTTACCTGTTCTCCTTTCTGTTGTCACATCTGGCAATAGTACCGCAAGCTCGTTATTCTCACCTCCGCCAGTATGCTCTGCGCTGATTATTGCTTGAATTGCTGTATTTGCTGTATTTTTCCAGCTATATTTACGCAGGATTGCTTCAGCAACCTTACTATCAAACTTTCGAGAAATAACCGCATCGAGAGCCGTTGCAATTTCATCGATCTTCATAGGATTAAACATACAAAATGCGTCTGTAGATATCTCCCTAAATACTGAAATGTCAGAACAAGCAACGCATTTTTCATTTTCTAATGCCTCAAGAACAGGTAAGCCGAGCCCCTCATATTCTGAAGGAAACAATACAGCTTCAGTGTTTTTGTAGAGATAATTTAGTTGCGCACCTGATATGTTTCCGCTAAAAATAACATTATCAGAAAGTCGAGACAATTCACTCTTTTCTTCATCTTTAAAATATGAACTAATAACTAATTTATATTTATTATCATATTTGGCATTAAAGACGTTAAACGCTTCTATGCCTCTTCGGTTATTCTTACGAAGATCATTACCGGTAGGCATCAATATATAAGGATCTTCGATTTGGTACGGCTCTGTTTTCTCATCGTGAATGATTGGACCACCGTCTACATTTACTATTCGCTGTGGAGGAATTCCTAAATAAACACCTAAGTCATTTGCAACAGTCTTTGAGATTGCTAAGTACACATCGGCCACAAGTAGTTCACTTAGCTTAGAGAGGTACTCTTTTCTTGTTATTGGATTTCCCAAATACACCTTATGCATCATAAGTGGGATTAAGTCATAAAACAATACCGCTCGACGAGTCTTAGTAGTAGGAAATACCGGGCTAATTTCCCCTTGCATGAGAGATAGTATGAGAAAATGCTTGTCACCATCAGGGAGTGTACTAATATATGAATCTACTATCTTTCGATTTGTCTGGACACTAGAGTCTGGATTAAGTATGTCGTTGGACACTAAGTCTAATTTTTGGATAGATACTTTGTCTAAAAGATTCAATTCAGATTCTAAACCTTCATCTATACTAAGGCTACTTGAAAGAATTATGTCTATGAAATCCCAATGCTCTTCTGCACTGTTTTCACGCACCATTGATCGTATAAGTTCGAGTGAATACTTTCCCATACCCCTATGCCACGCTGGTGTCTGGAAAACTTGTGCATCTATGATTAATCTTTTTTGCATCATTCTCCTTTTATTACAGACTTAGCAATCTTCTTACTTGTTCTATAAACTCTGAGTGGCTTATTCGCACTGTTTACACTATAGAACTTCTTCTGATTTGTGACATCAATATCATGCGCATGCGTGAGAATGTCTTGAACATCAACTTCACCTACTTCAGGAGTAAAACTTTTTTTAGGTTGAAGTCTGTTTTCTATTTTTGAATTAACTGTACTAAGCTTTTTCTTTGTATACTTCTTTATATGTGACTTGAGCGATACAATCTCATTCAATTCATTCTGGAGATGCTGTGCATGCGCACTAATGCTTTCAATTTCTTGATTCTGACTCGTAATGACATTTTTATATTCATTTTCTCGCTCAAGAAGATAATTAACTCTATACTCTTGATCATCAATTAAACGAGCAGCTGTGCTTGATATGATTGGTGTGCCCAGAACTACTGAATCTACATAAGAAAACGGTGAACGAGCTTTTTTAAGTTTTTTATCGATGAAATATTCATTCAAGCCATCAAAGAACGCGAGTTTATAGTGATTTAATTCCATAATTTCATGCCAGTCTCGCTTAACATGATTAGCCTCAATACAAATCACTTCAGGTCGATATTTTTTCCAATCATTACTAGAGAGAACTTCGTATTCATACCCTTCAACGTCAACCTTCATAAACTGTATTGATGAAACATTACATTCTATGAAAACAGATTTTAGAGTGCGAACTTCAACAATGATATCTTCATATTGATCAGTATTTTCACTTTGAGTGAGAGAATTTTCCTGCATCATATCACCGGAGAATGTTGATAAGCCATCTCCTTTGTATTGACGAAGTTTGAGGCTTCCAGCTTTTTCGCTAATTCCGATATTGAGCGTTATATCTCTAGGACGCTCAGCAGTAAGAGCCTTATAGTGTTTCAATTGAGGTTCAATATTAATCCCCGACCACCCTTTTTCATAGAAAAATTTTGTAACCGAGTCAATATTAGGGTCATTAGCGCCCACGTCTACATAACACCCTTTTTGAAGACCCTCAAAGAAGCCGGATAAAATAATATCCTCTCTATTCTGAGCGTATGAAACTCGATACCCCTCCGACTTACTTTTCTTTTTCATCGATTACTCCATTATACCAATAAATTTAGTAAGTTCTCTTACTGTATGTATCCATGTTAGATCGTTTCTTGAAGTAGCCGTCCTGTTTGAAGTCCATGGCGTGCTAGATAGCATTGCATTCGCAATATCTTGAGACTGAGTCGGTGATACATATGCAACAAGCTTAGTGTTTAATATTTCGTGAAACACTGGAAGATTGGAAGCAATAACTGGAGTACCGCACGCTTGAGCTTGAACTGGCGGCAAACCAAACCCCTCATGAATTGCCACATGAACATTAGCCCTAGCTCCTGAGTAGAGCGCGGGAAGATCACTGTCTTTTACGTACATTTCTGGTCTATAAATAGCATAGCCTTCATTTTGCATGACTTGGATTTGATGAAGAGTGTCCTCATTTTTCCATCCATCACCCCCGACAATTACGAGTTGAGCTGGAGACTGGACACTATCCGAATAAATTTTATAGCCTTCTAATAGTCTATTAATATTTTTTCTTGGCTCAATATTTCCGACTGTTATAAAATAGTCGCTCTTTATTTTATACTTATTAAGAATAGGTTTAATCTCGCTAAGCGACTTGGTGACATACTGCGTCTTATCAACTCCGAGATATACAGTGCCGACTCGACCAGCTAAATCGGGAAATTCTTTTTCTATTTCATATTTGGACTGCTGTGAAATAGTGATAACTTTGCTTGTACGAGCCATCCAACGGTTAAAATTATCATTCAAATAAATAAGATTTTTAGGATGAACTGTTTCTGGAAATAGTCGAAAAGCTATATCATGAACAAAAGTATATGAAGTTGACATAGGCACATACCAATTTTTATAGTTTGGAAAAATATAAATACCGCGTCCATAAAAAAAGTCAGCTGCGAATGGAAGAGAAGTCCGAGTTAGTGCGTAATTAATATATTTATAGCCTGGCGGCAACTGTCGAATCCTTACATTTTTCAGCCCGTAATTTTCCACATATTTTTTACGACCGTACGGAACGATGATAACTAATTTATGAGAAGTGCCTTCAATAAAAGCATCTAGCTGTCGAATTATTTCAAGTGTCGTATGGCCGATACCACTCATTTTTCCACTCGCTATCGAATCGGCTTCAATGCAAATACGCATATTCTATTTCTTTAGAATTTCAAGGTTTATTGGTGGAGCTACTTTATATGGAGTCTTTTGCTCATGCCTTACTGTGAACTGAGCAGCATCATCCCACCATTGTATAACATCCATATTAATCGGATCCGAGATAGCTGGCTCGATAATGTACGTACCCTCATTGAATATATTCGAGAGTGACCAAATTAACTCGAAACTGTCTCCAGCTTGAATCGGCTCTTTTGTTTCTTTTCGGATTATTCGACTATTTGTTCCTACTAATCCTTCATCTTGTTGATTTTTTATAGTCATTCCGTACAACAAACCATCAGGGAAATCTTGTAATGCCTTAATCTTAACCTTAAATGTAAAGTCTTTGTCATCCTGTGTAATATTGTGTTTATTAACGATAATCTTTTCGATGTTCGCGCCGCCAGTACCCCATTTACCTTGATTTTGAGCTTTTAATTCTTCGTCCTGCTGTGCTTGATATTGTTCGGGCATAAAAAGTCTCATATATTCTTTTGCTGTTTGATCTGAAGTACCCTGAAATACTACTTCACTATCATTGATTAAAAGAGCTCGGTCGCAATATTCTCGTACAGCATTCATATCGTGACTCACAAAAATAACCGTCTTTTTATCTTTTTTTAATTTCTTAAAATATTCAAAACATTTGCGCTGAAAGTCGGCGTCACCGACTGCAAGTACCTCGTCAATAAGCAAGACATCAGATTCCGCCAAGACTGTTGCGACAGAAAAAGCTAAACGAACCTGCATTCCTGAAGAATAATTCTTGAGCTTTTGATCCATGAATCGCTCGATCTCAGCAAAGGCAACGATGGCATCATATTTATCATCAACCTCGTTACTAGAGAAGCCCATTAAAGCGCCATTAAGATACACATTCTCGCGGCCACTCAATTCAGGATTAAAGCCTACGCCAAGTTCAATAAACGGCACAAGCCTACCAGTTACATTAACTGATCCCGTGGTGGGTTTATATATTCCCGCGATAATCTTTAAAAGAGTACTTTTACCGCTACCATTACGACCAACAATACCGAAAAATTCACCTTTCTTAACTTTAAACGAAATGTCCTTTAAAGCATGCTGCACTTCTGCAGTTTCGTTCTTTCTAAACGGATTAACAAATGCACCTTTAATTGAATCGACTTTTTCATGAGGAAGAACAAAATCTTTTGAGACGGTATTGATATCGATAACAGTAGGTTGGCTCGTTGCCATGATTAAATTTCCTCCGCAAAATCTGGTGATTTTTTCTTAAAATACATAATTGAGACTATCGCCAAAATAACAACAATAAATAGCGGCACTAGCTGTATAAAAGGATTCGAAATGAGCGTAGATGTCGTAACGGTTTCCGGATTGATAGCAAAGCGTCTTGCATCCTGAATCACCTGCGCCACAGGACTCATCAACATAATCTTCGCAGCCAATTCAGAGCGATCAACTACTAATGAGATAGGGTACAACACTGGTGTTGCATAAAAACCAGCCTGCAGTACTACTTCCCATATGTAATTAACGTCACGAAATTTTACATACAGCGCAGAGAGTAAAAAGGCTATTGATAGTGAGAAAATGAATAATTCAATAATTAATGGAATTACAAGAAGCAAATTCCATGTAAATGGCACACCATTAACGACCATGAATATCCCCACTACTATAAGATTAATACCTAAGTTAATTAATGCTGAAAACGAACCAGCCACAACAATAACATAGCGTGGAAAATAGAGCTTCCTCATTAGATCACCCTTCCCAACGATCGCCTGAAGCCCATTGCTAGTTACTTCAGTGAAATAATTCCATAAGACAACACCAAAAAGCAGATAGACTGCAAAGTGAGGGATATCCGCACCAATTTTAAGAAAGTTTACAAAGACAATATATAAAATCGCAAACAGTGCAAGTGGACGCAATAATGACCATACATACCCAAGGAATGAACCTTTATATCGAAGTTTAAAATCAGTAATAACTAACTGATTGAGTAGAATGAGCGAATAACGGTATCGCCGCAGAACTTGTTGTATCATTTGACTCATTATATCGTATAACTTAACAGTTTTACATGTTATGTCATTGTGAAATATAAATATCTACATAACCTGACATGATCCTCGCTCTAAAGTGACTGTTTCCTGTATTATAGATATATGGAAAAGAAACGTGTTGTAGTATCTGGAATTAACGGCTTCGTCGGGCATCATCTCACTCAAGAGCTGCGGAATAATAATATTGATGTCATTGGCATTGGCAATGACACCTCGGTCTCCCCAAGTCTTAAAAATATTGTCAATGAGTATTACAGTCAAGACTTAGTTGCCTCATGGCCAGAAACTGGCGATGTCGACGGAGTAATCCATCTTGCTGGTTTAGCGGCTGTCGGCCCTTCTTTTGAACATCCCCAACGTTACATAAATATGAATAGCGCAATGGTAACAAACATGGCTGAGTATTATGTCTCCCGCGATAAAAAACCTCGACTACTCATTATAAGTAGTGGTGCAATCTATAGCCCTGATCAGCCTATGCCGATAAGCGAGGAAGGAAATATCGGCCTAGGCTCACCGTATGCAGTTAGTAAAGTTTTGACCGAGAATCAGGCAGCCTACTATAATGGCCGCGGACTTGATTGTGTTATTGCGCGACCGTTTAATCATATTGGCCCAGGTCAAGGTAAAGGTTTCATCTTGCCTGATTTCTATGATCGGCTTAGCAAAACAGCCGACAGCGTTATTAAGGTCGGCAACATCAATACAAAGCGTGACTACACAGACGTCCGTGACATCGTAAAAGCGTACGCAAGCCTCATTCTCGCTTCGACACTCAAGTATCCGACATATAACGTTTGTTCCGGCGAAAGCCTCTCGGGGAATGAGATTCTTGATAAACTAAAAACGGCTATGAAAAAAGAGTTTATCCAGTTTAAGATCGATCCTGCGCTTATTCGACCGACTGATATCCTGGAAATAGCCGGTGATTCATCTCGTCTTCGCAATGAACTACAATGGGAGCCGAGTTACAGTATAGATCAAACTATTCAAGACTTTGTTCATAGTAAGGAGAACGAATGAGCTGGAAAAAATTAGCATCAACCATATTACTTAAGCACCCAAGACTTACCGTCGTTGAAGATGATATCGAACTACCTGACGGCCACACATCTAAATACATCTACTTCGCGAATGCACATGATTCAGCCATGGTCATCGCAATTAAGGATGACTCAATCCTCATTCAAACGGAATATTCTTATCCACCAGACCAGCACATGTACCAACTTCCCGGTGGAGCTATAGAGGAGGGAGAAGACCTAATTCCAGCGGCACTTCGTGAACTTGAAGAAGAGTCTGGCTATGCAGCTGGTGTCGATTCTGAAGTTTCGTACATTGGTTATTTCTACGTCAACAATCGTCGTAGTGCAGCTAAAATGCATATCGTGCTTGTAGAAGATCCGACTGAAACAGGTGAAACGAACTTTGATCCGGAAGAGTATATCGAGTCCGAATGGATACAACTCACGACACTCCGCAACATGATTAAAGAAGGTAAAATCGTTAACTATTCCCTGCTCGCTGGCTTAGCTCTCTACGATAACACTAGAAATTAATATAGATATTTCATCAATCATAAAGGAGCCCACCGGGCTCCTTTATGACTACAGAGTAGGATGATCTAAATCTTTGTTTCTTCAATCGTTAGATCGTGCTGGACCATCAACTTTACAAGACCTGGAAAGTCTACTTTCCGTTTCCATCCAAGGACACGCTCAGCTTTCTCTGGATTTCCAAGCAAGAGGTCAACCTCTGCTGGGCGCATGAAGGCGGGGTTTTGTTTTACATACGGCTTCCAGTCGTCGATACCAATTTCCTTGAATGCAAGCGTCAGAAATTCCTCGATCGAGTGCGTCTCGCCGGTTGCAAGCACGAAATCCTCAGGTTTATCCTGCTGAAGCATTCGCCACATACCCTCTACATAATCACCGGCGTAACCCCAGTCACGCTTCGGCCATAGATCACCCAGCTCAATATGATCTTGTTTGCCTAATTTAATACGAGCTACCGCATTTGTAATCTTACGAGTAACAAACTCAACGCCGCGTCGATCGCCTTCGTGGTTAAATAAAATTCCCGATACAGCAAACATATTATAGCTTTCACGGTAATTGGTTGTAATCCAATGACCATACAGTTTTGCAACACCGTAAGGACTACGCGGATGAAACGAAGAGTCTTCGTCATAACCCTTTTCCGGACGATTATACTCAAGTCCTCCAAACATTTCTGATGTTGACGCTTGATAGAAGCGAACTTTATTGTCAGGATCTGTTAGCCGTACAGCTTCAAGCATATTTAAGACGCCTTTACCCGTTACATCACTCGTAAGCTGTGGATTTTTAAATGAATAACCCACGTGACTAATTGCGGCAAGATTATATACCTCGTCAGGTTTTGCGATCTGCATCGCGCGAATAAGCGAAGACTGATCTACAAGATCAGCTTCGATCAGCGTTACATACGGGAACTCACGTTCAGTGATTTGTCGTCGCGTATTATGTTGTCCACGGATTATACCGAAGATATCATAGCCTTTACTATGAAGTAGTTTAGCAAGATGCCCACCATCTTGACCGGTGATACCGGTAATTAATGCTCGTTTTTTGACATCAGCCATGTAAATTATATCCTCTAAAACTTATGTTATGTATTGCGTGGAATAGTCTTATTATACATGAAAAACTATCTCTGATAGTCATCTATTAATCGAACAATGTCATTCTCGTCTGACTGCTGATTAATATTTGTGTGCTGCCATACCTCAGCCACAACCGTATATGCTGCATTCTCACCGACTAATCTGTGCCTCTCACTTTGTGAGAATTGCACGACATCACCCGGTTGCGCAGCGTAAGCGTTCCCAGGGTTATCATCCATACTTTTATTATAAGATCCCGAACTTATAAATGCCCATCGCTCCGCTCGCCTGTCGTGATATTGCCAACTCAATCGCTCACCCGGTGAAACTAATAGTATCTTAGGACTTAGCTCGGCACCTACGCGGCCTAGCTGTGCATCTTCAAGGCTGAGGCCGGGGAAAAACTCTTTGATAAATTTTGGCGCCTCATCGTTAGCTAACCTAAAATAAGCCCCCCATGGCTTTTCGTCATTAATTTCAACAATTTCATATCCCGCATCGTCAAGTAGACCTTCTATCGTTTTCACTATATGCCGCTTTGGGGCTTGTGGAGTAGCCCCTAAAATTGATAGTTCATCTTCTAACCTGGACATTTTCTACCTCCTGTCTCAACTTAATTATTACAATCAATTGTAACATCATGAAGTTATAAGGTTGATTGGTTATAATAGTAGGAGGTGTTAGATAAACTACCTATAAAAAGACAACGAATTTTAGCGCTTGATTTATTAAGGGGCTTATTTTTATTAATTATTTTAGCTGATCACCTGAGATGGGCACCATCGTTCTTTTTTCAATTTGCAACAGCTTATACAGGCATGGTTGCATCCGCAGCGGAAGGTTTTTTTATAATTTCCGGTATTCTTGTCGGATATATTTATGGGCCGAGAATTCTACATTCAACAAGACGAACCACATTAAAAATTTGGAAAAGAGCCTTTCTGCTATATGCACTTGCGGTAAGTTTTACTCTTCTTTATTCTCTATGGGCTAGCTTTCTTCCTGAAGGCTACTCTCGATCTTCAACATTACTTGCAAGCTCCGTAGGTGATGCAATATTAGGAGCCTTATCGTTAACATATACATATGGCTGGGCTGACTTTTTGAGTCGTTATGCAGTCTTCATGTTAGCAGCGCCACTTACACTATGGCTCATCGCTAAGCGAAAAGCGTACATCGTATTAATAGTAAGCGGATTAATATGGTTATTATTCAGAGAAGTGACTCCATGGTTGATATTCGCTGCATGGCAAGTTATATTTTTTGCCGGCGTCGTTATAGGTTATTATCTTCCGAAGATAGAGAGTGAAGCAAAAAAAACAAATAATAGAAAATGTGCATTGAAGCTACTTGTTTATATAAGTGTTACTAGCTTTATTCTTACCGCAATTTTTATTGCAATTCCTCCATTGCTTCTTCTAAGTTTCGATACGATTATTAATAATGATGTAACTAACATATTAAATCGAATTAACGGAGTGCGTGAACATATATTAATTTACTTCGATAAGTCAACAATGTCAGTGTGCCGATTGACAGTAGGAGCCTTATGGTTCGTTGGTCTTTACACTATTTTTCGTAAGCATGAAATCATAATTAATAAGCGTAGTCGAGGCATCCTACTACTATTAGGCCAGTATTCATTATTCGTCTATAGCACTCAAGCTTTCTTAATTTTTACCATCGATACCTTCTTACCCACTACAAGTGGACCGAACCCACCATTTATTCTTTTAAATACCTTATTTGGTATTTTGAGCGCGACTCTTATCTATATAATTACGAAGCTTTACGCAAAAAGAACAACCGTCTACACTAGACTTAGGCAGCTATTAGCCTAGGTAAGATATATTTACGATGAAACTACTTGAATACGAAGCAAAACATTTACTCGCATCAGCTAACATTCAAACGCCAAGATCGTTTATAGTTGACGTGAATTCGCTGCCCTCTTTTCTTCCTGTAGTTTTGAAGTCACAAGTACCTATTGGTGGTCGTGGTAAAGCCGGAGGCATAGCCGTTGTTTACACATCCGAAGAATACACCCTGAATACATCCCGGATACTATCACTCGATATCAAAGGTTTTACACCCAAACAATTACTTGCTGAAGAATTAATAAACATAGAGCGTGAGCTATACTTGTCGCTGCTTATCGACAGGCGGTCAGCAAGCATCATCCTGATGGCACATACTAACGGCGGCGTTGAAATAGAAGAGAATCATGTGGATGACTTCCTACGATGCTCGCTTACCGATAAAAACCTACTCGCAGCTGGAGAACAGCTTGCGGAATATTTCGATCTTCCCGAAAAAAGCTTCGTACTTCAGGATCTCGTCAAAAACCTCTACGCCTGTATGATTAAAAACGATGCCACACTTCTGGAAATTAACCCACTTATCCTCACTAAGGACGGAGAGATTGTCGCCGGAGACTGCAAGATGGAGCTCGACGACGCAGCAGCCTTTCGACATCCTGAATGGAACTTCGAAGACGAAGCCGCTGAAGTGAATTTTGTTACACTCGATAACCAAGGTACTGTCGCAACTATAGCGAACGGTGCAGGACTCGCCATGGCAACCGTTGATGCCGTAGCGGATGCAGGGCTCGTACCGGCAAACTTCCTCGATATTGGCGGCGGAGCAAATGAATCGAGTGTTCTCGCGGCATTTAAGCGTATCATGGAATACCCAAACATCGATGCTATTATCATCAACATATTTGCTGGCATCACCCGATGTGACGAAATTGCAAAAGCTATTATCGCAGCGCGTACTCAGATTAACGCGCTACCACCACTATATATTCGCCTCGCCGGCACTAACTTTGAACAGGCTGTCGAACTCCTCACTGCAGAGCAAATCACTACCCTTTCGACACTCGAGTCATGCATCGAAGCGGTAAAAACGAAAGGGAAGTCATAGTTATGAAAAGCTCTCTTCTTACCGCTCAAAATGTTATCATACAGGGCATCACTGGAGCGCACGGTGCATTTCATGCTCAAGCTATGAAGAACTCTGGTACGGGCATCGTTGCTGGCACTTCACCAAATAAAGCTGGTCAGTTCATCGATACTATTCCGGTATATAATTCGATCAAAGATATTCAGAAAGATTTCACTGTCGATATTAGCGTTATATTTGTACCACCAGCATTTGCAAAATCCGCCATTATCGAAGCAATCTCAGCAAAAATCCCACTCATCGTCTGTATCACTGAAGGTATTCCAATTCATGATATGTTGCAAATAAAACAACATCTAGAAAAGGGGAGTAGTACACTTATCGGACCAAATTGCCCCGGAGTACTCATACCCGGCAACAATAAGCTCGGCATCATCCCCGCTCACTTGTCACTCCCGGGATCAGTCGGGCTTGTGAGCCGATCTGGTACACTCACCTACGAAGCGATGGACGGCCTAACTCGCCGCAACATCGGTCAGCGCTACATCGTTGGCATTGGCGGTGACCGAATACCCGGTACAAGCTTCATCGATACACTCGCTTTATTTGAGTCCGACCCAACAGTCGAGCAAATCGTGATGATCGGCGAGATTGGCGGTACAAGCGAGATTGAAGCTGCAGACTATATTCATCAGCACGTCACAAAGCCAGTCTACGCCTACGTCACTGGCCACCATGCTCCCGAAGGTGTACAACTCGGTCATGCAGGTGCGATCCTTGGTAGTGCCGATGAGTCTGCGGTAGCAAAAACTCAGTATTTAGCACAATGCAACGTTCATACTGCAAACAGTATCACCCAACTAGTGAAGATGATTCCTGCATGATGCAAGCATTTCTCCTATTTATGAAATAATTGCTTAATTCGGATATATATCCTATGTCGACCATGAAGACTTTTAAATATTCTTGCATATTAGCTCTTCGGACGTTATTTTACTGTTTTTAGTACTTAGTAATAATCTTTAGGATATTATCCGATAATTCATCAAATTCTTGTTTGGCTTTTTCAAGATTATCGTAGGTACCTTGCTTTAGGTTCGCAGGATTTATATCAAAGATTGCTTTTCCGTCTTTATGACAAAGCGCGGGTATCATGCCGTAATCTTGTATGTTATGAAGCGGCGCAGAATAACTTGCAGCTACAAGTCCGTTTCGACAATGCTTCTCCGACAAATACGTCTTCACACTCTCTGGAATTCTATCGATCCACTGTTGATGATCCTTGATCGGCTTTTCGCTATAGACATTATATGAATTTAGTATATAGCCAATAAACAAGCCCTCTCCATCAAGTACAAACTGACGCTCTGTCGAACCACTTAGTGCCTGACCGGTATCCTTCCAGTTACGTTTCCACTCCTCAAGCTTAAGACCAAGATTCTCAATACCTTGCAGGCTAAACGCATCTGGGTTCATAGGTACAGCGAAATAATCAGTGCCAAGAAGTATCACTCGGTTGAGTCGCCCCATCGTCGGAGAGGTGTCTATGACAAATATATCAACATCGTCTGTCATTCCTTTTTCTCTCATAAATCGATCGATAGCGCTCGTAACGAAATATCCGTTCTGATTGCCACCTGCGGCATTACCAAACGCCGTGCTTAGCAGCTCTTCATAGTCAGAGAGTCGTAGATCGCCCCTAAGGAGGGATAAGTTTTTTGGCGACGCCTTCACTGGCTCAAAAGTTGCACCAAGATCGATATCCCCGCCACCGTTAATTACTCCGCCAAGAACATCGTAGATAGTTTTTGATATGTGAGAAAAAAGCGTATTTTCGTAGTACTCCTCGCCGAGCGCAAGCCGCGTCAAGTTACACTGTGGGTCGAGATCAATTAGTACAGTTTTATAGCCCTTATTGGCAAACTCAACCGCAGTATTAAACGCGAGCGTCGTCTTTCCTACTCCGCCCTTGTTATTAAAAAACGTTAGTTTTTTTGCTCTGGGAAATTTCTTCATCTTACCTATAATAGTACCATAGTAGCTCAGATTAAAAGTGCTCTCTATCTGTTATACTATTAGTTATATCCATGAAAAAAACCATCACGATACTCATTCCGGCATACAACGAAGCGCCAGTTCTTGATTCGCTTTACAGCCGCCTTGACGCGCTGAGTAAGACCTTGAAGGATTTCCAGCTTGAATTTTTATTTGTTAATGACGGCAGCCGCGATGAAACTCTCGAAATAATCACTCGCTTTTCTAAAAAAGACCAGCGCGTTTCCTACCTAAACCTATCTCGTAATTTTGGAAAAGAAATAGCTATGGCCGCAGGGATCGATCATGTCACAAGTGATGCACTTGTGATTATTGACGCTGATCTGCAAGATCCACCGGAGTTGATTCCGGAGATGGTGCACTACTGGCAAGAAGGTTATGATGATATCTACGCAAGACGAAGTAGTCGTCACGGTGAAACTTGGTTTAAAAAATTTACCTCAAAATACTTTTACCGAGTCCTTGAAAAAAGTACTGATATACCAATTCAAAGAGACACCGGTGACTTTCGTCTCTTAAGTCGTCGTTGTATTGAAGCACTTCAGCAGATCCGTGAACGTGAGCGATACACAAAAGGATTCTTCAGCTGGATTGGTTACAAGAAAAAAGAAATAACTTATATCCGCGACCCACGTGCAGCCGGTGAAACAAAATGGAACTATTTTAAACTTTTCAACCTAGCGATCGACGGTATCACCACCTTTACGACCGCTCCTCTTCGAATCGCTTCATTTTTTGGTGTCGTCGTCTCCGCATGTGCATTTTTCTATATTCTCTACCTCGTACTGCGGACAATATTTTTTGGAACTGACTTAGCTGGATACCCATCCATGATGGCTGTCATTTTATTTCTCGGTGGTGTTCAGTTGCTGTCGCTCGGTATCATCGGCGAATATATCGCACGTATATTCAATGAAACAAAGCAACGGCCTCTATATTTTATAGAACACTATCATAGAGGTGGAAAAAAGGACTAACTCATGCATATTGCCGTCGACGCCCGAATCATTAACTCAACCACCGGCCGCTACGTAGAGCGGCTTCTCCACTACCTAGAGCAGGTCGATAAGACAAATACCTATACAATACTTGTACGAAAAAAGGATCTCAACTTTTGGAAACCAACGAATAATAATTTTTCAGTTCTCGAAGCTGACTTTTCCGACTACTCATTTGGTGAGCAGGTCGGCCTCTTGAAGCTGCTTAGTGAGCTCAAGCCTGATTTAGTACATTTCTGCATGCCTCAGCAGCCGATACTCTACAAAGGCACACACGTCACCACGATGCACGACCTTACACTTCTAAAAACCTATAATTCAGATAAAAATTGGCTCGCGTTTCACATAAAGCAGCTTATTGGGAGGGGTGTGTTTTGGTGGATTGCTCGCTCGAGCGCTGAAATTATCACACCTTCAATGTTTACAAAAGTAGAATATCAAAAATTCGCTCGGATTGATTCAGAGAAAATACATGTCATATACGAATCTGCCGACATTGGTAAAAAAAGGCCAAAGAAATACAGTGGCACTGCAAAGAAATACATCCTATATGTCGGTCAACAAAGTGACTATAAAAACGTCCGAAGATTAGCAAGCGCCCATCAACAACTACTTGAGAAATATCCAGACCTTCAACTGGTACTTGTTGGTAAGAAGAATACCTCTGCGCTCCGTAACGAGAAGTTGTTTAAAAAGCAGAGCTATAGAAATATTCATTTTACCGGGTTTGTTGATGACGCGGAACTTGCATGGCTGTATAAAAACTGCCAAGCGTATATATTTCCTTCGCTCATGGAAGGTTTCGGTCTTCCTGGCCTCGAGGCAATGCTCTACGGTGCGCCTGTCGTCAGTAGTAACGCCACCTGCCTCCCAGAGGTATATGGCAATGCGGCGCATTATTTCAATCCTCACTATCCAGGCGATATCGCACAAGCAATCGATGAGGTCCTCCGTGATGACAAGCTTCGCGCACAACTAATAAAAAACGGCGCTCAACAAGTCAAGAAATACTCTTGGAAAAAAATGGCTCAAGAAACACTAAAAGTATACAAAAAAGCGACTACAAAATAGTCGCTTTTAGATTTAATACCCTCAGCCTCTACGAACTCTGCTGAGCGATAATAATACGACGCTCTCGTCCTTCACCCTCAGAGAATGTGCGGATATCAGAATACTCGCTCGCAACTCGGTGGACTATACGACGGTCTGCGGCATTGAGATCAGCAATATACGAATCACCCGTACGAAGCACTTCTTCAATCCACTCTTTCGCTTGCTTGGCTACTTTATCTGCACGCTGCTTTTTATAGTCAGCAATATCCACATTTACCCGACTAATCGCAGCCTCTTGGTTGCGAAGAGTCGTTGATACAAGATACTGAATACTACGAAGCGTTTCGGCGTTACGGCCAATAAGGAGGCTTGTGAGATCAGAAGCAGGTACAGAAAGCTCGATAACATCATCTTCAAGCTTGGTTGTTATCTCTGCATTGATACCGAAAAATGACAATAGGTCTGCGAGATACTTTTCTGCGAATTGAACTGATTGCTGCTGATCCATACAAATTACTTCCTCTTCTTAGTTTTTGACTTCTTGTCGGCCCCATCTTTTGCGACAATTCGTGTCACAGTTGCTTCTGGTGCCTTGTCAGCTCGTGCTTTTGCGGCAGCTTTTTGTGTCGCTTTTTTCGCAGGTTTATGAGGTTCACTCGCAATCTCTTCTAGTTCATGCTCATCTTGTTTCAAAATGAAGTGCTGTTGGATCACAGCTACAATATTTGAAACGCCATAATACAACGCAATAGCGCCTGGTAGGCTAATCATTACGAAGAACATGAAGAATGGAAGAAGTTTCATCATCTTCATCATAACGACATTGTTGATCTCTGACTGATCAGCTTCTTTACCTTCAGATGCTTCACTCAGTATCTGACGAAGACCCTTTTTGCTCTCAGTTTGAGGCATTGTCTGCTTTGACATAATATACTGCGTACCAGCAGCAACTACTGCAAGTATAAGGAGGAAGATATCAACACCCTCAGCACTAAAGGCGTGCTTAGTGAGGTCAACTACTCCGAGTAGCTTTTCATTGAACTGCTCAGGATGTTCAATGATATGCTTGATCGCTGGCACACCTTCAAGGAAGTTGTACGTGAACTGCTCTACCTTTTCGCGGTGAAGCGTAAAGATCTGAATAACATAGTACAGCGCAATAAAAATCGGCAATTGAATCAGCAGGATACCGATCGAACGGAATGGACTAACTCCATGTTTTTTATAGAGCTCCATCATCTGCATAGCTTGCAGCTGCTTGTTGCCTTTAGTCTTTTTCTTGATTCGCTCCAGCTCTGGCTGTAGGCGTCGCATCGCCTTTACTTGATGGAGTTGTTTCTTAATCAGCGGATACATCGCGAAACGAAGCAGTATCGTAAAGATAATGATACTCACACCAAAGTCACTACCAGGCACAATCGCATACAGCGCCATCAGAAGGTTAAAGATCGGCTGTACGATCAGTACGTCAAAAATATTCACACAGTTCTCCAGTTAAATTAGCTCGTTACTTTAGCTAATTATACCACTAAGTAACTACTTTTTATAGATATCAGCCGAGGTGATCAGCTGGCGAATCATCGCAACTAACTCATCATGCGGCATCGTCATTACTTCACTTGAGAAAACCAAAAATACCATATCGTATGGTCCATCAAGCTGCGGAAGTTCCGCTCGAATAATCTCATATAGGCGGCGGCGTACGCGATTACGACCAACCGCGCTCTTAAGTACTTTTTTACTAATCACTACAGCTACTCGGGGAGTTCGACGCTTTGGATGCTTGATAAATTTAAAGGTTACCAGACGAGTACGGACGGCGTCGCCATTCTTATATAAGTAGCGCAAACTACCATGGCCATGAAAACGATAACGAAATGATAACATAATTAACCTTATTATAAACTAAAAATCACCTACTCTCATGGAATAGGTGATAATCAGACAATACGTTCGTCAAATAAGTTGACTAAACAGTAAGTTTTGCGCGGCCTTTGATTCGGCGGCGCTTAATCACTGCGCGACCAGCTTTGGTCGAAACGCGTGCGCGGAACCCGTGAGTACGAGCGCGGTGACGAGTGTGTGGTTGGTGTGTTCGCTTTGGCATATCTTTACTACCTTACACTATCCGTCCACTTTTATCAAGTAAGCGGTTCGGGTTTATGGTTGAATTATACGTCTGGTCATTTCGTAATATAAAAAACTTATCCACTTATTACTCATAGTTATCCACAGATTAATAGATGAGAGCGTCACATGTGGATAACTGCTCTCTCTATTTAGCCTCACTTCATTTAACACTTTTGAAGTTGTGGATAACTCGTTTGTAGCGTATAGTGGAATTCAAATACAGACGTGGAAAACCGCGACAATGACAAGTGAGGGAAACGAAGTAATATGCAACATTCGCTATGGCAAAGTGTCTTAGGTGAGATTGAATTGTCCGTATCGCACGCGACATTCGTAACATGGTTCAAAAATACCGAACTTCTCGATATCACCGACCAACAAGTCACTATTGCTGTTCCGAATATATTTGCCATTCGTCAGTTTGAGGTAAAGTTCAACGACCAAATAAAAACTATCCTTAAAAAAAATGATGTCACGACCGAAAAGATCGTCTATACCGTAAAAACCGCCGGCAAGCGTACCGTTATCAGCCGTGAAACTACTGCGACGAGCGCTCAAGAGTCAGCGGTTGATGAGCTTATCTCAAAGCGCGAGCCACGCCAAAATGCCAGTAGGCCGGCTTCTTCGACTGCAACAACTGGCGGGTTAAATCCTCGCTACACATTCGACACCTTTATCGTTGGCTCTAGTAACGACCTCGCCTACACTGCATGTCAGGCAGTCGCTCAATATCCTGGTGTTAAATACAATCCCCTCTATCTCTATGGTGGCGTAGGACTTGGTAAAACGCACCTCATGCAAGCAGTCGGCAATGAAATTACAAAACATCAGCCTGAATCACGCATTCTCTATGTTAGCTCTGAAACATTCGTAAAAGAGTTCCTCGACAGTATCCGTTTCAAAAAGAAGGGGTTTTCCGATAAATACCGCAACGTTGACGTCCTTATTATCGACGACATGCAGTTCATTGCCGGAAAAGAAAAGACACAGGAAGAATTCTTCCATACTTTCAATGCACTCCATCAAAACAACAAACAGATCATCATCAGCAGCGATAAACCGCCAAAAAGCATACCTACACTCACCGAGCGACTCCGGAGTCGCTTCGAAATGGGCATGGCAATTGATGTACAAATGCCTGATTTTGAAACTCGTTGCGCTATTCTTGAGGCAAAAGCTTCTCTATCTGGCGTTGAACTCACTCGCGAAACCTCTGAGTACCTCGCAAACAACATTAAGACAAACATTCGCGAACTCGAGGGTGCACTCAATCAACTTCTTGCCTATGCAGAGATGCGTGGTGTTGAACCGGACATCTCAACTGCTGAGGGCTTGGTTGGCAATGTTCGTCATTCTCGACCACAGCACATCACACCAAAGCAAATTATTGATAAGACAGCAAAGCATTTTCAGCTGACCTCTCCGGAGATGTGTAGCGCTCGGCGAGATAAACACATTGTGACTCCTCGTCAAATAGCTATGTACCTCCTACGAAGCGAGCTCCATCTCAGCTTCCCTAAGATTGCCGGAGAGCTTGGTCGAAAAGATCACACAACTGCTATTCACTCAGTCGAAAAAATCGAGAAATCAATCAAACTCGACTTCTCTATCCGTGAACAAGTAGCAGAGATTCGGGAGAAACTATATGCTTAATAGTTGGGGAAAACATGTGTACAACCTGCGAATACAGCTAGGTACAACCTGGGGACGTCTATCCACAGATATACTTCGTGGCATTACGACGCATAGCAGTGCCTGTGTACATACCCTACTTATACTCATAACTATCCCCATGAATCCACAGAGTTTATCCACACGATTTATTCGCTATTTCCATCTGTTAAGAGCATCTTATCCCCGCAATCCACAGTACCTACTATTAACCCAACCAAAGAATAAATAAAAAGAAAGGAACTAATAATGGAACTCACTGTTACCCAAGAAAATCTTACTCGAGCACTGACTGCAGTTGGTCGTGTAGCAAGTACAAAGACGCAATTACCAATCCTCAGTAACATCCTTTTAAGGACAGACGGCACTCGCCTTCTTATTGCTGCAACGAATCTTGAAATAGCCGCAACCCAATTAATTGGAGCAAAGATTGCCAAGCCAGGTTCGATCACGATTCCTGCAAAACTTGTAGCTGAGTTCGTCGCCAGTCTTCCAAAAGGCAACGTAGAACTTTTGGTAAAAAACGACCATCTCCACATAAAAGCAGGTACGTATAGCTCAGTCATTAATGGTATCGCATCGGATGATTTCCCGGAACTACCAGTGATTGATGAGAAAAAGTCGATCCAGTACAGTATCAGCACGGATGAGTTCAAACAGGCTGTTTCTCAGACTATTCTTGTCGCAAGCAATGACAGCACTCGTCCAGTACTTACTGGCGTGTATTGGCACTCATTTGAAGGTAATCTTTATCTTGCAGCCACTGACGGATATAGGTTGACTGAAAAGCGACTTGTCGAGACAAAAAGTGATGTGTCGGCAATTATTCCCGCTTCCTCACTACAAGAAGTACTCCGTTCGATTACTGACGACGCTACAGAGGTTGAATTACTTTTTGATGAGACACAAGTTCGTTTTCGACTTGGTGAGGCTGAAATTACAAGTCGCCTCATCGACGGCAACTTCCCTGATTATCGCCAGCTCATTCCTGCATCATCTGAATCCGTCATAAAGATTGATAAAGCCGAGTTTGTTCGCATTACCAAGATAGCTAGTCTATTCGCCCGTGACTCAGGTGGCAGTGTCACTGTGACGGCAAATGCTGAGGCCGGCACGCTTGCTATCCATTCGATCGCTTCGCAACTTGGTGAAAACACATCAGAATCAGCTGCCGATGTGAGTGCTGATGGACAAGTAACACTTAACTCACGCTACCTTGCCGACGCACTCAGTGTTACCTCGGGAGATAAAGTAGTGTTTCGTTTCAGCGGGCGTCTCGCCCCGTGTGTACTCTCGGTAGATAAAAAAGATAATGACTACCAACACATCATCATGCCATTAAAGAGCTAGCTGTCTAATCTGTGATTATTTCGTCGCTTCAGCTTCAGAATATCAGAACTCATGAGGTGTTTACTCATGAGTTATCACCTTACGTCACGCTTATTACCGGGAGCAATGGTAGCGGCAAGACATCAATTATTGAGGCTATGATGATTGCCTTACAAGGCACTTCATTTAAAGGTACTGACACCGAAATACTTCGGCACGAAAGTGAATGGTGGCGAATCGACATTAGAAGCGATGATCATGAACGTACTATTAAGTTTGACCCTTCGAAGTCATCAGGTAAGAAGCAATTTAGTATTGATAGTAAAATATCGTATCGTTTAGCATCCGCGTATAAATATCCAGTTGTTTTGTTTGAGCCGGATGATCTTCGTCTTCTTCACGGTTCGCCATCGCGAAGACGGCAGTTTATAGACCGTTTCCTGTCGCAACTTGATTCGGAGTATGCGCAGGCGCTTCGTAAGTACGAAAGGGCTCTAAAGCAGCGTAATGCCCTACTGAAGCGACAATTTGTAACGATTGACGATATGTTTGTGTGGGATATTGCAATTGGAGAGTATGGCGCAGAAATTATCGACAAACGCGTGCAGTGTATCGAGGCGCTTAACGGCGATATTGCCGATACGTACAACACGATCGCACAATCAAACGATACCGTAAGTATCCACTACTCGCATACCTCGATTGATCATACGAAGCAAAAACTAATCAATGAACTTCACGGGCGATTTGAGAGGGATAAACTACTAGGATTTACGAGCGTTGGCCCGCATCGTCATGACGTAGAGTTTCGATTTAACGGAAAATCTGCCCTGTCGGTCGCTTCTCGTGGTGAGGTGCGAAGTATAGTATTGGCGTTGAAGTTTCTCGAGGTGGATATAATTGAGCGTTTGACTAATCAGCGTCCAATCATCTTGCTTGACGATGTTTTTGGTGAGTTAGATGGACAACGTCAGACACATCTTGCGACGAAGTTTAAAAATAAACAAATCATCATGACAAGCGCTTCAAGCACTGCTCTTCTTGAGGGGGCAATGGTGATTGCACTCGATTAATTTATTGTTGGTGAAGTATCGGTTCCCGGGAGAACTGCTGGCTGGTTGATTGTCTGCAAGACGGATTTTGGTACATCAGGAAAGTCTGGTTGACTTAAGATTGGTCGTGGCGGTGTGCTACGGATAATCCATTTTCCGTCTTTTTTCTCCATTAGTACGCGAAGGGTGTCTCTACTATCTTCGTCTTTTCCTTGGTACGTTAATGTTGTGCCATACCACTGCCCTTCATCGTAGAGAGCGCCTCTGTTGATGATGTAGAGATCAACGAGTGTTGGATATTTTCCGACAAGGACTGTGGAGATTGCCGGAAGCTCGGTTTCGAGCATAGTATCAAGCTCCGCTGTTGTTGGCTTAGGTTTCTGTTGTGGTTGTTCTACGACAGGAGGTGGCGTAGCCGGCTGGGATTGCAGTGAACCGACAATTGCAATGCCTCCGATGATAACAACGGCAGCGCATAGTAATATAACTGTAGTTCGATTATTATTCATGAGTCACCTCGAGTGGGTTTTTGAATTGTTTAAAGTCAATGGTGTAGTCAGTAGGATTGAAGCCAAGTTCTCTGATCTTCTGAACTGCAAAATAGCGGTATCGAGGAGAGTCGGTGTCAATAGTAATGATAATATCATCACCATTTGTACGGTAAGCAATCTTGTAATACGGATCAGTGTACGGGAGTTTTTCTATAATAGGAAAGCGAGATCGAAAATACTGGCCATTCTCTTGCGCCTCAAGACCACCGAAAGTTTCATTATCCTTGTAGGCTTTTTGATTCTTCTCTGCCCATTTTTTTGCGTCATCTGATTGCGGCGTGAGTGAGACCGCAACTACATTTTGCTTCTTTTTGTCAGTGACAACGATTGTTTTTTCTTGCGAGTCAAAGCCAGGCTGCTCGACCTTTATCTTGTAAGATCCAGCAGTGAGATACTGCGTACCGTTACCTATCGTGTTGTTTTCGAGAGTGATACGAGCACTACTTGGTACGATAGAAAAAACTACTGGAAGTTTGCCTTGGCGAGATAGTGTAATGATAATACTAAAAATACAGATAAGGAGAAAGATCACTACTGAAGTGACGATAAAGATACGGCGCTTGCTGGAAAAAATCTGATTAAACATTTATTACTCCTGACTTCTTACGATACCACCGGAATGACCCATCTGTCACGCCCTCTTTACCCGCCATTGGCGCTCGCTCGTCGAGTGATGCCGAGGCAATTTTACTATTAAATCCTTCTATATCACCAACATAAATATACGTATGAGTGTCATTTATAGCAACATCACCAGGTAGCCTGTCGCTCGCATCAGTGGCACTGATAGATTCCCAGTTATTACGGAGCCATGCCTCTTGACTAATAGTGTTACCTCCCTTCCCTGAGTTGTTATAGGTTGGTTCGGTCTTGCTATCCTGGAGTAGGAGTGAGACGAATCCACCGCAATCAATACCCTTATATTTGATACCACCGACGTATCGTTGTTCTGAAGTGGCTTTATTGACCGCGGAGGTGTATTCCGCTCGTGCGTTTATATCGAGACCTTTATGAGTATCCCACGCGTAGGCTTTAACTGTCGCTGCGAGATCTCCACCACTAAAGGTATCCCCATCGCACTGCGCACCTGTTGATGATCGTGTTGGATTTGAGACGACTTTGGCCTTGTCTTTATCGCCGTCAACGGGCGGCTCTGCAAGTGATGAATCGGCCGTACCGCCCGCAAGAGCCGGCGCATCTTTGTATGTGTCGTAGACTTTTTGAGCATTGCCACCGCGGACGGAACGTACTGCCTCTGGTGAGTCAGCGGAAGCTTCGTAGCCTGGATTTGGCGGGCCGTGCATTGCGACGGCTGCAGCAACTGGTTCGGTTGTTGACTTCAATGCCTGTAGGGTGTGAGTGTAATTACTGTTTAGCTCTTTCCAAACAAACTCAAGCTGGCCACCGAGATCGGTCATGCCGACACCCATCTCTTTCATATGATCTTGAAGTGGTTTTTGTCGTCCAGTAAAGGTCCATTGTACTAGCCCAAACCCAACCCCATTTTCTGGGGTATAGTTAGCGTCGACGATCTTCCCGCCTTGTCGTACGGCAGGATTTGGTGTTTTGACTCCAGTTTTTTGATCGATTGCTCCGCCAGATTCTTGTGCCATATTTCCGATAATTCCTGATGCTTGCGCGAGTGTAAGGCCTTTACGCATAAAGAAGTTTAATATCTGCTCCATAGTGCCATCACCTGCAAGTTGCACGGACCCTGTAGTATCTGCTTCAGCACAGGTCGGGTCATAGAACATAATGTCGTTTGCGGAGTAAAATTGCTGATCGATTGTCGCAGCTTGTACTGGCTGGATAATCTCGACAGATACGATACCGATAGCTACGATGACGGCAATAACACGCTTAAACATCGCGACTCCTATTGCCTGGCTGCGCATTTTTAGCTTTTTGTAGTATTGGCTCAGGATTGGTTTCTTTACCAACCTGCCCGTTGTCACTGATGCGACCGCCATCCCATAATTCAAAATGGAGGTGCGGGCCTGTGCTCTGACCATCACTGCCGATTTTGCCAATCTCTTGGCCGGCCTTTATGGTATCTCCCTGCTTTACGAGAACGCCATCATTGTACATATGGCCGTAAAGGCTATCGACAATCTTTCCGTCAACCTGATGACGTATGATGATCCAGTTACCGAAGCCTTCGGCTGGTCCTGCGGCAATTACCTTTCCGTCTCGCGCAGCAAAGATTGGTTTGTTGAGCGAGCCGCCCGAATGGGTGATATCCACGCCTCGGTGATCAGGTCGAGCAGCAGTTTTGAAGCCACTAGTGATATTTCCATCAGTTGTTGTCGGGTATGACCAGCCATCTTCAGTGACGTTACCGGTTGCACCGCTAGCACTCCCTGTTGTTCCGGGATCGGCTTTTTGAGACTTGGATCCGTCAAGCGATTGGTCGACACTGACGTCCATTGTGTAGATACGGTAGCGCATGTTGAGCGGTTCATTTTCTTTTTTGCGGCACTCTGCTCCGTCGCCAGTATTTTCGTCCTGATTTTCACCCCACCCAGTTGATCGATTGACACATTCCTTGAGGAATTTAACATAGTTCCAGCCCTTATCGCCGTTGTCTTTTACTACCCCATCTTCGCTTTCGGGGTCGATATTTCCAGTGGCTGCCATCCAGTTTGCATTTTCAATAGGATCAAGCGCTAACTCCTCTTTTGAGTTGCCGTAGCGAACATTACAAAAAACGTCCGCTTTAATGCCGAGGCGTAAGTAGTTTACGTCATTACATTGCTGGAAGCGCTGAATCGGTGAAGCTGCAAATAATTTTGGTGCTGCGACAACTGCAAGTGAGGCTGGAAGTAGATTACCTACACTCATCGCCATCGTTCCAAGACTTGAAGCACTTTGTCGAACGTAAGGGGTGAGACTAAAGGCGATCGACCCAAGGAACGAGTATTGATTAGTAATGTCAAGTGGCGTGTCTTTTGCTTGATACCGCTCAACTTCACTGTATGCTTGTGCTACTTTCGCGTTCTCTTGGCTTGCTTCAACCGCCTCTGTATCATCAAGCGGCTTCATGCCACGCGCCATTGCCATGTCGCCGGTAAGTCCGGCTGTGCCGACAAACGCAGCATCGACTGTGTCCATACCCTCTAGATCCTTAAAGAGATTGCCGGTGATGATGTCGGCAAGTACCGATTCGAGGTATGGAAGCATGGCACCGATTGCTACGGAGCCTGTTATCATGGCAACTGTCGACAGACCGGCTGTTCCTGCGCCCGCGATAATACCAATAGCAAGTGCGCCAAGCCGAACGGCGGGATTTTGAACAAATTTACATTTGTCACTAATCGACTGCGGGTCGGGGTTTGTTCCGAGAGAGAGTGATAACGCAAGCGCTTGAGCGATACCATCAAAGGTATTTGGTGTACTGTCACCGAGCATAAATCGACTTGCGCGCATGTCGAGCTTCGGTACATCGTCGTGTGCAGCGAGACGAAATGCTGGTGAATCAAGTCCACTTTTCCCGAAGTCTTTATTTTCAACCATTGGTGGATTACTTGCCGTGCCTGGTTCGGTTGCTCGAGACTCATCAATAACCTTCTCTTCTGTATTTGTTTGAGTGATGTTATCCCCAACGAATGACACCATCTCTTCAGTAGCTTCGTTCGCCTTCATGGCATCGGCTGGTGTCAGGATCATCGTTGTCGCGAATCGTACAGCTTGTTCTTTCTTTTTTACTTTCGAGAGAGCCGATACCATGCGGCTCGTATTGTAGATAGTGCATGAGGTGTCGATAACTCCAGTAATCATCGCACCTTTTGCGAGGTTTTGAATTGTCTTACTGCTACCAATCTCAGCAAGGGCACTGATTCGCTCGCTCGACTGACGAGCTTGTTCAACTTCTTCGCTAGTGAGCGGATTACCTTTGTCATCAGTGTATGTCTTATTTCCGTCTTCATCAGTTTTGGTTACGATACTACTTGCATTGACACTCGCTTTTTTTTCGACGATAGAATTGACAGATTTTTGCCGCTCTTCGTCAGTGGATCCGTTTATTTGAAGGGATTTTCTAGCACCATTTTTTGCGAATACTTTTGCGGCGACTTTATCGGCAAAGCCGATGACTTTTGGATTATATGAAGTGATAAGTGACGAACGAAACGCCATATTGTTGAGACTTGCGTTCTTGAGCTCAGCAGCATTGGTTATGTATGTTTTTTCTCCGGACGTTGGATTAGTGAAGGTCATTCGAGTTATTTGACCCCGTTTTCCACCTATACCTTTACTCATATCACGGTCGATTTCGATACCTTGGGCTTTAAACTTCTTCACCTGATCATCGTGAAGTGTACTGAATCGACACGTAATTTTTACTGCACCGCATGAACCTTTTGTTGTATCTTTTAGTTTTGAGCGCAACAAAACAGCTGATCGCGTGTCAAGCGATCGAAGTTGATCATTGAGATCTTGTGTGAATACTTCTTTGAGCTGCACAATGGCGATCGTTGGCGAAAACAACACTGTCAGTGCTGCGCCACCTCCGAAAAGCACTGCTATGACAGCAAGGAGAGATGATTTGCCGCGGATTTTTTTAGAGGTAAGAAATTGCCAGCGCTTTTTTCCTGAGTTGGATGACGATGTTTGATTTTGAGGAGTATACGGTATCGTCCCCTCGCTCTCGCGTGCGTTGAGCTTGGCGATATTTGCGTTTTCTTGAGCTGGATCGGCTGACTGTGAGTCGTACGTCGAGGCGAGCTGATTAAACTTCTCTTGTTCCTGCAGTTGGTGACGTAAACCGCGGCCCGCGTCGGTATACGGGTCGTGCTTTTCAGTCGCCTTGTCTTGTAAGTCTAATTTGCTCATCCAGGTAGCTCTCTATCAGATATAGATTACCACAAAATTGAGTTTTAGTACATAGTATGTAATAAATAATATACAAATCAATAACTAAAATTGATCGTAACGGTATTTAGATCTATACCCTTCTTCTCAAGCATGTCGGTTACTCTCGACTTTGCTTGATTGAGAGCGGTTTCATCTAATGCACCCGAATTTTTTCGTACTGTTTTATTTAGTGTTACTTTTAGTCGTATTCGTATATTTGATCCTACGAAGTCCATATCGCTAATATCGGTTGATTCAGAAAATGTTACCGGAAGAAGGTCTATTATTCGTTTATTGCCTGTGCTATTTACTTCACTATTGATTTTGTAGGCGTAGACGCGACTACCTCCATCTTTTACTGATGATAGTGCAAAAACTGATTCCCCGTAAACACTAACTCTTTTTATATTAATGTGTTCTGAGTGAAAACGACTTACCGCTCCATCGTTAGTTTCATTGATGGCGAATACTGTATTATCTTTTACGTAATACGTATCTACCCCCGTGTCTACAGAGTCAATATTCTGTTCAAAGAGATGAGCTTTTATTTGTGTGTCGTTTTGAGACTCTAGCTTATAGAGTCTTTTCCCGTCAAGCGCTAGTATAGTATTGTTTTTTGTAACAAAGAGCTGGTCGACGGATATATCTGATTGAATGCTATATGTATTTTTTTGAGATGGATTTTCTGTCGAAAAATCTATCATCGTAAGCTTACCTTCAGGCAGATCAACTTTCTTACTACTTGATGAGCCCTCACTACTTTCATCAGAGTGTGGAGTGAGACTTGATCCTCCCGTGTAGCACGCCGCCTCGGTATTGTTTAGAGTGCATATTGTTGATTTTTTTACGCTACTATAGTCGCTAGGTGCGGTCATTTTTTTATATTCTACTGAATTATATTCTACTGAAGGCATACCGTAATACACTGCGCCGTCCCAGGAAATAAAAAGGAAGTTACGATTTTCAGGGTGTATTTTATCGGTCACTATTTTCGCAAAACGAAGGGTTGACTCATCGATATTTTCTGGCGCAGGAAAGTGCTTTAGTCCGCCTGCCACACTGATGTAGAAGAGAGGATCTTCTGCGGGTGCATCCGTATCGAACACTGGCGCAATTCCTATAGCTCCGTCTCGATATGGTGTCATGAACTTAGTTGTAGTTGCTGATTTTGCTGCTATTTTATTCGTCCATATGTTATTACCTGATAGAGCGCTATAGGAATATAACTGAGTTGGTGTTTTGCAATTGTAAGATAATAACTGGTCACTTGAGTAGTCATAGACTGAACAATCAGAAATCGGATTCATGTACGCAACCTTATCTGCATTTCTATCTTTCTGAAAAGTAAAATCTACAGTGGGGATAGTAAAGAGCGCTGTATTAATTGAACGACTTGATTGGTAGTTTCCAAGTGAGGCATGAAGGACTTTAGAATCACGCGGTATTATTGCAAAATCTCCGACTAGTAGTGCTCGGGATGTTTCAAATATATAATCTTTTGAAGCCGTCACTTCAAGTTGACTATTTGTAATATTATCTTCATTTTTTACCGATATTTGTACGAGAGAAAAAGTAAACCATAGCCATACAACGAGGCATACTAGGGAGATACTCACTCCCAACCCTACCCAGAACCGGATTGACTTTTTGGTAATGAAATTAAGTATTTGATTCATAACAGCTCCTATAGACTTAAATGGATATGATCTTGATGCCCTGAAAGTGTATCTTCTCCGTAGTAGCCTACGCAACTTACTGGAGCTCCACCGCCCATACATTCATATCCGGATGGCGTAGGGCTATATATTAGTTTGTTTGTTCCTAGAGAGGCGGCATTATCATAGAGGAATTTATATAACTTCTCCCCCTCTGGTGTACCTGCATTGTATGGGAAGTCTATTGCAAGCCCTTTGCCATGCTCACCTTTATCACAGAAGTGGTCTTTATTAAGTGCATAGACTTTAGCGACTACACCACTTTGTTCGGCGACTGCGATTAAGACCTGCACTGTTTTCTTCTCAATACCGACGTGATCCCCGCTCGGACATGCACTTACTTGTCCGCATCTTTCTATATCCTCCATTTCAGGGGCTTCATTCATTAAGAGGATTTTACCTTCGTTCTTGAGTTTTTTAACTCGTTCGATTAATTCGGCACATTCACCATCGGGGAGACTTCCGTCTTTGCTTGGCTCTGCATCTCCCTTAGTTTTACATTGATTCGCCTCTTTGCCGCCTGTAGACGTTGACGCCTCTGGATTGGGAGCGGGATCTTTTCCGGTATATTCTCTGTAGATGTTTTCAGCCATAGTGTCGCGACCAAGATTCTCGCCAGTAGCCGTATTTGATCTTTCAAATAAGTCATGGAAGATATTCGCCGCTTGGCCTGGTGAAGTTGCTGCTTTGAGAGGTTCCATAACTTGGCTTTCGGAGGTTTCTGTAATCTCATACCAAATATAGTCCAGCTGATAGTCTAGGCACCTCCAATCCTTTCCTTCTGCTGCAGCTTTTGCAACCATATTATCTGCACGACTATAACACCATTGGACGACCCCTTTACAATCAATCCAGTTAACTGCATCGGGCATAAATGCAGATTCTTTCTCCATATTACCCATGATCCCCGCTACGGCTTCATCGGATAGGCCTTTATTTTTAAAGTATGACCAGATTTGTTTCTTGTTCGCTTCAGAATTACTTACCCCAGAAGCATACCCTTGTTCGCCGCACCCTGCACCAGAACCACTAAATGGTGTACCAGAACCGCCTGATTTTGAGTCAGAAGTGGTACAGTCGTCAGAATACAGTACATGATTTTGAGCACGAAACATCGCATCACGAGCGGATACTTGAGCCGGAGATGCGACAAACACATAAATGAAAGCTATGAGTATATAGCTTAGTTTGTAGCGTTTTTCTATCTTTAAGAACTTGGGCATGAGTACTCCACTCCATGTTCTTTCAGTACAGGGATCGGATCATCCGAGCCTGACACGGTAACGGCCTTGCCTGCCGGATATATCTCAAAATGTAAGTGGTTACCAAATGAATTTCCGGTGTTTCCAACTTTGCCGATTTCTTGACCTTTTGAAACCTCTTGGCCGGTAGTGACTGACGGAGTGGTGACCATGTGGCCAAATCGGAAGTCTTTACCACTTCCGTCTGTAGCTGTTGCGACGACGACATTTCCATATCCACTGTTTCCGTTTCCGTTTTCGCCCATTCCAGCAAATATAATCTTCATACTTGTTGGCGCAACAATTGGGGTGCCTTCTGGAGCGGCCATGTCGATACCCTGATGACCAGATCCTTTCCACGGCTGTGAGCATGTTGCTTGAGTCGGTATTACCCAGTCGCCTGTATTTTTCGTTGCTGGTCCAGCGGGCGCGGCAGTATCACTCCAGCAATCCGTAGAGGTCGTCTCTTCTGCGGCGGGGAATTGTCGTTCACACCAGTTGAAGTAAAATGCGTAATTGTCCATATTCTTGTTATCTTCAAGACACTTAGATCCTTCGTACCAATATTGATCGGATTCTTTTCCGTCTTCAACTGGTTTAGATGTAGTGCCAAGCGGATCTGTACGGTGATCGGTGCAATATTTTCGATATTTTGTGTATTCACTCATTTCCTCGGTCTTCTCACTATCGAGGCCTCTTGGCTTGCCCGACTCATCTATGTCATTTGATGAAATAAGCTCCTGAATCACCGTGTCGATAACATCTTCTTCACCACTCGCCTGCCTGTCTGCCATGCTGAGGAAATTGTCTGTTGAGTAACCTATCATCCGACCAGACCAATCGCAGCCCGCTCCGATCGACTCCATATCTGGATCACCGCAGTTTTTCATTCTACCTTCTGCCGCACCCGGATTTGCGGTCATTTGAGAGGGCTGACTAAAGAGTGCATTTGCTGTATTTGTCGTAAACGACAATGGTGTAGCAAGTACGGCAAGTGCATTTGCGGCATGCTCAAATACACTACGTGTTTGAGCATTGTATGGATTGAGCGATGTAGCGATTGTACCTGCAAATGAGTACTGGTTGTAGATATCAAATGGTGTATCTTTTGCTTCGTACTTAGCAAGTTCAATCTGACGATTATATTCAGGATCGGTTGCTGTAATAAATTTCTTTACTTGATTCACTCCTTTGTCTCCACTGCTAACGGGTTTCCCGCCTGAGCCTAAAGTGCTATTTGAGAGCATGAGACCTATACCTGCGGCAAGCGCATTACCTGCGTCGACACCTTTGAGATCTGAGGTTAGATTTGCCTCTTCTATCATTTTTAGTGCTGGATCAGCGAGCTGATCAATAACTAAGCTAGCAATTTCGTCACCTGCTAGATAAAGCCCTGCAATTAACGTCGCGCAGAGTGCTGCAGCCCATGGACCTGCAAAACATGTAGCCGTCGACGCCATAGCTGCATAGCTATTTGCAATACACGCATCGCGAATATTATCTTTGCCTAGATATCCCTGTAGTGTATTGACGAGCTGACTACCGGCCACTGCGTATGCTGTTTTTCCTGTTGTGTACTGTTTTGTGAAGTCTTCAAGGCCCTGAAAGTCTCCATAGAGTGCTGCTTTTAGGCCTTGAGAATCCGTTGCACCAAGGTTGTATTTAGGATTTGGTTTTCCATCTACTTCTTTTTTATTGTCGTACCAGGTTAGACGATCTCCTAGATTTTCGACAACTTCTGGCTCTATATTACCTTGATCTTGAATCTGAGAAGCAGCTTGAACAAACGGATAAGCAAATTTAACTAACTGATAGATCCATTCTGCTTTTACGAGTGCTGTTGTAACTCGTATTGAATTATATCCTGTGCATGCAATCGAGAGTGCGGCGCTTGCCGCCCCGCCACCTTTAATGGTTTTCTTTAAACCTGGTGTTTTTTTCGCTTTCTCTATTGCTGCTTGAACGCGCTTAATTCCACCTTTTTTATCCTCGCCAACATCGATATTTTCATTAAAGGATTTATCAATAGCTGCTTTCCGCTTTTCTTTATCCTTATCATTTGAAGATTTTAATACGTTGCTCTTTTTTAACTTAAACTTATCAAGAACACTATTGAATTTGGCGTCTTGGAAGAATTTCGATCTGACATTGAATACATGACCGGCGGTACGTCTTCCTTCGATATTGAAATCAGCGTGAGCATTAAATACCTTTCCGTTATCGGCTACTTTTCCATCGGGGTATTTAATCGATTTTACTTTACTACGTCCAGTTTTTTCGTCTTTTACGGTATCAACCTCAAAGCCCATGTTTTTAAACTTATCGAGTTGACGCTGCCCCATTGTTTTAAACTTACACTTAATCTTCGACCCCGCACAAGGAGTATCATTTTTTGAGGTGCTAAGAATATTACCCATATATGCACGCCGCATAACTCCATTTGTTCGTGCAGAGTCGGAGCCGTCATTTGTAACAGCTTTTTCTATCGCAACAAGAAGAGCTGCAGGTGATAATAGAATTGTCATTCCACCAAATGCAGCAAGGACAAATCCAGTAATTCCAGTTGATGGTCCAATTTTTTTGAAACCTTTTTTTAGTTTTGCTAACCGGCCAGCTGGCTGTGCTGACTCCCCTTTTTTGTAGTTAAGAGAGTTTTGACCGCCAGATTCTTCTTGGTCTTTGGTGTTTTTTATATCAGCATCAGGTTCATCGGCATTATAGTTTGATTGAATTTTGTCTCCGTGAGTGTCTATTTGCTCATCGTCGAGTTCTTGTGAGTTAGTGTGTCGATTGAATTGACTGTCGTATTTTTTTTGACCAGCACTTAGACTATCCTCCGCATTGCCGGCTTGGTTTTCGCGCTCGAGAAGGTCGTTTGCTGTTGATTTCACCATGATAAATTATTTGTTGAGTCTTTAAAGTTGCATCTCCTGAGCAACTGCTTCTTGAGCTGCGCGCTGACGTGCGAGCTCTTGCATTCGTTTTTCTTCCTCTTCTTGCATCTGTTGAACAGGGTTCGTAGTAACAAGCTGATGCTCGGTGCGACTTGCCACAATCTGAACATGAACGTGGTTTGCGCCTGCAAAGAAAAGCCCTTGTCCTACTGGGAAGTTGGCGAGACGCTTTCGCTCTTCGTCGGTTAGCTTAAAGACGTCGGCGAGCACATCGACAGCACTCGGCGATTGCTTCAAGAGGAGTTGCATCGAGGAGTTGGCGACGATCGCACGTCCCATCTTACTTGCCATAAAGTCTTCGACGTCCTGGCTGATAGTCGTCACCCCAAGATAGTACTTACGAGCACGCTTCGCGAGTGAGAATAGGAAGTTTGCCGAGTCTTCGTATTTCATAAGCTGCCAGGCCTCGTCCACGATAAGCATACGTTTCTTTAGGTGGCTTCTCGTGACGTTCCAGATGTGCGAGAGTACGATATACATTGCGACGGGACGGAGCTCATCTTCGAGGTCGCGAATATTAAATACAACCATCTGATTATTAATATCGATATTTGACTGCATCGAGAAGATACCTGCGAATGTACCGGTGGTGTATTTACGGAGGCGCTGAGCGAGTGATGGGCCGGAGCCTTCCATGTGCACGAGTGTATCGTAAAGATCGATCATAGTTGGAGGTAGTGAATTGTGCGTTAGTGGATCACTTGTGATGCCTGATCGAGCATACGTGTCTATCAGTGCCTGGTCGAGGTCGGCTTCTTCTGCTGGAGTAAGGCCCGTTGCAGTCGTAATGCCACCAGATGCAACATGCGCTCCACCGAGCATGAGTCGAAGTAGACCGTGAAGGGTGACGAGATTTGCTCGCAGCGCATCGTCGGCTTCGTCGGTGTCGACAACTCTTGGAAGATCAAATGGATTGATACGAACGTCACTGTTGAGGCTGAGTCGAATGTAGCTTCCACCAACCGCGTCAGATAGTTTTTGGTACTCATTTTCTGGGTCGATGATGATCACGTCCGCACCCATCATCATACTGCGAATTGCTTCAAGCTTTACGGTAAACGACTTACCGGAACCGGACTTTGCAAATACTACCATGTTGGCATTTTCCAGAGAATAGCGATCAAAGATGATCAGGCCGTTGTTGTGCATGTTGATGCCGTAGAGGATACCTTTTTCTTGAGTAAGATCGGCGCTCGTGAACGGGAAGCTGGTACTGATTGCACCCGTATTCATATTTCGACGGATCTGTAGCTGATCGGTCATCTGAGGAACACTTGAGTTTATGCCTTGTTCTTGCTGAGATGAGGCAACCTTACTAAAGATGAGCTGTTGCCCAAAGATAGTTTCGATCTTGTGCTGTACAAAATTCAGCTCATCCATACTGTCGGCGTATAGAGTGATATAAAGACCGTAGCGGAAGAAACGTTCTGAACCTACCTGGATCTCGTCTCGTAGTTCCTCGGCATCATTGAGCGCTGCTTCAAGTCCCGGGTCACGAGTACGGCCCTTTTCTTCGTTAATAGCCATAGTGGCCTGCATTTGGGTTACCTTTTTGCGCAGGTTCTTGAGGACGATCTCGCTTTCGACTGGGTAGAAGAACATACTGACATCAAGTACTTCATCGATGTTGATAACTGAGCTGAGCCAGCCTGTATAGATCTGACGAGGATATGCGTACACATAGAGAGTACGACCGTACTTTGTGCCTAGTCGGAAGTAACTGGCATGGATCTCGAGACTGCTTGGCGCTACGAGGTCACGAAGTGTTGTGATACCTTTTTGAAATGCTTGCTCAACTTCAAATTGTTCACGTGCGCGTTGTTTTGCGGCGATATCGACTGCATCGGGTTTTTTAGCCATTACTACATCTCCTCCTTCGCGAGGTGAAGCTGCGGCGCTTCACCCTGACCTTTTCGTACGTACATCGCAGTGACATCCTGGAAGTTTCCAAGAGGTTCCCGTACTGCAGTGTCTGGGTTGTAGAAGTTGTAATAGAGTTCGCCTAGCTCTTTTGTATTTAGTTGGACACACTTTACGCCAAGCTGGAATAGTCCACTCATTACTGAGTCGACATGATTTTTGATCTCATCTTTTGCTTTCTCGTATTGAGCATGATCAACAACGATTGCGCGCTGCTGTTGGTTGCCGCCGAAGATAGTGCCGAACAGGCTCTTACTGGCGCGTTTTACAGATTGGACATCTCCCTGCGGCCAGTACGGTACGATCACGTAAAAGCTCTTATCCATGATGTTCGCTTCCTGTGAAACGGTGTCGATAAAGTCGATATAGTCATCAGTAAGGACGTTAAGGAGCATATTCTCTTGGTTTCGACGAATATTAGTGAGTCGCTCGATGTATGGTCCGATATCAACCCGCTGTGAACGAATGAGGATTTGAACAGGAAAATAAAGAGAGTTCAAAAAGTTCTGATAGCTATATTCAATTCCTTCACGCTCTTTGCTACTCATGAGGTCGAAGTTGATTGACTTACAGGCGACGACTGCACGAAAACTACCATCATTCATAACGACCATATTGTCACGGATCTCAGAAAAAAGAAGTGTATTCTGAGTAGTGTTTGGATTATTTGGTGGGGGTGGTGTCGTTGCTTCTGCTGTATTTGCGGCGGGCTGTGGGGGCTGTGGAGCACCTTGACCAGGCATTGCTTGGGGTTGCTGCTGATATGGCATGCCTGGACCACCTTGTGGCTGCTGCATTTGCGGCTGCTGATTGTTTGGCTGCATTTTCCCTATTCCATCCCTCTTTTTGATCTTATCGTAACGAAATCGTTACTTCATCGCCATCCATGAGCGACTTATCTTTCTCTTCAAGCCTATTTGCTTCTTTTGAAAGTGTCTCGACAGTTACGTCGTCTCTATATGCCAGCTCCTCATAACGTTTCTTAGCACGTTCTATTGTAGCAGTATCAGGGGTGTTTTCGCTAGTGTTTAGTCGGTCTTCGCGGTCATCACTTGCCTCTTCTGCGAGCGCAGATGCATATGCTATGGCGTCAAGTTCGCTCTTCCCAAGATAGCTTTGAGTTGACTGTGCTACTGGAGCTGGCTGAGGCCTTGCCATAGGATTAAAAGGCTGAGCTTGTGTGACAACTGGCGGATGCTGTGCGAGGAGCGGGTTTGACTCTGCTGCCTGAGTCAGTGACACGGGCGAAGCTTGTTGCATTTGTGCGACTGCTTGCTGGTGGCGTGCGCTACTGCTTGCATTGAGCTTACTTGAAAGGATTTGCATCTCAGAGTTCGAGGCGTCCATCATATCGGGAACTTGTTGTGATTCGTAGTATAGGTCGCGATTTAGCGATGTTTCTGGTACTGGCACTCCCTCACCTCGAACTGACCAGCCGTGGCTATCGACAAGACTTGCCAGGTAGTCGAGTCGTTTCGTTGCCTCGTCTTGGCTAAAGCCTTTTGTGCGTATACGGTCTGCATCTTTTGGTGGGATGATGGTGACAAATGACGATATGCCGTCTGGCTGCCAAAAGCGCTTACGTGACTTGAGGAAGTAAAATGACACGACTGCAGATAGATATGTCTCCATCGGTTGGTCTTTACGGAGCGGTAGCGCTAGTGCACCGAAAAAGATAATAAAAGGCAGCGGTATGATCGCAAGTGGTATAAATACCGTCGAAAGCCCCCACGCACCCGCCATAGAGATAGCGACAACAATCAAATAAATGAATTGTCGAAAACTAAACGGGCCGATGAGCTTATCGTCAGCCTCGACGTCTTGAGGAACTTTATATACCGCCATAATCTGTTATGAGTATACCGCAAAGCTTATGGTTTGGCGAGGTATGTCGTGGATGGGAATTGTCTTTTTAGGCAATTTTTTTATACGGCATTTTACCTCTTCGTGCCATAAAATGCTGTATAGAAAAACAGACTATAGCAGCAACCGACCCTGCTGTAATAACAGGAAGTAGTGTTGCGAATGTTGGTAAAGCTAAGAGTAAGATTACGATAAATAGGAAACTGATCGTAATTATTAGTATTTTAGCGAAAAACAATGAACTTGCCGTCGGCTTTTTGTAAAGCCGACCAAGTATTCGCTTGAGGATATTTGATGAGTGTTTACCAACGAAATAGATAGTGTACACTGCGACTATTATTATGAGAAGCGTAAGAAATATCTTTATTTCGATAGATAACTCTGAATTGGAGGATTGGGCGGGGTACGTTTCAATAAGGATAGTTTCTAATGAGTATTCTTGCTGAAGTGTATTGTTAAATAACTGATTGATATTATCAAAAATTACCGTTGCTGAAAAAGAGAGAAAGAGTGCTATCTGGATTACGCTAATAAGGTAGCCTATGTAGCTCGCTGCTCTTGTAAAAGAATTACTTATCTTCACTTTATTTAAGGTCCATTCGGTGTTGGTGGAGGTGTTGGCGGACCTTGCCGCCTGCTTGACGGTATTGCTCTAGAGTCGAGCGTATTTAAACTATGGCCGTCGGCGATGTGCTGGATAATAGCTCGTTGATTTCCTCCGATATCTTCTTTACTGCTAATCTTGAGGATTTCTTGAGCCGTAGTTTCATCCAGCGCTCCTGTTGCTGCTGCGTTGTACATAGACTCGTGTGTTTGCGTAGCCATTTGTTTGTAGGATAGGCCACTAAACGCTTCGGATCTAATACTATTAGGCATAGTCTGTCCTGCAGGGGTGGATCCTCCTGTCGAGCCGCTAGCTGCCCAGTTGGCGATAGTGCCACTCTTCTCTTTGATCGAGCCATGTTGCTCTAATGTATGCTGCTTGAGGGCGCGAACGACGTCAGCAGTTGAATTAGCGTTGACAGAGTCTTTAGACATGACTGCTTCAAATGTATCCACACCCTTTCCTCCCGATCCGAGCAAGATATTTTCAGCAGCCTTTGCAGCAGTTTCATTTCCGCTTTTAATGGCGTTTTCTAGTAGCTGCGCTACATGATCGATGTTACCACGAGTTTGAAGTCGCATTTCCGCTTCACTATCCTTGACTTGTTGATTTGTGTTTGACGACGCAACATTAACAGCTTGCCGCTGCACTGCCGACTGTTGAGCCTGTATACTCTTTGTTTGAAGGCTTTGTGGTAGGGCGCCTGTAATTCCGCCAGACATAGCTTTTCGAGCTCTCCCTCGGAAAGATTTATCTGTCCCGATGACACCTTGCGCATAGCGGTTATCCTTAAATTGTTGCTTACCAACCTTCCTAGCTGCCATACCTCGAGCGAGTGCTGTGTTTTCAAACTTACCTTGCGCACCCTTGCCAAGACCACCGCTTCCGCGCTGTACTCCCTGTGCGATCTTGCCACCAATAGCACCAGCGGCTGCTAGCGCACCCTTCATAACCGCAAATACGGCTAGTAATGGTGCGACTGCAACTCCAGCTGCAACAAGCGCTAGCATAATCCCTGGACCTTGACCATCTTCACAAGGCACGTCTTGTGACGCAGATGTATCGAGAACTACACATGGCTCGCCCTCCACCCTATATGCCGCCTCTTTATAGTTGCTTGCTGATTGCCCTGAGGCAAGTATAATTGCACTAGCGAGTTGCCCGCCACCCATAAGCATTGCGACGATAGGAAATACCATTAGTAGCTTCCAGAACATACTAAGCCATTTACTAAACAGTTTCTCTGTGTTTGGCAGTAGGTATGCTACGAAAGCTAGCGGTGATACAACAACGAGTAGGATGATGAACGTCTTGCGAAGTAGGAGAATGATAATAATGGCGATACAAGTAGCCACAATGAGCCCTACCATTCCTATTAGTGGCCCTAAGAGCATCCATATGGCAGTTGCCGCTAGAGCGGCGGTTGCAATTGAGCCAAGTAAGCTAACATCGGTGACGTTCGGTGTGCCGGGTGTTTGTACAGGCATGACTGACTGACTAAATACAGTATGAGATAAACCGACTAACCAATCCATTATTGCGTATCCTAGTGTATTTGAAAGGTCGACCATAAGCTGACATATAATAAAAGAAAGGTTCATGGCGATAGCAATTATAATAAGTCGCGGCATCATACGTTTTATGCCGTAGTTACTAAGACCCATACTTGTTATTTGTGAATAAATAACAATAATAAACACAATAATAAAGATAACGTTAGCCGTATTCCGGGCTAATTCCCATGCTGTTTTTGTGCCATTTCCCGGATTATCACTAATTAACTGAGGTTCTGTTTGTAAAAAATTATCTGCGAGAAATGCAAATAGTTTATCACCGACAAATGCTGCACTTTCAACAATAGGACAAACGATCCACCCTACTTTTTCAACGGCACAGGTGGTACCGTCTTCGTTTTTAGGAACAGTTTCATTAGTTGGAGGAGACTGTGAGTTATCAGTACTTGTCGGTTGTGCTAATGCCTGAGGTGCTAATGCTGTAAACAGGGTGCATATAAATAAGAATGCTGTAAGAGCAAAAATAACCTTATTTCTATTAAGTAGGTTGAACATGTCTATATCTAAAGATACCTTAAGCACTACCATACTTCAATATGCTTAAGGTATCTTAATGATTTACTAGACTAGTTCGCAGTTGTGATAGATTCGATAGCTGAGCGTACTTTTGGATCACTTGGGTCATATGCTGTTTTTAATGACCATACATCATTTCCGTTGTCGGTCTTCTGAAGCTCGTAAAGAGATAAGAAGGCCTTACCATCTTCGACACCGCGTCCAAGTATTACTTCAGCGCCAGCATCACCTATATTTTCACCCATGAAGCTCTGATTTTTTATTCTTGGGTAGTCGATTGGCGATGCTTCATAAACTGAAATGATTCCACCTTGTCCATTACCAATCCTATTGGCTAATTTATCAAACCCCGAGTTTTGTGGATCTAGAATTACAGACAAAAGTTTGCGTCCACGTTCAATTTCTTGCGCTGAACTTCCTTGAGCAGATGCATCGTAAAGATTAATTGAGTAGCTATTAAGTATGTCTTGATCTGTATACGAAGACTTATCTTCTGGAAGTGGCTGATTAACTAATCTTGCCTGTTCTGGCGATAAGTGTTTTTGCATGAAAGCTAGTGAGTCAGCGCTCCATTCATCTAACTTTCCCGCAAAGTGATCGACTCTAGTATGTGTGTCTAACTCACGAAAATTTGTAAGACTCATATTGTCGAGTGCTTCAGAGGTGTACTCAATTGGAGCAACAGTCTCAGGTGCGTATCCGGGGACAAGCGGCGCGGAGATGTCACGGTCGCCACTACCATTTTTCAGGTCATTAATCATGGCTGCACCGTCCATTATGTTCTTGCCTACTATACCTGCACCTATTAAAGATGTAAGAGTGAGGCTACCTATAATGACTTTAGCTTTGGTGCTGAGTCCTCTTTTTTCGTTACGATCAATTGGATCAATTTCTTCACGGTGGCGTGTATTTGGAGCGGTTCCGGGGCCGTACTGAGATGTTCCTGCACCCTCAATATACACAGGTGGCTGATTGGGCATGTCATTTAATGAATTAGGAGTGGTAACTCCGTGTGCTTGCTCAATATCGGTTTGTTCTTCTTTTGGAGCTTGGGCTTTTCGATGATAGTTCTCTATCGACATAGCGCTTGGTCCTTTGTCACTAGGGACGGTTATACTTTCTCTATATTAAGATATTATACACTAAATTTGTAAAGTATGCAATAGATTGTGTGAAAAATAGCTTAAAGAAAGTAAATTCACCTCTGTTGATTGAGGTGAATTTTAACATAAGAATTGTATGAAAAACTATGGTTGAAGGAGCTGATCAAGCCAATCGAGGCTAGGTTTTACAACTTCTTCTCGGTAATCGAGATGGAAGTTTCCTGGTAGTATGAGCGCGTCTGAGCGAGTACCCATACTGCGGAGTTTATCGCGCATCTGGTAGGCTTGATCAGGTCCGACAAGTTCATCATCTTGATAGCCTACAAGAAGCATCGGTGGAGTGAGTGGACTGGCGTTGAGTGCTGGAGAAACGCTACTGATATTGTCCATACAAGTAAGGAACTTGTCTGCAGCGAGTCGACGGACGTTTTCACTGAGTTCTTTTTTGCCATTTTCATCTTGAAGTTTTTTGGCGATCTCACCCGCACTGACAGCGGTGTCGGATGCTTGGTTTGCGAGTTCGAGAACACCAACAACTGTCTTGAGGTTTTCTGGCTGAACACCAGTTTCATAGACGGATGATCTGGTACCGTCGTCGGTGCTCGCCTCCCCGTTTATCTGTTTGACTACGTCGCTGATTCCCTCTACGTCTGTTGGGAAGCAAGTTGAGTGATCCATACCAATAGCGAATGATTTGTAGCTACGAAATAGCGCCGTATAGCCATTTGTCGGTGCTGACCAGCCAATTGCTGCTTTTGCCCCTGACTTACCTGTGCCCGCTGCGCGTACTGTGAGGCTACCGCCTGCGCTGTCACCCCATATAGCGACGCGTGATGGATCTATTTTGTACATACCTGCGTTATTGATCACGTGTCGGATACCGCGCATAACGTCATCGAGCTGATAATAGACACCGCTTGGACCAAGTCGGTATGTAAGTGAGAAGAATGCGTAGCCTCGAGCAGTAGCGCTTGGCTGAAGTTTTTCAGCAGCTCCGTCGTTTACTCGCCAACCACCACCATGAATGTAGATAATAGCTGGTGCGCCATCGCCTGCTTGGTTGACTCCTATACGCTGGTAGTCACCTTTTCCATTTACGTACTCGCCGTACTTATTGTCAGGTACTTGGTCAGGATTCTTTTTTGGCTCTTTTGATTCGCGCTCTTGGCGTTCAGCAAAAGATTCGAGAGCTTCTCGTGCTTCTTTTTCTTTTTGCTCCTTTGTTTTTTCATCCGGAGTTGTCGGTGTCGTTGGGGTCGTCGGTGTTGTCGGAGTGTTCGTAGCCTTTTCTTCGGCAACTGCCGCTTCGAGACAGATCGTCTCGTGCGCCTCATTGTGTGTCTCGAGCCAGCCATCACACGCCTTTCCTGCCCAACCGTCTGTACAGGCGAGTTTTTCGCTTTTTACTGTAAACTTACTACAGTATTCACCTACAGTTGAAGCTTCTGCTTGCACTTTTGGTGTAATAGCAAAAGGAGCGATTGCGGTTATGAGGGCGACGAGGGCCATAAATGTCAGTGTTGAAAATGATTTCTGAGACTTTGTTTGTATCTTCATAGTTATGTACAGAATACCATTAGTACTTATATAAGGACAAGCATAATACACGCGCACCTCTAGGTCTACGCATGATGCTTATGGTAGTGTATACTCGTACATATAATCTAGCTAAGGAAATTACATGGCAGGCGCAAAAAAGAAACAACAAAGCACTAGTAAGCGTACAGCTACGCGAAAAAAGACTTCTCTTCTTCGGAGTGATAGTTTTCGTAAAAAAGCAGTTCTTCTACTTATTGTCTTGATTGCCGTAGGTGCTATAGTCGTCTTTACATGGGTACTTCCGAAGTACAATGGCGCCAAGAGCGGTGTTGGCGCTGACGGTTTTAGTGTGTACGAAATGAAAGGCGCTGATCTTGGCGTAGCGAACAGTGTCTCAAAGGAAGATGTGCAGCGCATTCTTGGGGATCAAGTAAAGAGTGTGTCAGATGTGAAAAAATCTGGTGTGATCAACCTTAACGGTGCAAAAGGTCAGACAGCTACCTTCCCTATCGTTACCAAAGGAGATCAACAAGCGAGTTTTTATGTTGATGTGCTTGAATACAAAAATGTCGCAGCCCTCGAAGACTCTGGCGTCACTAAGGGTACTGTCTCTGCAGGGAGAATCAATGACTCACCTGCGTATTATATGAAATCAAATAAGCTTGGCGACCAACGAGAGACGACACTGCTCGTATCAAAAGGTTCTAAGTCATACAAATTCGTGATAGCCCAGCCGCGACAGAATATTACCATCTCGGAGGCGGAAGGTCTCGAAAAGCTAATTGAGATTGCAAAGACTGCAAAGCTTTAAGATATTCGCCGATCTTTCGTTGACTCGGTGTAGCACAGATTTTTACTAAATATAGCTCCTAGGGAGCTATATTTAGATTCCTCAACTGCGAAATAAAAGAGTGTAGTGGTTCTGCTGTATGTTTACTTCGGTTCAATAAATGTACGTTGAGATGAGATATATAGGATGTCGTTGTTCTGATAGAAGCTGTCTTGCGCTTCCCGCTCTCGATCAGTCATGGTGCAATCTTCAATATTTGCGTATGAGCCATCAACTGAACACATCATTGTGTAGGCGCGAAAATTATTCATCATTTCACTCTCTTCGAGACACTTCTTGCCTGTATACCAGTCCTGATCTTGAGCGGACCCTTCGGTGATGGACATGTAAGAGTCGACATATTTCTTATCATTTTCGCTTTTGGCATTTTCGTTACCATCAAGTGGGTAGCCGTTTACATCTGTTTTGCCGCGAATCTCTTCTTTTTCTTTTTCACTGAGCTCTTCTCGTCGCACAACCATCGCAGAACGACCCCATGGATCTTCACGGTTGACACAATAGTCGAGGAATTTTTCGTACTCGGAGAATTTACTAGGCTTACCTGTCTTTTTATCGATAAACGGTGCGTTGCTTCCCTGTTGCGCTTCACTCACCATTCTACTCACTTCTGCAGCGTCCCCTTCTCCATCTGTCCGCCCTAGTCTCGATTGGAGGTCACTTAACCCATCACTCGACTCGTCGGGGTGGGCTTTGCTCATATACTCAAGTACGCTATCTACTTTTGCGTCAAGTTCGGTCTTGCTCATGCTGTAGCGGACGTTGCAGGCTATGTCCGCATCGATGCCGATGCTTCGGTATTCTGCATCGGCACACTTGAGGCGTGACTCATCGAGGCTGAGCGGTTGTAGACGATAGTACGCAGAGGCTTTTTGTCCAAGTGTTGTGATTGACGAAGGTATGATCGCGAGAACATTTGAGATAGAAGATAGAAGTGGTGCGCCGCCATTGTACGTGACACCAAGCGATCGAACAACTGATCCTGTAAATGAGTATTTGTTGTAGATATCTAATGGATTTTTCTGACCATTATCGCGTGCCACTTGGTCGATTTCGTTGAAAACTTCGTCTCCACTAGCGAGATATTGTTTTAATGATTGCTTATCAGCTGGTCGCATACCTCGAGACATTGCCATATCGCCTAGCACTGCACCGGTACCAGCAAATAGTACGTCACTAGCTGTAGTGCCTTTTGTGTCGCTGCTAAATTTTTTCGCAGCATCCCCCGCCCATTTCGTGATAGCGTCGGCAAATATACTCGCGGCAATCGGCGTAACGACCGGATCGGTCATCCTGACTGGAGGGAGCATGAGCCAGATGCCCTTAGGGGGGAAAGGACATATATTGTCAGATGCGGCAGCGATACCCCCTAGTGCTCCTCTGGCACCTGCAAATTCGTTTGCAGTACCGGCGGCATTTGTAAGCGCTGGGCACGATCCTGGCTTCATGGCGCTTTTGTTGCTGCTTGTTTGGCCGTCAAGGCAGTATGCTCGAGGATTTGAGGCGATGTCATTTGGAGGTTGACGAAGGTTTCCTGGACTTCCTGTGATGCCTTTTGTAGCATCGGCATTTTTAATAATAGCGTCCCATGGTTTTTCAAGTGCGCTGATACTATCAAATACGTCCAGATTAACGCTTAGATCTTTTACCGGTTCGTTAAAGAGTATGTGTTGATACATTGTGGCGTCAGTGGCGTTTGCACCAACGTACCCACCTTGCTGGCCGTAGGCGAGCTTTCCGGAAAGAACGTTCGCAGGTACTTCATCAGCCATACCTGCCTTGATTTGGTCTGCTGCTTTTAGGTACTGCATAGCAAAGCGTGCGATTGTGTGTTCTTTTGCCGTCTTTGCGGCGTTGCTGGCTATTTTTCCTACCGTGTAATGTGCACATTGAATCTGCGTGTAAGAGTTTGCTTTACGTCCGATCTGCTGTGCTATCTGTGCGAGCTGACTTTTGACTGATCCTTCTTGCAGTGCATACAGTCCGATTCCAGCACGTCCCGCCTCATCGAACTTTTCTTTTGAGCCTTTGAGTGATTTATCAAATGATTCATTTACTTTTTCCTCAGAATTACCTGTCACTGTCGGACTTTTTGAGAGATCAAATTTTTTCTTCAATCTGTTTTTGAATCGTTCGTCTGCATAAAAACTTGATTTACCGTTGAATACACTATTTGTCAGCTCGCGCATGGCGACACTTTCGTTGGCTTTTTTATCAAAGTCAGCGCCGCTACTGACTGAGTCACCATTTGGAAACTTGATTGAAGAAACCTTCCAGCGACTCTCTGGCTTGTCGTTCGTGCGATCTTGATCGTCACGATTATCTTCTTCAACCTTTTCACCCTCTACTGTAAAGCCGTTCTTTTCGAAAGTAGTTTTCTGATTTCGGCTCATTGTACTGAGCTTGCATTTGATGCTGTCTTTCTCGTCGCACTGTGCTTTGCCGATTTTGTTATCGAGCATTTTTTTGTTGTATGTGTAGAGCGCGATTGTTGCGTCGGCCAGGTCATCAGTAAACATCTCTTTTATATTTACCATGATGATATTTGGTGCAAATAAATAGAAAAACGCGATACTAAGACCAATCATACCAAAAACAAAACCAAGTGGGCCTTTATGACGAAACGTTCCAAAACGACGCCCTCTAGCTGTGCTTGCTTTTTTTTGGCGAGGTTTCGAAACTTGCTTTACAGTGGCATGACTATCTTCGGGTTTTTGTTCTTGTTTTTTGACGGATTCGTCTTTTTTATCAGCTTCACTAGGCTTTTTTTCTAATCGGTTTAATGTTTCACTGACGTTTGATAGTTTATCAGCATATAAGTCATCTGCTCGATCATAACTTCTGTTAGTGGGATCGTCGTCTTGAGCCATATCTCACCTACTTACTATCTTTATGGATGAGGTCTATCGTATCATCGTCTTTTTTTTCAGTGAGCTTGAGGTCTAATGCCTTACGTGCTTCCTCTACGTCATTTGCGGCATCAAATATGTATTTTTGTGCACGAGCTTTTGCCTTTGCTTCCGAGCCACTGACAGGTACTTGATCGTGAACACCAAATTGCCCTACAGCATTTGCAGCAGTCGCTTCGCCTCCTGGTTTCTTGCCAAGAAGTGCTGATGCGTCGACTTGCACTGGTACGGCAACAATCTGCTGAACTGAATTAGTGTTCGCTTGGCCGGCGTTCTGTGTATTGATTCCTCCGGCTTGCGCCATAGATGGAGCACGGTACTCGTTTGCTTGTCCACCGTTTGGAGCCTGTCCATTGCTACCTCCTGATGACTGTTGTCCGCCAGCGGCACCAAGTGAGCGCATTTGGTCTTTTGAAGGTGGTTTTTGCTTGTTGTTGAAGTCTGTTTTCTTCTTATCGTCGTCTTTATCTTTCTTAGAAAGACTAGCCTGAATCGCGTCAGCGTCGACATTGAGTCCGTCGGCACCTTCGACTTTTGCTTGGGCCGCTTGGGCGAGCTGTGCATTATTTATTTCTTCAGCCTTTGCTTCGCTCAATCCTTGACCGAGAGCGCCAGCCGATAGTGGGTCATTTGCTGTTGATGATGCGGTAGGCATACCGGTATTTGATTTATCTGCACTAGTTCCAGGTCGGCGTAGTGCTTCGCCTGCGGGGTTGCCCGCACCTATAGCACTTCCGCCAAGGGCTGATTTTCGACGTCGACGCATAAAGGTCGGACGCTTATCAAAGTTACCGCCAGCAACAGCTGATTTTGTCGGCGGTGTTTTACCAGCCAACTTACCCATGCGTGCTTCACTTTTGTCGGATTTTCGTATACCACGGCTTGCGTCGGAAAGTTTCGATCCGGCTGACGTTGCGACGGTTGTCGCGCTTTTCATGACAAACCACACACCGAGTAGAGGCATGACAGCTGCTGCTGCTGCTGCAAGTCGAGTCATTGCACTTGTGGATGTTGAGCCGCTCTTTGTTTCATAATTGTCGTCTTCAACCTTATATCCACTATCTCCGATACTATCTATCGTTGCGCTTACGATCTGTCCTGCCCCAAGTAAGAGTGCGATGACTGGATAAATCAGAAGAAGTTGTAGTGATAGCCGGACCCACTGCTTGAAATAGTTTTCAGTATTTGGCAAAAGATACGCGACAAACATTAATGGGGAGATAAGGATAAGCATAGAGGCGACGACCTTGCGAGCGATTAATAATACCAGCGCTACCGCAGAAACCACAGCAATTCCTGTTGTTACTATGGCTATAGGAGCGAGGAGGATCCACACGGTACCTGTTTTTGTGAGCATCGATGAGACGATCTCCGTAAGTACTCCATCTTTGAAGCCATCCTGTGCTGCAGCGAGTGACATACCGGGTGTTCCGCCAATTTGTTCAACTACTCCACTCGTTATTGAAAAGATGACACTGCCAAGAATATTAGAGAGTTCAGCTCCCATCGCACATATATGGTAGGACAGGTTGACAAAGATTGCGCCTAATATTAAACGTGGCAACATTCGCTTGATACTATAGCCTCCGGAATTTTTACCAGTTACTTGTGAGTAAATGATTATAAGAAATACAAGAACGAAGACGATATTTGCGATGTTACGCATGACTTCCCATGCCTTGTAGGTTCCACTCTGGGTGTTTGTGAGACTGTAGTCGATCTCAAGAAAAGTTTTGTTGATGAATGCAAAGCCGTAATCGCCCATGCGTGCAATAGTACGTAGAGTCGGACATATCACCCATCCCACCATCTCTATGGAGCAGGTTGATACACCCGCGCTATAGTTTGATGTATTGACGGGCTGTGCAGATGAAGTGTTTGCGTTGAGGACTGAAAAACTTAGAGTAAGAACGCTAAAAATAGCTAGCGTAAACAGCATAACGCGCCTGCGCTGTTGTTTTGCGGCTGTAGCCACCCCTATTAGCCATCGGATTACCATAACTACTATAAAGTATCGTTTATAGCGACGCGACTGTCAATGATATAGCACTCCGTTTTCAGATAGTGTACGATGAGTATATATGATCAAAAAAAGCACACACTTTTCTTTTTTACGAACAATAATTATCGCTAGTTTTATTGTTACTGGTCTCGCACTGTTTCAGAGCAGCTCTCCTGTTTCTGCTGTTGGTGTCTGTCCTGGCGGTGAGATTGTTGGCTCAGCAAGTACGCCTGGCGCGACTGACCTCGCAAAATGCTATAAAGTAAAATCTGTCACCAATGGTGTCGCTACGTACGAAGCGACTACATCAAAGCCGACGGTCGACTCCACCACTCCGCCTACTGGAGGTACCACTCAGGGAGAGTGTGCAGGTGTCAAAACCTCTTTTATAAGCTGTAAAGGTCAAGGCGCTGAGGCGGTTGGCGGTGTGTTGAAGCAGATTATCCTGATCGTAAGTATTGGTGTCGGTATCGTTGCAGTGGGCGGTATTGTGTATGGCTCTTTGTTATATACAAGCGCTCGTGATAGTCAAGCGCAGACGCAAAAGGCAATTACGATCATCAGTAGTGTCGTTATTGGGTTGCTTCTCTATGTATTTATGACTGCGATACTCAACTGGCTTATTCCAGGTGGTGTGTTTAGCTAATAGTTAACTGCTTGTGTTTACTGTTCTCGTAATGTATTTTATGTAGTAGGTATGAACATAAAACAAAAAATATTATTTCCTGTCTTATTCCTGGTTCTAAGTTTCTCGACGGCGATCTTTTACGATGTCAGTACAACGTACGCATGGTGTGATAATTTGAATGCTAGTACAAAGGATCAATGTGTTTATGATAATTATGATAATCTCGATGATAAGCGTGGAGTTGATCAAACTAAGTATTTAGAGTGGGTAAACGGCTGCTTCGGTACTAATACGGGTGGCCTGATTTCTGATAAGGCTGATGGCGGTGAATGTGCCAATGCAGTAACAAACTGCATGAGATACGCTGTAAATTTAGACAAATGTGGAGATAATGAGCAGACCGCAAAGTGGGCTAGTGATAATTGTAATGGTGGTCGCGGAACATCTGGGTCACCGTCCTGTGCAACAGGGGTGAATCAAAGTGAATTTACGGATAAAGACAAGAGTATTGTCGATAAGGCTGTTCAAAATTGTACGCAAAATCAAGGTCAACAGCAAAAAAATCTGGAAGACTGTAAAAAAAGTGTCGAGCAATCCGTAAAAGCCTGCAAAGAAAAGCAAGGTATTACTTCGCCACTTAGCTATAGCGATCGTAATAAACTCGATATTAATGCTTATCAAAAATGCATCAACGATGGCATGCTCTCCTCATCTAAAGATCAGGCAGAGTGTGAAGGGAGGGGTGGTGTTTGGAACGGTACAATAGGTCCAGTTTCTGGTAGCCGATGCGCCGCCCCGCCAACGCCCGCTGCCACGTGTGCCGACGGAAGTAAGCCTGGAGCAGATGGCAAATGTGCGGATGGAAGTACACCAGGAAAAAAAACAGCCGAGCAGCCGAGTGGATCGTATAAAGGCACGCAAACTCAAAACTGCGGAAAAGCGCAGACGAACATCCTGAGTTGTGATAAAGATAGTAGCGGAAGCGAAGTTATTGGATATATACTGAAAGCTATCTTGATGATTATGAGTGTTGGGGTTGGAATTCTCGCGGTCGGCGGTATTGTATACGGTGCTATTCTCTACTCTAGTGCTCAGGACAATGCAGCGCAGACGAAAAAAGCAATTGAGGTTATAATAAATACTGTTATCGGATTATTGCTATATATATTTATGTATTCGATTCTAAATTGGCTTGTACCAGGAGGAGTATTTCTGTAATGCGCATCGCACTACCTATAAAAATAAGAAGGGCTATTGTAGTATCTATATTTACTATGGCTCTCGCGGTGACATCGCTTGCGCCGATTACCACCCCTGCAGTTGCCGCACAGAATCAACCGGCGGGTGGCCAGCAGACAGCTCAGGATAAGTGTAAACGAGGTAGTTTCCTTGCTTTTCCTCGCTGGTACGATGGGCTTTGTGAGAATGGTAAGATTAAACCCATCTCTAACACAAATGCAACTGGTGCTGGTAGCTTGGGTAGTATGATATGGACGATTGTGCTTAATATTATCGCCATAATGCTCTATGTAGTAGGTTATGTATCTCTCGGATTTATTATCTGGGGAGGGATTAAGTTTGTGATCTCTGGAGATAATGCCAATGGTGTCGCCTCTGCACGAAAGACTATACTTAACGCGGTTATTGGACTTGTGATCTCGATCATGTCGACAGCCATAGTCAATGTAATAGCGGGAACATTTTAACTAATATGAATATGATTTTTCAAGGCTTTTCACAAACACCATCGGCACAGATCACTATCAGCCCCGATGAAATTAAGGCACCCGTAAACCAGCTTGATGAAGCATCGCTTGGTTTGCTCTTAAATACCGTTTACTTATGGGTTGGGATTATTGCAGTTATTGTGATTATCATCGCAGGTATTCGCTACACGACAAGCGGGGGCGACCCTGCACGGGTGAAGGCTGCTAAAAACACAATTCTCTACGCAGTTGTAGGGCTTGTGGTTGTAATTATGGCTGCTGCGATTACTCAGTTTGTGATTCAGGGTGCTACTAGTGGTGGTACGGGTGGCTCAAATGCAGCGAATCAGCAGCAAAACCCAGCAGGGGGCGGTACTACCCCTCCGGCATCAGGTAATTAATGATATATTGACTATGAAAGGCGAAATAAAAAATGAATCAATTTAAAAAGATAATGACCGCAACGCTTATTACACTTGGGTTGGCTGGAATTACCACACTAACACTAGTTGATAGTGCATCTGCTGTTGAAGTGTTTCAGGGGTGTAGCGGAGGAAATTCATCCGTAGTGTGTAACTCAAAGGGCGATAACGCTCAAACGATCATCAAGAATGTCATAAACACGATTTTGGTCGTACTAGGTATGATCGCTGTGATCATGATCATCATTGGCGGTATCCGCTACACGACGAGTAACGGTGACTCGGGTTCGGTCAAAAGCGCAAAAGATACTATTCTCTACTCTGTCGTTGGGTTGGTAGTTGCCATACTGTCATTTGCAATTGTTAATTTTGTAGTAGGAAGATTTTAAAAGGAGTTAATTATTATATGAAGAATCTAAAACTAGGACTTATCTCTGTGATGGCTATTGTAGGAGTTGCTTTTGCGACCCCACTGCTCGTCGTTTCAACTGTCGGTGCCGAAGGTCCAGCGGATGCGATAGGAGAGGGTGCAAAGAAAGTCGGAGGCGACAACGCTGGTATGTCTCTTGAAGACGGGATTAAGAACGTTGTTAACGTGCTTCTTTTCCTTCTTGGAGCGATTGCTGTGATCATGATCATCATTGGCGGTATCCGTTATGCGACAAGCAATGGCGACTCGGGCGCGATTAAGGGTGCAAAAGATACGATCCTCTATGCGGTTATTGGACTGATCGTAGCTATTCTCGCCTATGCAATCGTCAACTTTGTCGTTGGTGCATTTGCGAAGTAAGCTATTAACAAACCGACCCGTATCTGCTATAACATAAGTAGGACAATTCCATAAGAAAGGAACTATAAAAATAATGAAAAAAAATATCAAACAACTGCTAGCTGGCGCACTTCTTCTACCAGTTATGGTGCTTGGAGCGAGCTTTTTCACAACAGCACTTCAACCAGCACCTGCAGTACACGCAGCATTTGAAAAAGGCATGATGGATGGCGCTAACTCAGCTCAAGGTAAGAACCAGCAGGGTGATGCCGCAACTCTCTTTGGTGAAGGTGGCGAAGGTGGTATTTTCCGTACTATCACAAACGTGCTCCTCTTCCTTATCGGTGCGATCAGTGTGATCATGCTTATTGTTGGTGGTATTCGCTACGTTGTATCTGGTGGTGATCAGTCAGCTGTTCAAGGTGCCAAGAACACAATTCTCTACGCGATTGTTGGTGTGGTTGTAGCTATCCTAGCTTTTGCCGTCGTCAACTTCGTTATCACAAGCTTCTCAAATTCATAATTGAGTAGTAGCATTTACACTACCCTGTCATGACAGCAGGGTAGTTTTTTGTTTGCTGTGACCTTGGTATTACGCCTAGGTCATATTTATTGAGCACTAAAATACCCCCTTCTCGCTAGGGGGTATTTCTTTGAATTGAGCGTGATTTCCGTACTAAAGTACTTGGATCTTTTTTGCTTGCTCTTGCTTCACCTTACTAAAGCTGATGGTGAGGACGCCGTCTTTGAGGACTGCTTCAACTTCATCTTCTTTTACAGCTACAGGAAGTGCAAGCGTGCGGCTGAACTCACCCCAGAAACATTCTTGGATGTGCCAGTTTGTTGCACTGCTGTCGTCACCACTACTTAGCGTACCGCTAATAGTAAGGATGCCGTCGCTGATGCTAACATCAAGCTCTTCTTTGTTTACACCAGCAGTACGTGCTTTGACAACGAGCTTTTCTTCAGTCTCATATACATCAACAGCAAGCTGTCCTGGAAATTCATCTTCAGCGGAATCTGTTTCATCAACAGCTGGAGTATGGGGTGCTTGTACTTGAGATAGGTCATCATCGTTCAAGAACGCTGCTGCCAACTCATCTTCGATCAATAGATCATCGTTTTGCTTTCGGGCCATGGTAACCTCCACTTTTCTCTTGGCTCACTTGACAAATAGTCTTCTACAGTATAACCAATATATGCAGTATAATCAATAAAATAGCATAGCTAAACGTAAAAAGTACAATGATAGATGACATATTATCACTCATAGCCCCTCACTACTGTTTTGGATGCACAAAAGTAGGGGTAGTTTTATGTCAAAATTGTAAATATAACATCATATCTGAGCCGTATCGACGATGCATAAACTGTGCAGTTCCCATAACGACAAACAGAGGAGTATGCTTGCGTTGTAAACTACCCTACTCTCGTGCCTGGTGTATCGGGGAGAGAAATGGTGAGCTGGAGTCATTACTTAACGCGTATAAATTTAGCAATGTACGTGCAGTGTATAAGGCGTTTGCTGATCTTCTCGACTCATCGCTTTCAAACCTTCCTTCTTCGGTGTATGTCGTTCCAGTTCCTACTATTACTACTCATATACGACAACGTGGCTATGATCATACTGCATTGATTGCAAAAGAGTTTGCCCGTAAGCGTAAACTGACGTACTTACCGTGTCTTGGGAGAAAGACTAATACGGTACAGCGAGGTAAAGGGCGTGGCGAGCGTATCAAGCAGGCGAAGACCGCGTTTACATGTCAGGCTCAGCTTGATGACAGTGGTGTTTATCTATTGATTGATGACGTAGTGACGACAGGCGCAACCGTACGATATAGTGCAAAAGCATTAAAAGCCGCGGGCGCTAAAGATGTATGGGTGGCATCAATTAGTCGTCAACCTCTCGACTGAATGCCTATAATCTGGTACCATGGTTTTCGTACACTTACACATGGAGAGGTGCCCGAGTGGTTGAAGGGAACGGTCTTGAAAACCGTCGAGCCGGCAACGGTTCCGAGAGTTCGAATCTCTCTCTCTCCGCCATAGAAAACGCGCGATCATTTTGGTCGCGCTTTTTCTATGGTAAAAATACGTATTTCTCTACCCATTCACCTATAAAGAGCATATAATCATAACCATAATGAAAATATCCTCTCCATCAAACGAGGCGTATCGTCTCTCTGTCGACGACGCACTAAACCAATATCAGACAACAGAAAAAGGTCTCGGTGTCATGCGAGCTGGTCAACTGTTTGAGGAAAATGGCCCAAATGCGCTCATTGCCCTTAAGTCTGAGCCGTTGTGGCGTCGTTACCTGCGTCAATTCCAGGACTGGATGATTCTCTTACTGCTTGCGAGTGGTGCTATATCTGCATACCTCGGTGATATACGTACAGCAGCGGTTCTCGCGGCATTAGTCTTATTTAACACTATCATAGGCTTTATGCAGGAGTACCGAGCCGAGCGAACGATGCAAGCACTTGAGAAACTCGTTCAGCCGCTTGCTGAGGTATATCGCGACGGAACACTGACAGAAGAAGAATCTCGACGGCTGGTCGTGGGAGATGTGATTCGTCTCACTGAAGGCGATAGCGTACCTGCGGACGTAAGGCTTATCGAGGTTTCTGCATTTTCAACCAACGACTTTGCGCTGACGGGCGAAAGTAACCCAACACGTAAGTTTGTCCACGCAATTGGCGGTACGGTTCCTATGGCGAACCGTCATAATCTCGCATATATGGGCACAACCGTAGCAACTGGCGAGGCCTACGGCCTTGTGATCGCCACTGGTATGGATACGGAGCTTGGCCGTATTGCGAGCCTTAGTCAGGAGGCACCTCACGATATTAGCCCGTTGCAGCGGGAAATGCGTCACATAGCCACGTACGTGACATATGGCGTCGTTATTTTGTCACTTATCTTGTTGATCGTGGCTATTTATGCGGATCTTCCACTTAAAGAGGCGCTACTCTTCGCGGTTGGGTTTGCAAGTGCGCTCATTCCACAAGGCTTACCTGCCGAAGTAAACACTTCCTTGGCGCAGGCTGCAGGCAAGCTATCTCGGGCAAAGGCGTTAGTTAAGAAGTTGAGTGCCGTGGAGACGCTTGGCGCGACGCACATTATCTGTACAGACAAGACAGGGACGCTGACGAAGAATGAAATGACTGTCGAGAGTATTATCGTCGGCGATCAGGCGTACGACATATCAGGGACTGGCTATCAACCAAAGGGAGCTGTTGAACGAAGAGGCCGACAGATAAGTGAAAAAGAATTAGCACAACTCCAAGACTTTTTTCGTATAGGCCTGTACGCCAGCAATGCTAAGATTCTCGCTCCTGATCAGCACTCTGAGAAATGGTATTGTCTTGGTGATCCAACCGAAGGTGCATTAATCACCCTTGCTGCAAAAGCAGGCCTTGTCACCGAGGATGAGTTGGCGAGGCGTGTTGAGATTCGAGAATTGCCGTTTGACTCGAGTCGAAAACGCATGACGTCTATCCGTGATCACGGCCATCGGGCGATCGCGTACGTAAAAGGTGCTCCCGAAAATATCCTTGAGCGCGCTACGCATATTTACGAGAACGGTGCCGCACGAGCTATAACCGACAAGGATAAGCAGCGTTTTCTCGATGAGCATACGGCGCGTGCGGGTCGTGCACTTCGAAATCTTGCCTTTGCCACACGCGAGCTGACGCTTGATCAGGCAAAGCACCTTGCTCTCGACGATGTCGAATCGCGCCTCACGCTCGTAGGTATGGTGAGTATGATTGATCCTATTCGCGAAGCAGTGCCAGCTGCTATGCGAGCCGCCCGCCAAGCTCACATCAAGGTAAATATCGTGACGGGTGATTTTGCACTTACGGCTATGGCGATAGCGAAGCAGGCGGATTTGGTTGCAGATGAAAGCGAGCTAACTGTCGTAACTGGTGAGCAGCTTAATACTATGACTGACGATGAGGTTCTGAAGCAAACGACAAAGGGTGGTACGATTTTTAGTCGTGTCAGTCCAGAAGATAAGATGCGTATCGTAGGGCTCGTGCAGTCATCTGGGCAGGTTGTTGCTGTAACTGGTGACGGTATAAATGACGCCCCTGCTCTAAAGCGAGCCGACATTGGCGTAGCGATGGGTATTACGGGGACGGATGTGGCTAAGCAGTCTGCCGAAGTGATCCTTCTCGATGACAGTTTTAGTACGCTTGTGCGAGCAATTCGCCAAGGGCGTACTATTTTTGCCAACATCAAAAAAGGCGTGTTGAGTTGTTTTACCTCAAATGCTGCTGAGCTTGTCGTCAATATCGGTAGTCTTGTTTTACTGAGCGTCGCGGGTATTCCGCTTTCGATTAATGTCTTGCAGCTTCTAGCTATCGATCTTCTCGCAGAGCTCTTCCCTATTGCGGCGCTTGGATGGGACAAGGAAGAGGGTGAAACTATGAAGCAAAAGCCGCGTGATCCAAAAGCTCATATCCTTAATCGTCGAAGTATCCTTGATATCTTGTGGTGTGGCCTTGTGATCGGTGGCTTGGCACTCCTTAATTACCTATGGTTCTTCGATCGTCATGGGGTCAATCCTCAAGATGCCGCTACAGACCTTCTATATAGCGCTACTACTATGACGTATGTGACGATTGTATTCTGTCAGTTGGTAAATATCGCTCAGCGACGCAGCGTCCATGGTCTTTTCACGAGGTATCAACTATCAAACCGCTATTTCTGGATTGCAGTACTCTTCTCGATTGGAGTGGTGCTCGCCATTACATACGTGCCATTTGTCAGTCAGTTCTTTAAGAGTGGTCCAATAGGGCTTATCGACTGGGCATTTATCGGAGCGGCGATGTTGATCTTCCTTGGTGTTCGGGAAGTGCAGCGTTTATGGGGTGAATTTCGTCGAAAAGATGTCGTAGAAGCTGTCTAAACGTTTGTTCCACCACCGCTGGTGCCGCTAAACGAAGAGATGACAAATTCAATTGCCGCATAAGCAAGTATTGCGACGATAAGTCCTACGATTGCATATAAGATAGTGTTTTTTGCTGACTGCACGGCACTTGAATCTCCGCCAGAGATAACGTAGCGGAGACCACCGATAATAATCATTACCACACTCAGTGCGCCGATGAGAAAGAGGAGGACGTCAGTGACGGTCTTAAACACACCCGCTTCGCCGAAGAGGTCAGCTACTTGGTCGGCACCCTTTGCTGCTTGGGCTCCTTCGCTCATACCTATGTCTAGGTTTGCTGCGTGGGTGGATGCTACGAAAAAGAGTGTCGCGGCTGAAATGGCGACGAGATAGGCGACGGAGATTTGTACGATCTGCTTCATTCTATAACACTCTCAATTACTTAACTATGTAATATACTTGTTATTATAGCAAATATTAACAAAAAAGTCTAGTCCTCTGTAGGGTATTCATGCTATAATAATCGAGCTAGACAGGTGTAAATAACCGAATTAGTACAAGCCAGTATCGATTTTTACTGTAACGTAAATTGAGAACATACGGAGGAGTACCCAAGTGGCTTAAGGGGACGGTTTGCTAAATCGTTAGTCTGGGGAGACCTGGAGCGGGAGTTCGAATCTCCCCTCCTCCGCCAAATATTTGTTACCCAATCCAGTCCGCGCGAAAGTGCGGGCTTGTTTTTTTGTGTCATATGAAAGTCAGGGGCGCTTAGGGGTACGCGAGGCTGCAGGGTTTATTCCTGTTCGCGGTGGCATGAGAAAAGGTGCGATAAGCGCTAGCCATAGTCTTTGCCATCGTGACCTATAGATTAATTTGGCACTGAGTAACGACGCCGCCCTCATTTACTCCTGATGCTCCTGCGACCGAACAGCTCTGGTTTGTGCCTTGTAGGTAATATACGATTCGAGGGTATGGAGTTGTGAAATATACCGCTCCTGCACGCATATTGTTCGCTATGCCGATAGGAAATCGAGAAGTCGCAAGTGTCGGCTTATTCCCTCCGACTATAGGAGATAGTTCATTATCGAGAGCTGCCGAAACGGCTTTTGCTCCAGAGTCTCCTATCCAGCACTGATCACCAGGATAGCCTTTGCCTAGGCATCCGATATTGGTGGGAAAGTCACCCTCGAGGGTCTGGTATTGCTTAAAAGCCTTATAGTATGCATTTACGCCCGAGATAACCTGTGTATTGCGAGCTTTTTGCTGCACGCCATTGAAAGCGACTATCGTAATCGCTGCAAGAATACCAATAACAACGATTACTATGAGAAGTTCTACGATCGTAAACCCATTTTTGGCGCTATTTTTTATGCTCATGCTTAATTCATTTTAATACATAAGGAAGAAATAAAACAGATTGATTGCGATCGTCGCGCGAAGCTATAGCAGCTATCGGCTGAAGCGTAGTTAGGAATGAGATTCTTGTGAGTTTCTAATTGACCTGGACCCACGGCCATGTTGCGTGCCAGCCAATAGTAGCGGTGTCGAGCCCTAGCACAGCATATGTTCCTGGTACACCCCAGGTCACCCCAATAGCTGTCGCAGTTGCGGTACCGTTAACAGCAACTCCTTCTTGAAGGTTCGTATTGGTTAAGATGAATCCTTTTCCAGTTTTTGATCGAACGCCAAGCGCATACAAATCATTAACTGTGTCTGTAATATAATATATGTTATTCAGTTTCGTATCATACGCCGACCTTGTAATCTTGAAGCTCGGAAACTCGGCGAGTGAACGAGGATAGTGCCCTAGATCGACTTTTGTTAATTCCAATTTTTTTCTAGCATTGCTGAGGTCTGTTGAAACGGTCGTGTCGTTTGCGCGGTTTTGCACGCCATTGAAAGCGACTATCGTAATCGCTGCAAGAATACCAATAACAACGATTACTATGAGAAGTTCTACGATCGTAAATCCGCTCTTAGTCGTAAAAGTATTCGTGCTTGATTCTGTGCTTTTATTTAACATATAGCTTAGTATTATTTATAGAGCATAAGCGGTACGTAGTCAACGCTTCGTAGCTGATCGTATCTAAAACTTCGTAGCCGAAATAATTAAGTGTATATTGGAATTGAGAGTTATATATTTAAAATAAAAATACCCGCCTCATCAAGTTTCTCGGACCTCCGAGCAATCTCAAAGAGGTGGGTATTCTTGGTTCTGACGGGTGGTTAGGTGGAGTACCTTTGGTAGACTCTCACTACTTGATTGACTATACAGCCTATCAAGAAGCTCAGTACCAGCGCGGTCCAGCGAGTCATCTTCTTACCACCTTTTCTCGTGGATGGGAAACAGTGCGCAGAAGAGTCCGACGGCCATGACGCTGAGAACATGCTGTCTGTTTCTTTGCAGTGCAGCAAAAAATGTACTCATACATTCTCCTTGATTGGCGGATAGAATCTAATACTTACTATAACACATTCATAAAAATCAGCAAAAATATTCTCAATGACAATGCTCATGCTATACTAAAAACATGCAACCAAACGACCAAAGAGGTTACTGGCAGCCAGAGCCGGTTCAGCCGCCTCAGTCTGTGACGCCACCTCCTTCTCCTTTGCAGGCGCAGCCTATGGCCGCTCCTGTTGCTCAGCAGCCGCAGCAGCAACCTATCGCTCCTGCTCCAGCGCCGCTACCTGGTCCTCAGTACTCTACGCAACCAAGTCAGCCGCTTAGTCCTGTCATGACTACTGATATACCACGTCAAGCAGTCTCCTCTCCTGTGCAACAACCTATCGTACCCGCCCCGCAGGCTATCCCTCAGCAGCAGTATGATACTCAACAGCAGCCGGCTGAAGACGAAGAGTATTATGAAGATGAGCTCGACGAAAACGAAGAGCCAGCAGCACTCATGGCTCCTGTTAATTGGGAGGCTCAAGAGTATATCCATCAAGAAAAAGGTACTGTTTGGTTTATTATCTTTGGTGTTGTTCTTGCGGTAATGATCGGCGTGGCCATTTGGCAGCAAGCGTGGACATTCGTACTGCTTCTTATTGTTATCGCAACGACGATTATTGTCTTTGCAAAACGGCCACCGCGAGTCATTAGCTACTCACTGACGGACAAGGGTCTGTCAGTTGATGATACGCTTCATCCATTCAAGAATTTCAAGTCGTTTGGTGTGGTTCGTGACGGTGAAGAGTATTCAATTATGCTTATTCCGACTAAACGATTCCAGCCAGGTGTGACAGTGTACTTCCCTGAAGCTTCGGGTGAAGCAATTGTTGATATGCTCGGTGCGCGTTTGCCTATGCGAGAACTACACCTCGACGTTGTTGATCGATTCGTTCGTAAAATCCGTCTTTAGCCTTGCTCCTACCTCTCGAGATGTGTTACAATAACCGTTGTTCATGTCGCCAATTTTGACGATAGAAAGCACCTTCTAGTTACACAAACGCGAGGCTTTATATGAATTTCATATCTAGTCACGCATTTTGGACCCGTAGCTCAGCTGGATAGAGCGTCGGCTTGCGGAGCCGAAGGCCATATGTTCGAATCATATCGGGTTCACCAAGAAAAGAAGATTAGTATTGTGCTAGTCTTTTTTTCTTGGTGAAACTTTAGTGGATGATATGATTAAAGGATGAGCAGTACGCAAAAACCAGAAGCAGTTTTTCGTCCCGACGACAATGAACACCTTGGGTTCGTGTTATCTGTTGGCGGTGCCTGGCAGGCGCAGACTATTTTTGGGTATGATTTCGCAACACTTGCTACCCGAGACGATGCGGTGCGGGAAGTAATGAAAAATGGTTTACAAATTCTCAAAAAAATCTGGCAATATTATGATTCGTCCGACGGTGAGTGGTATCCGTGCCTCCTAAAAGAAGTACGGACGGATAAGGTGGTTGTTATTCGTGTAAATCAATTAGGCTATCAGGATTCTGAGATCTCAATTCTCTATTCGATTACTCGTCCCGACGCTACATCGCTCGTCGCACCGATTTAGGGGTGATATGATAAAATTATTGCAGCGTGGAGAGGTGTCCGAGTGGTTGAAGGTGCCGCTCTCGAAAAGCGGTGTAGGGTAAAACCTACCGAGAGTTCGAATCTCTTCCTCTCCGCCAGAAAAAATAACGTCCCTAGGGACGTTATTTTTTTAGAAGAGTCGTCGTAGCTGCTCGAATTCTTTATGTAATTCCCCTGGCTCCGACGTAAGTTCACCGATATACGTACGGCCGGCAGCTTGCGGTGAGACAACATCTTTTACGAGTCGATAAAAAATGATGAATTTTGGCGTACCAACATGTTCGGCAAGTCGAATAATATGGTCGATGATGGTTTTTGCTGCTTTTTTCTTCTCTTTGTTCATCTCTGGTGCGAGTCGTCGCGCGAGTACCCAGATAATGAGCCACATAATAGCTAGAATAGTCATGATGAGGCTCGGTACAAATGCGAGTAGCCACCACCAGTTACTTACTGACGATGCTATCCACCCGATGAGAAGAAGGAGGATTCCATACACTGTAAGTCCTACCCAAAGCGCGAGCCAAAGGAGCTGTTTTGCATATTCGGATGTGACTGCGCGAACGGCTAAAATAGATGAGTTCATATCTCTAGTATACTAAAGAGTATGCAAGACTCTATTTTTACGAAGATTATCAAAGGTGAAATTCCGTGTCACAAGATCTATGAGGATGATAACGTCATTGCATTTCTTGACGTCCATCCTCAGGCAGAGGGGCATACTCTCGTCGTTCCGAAGAGGCAAGTTGATCATCTCTGGGATCTTGATCAGGTTGAATACGAGGTGCTGTGGCGCGCCGTTAAGAAGATAGGCGCACATCTCAAGGATGAGATTGGTTCGCCACGTGTTGGGGTGGTTGTCGAAGGTTTTGGCGTACCGCATGTACATGTTCACCTTATCCCTATTTACCATGGAGAGGATTTGAAGAAGGCTCAGGATCTGGAAAGTGAACCAGATCACGTGGCGCTTGCTCAACTCGCCAAAAGGCTTGCTCTGTAGATGCCAATTCGTATTCTCGCCGTAGGTAAGAAGCATGAATCATGGGTATCTGAAGGAATTGATCGCTATGAGAAGCGTCTCAAGCAGCCTTTTTCTGTAGAGTGGGTACTTTTACCACATAGTATGCACGATGGCCTTCAGGCTCGTCATGAAGAGTCTGAACGCCTACTTAAGCGGGTGGGTGATGATGAGTTCGTTATCCTTCTTGACGAACGTGGTAAAAACATTGACTCCCCTGCCCTATCGCATCTTTTGTTGGCGCCACTTGAGACCTCACGCACAGTGACAATTATCATTGGCGGAGCATACGGTGTCGACGGGAGAGTGCACGCACGAGCAGACTTTATTTGGTCCTTGTCTCTCCTTGTACTACCCCATCAGCTCGTTCGCCTGGTGCTTGTCGAGCAAATCTATCGAGCTCAAGAGATCGCGAGGGGTGGCCTGTATCACCACGAGTAGAGAGTTTCTTTAAAAGACATATAGTTGACATATAATAAAACTTATGCTATATTGGTACATGTAAACCTAAAAAACAAACATGCACAATATAACTCATCACATCATTAACTCTGCAGTTGTAAGTCTTAGTCTTGCGACCTCAGTCGGCGTCTTTATCCACGATACTAAAGTCGATCAGGCGGCCGCTACTCTGTTTGCAGTCCCTGTTATTGCGGCTGGATTCGAAAGTGTTCAGCGTCCGATGAAAATCGCTGGAGATCCTCATACGCACAGTGAGCGCGGGTCATTAGCTCAGGCAATGCGCGGTATCGGTGGTGGAACACCACGTATCCAACCACGCGACGACAACAAGCTGTATCAACTTCAGAAAAAGGTAGCCAAGGGCGTACACGCCTTTGACGGCTACTATCTCCCTATCGACTTTTAAACTAAGAGAGAACTTCAAGTTCGCGAGCAAGTCGCACGAGTAGATCTTGCTTCTCTACGAGCTGCTGGCGTGTTTCTTCGACGAGCCGCTCAGGGGCTTTATCGACATAGCTAGCATTACCAAGTCGTCCCTCTAGATTGCTGATGAATTGTTTTGTTTCAGCAATACGTACCTCGAGATTCGTTTGATGCTCGTAGAGTGTGTCGTCATCAACATCTAGCCATGCTTCGCGGTTGCTTGCGGCGAGCCGTAGTCCGCGAGCTTGATCAGCTTGTGTCACTTCTTCGAGTTTGGCAAGATGCTTGATAAGCTCTCTATTTTCTTCGATAAGACTATCCTCTTGGTAAAGGAGCGTGTATTTCTTGTTGCCTGGAAGCTCGGAAGTGACGTATCGAGACTCATTGACGAGAAGCTGTAGTTGTTCGAACTGAGCAGCCGAGATATCGCTATATTCTATCGGCTGTGGCCAATGACTACTGATAAGCTGTTCTTCATGCCAGCCGAGTGTCTGCCAGATGGTTTCAGTGACGAATGGCGCAAAAGGATGGGCGAGTCGAAGGCTGGTATTGAGTACCCAGGCAAGCATGTCAGGGTTTTCTTGTTTTTTACTTGCCTCGATATACCAGTCCGCGACATCATCCCAGATTGCATGGTAGACGGTCTCGCTTGCCTCAGCGAAGCGATAGCTAGCGATCTGCTCTGCAGCAAGGTCAGCAGTAGAAATAAGACGCTGAATAATCCAGTTATCAGCGAGTGTTGCTGGAATTGGATCGGCTGGTGTGAATCCTTCACCTAGCTTGCCTTCGATAAAGCGTGCAATATTCCACAGTTTGTTGCAGAAGTTACGGCCAGCGATCACCTTGCTCGTGCTAAAGGCTTGGTTTTGCGCTGCACTACGACTACCGATCAATCCTATACGGAGGGCGTCAGCACCGTATTCATTTACAACTTCGATAGGATTTACGACATTACCCTTTGACTTACTCATCTTGAGGCCTTTTTCATCGAGAACCATACCGTGAAGATAGACGTCTTTAAAAGGCACCTGTCCTGTCATATGGATGCCAAGCATGAGCATGCGAGAGACCCATGGATAGAGTATATCCGCCCCTGTTTCCATGACATTGATCGGGTAGAACCGCGCAAGTTCACCTTCGGATAGATAATCTGTAGTGATGAATGGCCATTGCCCACTACTAAACCATGTATCGAATGTGTCATCTTCGCGTTTGTATGTTGTGCCATTTACATCGATTGTTTCTTGGTCGATGCGCGTATCAAATATCCAATCGTCAGGATCTGTCGTGCTTTGAAACGCTGGAATTGGAATTCCCCATGGGATTTGACGGCTGAGATTCCAGTCTTTGAGGTTATCGAGGTATTGGATGAGTGCTTGTTTGCGTGATGCAGGGATAAACGTTACGTCACCGTCAACGAGTGCCTGCTTTGCTTTGTCGGCAAGAGGTCGTACTTTCAGGAACCACTGATCTTTGATGAGTGGTTGGATCGGGAGTCCGCTCTTGTAGTCGTAGCCGACGCTATGCTCTATCGTATCCTCACCACGACGAAGCTGTTCATGCTGAAGCGCTTCAAGTACGCGCTTTCGAGCCTCGTCTACCTCTAGCCCGAGGTATGCAGGTGGTGTGTTGATCATTTTTCCATCAAATCCGATCACTTGAATGCGAGGCAGGTCGTGTCGCTTCCCTACTTCAAAATCGTTTGGATCATGTGCTGGAGTGATTTTGACTGCGCCGGTACCAAATTGCGGGTCGACGTACTCATCGGCAATAATAGGAATCTCACGATCAGTCAGTGGCAATTGTACTTTACTCCCGATAAGGTGCTTATAGCGCTCATCGTCAGGATGGACGGCAATAGCAGTATCTCCTAGCATCGTCTCTGGCCGTGTCGTTGCGACAACAATCTCTTCGATCTGATCCATAACAGGGTAAGCGATTTTCCATAACGTCCCCTTCTCTGTCTTGTGATCTACTTCGATATCGGCGTAGCTTGTTTGATACTTCGTACTGTAGTTGACGATACGCTCACCTCTGTAAATAAGTCCTTCGTCCCACAGTTTCTTGAATGTTCCGTAGACAGTTTCGGTGACTTTATCGTCTAGGGTAAATGTATTATGCTTCCAGCTCGCGCTTGCGCCAAGTGCTCGAAGTTGAGTTTCCATATTACCCTTCTGGCCTTGTACGAAATCCCACACTTGGTCGTATAGCTCTTCCCTACTAAACTCAAAACGACTCTTGCCTTGTGCAGCGAGAGTGCGTTCGTAGACAACCCATGTTTCAAAACCTGCATGATCCGCACCAGGGATATATGCAACTGACCTCCCTTGCATACGGTAGTAGCGACTTAGGATATCTTGCAGGTCGACGGTAAGTGCATGCCCTATATGAAGATTGCCATTAGCATTTGGTGGCGGCATGACGATACTATAAGGCTCCCCGCTTGCACGTGGACTGAAGGCGTCGGCGGTTTCCCACATTTGGTAGATTGTTGATTCGTATTGATTTGGATCGTAAGTTTTTGCTAGTCGCATGTATGTTCCTGTACGTAATTATTCACGTGAAAAATGCAGCTCAACCCAACACTTCACGTGAAAATACGTGAGCGCTTTTACCCAGGTTTCACCACATGTTTGTTTTATGTCTCTAGTATATCATATTCGAGGGAGCGTACGTCTCAGCTGGCGCAGTAGGCGATAGGCTGTATAGCGATACTTTCGGATAGGATACTCGTATGTTTCGGAGAGATCTTGAGCGTAGCCTCCAAATGATTTTTTGAAGCGCGTGAAGCCTGCCCATTTATGAGTAGGATCATCGCTAGTGGTAATTCCATATAGGTCGCAGGTGCGCTTGCCGTGGAGATGAGTGTCGACGATGATTTTTGCGAGTAGGGCAGTGCTCGCTCCTAGTTTTCGGTGCTCATGGTCTGCTGCTGCGTGTCCGTAGTAGTGAGTGTGCTCATCTTCGTAGACGAGTGCGGCAGCTACGGTGTTATTTTCGTAGGTGATGAAGTGTAGCGAGGCGGCATGGATTGGTAGTAGAGCGGCAGCTTGTTGCTTAAAATAACTGTCTGGATGGACGGTTATTTGATTATGCTGAGCAACTTGATGGAGTAGGGTAGTGAGTCTTGTGATGTCGGCGGGATCGTAGCTTTTCTCGTACGCCATTCCTTTTTTTTCATAGGTACGGTAAAGGTTGCGGTTGTTTTGCTTCATGTTAGCAACAATCTCATCTTCGGAGCGAGAGGTATCGATACACCAAGTATGCGCGGGCTGGGAGTATTCGATTGCGCGTGCGCCAAGTGCCTCTATGTCATGTGAAGTAAAATGATTGCCGAGCGGTTGAATCCGTATATATGCGGCATCTTGAGTGAGCGCGAGTTTCTCTAGTGAGGTGAGCGCGTCATTTAGGGCTTGCTGTGAATTAGCGGTTGGTCCGTAGGGGCAATACAGTCGATTGAGTCCAAAACGTGCTTTTTCGAGAATAGCACGATACTCCCAGCCTTGTCCGCTCTCGTGAAAGACCGTACGACCGAGAGATTCTTGAAATTTTTGCCACGCTTCTGATTGTTGAAAATGAACGTTTAAGTTGTTTTTCATACAACAATATTCCTTGGTGCCATTGATAAACTTGGCTGAATCTCAAGGTCAAATGGCGAAACTGGTTGCTTGCGCAACGTTTCGTAGTAGCCAAGCGTTGCAATCATAGCGGCATTATCTGTACAGAGAGAGGGTGGTGCGTACTCTATGTCGATAGGGACCGCCTCGCGTAATTGACGCCGTAGTTCTTGGTTTGCGGCGACTCCACCTGCAATCACGACAGACGCTGGTTGGTATTCGTCATACGCAAGCCGTGCCTTACTTACGAGGGTTTCTATAGCAATACGTTGGAAGCTTGCGGCAAAATCATGCCGTAATTGGTCATTTACGAGCGCAGGGAGCTCGTGAGAGGGAAAAGTAAAGTCTTTACCCACTTCTGACTGAAGACGTCGTAAAACGGCTGTTTTGAGGCCTGAAAAGCTAAAGTCATATTTACCCGCCAGTTTAGCTTTTGGAAAGGTGTAGGCTGCCGCATTACCCAACTCAGCAGCACGGGCGATTGATGGTCCGCCAGGGTAGGGGAGGCCGAGCATTTTAGCTACCTTGTCGAAGGCTTCGCCGACTGCATCATCTTGGGTTTGACCGAGTAGCTCGTAGTCACCGTGATCCCTAAAAAGAGCGAGTTGAGAGTGCCCACCGCTGACAATCAATGCGAGCATCGGAAATTCCGGTTGGCGATTTGGAAGTGCGAGTGAAAGCGTGCCTGCTTGCTCTGTAATGAAATTTGCATATACATGTGCCTCGACATGGTGAATAGGGTAGAGTGGTTTACCTTTGAGGTGGGCAATAGTTCTTGCTGCCAGGGTGCCGACGAGGAGGCTGCCCGAGAGGCCTGGTGCATAGGTGACGGCGATTGCATCGATATCGTCCCATGTGTGATGTGCATCATCAAGCGCACGCTGGATAACTGGATTTATTACCTCTATATGGCTCCTTGCAGCAATTTCAGGAACAACCCCGCCGTATTCAGCGTGGATGTCTATTTGTGTGTGGACAACGTTACTTAGTAGTCGCGTGCCATCCTCGACGATCGAAGCTGCGGTCTCGTCGCAGCTACTCTCTATTCCCAGTATCTTCATCTGTTACTATGATAAACCATTTACAACAGAGAGTAAATTCAGTGTAAGTGTCGTCTCTAGGATAATACGATGATATACTAAACGTAAGGTTTATTTAGAAATAAAAATATGGAGAGGATTAATCGTATGGTACGTTTACCGCAACCTGGGGGAGACCAAGGAAATTGGGGGAATATCCTCAATGAGTATCTTGAGCAGTCCCATGATCCCCGAGGTAATTTGAAAGACAATGTCGTTACCGCAAATACTCTCGCGCCACATGCCGTAACAACGGCTGCGCTTGCAAGTGACTCGGTGACCGCAGCGATCATTGCTGATGGGACTATATCGGAGACGCTCCTAGACAGTGCTTTACAGACAAGGCTCAACACTCCTGCACCGAGCGCTACGACCAGCTCTGTGGGCCTCTTGCAGCTCGCTGGTGATCTTTCCGGGACCGCTCAGGCGCCTACGGTACCAGGGTTAGTTACAAAAGTTTCAAAAGGTGATCTTGTCTTTAATGTAAAAGACTATGGCGCTCAAGGTAATGGTACGGCTAATGATACGGCAGCTATTAATGCTGCTATAACGGCGATGCCATCGATAGCAAATACATTTGGTGGTGTAGCGGGGGTATTGTTTTTTCCTGCTGGTCGGTATCTAACTGATGGCGGGCACACTATTCCTGCGGACAAACGTATGCAGGTCCGTGGGGCGGGTCCGTATGTGTCAATTATCCAACAGAGGTCAGGAGCAACCAGCGATCTCATTACGATCAAGGCTTCAAACTCGGGGATTACGGCGCTTACGCTGACAGGACAGCGGGGTGGAACCCCCAGCGACCTTCTTGTGCTCGATGTGGCGTATTCATACGCACGAAACGTGACGATTAATAGTGCGGCCGGTAATGGTATCACGATAGGAAAGACGAGTAGTGCAATAGCGCATCGACTAACAGAGGTCAATATACGTTCCTGTAAAGGCTATGGCGTACAAGTTATCAGTGGATCTGAGAGCACTGACGGGCAATGGAGTAATTGTGACATTGGTCAATCTGGTCTTTCAGGGGTGCGAATATCAAACGGCGCGCAGAACTTATTTGGTGTACATGTATGGGGGTCTGGAGTTGAGTCAAGTACGGATAAATATGGTTTTTGGCTTGATTCATCATCTAATATCTTAATCGGGTGTCAGTCGGAAACAAATCTGGGTATTGGTATCCATGTTGGCGGGACTGGAAGTGAAGGTAATGTTGTGAACGCAGCCAAGGTGTGGGGTAATCTAGGTGCAGGTATATATGGATTCTCAAGTCACCGTCACACAATTACAGGTTCGAATATTTATAACAATGGTGTCAATAATACGGGTAGTAATACCAACTCATTTGCGGGCATAATGAATGATGGCGGTGTTGAATGGGTAGTGTCGGGAAATAATATTTATGATGATACTAAAGCACTCCAAGCGGGTTCGTATAGTGGTTTTACACCAGGTTTTACCTATCCAGGGCGAACAGCACAGGCGACGCAATCATACGCATATGCTGAAGGTGTAAATGCTGACTTCAATTCTATTTCTGGAAATGTCATGCGACGAGAACGTACTCGCTCGGGTGTCTCGTATAACTCGGTAGGTGTCCGTAACTACTGGTCTGGTAATACTATCGGTGCTATGGCGATACCTGTTGTTGCGTCTGCAGCATCGGTGACGCTTCCAGCGACGAATGATTTTATCTTTGTATCTGGTGCAGTAGCGATTATATCTATTGCCGCAACGGTACCTGGGCGTCGCGTAACACTCCGTTTTACCGATGCTGTTCCAGGTGGCCTTGTCGATGGCTCTAATCTAAAACTAGCAGCAACATTCACTCCGACGCAGAATGACACAATTTCACTTGCTTGTGATGGCACTGATTGGTATGAGATTACACGCAGCGGTGATATATAGGTTACGCTTAAAGCGGTTTTGTCTTATTAATAGTTACTCTCTATTTACAATATATAAAAATATGTTACTATGATTACACGTACTATGGCCCCCAGAGCCGTAGGCAGTTCATTGGAGTAAAAATGTCCGGTTCAAGTATTGTCCTGGCGGCTGTTGTTGCCTTCATGGTTTTTGCGGTGATGTGTCTGCTGATGCGGGTGTTTGCTAAGCAGATCATTAGTGGTTTCTTTGCTGCAGAGCAGATGAAGATGATCGAGCTTTCGAAGCAGACTGTTGATGTGGAGGCGCTTCACGCGCAGGCGCGCGAGGAGGCAAAACAGATGGAGCTGATCTCGATCGATCCGTCGGCGCCGTCGAAGGTATTGGCTGAAGCTGCGATGCTGCGTGTGTCGCAGTTGCGACACGCTCACGACACTGCTTTGCAGGCGTTGTCAGCTACGCAGAATGCTTTGCTTACCAAGCGTAAGTACTATGCTACCTACGGTAGCGGTGCGAGCGATATCAAGAGGCTGGAGGACTTTATCGTCCAGCAGGAAGGTAAGCTTGCTCAGCTGGAGCCGCTGTTGACGCAGTGGGGTGTACAGACGGAGAAGTTGGCTACTGGCCTGCATCTCGTCGATTAATATCATTTTTCGCTCCAAGCCCCCGATTCGTCGGGGGTGTTTTACTTTCTACATAATATTGACTAAAAAGCACTAAAATACTAAAATAGGTATATCTAAGGAGCAAATTGCTTTTTAGTGTTGTGAGACGACTGTCTATCTTGGAACGGTATCATCGCGTGTGCAGGGGTGCCTGTAGCAACGCCGTCTCGTGCGGTAAAGTGATAGTTAGTACAAATAGTGCATGATGCGCTTACCAAATGTCCTCCATCTGATGCATTGATGGGGGACTTTTTTGTTGCATCTACTTGTTTTTCGCATAAAAAGGACTATAATTCGATTTGCCCACACCGATAACGGTGAGAGTACCTCGAGAAGATGGGTGTGAAATGACACTGTTGATACCCCGTAGGTCAGTGAAAAGTACTGTCGTTCAGAGGCCAAGTGCCCTTTCTTTGAAAAAAGCAGCCGACCAGCGTCGTGACTGCCTAGAAAGAGCATTGAGGTCACCACGACCAGTAGAAGCTGTGTGTTTGGCTGCGCGTAATGAGTGGTATGTCGCGCAGCTTGCGTATTTGCGCGAAGCGCAGAGATTGTGCGACAGCGGTTCACGTCGAGCTATCCTACTGGGTAACGATATTCGTGAACTAGAGATACTCTCCAAATAGTTCCACTTCATCTCTCGAGAACCCCCGACTAAAAATCGGGGGTTTCTCATGTTCGGTGGTAAAATAAAGATATGAAACAGAAGTTGGTTAAAGGGGTTCGAAAAGTATTGCCGTCTGGAGCGGTTCGTAAGATTGAGGAAGCGTATCGTACATCACGCGTTAAGCTTGTGTCTGCTCGATATGGCAACCCAGCAAAGCACTTACGGGTGATTGCTGTTACGGGTACAAATGGCAAGACGACAACCGTAAACTATCTCAATGAGATCCTCAAAGAGGCTGGCAAAAAAACCGCTATGTTTAGTACTGCGGTTATCGAAGTAGCTGGCAAGCGCCAGCTCAATGATCTCAATGCGACAGTCGGTACAACAGACCGAATGCAACGTTTCTTTAGAGACGCGAGACAGGCTCATGTCGACTTTGTCGTACTCGAGATCACTAGTCATGCGCTCGACCAACACAAACTTGACTCTGTGCCTATAGAGGTAGCTGTCATGACAAACCTTACACAGGATCATCTTGACTATCACGGTACGATGCAGCGCTACGCCGATGCAAAGGCAAAGCTCTTTATGAACGAGCCAAAATTTATCGTTCTTAACCGCGACGACGAATGGTTTGATTTCTTCAATAAGTTTCAGGCGAGTGGCGAGAAGATCACTTACGGCAGACATGACGAATCTGAAGCGAAGATTGAGCACACAAAGCTATATAAAAAAGGCAGCGAAGCAACAATCGTATTTGATCATCAGACGAAACTCGAATTAGCTACGGCACTTCCTGGCGAATTCAATATTTCAAACATGACTGCCGCAGCTGCAGTCGCGTATGTGCTGGGTGTTGATACAAACGATATTATTGAGGGCGTGGCAAATCTTGAAGGTGTCCCGGGTCGGTTTGAGCGAGTTGTTGAAGGGCTTGGTTATGACGTTATTGTCGACTATGCGCATACTCCCGATGCACTTGAGAAACTACTTGAGTCTGCGAAGTCTGTTACGAAAAATCGCGTTATTCTCGTGTTTGGAGCTACTGGAGACCGCGATAAAGGGAAGCGGCCTATTATGGGCGAAATCGCAGCTCGCTTAGCAGATCGCATTATTCTTACCGACGAAGAAAGTTACGATGAAGACCCACACAAAATCCGAGAACAAGTGTTCGAGGGAATCGAACGAGCAAAAGGATCTAGTAAAACTCATGAACTCCCCGAGCGTCGTGATGCGATCGCAAAGGCGCTTGCTATTGCTACAAAAGGCGACACAATCCTCATCACTGGCATGGGACACGAACAATTCCGTATCGTAAACGGCAAAAAGCTACCGTGGAATGATGCTGCGGTGGTTCGAGAAATCCTCGAGAAGCAGTAGGTTAATTAATACCAATTTTCATGGTGAAGGTGGCTATGTATGCGTAGTGTAATTTTTTCGCCAACGGCTGACCATATACGATACTGAAGTGGCCGTACTGGTACGTCAAACACTCCGACGTAGTCGGTTACCTCTTTATTGAAGCTTGTCTTGAAGCGCCCAATCCCGTAGTAAGGGTGCTGTTCGTTTTTAATTTGATCACTAGGTGGTGTGCCGCACAAATCATGTATCAACGATCCTTTTTCTTTCGCCCATTGAATTACCTCCCATTGTAGAAGATGACTTGCACCATAGACGACTCGTTCGCGGATACTTGCTCCATCTTTATAGGTACTCTTTGTGCCGAAGGTGATCGCGTACGCTCCAGCGACAATCTTGTTGTCGACATAGGCAAAAAAGAGCTGGCCTTGACTGGCAGCGCTGTATCGCTGCCAGTACGTTCGATAGTACTGCTTTGAGCGAATTCGAAAAGAACCTGCCGCCGTCTCGCTGAGAAGCTGGTAGAACTGCTCGCAATTTTCGTCGCTTGTCTCAACGCGTTGAATTGTAACGCCGTCTCGCTCAGCGCGTCGCAGTGCATGTCGCCCTTTTTGATTGAGAGATGAAAGGATAGTCTCCAGAGGCGGACTGAGATCCAGCGTGACTGTCGATACATTCGGCTGGATCGGTGTTGCGGGGAGAAGATGCATGTTTCGTAGCGCAGCCAGTGTTTCATTTGTTTTTACGAACTCAGGTTCGATCTTGATCGCAAAGACACTACATTGAGAGGCGAACTTCCGTAGTTCGGGGAGGAGGGTAGAGATATCGTCCGCATTTACTACACCAGGGCCTTTAGAGATGTACCATAGACAGCCGAGTCCAAAAATGCTTTTTTCAAGTACGGTGATCGCAAGTGAATCGGCCATGATGAGCCGCGGCGTCCATCCTCCGAGTCGTTTTTGCTCAGCAAACTCATAGCCTTGAAACAAGTTACCTTTGTCTGGGTTCGAGAGAACATATGTATTCCACTGATTTCGCTCTTCGTCGCTCGCAAATCTGATATTCATTATTATCCACTATACGGCAAGACGCGGCCAGGCTGCAACGCGCCGAGTAAACATGGTATAATTAACAGATTATGAGTACTATATTTTCTGGATTTGATATTCGTGGTCGCCTCGGCGAGTCGATGACAACTGAAGACGCATGGACGCTCGGTAAGGCCTTTGCAGACTGGCTCCCCGAAGATGGTCGTGTCGTTGTAGTCGCGAGCTCCACAGCAAACGCAACAATACTAAAAGCAGTTACCGAAGGGCTTCGATTGCAAGGTAGGGATGTTATAGATGGTGGTCAAGGCGATGCTCAGACCGTCATTCAGATTAGCGTTGGCTCAAAAACCGCTGGCGGAATCCTGGTTAGCCACGATGATTTACAAGACCTAGAGACGATTGAACTCTACGAAGCAAATGCCGTACTTATTACGAGTGAAAATGGTCTTTCAGAAATCTCTTCACTTGTCGAAGCAGGAAACTTTGTTCCCGCAGCGGTCAAGGGTGAGTTAACCTCGATCATATAGAAAAGCTGGTTTTACACAGAGCCGCCGTAGCGTAACTCTATGTAAAACCAGCCGATGTAACTATCTACTCGTGGACGAGATGATGATTGTAGCACGCCTTTCTGCTCGTAATTCTGGCTTACCTAGAATGATTGCAATGAGGTCTCCTTCTGTAGTTTTCCCTATACGAGTTGGCGAATCGTCTACATCCACAAATCGTGCTTCAATCGGAGTAGGGTTGTCACCTTTGATGGGAATGGATACGGATGTACCGTTCTCAATACCCGACGCAATGAGTAGCTCGATCATTTGTGCGCTGTCTTGACTGACATGCACTGCGAGAATACGTTGCATCACGCTCTCCTCCTTCCATAGTTACGGAAAGACGTAAGCTAATCTATAATAACATTCTTTATAGTATAAGTCAATGTCGCTATTTGTGTTTTGTTGAGAGTTTATGGGCAACTCGTAACCCAGCTTGATTGTGAGAAAGAATATCATCAGCAAGAGCTTCCTCGGAAGGAGTGCTTTTGACACTTCCTAGTGTTGGGAACACTTCATCTCGAATTGAAGCTAATAAACGCCTAGTGTCAGCAAACTGCCAATCTTTTAGTCCTTCGAGTCCGAGAACTGCATGAACATCAGTAGTAACTGAATCGTGTGCGTATTTTCTGCTAGCATCGGCTGAGACCACTCTTCCCTGATCGCCAGTTATAGCAAGTTCTTCAACAGATTTTACGTGGGCGCATACGGTCGCGAGATATGTGTTCCATTTTTCATTGACAGATTGTGGCATAATTTCATTAGGGAAGCGATATTTTTTGACACCCTCTTCTTCGATAAAAATATCTAACGCCTCTATCGCACTGTGAGGGTCAGTGAGGGGTCCATTAAGTCGCTCTGCCAGGAGTTGCTGCACTGAGTTTTTAGCATTCTCTATCTCTGTGAAGCGAGCTTCGTCTGGAAGTCCCGCTTCCTCGATGATAATTTTTTTATAATGCTCGGCTATTTCTCGAACTCGTACGTTTAGATGTGGGTCTTGTACGCCCGACTTTAGTTTTCCTCTAATAGATACATACTCAGGGTCATCTTCCATGAGATCATATGCTAGATCTTCAACTATTTCATTAAATTCATCTTCTGAGCTATTTTTATATGCGTCATTTAGTCGAGTGCTTTCCGTGGCAGCTAGCTCGGAAGCCTTCTCCATGCGTTCGAGGAAACCTGATATATCAATATCCAAATCATTGAAATCTGCAAGATTAGCTTGATGGGTGGACGATGACGGTTTTTCGGCTGTAGCCATAGTATAATACTCTACTTCTTTTTTTATTTTTGCTGTTGTTTATGGTCATTATTATACATAAAAAAGCTATATTGTCAATAGTGACTACAATCTAGCTATACACTGGGTATATGGGAATTAGCACTCGCGCCTTGCAAGTGCTAATTTTTTTGGTTACAATGGAAACACAACCAATTAACGGAGGAATTATATGAGTACACCGATTAAACCGCTTGCTGATCGTGTGGTTGCCGTACGCGAAGAGGCGCAAACCAAAACCGCGAGTGGTCTTTATCTACCTGATACCGCAAAAGAAAAACCAGTTGTCGCAAAAGTTGTTGCAGTTGGACCTGACGTCGCTGGCGTCAACGTAAATGATCGAATTGTCTACAAAGACTACTCAACAACTGAACTAAAGATCGATGGAACTGAATACCTGATCGTAAAAGAAGAAGACATTCTTGCTACCGTCTAGGTAGTGTCTGTATCTTTTTGATAATAACGAGTAACCCTACAAGGAGTATAGTGGATGGCTAAAAAAGTATTTTATGATGATGACGCTCGCGAGCGTGTGCTCGGTGGAGCAAAGGCGCTATATGACGCAGTAAAAGTAACCTACGGACCAAAAGGTCGAAATGTGGTGATCGCAAAGGGCTATGGTGGACCAACCGTAACGCACGATGGTGTCACGGTCGCTGAATCAGTCGATCTACCGGAAAACGATGATGAGACACTCGGCTACAAGGTCGGTGCAGAACTTATTAAGCAGGCTGCGAGCAAGCTCAATAAGGTAGCAGGTGACGGCACAACGACAGTAACTGTCCTTACGTACAACATTCTCAAAGAAGCAAATCGTTTGATTGCGGCTGGCCACAATCCACAAGAGCTTCGCAAAGGTATCGAAGAGGCTGGCGCTGATGTCGTCAAGCAGCTCGATAAGCTTGCTGAGAGCATTGAAGGTAAAAAGGGACGCGTGGCAGAGGTTGCGACAATCTCTGCGGGGAGTCGTGAGATCGGCGAGCTTATCGCTGGTGTGATCGAAAAAGTCGGCAAAGACGGCGTTGTTACCGTAGAGGCTGGGCAGGGACTTGAGCTTGAGGCTGAAGTTGTTGAAGGTTTCAATCTTGACCGTGGCTGGGTGAGTCCATTCTTCGTGACTGACGCTGGTCGTCAAGAAGCAGTGTACGAAAAGCCTGCGGTAGTTATTACAGACAAGAAAGTTTCGAGCGTACAGGAATTCCTTCCGATTATCGAAAAGCTTGCCCAGGCAGGCAAAAAAGAAGTTGTGCTCATCGCCGACGAAGTAGAGGGTGAAGTATTGAGCATCTTGGTGCTCAACAAGCTCAAGGGTGTGCTAAATACTGTAGCAGTAAAAGCACCAGCATTTGGTGATCGCCGAAAAGAAATCCTTCAAGACATTGCTGTACTGACAGGTGCGACAGTGATTTCCGAAGATCAGGGTTTGACGTTTGAAAACGTAGGACTAGAGGTAATTGGAAACGCACGCAAGGTCATCGTCGGCAAAGACGACACCACAATTATCGAAGGTGCGGGCAAAGCAGCTGACGTTAAAGCACGTATCACGCAAATTGTTGCACAAGCTGACAATGCTTCGAGTGAGTACGATAAAGAACAGTACGAAAAACGTGCTGCAGCGCTTAGTGGAAAAGTTGCTGTCATTAAGGTCGGTGGCGCTACCGAGACTGAGATCGATGAAAAGAAATTCCGTGTAGATGATGCTGTTGCGGCGACAAAAGCAGCGCTTGCAGAGGGAATTGTTGCCGGAGGTGGTGTGACGCTTGTAAACCTTTCTGCAACGATCAAAGCCGACGGCGCCGACAGTATTAGTGCTGGTCGTCAGATCCTCAAAAACGCACTTCGTGCGCCATTCCTTCAGATTACCGCAAATGCCGGCCTCAATAGTGAAGCACTTCTTGCGCAAGTAGAAGCAGGCAAGATTGGCTTTGGTATCGATGTGAATGCGCCAGAAAAGGGGCTCGTTGACGTAAAGAAGGCTGGTGTTATCGATCCAGCACGCGTAACGAAAGAAGCTGTGCAAAACGCAGTTTCGATCGCATCAACTGCTGCGACAATGGGAGCGCTCGTTGTCGATATTCCAGAAAAAGAAGCTCCAGCTCCTGCTGGCGGCGGCATGCCTGGTGGCATGGGCTTCTAGAGGACGCTTACGTCTTTATAAAATACCACCCTGCATGGGTGGTATTTTATTTGACAATTTATGTTTCTATATGTATTATATGTTTTGTTCTGACATCAAAAGTGTGAGGAAGTGGTAACGGTGAAAAACTATACAGCAGAGACAGTTCGTCCCGGCGCGGTACGTCCACGGGTGGGGCTTTTGTTCCCCACGCTCCAGCATTCAATAGTGTATCTAGAAACGGTCAACGAGGAGGGTAGTGCTCTCATCATTGCGATTCGTGCCGCACCTGTTCGACAGGGCGAGATAACGATTGGCTGTCCAGTCATCATGTCGCAGGGAGAGGGCTACGCTCATCTACGACAGCTGACAGATTCACGCGGTCATGCTAGGCGCTTCGAGCCTATCGTCGAGCCGAATCCTTCGGGTATCCATTTTATGCGGCCGCGAGAACCTGTGGAGTTTGTCGATCTTAATGACCTTTCGGTCAGATTTACCTATATCCCGCACACTATCCGACAGTGATTTGAAACAGAACATACCCCCGCATGCAAGTGCGGGGGAATTTCATTTTTACAGAGGTAGAAGCGTAAGAACTATTGACAAAAACAGCTAAATACGCTAGTATAAAAACCATACAACCAACAAAAACAAACAAGGCACCTTAACAATATGAATCAAGAAAAACTACCTCGAGAAATTACTGAAGCTCCCGATAGCAATGAGGATGAACATGGACAGCAAATCGAACAAACAAGCCCTGCTGTTGAGGATACTCCTTCGTCTTGGTGGCAAAATATTGAAGCTGGCTCAGCTCAACCAGTGGAGTCTGTCGATACAGTAAATTCTGCTGCCGAAGTGAATTCTGAGGAAAAGTCTCCCTCATTTTGGCAAAAGATTCGCAAGAATCTATTTAAGAGTACTGCTGTAGTAGCGGTTGCAGGTGCATCATTTGGCGCGGGCCATGTTACTAGCGAGATGCAATCGGTTGATAAGCCTGAGGTTTCGCAGCCAATGAACGAAGCTACTACACCGATGCAACTCGAACAGTTTCCAGAAACGCCACCTGAAGTGCGTGTTACTCCTGCTGGCCCAGAAACATATGAGCTACCTAATAGCGGTTATATAACCATCCCGCCTGAGACACCACCTATTCCAGAGCAGAGAGGCATTGTCCAGAAGCCTATTTATGACAACGATGAATTGAGAATTCCCTTGGGTACAGGGCCTGAGGTTGGACCACCAAAAACGGAACAGATGTTCGAAGAACCGGTCATCAGTAGGCCTGGAGACCATCCTATGGATTCAGTCGAGCCTCGAGAGCCGACGGTGGATAAAAATTTCAACATTCGACCTCCTGAAAATCCTTAGTATTGAGATTAACATCTTATCTAAAATAACCCATTCACATCGAGTGGGTTATTTTTATTAAACTAAAGTTGTTTATTTGTAAAATATCGTCTATAAGCATTGACAATATATACTGTTTATGCTAGTATGAATACATAAGCTTGATACCAAGCAGATCAATAACAAAGGATAGCAATAGGAACCACCACCATGAGCAACCCAAACATTCCATCATTTGGTCCACAAACTAAAGAGCAGTTTACAGAAGAAGCAGACGCAGCACGAAAGAAATTAGCTGCTAAATTTGGAAAAGGCGTTTTAAACGGCTGGACCGACCAGCAAGCGATCCTTTATATGGATACAGTCAAGAGGGATGTAGATATGCTCGCCGAGTTTGAAGGTATGGCGGACATCCAAGAAACTCCCCAAACTCCTGCAGCTGCCGCTCCTGAAATCGCTCCTGCCGCTGCAGAGGCAGAAGCAGCGCCTGGTGAGCCTGCTCCTCGTGTCCCTGAAGTTCGTGAAGTGGAAGACGTACAGGCAGATGCTGATGCGCAGCCACTTGGTCGCTTCCGTCGTATTTGGAATAAGACAATCGCTCCGATTAACTGGACTCTTGTCAAGATGCGACTTGGTCCTACTCAAAAAGAAAATGAAACGGACGAGCAGTTTAACAAGCGTGTTAATAGTCGTGGTACAAAAGTTGCACTTGGGTTTGCAGCGCTTGCAACGGCTAGTCTTGCGGCACGCGGCATGCACCTTGGCGGCTGGGGACTTGATGAGATGCATCATTCTGGCGGTGGAAGCGACATCAATCTTGCTGGCTCACAGTCAACGACAACGCCTAATACATTCGAAGAATTTTATCTAGGAAAGCAGCAAGAATACAAAGATTCACTTGCGAACGGCATTCACTATAATATGGCAGAAGACCCATTCTTTGGAGGTGACAAACTACGACCTCATGATTTCGGTGCGCCACTTCTTGGTAGTGACCTTGATAAGCCAGGTCAGCCAGCTGGGTTTGGTGAATTGACACAAAATCGTTGGAAAGAATCTCCTGAGCAATTTGCGACAATCATGACTGGAATCAACCTCGATCCTACATTTGCCGACAACGACGAAGGTATCAATAGCCTTGGTGAACACCTAAAGAATAATCCTGACTACTACAAACTACAGTATGACCGTGCGATGGGACTTATGAGCGCTCCTGACACAAAGATCACTGAAGTATGGAAAGATGGTAATTACGGCAGTCTATACGAAGTTGATAACAACGGTGACGGTGTTATCGCTAAAGATAACAATGTAAACCATGGCAACCAGCGCGTTATCGTGATCGAATACACAGACGCCAACGGTAATCGCCAGAAGCTCGAACTTAACACAGAGTGTGGTGGTCAGCGCCGATGGGATGTCGCACAGCCTGTTGTACAGCAAGTTGTAGAAACACCACAAGGATCAGGCCCAGCTCCAGTAACTAATTACTACGAGCAGCCAACCACAAGCTACACTCCAGAAACACCTACTGGCAATGGACCTCCTCCAAAAGAGGTAACCCCTCCACCAACAACGACACCACCTACAACCACTCCACCAACAACACCACCCCCAGTAACGCCTCCAGTAAACCCACCCGTTACTCCACCGGTAACCCCTCCAGGTGAACAAAAGGGTAATGCGTATCCAGCAAATGAATGGGTAGCACCGATGGGTCCAGGAGAGTTTATGCCTGAGCCGGTACCGGTTGAAACAGTCGTTACAACTGATCCGGGTCGAGATATCGGCGGCGGTCAAACCCAAGCTCCGATCATTGACATAATTACGAATACTCCTAATACAGAAACTGGCGGTCAAATTACAGAAGGAACCAAACCATCATTAGACATAGGTGGTAATGCCGGCGGAAATACAGTACAAGGTCCAGATACACCAGCAACAAATAACACCGAAGTCCAAAGTGGCCTCTAAACAGTAAGATAAGAAAGGAACTATAATGCGTACATTCATCAACACAATCACTCGTAAAGCTAGCCCAAAGTATATCGCAGCAGCATCAATAATGCTCCTAACGACAATCGTTCTCTCTACAGCAGCACTTGCTTGGGGGCCGAACCGAACGACGTTTACTCAGGAGAATCCTGCAGACTACGTCACGTTCAACTCGATTACAAACAACCCTAAGTATGGTGACGAGCGAAACTTCTTCCGTGTTCGTGATATCGCTTCAAACCAATCGTACGGTGATGACGCAACACTTGTTGCTGGTAAAGAATACGAAGCCTTGATCTTCTACCATAACAATGCTAAGACAAGTCTCAACGAAAGTGGTAAAGGTATTGCACAAAACGCATTTGCTCGAGCAGAAATGCCAGCACTTGTAAAAGCAAACAACACCGACACTAAAGCTATGGCATATGTAGGTGCGTCAAACGCAAACCCGACATCTGTCTATGACCACATTACGTTTAAGAATCCATCGACCACTGATATTGCACTTCGTTATATCCCTGGCTCAGCAAAGATCGCAAGTAACGGTGCTGTAAACGGTCAATCACTTGGTGATAGCGCAATCTTTAGCGCGACCGGTATTAAACTTGGATACAGTGCGCTTGACGGTAAACTTCCAGGTTGTGACCAATATTCTGGCTATATCGTTTTCCGATTTGTTGCCGACCAGCCTGCATTTACATTCGCTAAAGATGTACGAGTAAACAGTACAAAAGATTGGTCAGATAACGTATCTGTAAAATCAGGTACAAAAGTAGACTACCGACTTTCATACAAGAATACAGGTACAACTGAACAGAAAAATGTCGTCCTAAAGGATGTACTACCAAAAGGACTAAGCTATGTAGCTGGTTCGACTAAGATTCAGAACGCAAACAACCCTAGCGGCAAAACAATCGAAGATGGTATCAACGCTGGTGGAGTAAACATTGGTAACTACGCTCCTGGTGCAAATGCCTTCCTCGTCTTTACGGCAACAGTTGATGCAAAGACTTGTGATATTCTTACAAACACTGCAGCAGCCGAGACAAACAATGGTAATAAGCAAGATACAGCTAAGGTAACTATCCCAGGTGAGAACTGTAAGGTAGCCGAGTGTAAGCCAGGTGTTCCAGTCGGTGATGCACGATGTACTCCAGTTACTCCAGCTTCTGAACTTCCAACTACTGGACCTGCAGAAGTGATTGCCGGACTTATCGGTATCGCAGCTATCACTATCGGAGTTGTCTACTACTTCAAGAGCCGTCGTGAACTACAAGATGTTCTCCATGACGCACAATCACAGCCGACAATTACAAAGTCAACTGACAAAAAGTAATTGAATAAACGGCAAAAATACCCCCGCTATGATAGCGGGGGTATTTTGTTGGGAAAGGCAGCGGTATTTAAGCTGCGGTTTTTTCTGCAGAAAGGTAATCGATCTCTTTGATGATATCGAGCAGTGCTTGAGCGCGGCGCGCTTCGTCAGTGATTGACTTGGCTGCATCGTGAGCAGGTCCGATAAGAGCCGTATCGTCAGTCGAGCGAAGAAGTAAGAGGTATGTGTCGAACTTTTCTTCAGCAGAGACATTGAGTTTGTCGACGAGCGGGCGAAGTTCGTTGAGGGCATCTTTTTTGATACCTTCGAGTGAGCTATCGGTGTGAAGTGATGATGCGTGCGGAGCTGGCTCTGATGGTGCAGGAGCTGCTGGCGCTGCGAGGTCGGGCACTGGTAACGAAGGTGGCGTAAGAGGAGCTGCTGCGGGAGCAGCTGCTGTAGCTGCGCCTGTTTCTTCAAACGAAAGATCAGTGCCTGGTTGTGCGCCTGAAAGCTGTTGGTTTACGCCAGCAAGTACTTTTGCTAGCTCTTGATCGTCATCTTGCTGACCAGTTGTTTGAGTATTCATCGCCCACCTCTAATAATTATACTTATGCTTCTTTACTAAAAAGTGTATCATAGTAGGAGAATTATTCGCAAGTTATATAAAAGGGGGCTGCATGCTTGATGATAGCAATGTATTGAAACAACGCGATCCGCATGGAGCGCTAACCGTCGCTGCAGAGCAGTGGAAACAAGCAAACTATGAAATAGGAGTGGAAGATGCTGCCCATGATGGGCGACCACTGACGAAAGTTGTCGTCGCGGGTATGGGTGGTTCAGCGCTCGCTGCTGGAATCGTCAAGTCTTGGCTCGGCGGACGGATGGAAGTTCCGTTTGAGATAGTGCGATCATATGATCTCCCTGGCTATGTCGATAGTAGTACGCTTGTGATTGCGAGTAGCTATTCGGGCAATACGGAGGAGACGGTTAACTGTCTCCATGAGGCGCGTGATACGTTTTCTCAGGTAGCTGTGATAGCGGCGGGTGGACATTTGCTTGATGTAGCGAAGCATCAGTCGATTGCACATGTTGCACTGCCAGCAGATTTGCAGCCGCGTATGGCGATGATCTATAACCTCCGTGGGCTTGTAGCGCTGTTGGTGAACTTTGGAATCGTTCCTATTTCTACCCTCGATGAAGTGGCCTATGCTTCGGAGTGGCTTCGCGAAGCAACGGAAAAGTGGCTACCAGCTGTTGGGACGGAGCGAAATCAGGCTAAGCAACTTGCACTTCTAGCTGTTGGAAAGACTCCTGTGTTTTACGGTGGTACACTGACGGCTCCTGTGGCGTACAAATGGAAGATTAGTTGGAATGAAAACGCCAAAAATGTTGCTACCTGGAATGAATACCCAGAGGTGAACCACAACGAGTTCATTGGCTGGACATCACATCCTATCGAAAAGCCGTTTGCAGTGTTTGATATCATTAGTAGCTTTGAGCATCCACGAATCTTGAAACGATTTGAGGTGAGCGATCGACTCCTGAGTGGTATGCGGCCAAAAGCAACCTCGGTTCATCTGCAGGGTGAAACCCCGCTCGAGCAGTTACTTTGGGGATGTGTACTCGCAGACTTTGTGAGTATCTACGTGGCGATACTAAACAATGTCGATCCAGTACCTGTTGTGTTGATTGAGAAGTTCAAAAAAGAACTTAATGACTAATCTATAATCTTTGGAAAATGAAATGACCCCTATGCACGTGATGTGCATAGGGGTCTTTGAGCGAAGGGCTAAGTCGAGGTCATACTTTTGGCAGATATTCTTCGATGAATTTGATGATCTGCTCTGGCAGTTCGACTTTCCTTGTACTGAATGCATAGAGCCACAACACTTCGTTGAACGTGTGCTTTTTGCTGTTGCTGTGGATGGTGATATTTTCACCCGAGAACGCCACCGTCACGGTGGGCGTCTTCTCCTTCGATGAGCAGATAATGCTCTCTTTTCGGATGGTCAGTACTACCATAACACCATCGCCGTAAGCCCACTGACTACGAATGGTGGATCCATCCGGAGCTGCTGCAATGAACTTGAGCAGCTCACTGAACTTTGTGATCTCTTCTCGAAGAGCAACAGTAGTGGTACTACGGCGTGTTACCTTGTCGTGTGTTATTTCGACTATCGAAAGTTCACATCGAGGATGCTCCTCGTTTCGTAGAGTGTTCATGACGTCCGTTACTGTCTCGCCTGTGCCAAGCATGTCGAGCTCCTTCGCTACGACACCAACGGGATTTCCATTAGTGTATCTTTTTATTATATCACAATTGACATAATAAGGCAATATTAGTGATATTGCCGAAGTGCTTCGATAGGGTCTTTTCGTGACGCCCGTATCGCTGGGTAGAGGCCAAAAAGAATACCTACGACAACGGAGGTGCCGATGGCGAGTCCGGCGATTTGCCAGCTAAAGAGTGGATCAAAGGTGAGGACTGAACGGCTCACGATAAAGGCGAGAAGATAGCCTGCTATATAGCCAAATAAGCCGCCGCCGATGCCTATCGCAAGTGATTCGATGAGGAATTGAGCAGTGATATGTCCATTGCTTGCTCCAAGTGCTTTTCGTATACCGATCTCTCGAGTACGCTCAGCAACAGTGACAAGCATGATATTCATAATACCGATACCGCCAACGATAAGTGAGATAGCAGCGACGGCGGTCATGGCTGCAGCAACGGCGAAGAAGAGTTGACTGGTTGGTCGAGAGAGGTCGTCTCCGGATAGTACGCTAAAATCATGCTCGTTTTTATGAGCTGCTCCAAGTGCTTTTTTAGTACCCTCAACGACAGACGGGAGGCTGTTTTGGTCTGTGGCTTTAATATCGATCTGTTGAATTTGGGCAACACCTTGGTTGAAGCTTTTGCCACTTTCAAGGCTGACGATTGCGGCATGGTCAAAGTCGATGTTGTTGTAGTTGATAGGTTTGTTGGCTCGTTTGAGTACACCGATTACGGTAAAATCTTGGCCACGAATCTTGAAGTTTTGGCCGATAGACTGGTCTGTACCAAAGAGGTCAACCGATAGTTGTGCGCCAATAACCGCTGTATCTCGATTGGTGACGCTATCGATGAATTGACCATCTTTTACGGTGAGATTACTAATAGAGATAAGGTCGGGAGTTGTCGCAACAATAGGGGTGTTTGAGGAGCTATTGTTGCCAGCGGCGACATTGCCGCCGACAAGCATAACCGGCGCAACGGCTTCAACTCCAGGTACGAGGCGGATAGCTTTCATGTCTCGCTCAGTGAGGCTGCTTGTCGCGTAAGAATGGTTCATTGGACTGGCGATGTTGTCGAGACGGGTCGTTTGCGGGACGTCTCCTGGGCGAACGACGGCGATATTGCCACCTAGCTCGTCGACTTGGTCTGTGATGACCTTTGTTGCTCCACCGCTCAGTGAAAGGATAAGTGTGATGCTCGCAACACCGATAGTGACACCGAGCATTGTGAGATTTGTGCGCATACGAGTACTTCGAAGTGAATCATAGGCGTTTTGGATATGGTTGAGGACAAGAAGACGCATAGATTACTTTGAGGCTCCTTTTTTAATTGTTTTTCTCTTTGCCGGGCGTCTTGACCTAAGAGTCTTTTCTTTAGGAGCCTCTGCTGCGTGGGTGTCGAGTCGCTTTTTTGTGGTGTCGACTTTCACTGTTGGTTGGAGAGTTTTTGTATCGCTGTCGATCTTGCCATCGAGCATGGTGATGACACGACTCGCGTATGTAGTGAGTGAAGGGTTGTGTGTAACCATGATAATCGTATTGCCACGCTTATGAATGTCGGATAGTTCTTCCATGATGACGTGACTGGCTTTGCTATCGAGATTGCCCGTTGGTTCGTCGGCAAGGACGATCGAAGGGCTATTAACGAGTGCTCGAGCGATCGCTACGCGCTGAGTCTGGCCGCCCGAGAGCTGCCATGGCATGTAGTATTCGCGTTCGGATAGATGAAACGTCTGAAGCATTTTGCTTGCAAGCTGGAGTCGCTTGGTTTTTCGAATACCCTTGTAGGTGAGGGGAAGTGCGACATTTTCGATGACATTAAGTCGAGGGACAAGATTGAAGTTTTGGAATACAAATCCAATTTGCTCGCTGCGAATATTGGCGTGTCGCCGTGCACTAAGTGATTCTACTGAGCGATCTGCGAGAAAATAATCGCCATCATCAGCACGGTCAAGTAGTCCGAGGATATTCAGCAGTGTTGTTTTTCCACATCCACTCGGGCCCATGATTGCGATAAATTCACCCTTTTCAATGACAAGATCTACCCCGTCAAGGACTGTGTGTTCGGCGTCTCCAATGCCATAGCGCTTTTTCAGGCCACGCAGAGCAATTACTGGTGCATCGGGGTTTGTTTTCATTAACTATCTATTATAGAGAGAAACAGTAGAAAATCGCAACAGCTAGTGTGGCGTGAATTGTACAACTGTTGTTAAAGTATAGTATTTAAATGTTTGTTAAAATGAAAAGGCGACATGGAGAGGTGGCCGAGTGGTTGGCGAAGCGCAGTGAAATTGTCTGAAAGTTCACTTTCAAGGCAATGAGCAAGCGGAGGAGCGGAACAAAGTGGAGCGATAGACGCACGCTTGACTCATGGAGCGCATAAGTTTGCTAGACAATAGTAGACGTACGGAGAGGTGGCCGAGTGGTTGAAGGCGCACGCTTGGAAAGCGTGTGTGCCAGCAATGGTACCGCAGGTTCGAATCCTGTTCTCTCCGCCAAATAAAAAAGATATCCAATGAGAGATGTCTTTTTTATTTGGTTGGTATTTTTTGAGCGCTGGGTGCTGTATTTCGATCTGATACACTAAAGAGTAGTGAAAAAGCATATGGTTCGATTTGGAAAACTAGAGTTTATTGCTTTTGTGAGCGGTGCGGTGCTTATGATGTTTGAGCTTGCTGCTGCGCGCATCTTGGCGCCAAGTATTGGGAGTTCTACGTATGTATGGACGAGTGTTATCGGAGTGATTATTGCTGCACTCAGTATAGGGTATTGGAGCGGAGGTCGTATTGCGGATGCTCGCAAAAAACCTGCAGACGTTGTCATACTCTGCTTTTTTGCATGCGTCAGTGTTGTCTTTGTCCTGCTGAGTTATGTGAGTATTTTAGAGTGGGTGGTAGGCGCAGCTGATGATGCACGTCTGCAGGGTATGCTTGCCTCGCTTATCTTATTCGCACCAACGAGTTTTCTCCTAGGGGTGCTTAGTCCGTATCTTGCGAAGTTTGCAGTTACCTCACTGGACTCAACAGGCAGTTCAATCGCAAATCTGAGCTCTTTGAATTCAATTGGAGGAATTGTCGGTACTTTCCTCACTGGTTTTGTGTTGTTCGGGTATATAGGATCGCGTGAAACGCTTGGTATTGTCGCATTGATGCTTCTTGTTTGTAGCTGGCTGTTGATACCTAATTGGCGGTGGATGTGGCGAGTAGGGGCTTCATTTGTGATTGTCGTTGCTGTCGGACTTCCTGTGCAGGTGGCTGCAGGGCTGCATATAGATACTCCAAGTGCCCACTACGTTATATATGAGGATTGGGATCCGTCGGAACCTCAATCGACGCGTGGGATTGCTTCGGGTCCGACGGGCATACAGTCAGGAATTTATGTGAATCAACCTGATAAACTACTGTTTTGGTATACGAAGCAGCTTGCGCAGCTTGTCGAGGCAGCACCAAATAAGCAGAATATCCTTATACTTGGTGGCGGAACATTTACCTTGCCTCAATACCTTGCCAATAAGTATCCGTCGTCGATGATTGATGTTGTAGAGATTGACCCTACGCTCGAATCTATCGCGAAGAAGTATTTTGAATACAAAAGTCCTTCAAACGTTACGCTTCACTTTGCTGATGCTCGATCATTTATCAATGAGTCTTCAAAGCGCTACGATGTTGTTATTGTTGATATTTATAATGATACGAGTGTACCGTTTAGTCTAATGACGAGAGAGTACGGCGAAGCGATCAACCGATTACTGACAGTGAATGGGGTTGTAGGGGTAAATATGATCGCGGGTCAGCAAGGTGCGTGTAGAGAACTTCTACAAGCTCTTGATGTACCGTACCGCCGTCACCTTCCGCAAGTAACCTATAGTGAGGACAAGAAACAGACAGTGCGGGCGAATATGGTCGTTGCGTATAGTCAGCAGCCGGTGCAGTGGACTGGCGCCAATACGTTGTCGCTTCCTAAAGGGGTGTCATATAGTGATAATTTTGCACCCGCTGAGCGATTTCAGCAGGCATGTATCGATGAAAGCTAAACGCTATATATAGCGTTGTAAATAAGAAACAACACACTATAAGGTGTTATTCTGCTTTTGTTTATATATCAGAGTTGTAAAAAACACTAAAAAGCTTGAAAACCATATATCTAGGGTCTATAGTTCTATACAGACACTACATATGTAGGAGTTCAACAAAAACACACATTTAGCAAGAGGAGAGGTAGAGCCGCTTAGTCGGTATTTTCTTGCACCATTTGAATTATTTTGAGAGGTAATTCAAAAAATAATGTGAACAAAAATAACATTATATATTTCCATAGGGGGAACTATGAGCGAAATTCACGTGGTAAAACGCGACGGCACCCGCGAACCATTTGACGCCAACAAGATCAACCTGGCACTCGTCGAGGCGAGTGAGGGCTTGCCCGACCAGATTCAAAAAGTTGTTCAAGTTGCATCAGAGGTACGATTGACATTATTTGATGGAATCACGACGCAGCAGCTCGATGAATCAGTCATGCACGCTGCACTTCAAAACGTTAAAGACGACCCTGATTTCGATAAAATCGCCGCTCGTCTAATGCTCAAGAATGTTTATAAAAACATCCTAGGACAATATAAAGATGCTGCTGAACTCAAAAAACTTCATGAGACAAAATTTGCAGACTACTTGAAGCAGGGTATTAAAGATGGCCTACTTGATGAACGTATGAGCAGTAAGGTTTTTGATCTTAAAAAGCTTGCAAAGACAATCGACCCAACAAAAGACAATCTATCAAAATATCTAGGTGTCGTGACGAGCAAAAACCGCTATGGTCTTCGCAATCAAAGTGGCGATACGATCGAAGTGCCACAGTATACAAACATGCGAATTGCGATGGGACTTAGCTTTAACGAAGAAGATCCAACGGCTGCAGCAATCGATTTTTACGAACACATGGCAAATCTTGACTACTCTCCTGGTGGATCGACTCGCATCAACGCTGGTGGTTCATTCCCTCAACTATCAAACTGTTTCTTGATTGAGATTCAGGATGACATGGAATCGATCGCTAAAGGTGTTCGTGATGTGATGTGGATCGCTAAGGGTACGGGTGGTATTGGAATTAGCCTGAATAAACTTCGTGCCGCAGGTAGTCCTGTAAAGACGACTAATACGGAATCAACTGGACCTATCCCGTTCATGAAGATGATCGACACGGCGCTGTTTGCTGTATCTCGTAAGGGCAAAAAAGCTGGCGCAGCTGCTCTATATATGGAAAACTGGCACCTTAACTTTCCTCAATTCCTCGACCTAAAACAAAACTCTGGTGACCCATACCTTCGTACTCGACTTGCAAATACGGCAGTCTTTGTCAGCGATGAGTTTATGAAGCGTGTCGAAAAAGACCAGGACTGGTACATGTTTGACCCGGCAGAAGTGTCTGATCTTCCAGAGCTATACGGCGCTGAGTTTAGTAAGCGCTATGCTGAATATATAAAGATGGCAGAAAAGGGCGAGATGCGTGATTTCTCAAAGATCAGTGCTCGCGAACAGTTCCGTCAGATCCTTACTGTACTCCAGGCGACAAGCCATCCATGGATCACATGGAAAGATACGATCAATGTTCGTGCACTCAACAACAATACGAGCACGATTCATCTTTCAAATCTTTGTACAGAAATTACACTTCCTCAGGATAAAGATAATACCGCCGTCTGTAACCTCGTTAGTTTGAACCTTTCGGCGCATCTTATGGAAGATAAATCCTGGGACTGGGATCGCCTCAAGGCAAGTACTCGTAGTGCTATTCGTCAGCTTGATAATCTTTGCGACATTACTAATACACCAATTCCTGAAGCGATGCATAGTAATACACAAAACCGTGCGCTTGGATTAGGTATTATGGGCTTTACGGATGTTATCGAAAAACTTGGCTTGAGCTATGAGTCTGAAGCAGCATATGATCTCATGGACCAATTGACGGAATTTATCAGCTACCATGCGATCGATCAATCAGCTGATCTTGCTAAAAAGCTCGGTAGCTACCCAACATTCAAGGGGAGCGGCTGGAGCAAAGGTATTCTTCCGATTGATACTGTCGATGAGCTTGCGACTGACCGTAAAGTAAAGGTCGACGTAACTCGAAAGACGCGCCTCGACTGGGATGTACTTCGAAAGAAGGTAAAGAAGGGTATGCGTAACGCAACGCTTATGGCGATTGCTCCAACGGCAAATATTGCCCACGTAGTCGGGACAACCCCAGGGATTGATCCGCAGTTTGCTCAGATTTTCTCTCGTGCGACTCTAAATGGAAAGTTCCTTGAAATCAACGTCAATCTCGTTAACGACCTGAAGAAGCTTGGTATTTGGGATGATGTAAAAGACGACGTGCTTCGCCTACAGGGTGATGTACAGCAGATCGATGCGATTCCGCAGCATATCAAGGATGTTTACAAGACAAGCTTCCAGTTGTCACCATTTGCCTTTATTGAAGTGGCAGCTCGTGCTCAGAAATGGGTTGATCAAGCGATTAGTCGCAATATGTACCTTGAGACCCGCGACATCGATGAGATGGTAAAAATCTATAGCGGTGCTTGGAAAAAAGGTCTAAAGACGACGTACTACCTGCACGTTAAACCACGTCACACTGCTGAACAAAGTACCGTCAAGGTAAACAAGGCAGAAGCGAGCGGTGGTCCGCGAAAAGCAGGCTTTGGCTTCGCAAAAAAGCAAACGGTATAGCAAGAAAATTCACTGAAACATAATCAAAATAGGGGGAAAATAATACTATGGCAAACGCATCAGCAATCATCAACGATGACATGACACTTGAAGAAAAACTATCTGCTATTGATGCTGCAATGGCTGCAGCTCAGGCTACTGCAGACGATAATGCTCAGTCGAGTGGTGGTGCGGCAGCGCCTATTGATCCGCAAGACTTCTTGATGTGCGAAGGGTGTCAGTAGCCATGGGGGAGCAGTTAGCTATTTCGATCCCAGAGGTTGAAGAAAAACTTATGACAAGAGATAGAGCGGTGCACATTAACGATAGTTTATTTTCAGCCGCTATGGCGCTTGAGGGAATTATCAGTAATGAAGCGCCCCTTGCGGAGAGCACTATTGCTCGACTTGATGACGCACGTATTGCGATTGAAGAGGTGATGCAGACAGTCTATGAGGGTAGTGAGTTAGCAACTAACGAATTTGAGGAGGCTGTGTAATGGCAGGAATTTTAGGAACAGGAATACAAGACGGACTACTACTTAAGCCAGTTCACTATCAGTGGGCGATGGATCTGTATGATCAGGCAGTAGCAAATACATGGTTTCCAAATGAAATTCAGCTTGGCCAAGACCTTGCTGACTGGAAGAAGATGAGTGACGAAGAGCGACATGCGTTGACGTTCCTCATGAGCTACTTCAATCCAAATGAACTACTCGTCAATAAGGCGCTTGCGTTTGGTGTTTACCCGTACGTCAATGCTGCAGAGTGCCACCTCTATCTTGCAAAACAGATGTGGGAAGAGGCTAACCACTGCATGAGTTTTGAGTATGTGCTTGAGACATTCCCGATTGATCGTGACCAAGCATACGCGGCTCACGTAGAGACGCCAAGTATGGCTCGAAAAGAAGCGTTTGAAACAAAGTTCATCAAACGCATGACCGAAGAGACGTTGGATATTACTTCGACTGAAGGTAAGAAAGATTTCATCCGAAATCTCATCGCGTACAATATTATCCTCGAAGGTATCTGGTTCTATAGTGGTTTCATGGTGGCACTTTCGTTCCGTCAGCGAAATCTTCTTCGTAACTTTGGTTCTTTGATGGACTGGGTTGTGCGTGACGAATCTCTCCATCTGAAGTTTGGTATTAATTTAATTTTGACAGTGCTTGAAGAAAACGAAGATCTTCAAACTGAAGAGTTTGCTGCTGAGATCAAGCAGATGATTCTCGATGGTGTTGAGATGGAAGAAGACTACAACAAAGACCTTCTACCAAATGGCATCCTCGGCCTTAATAGCGACTACATCAATCAGTATGTAAAGTATCTTGCTGATCGTCGTCTTGAGGAGCTCGGTTTTGAGGCGCACTACAAAGTATCAAACCCTGCAAAGTGGATGGCTGCAGCAAATGACACATTGCAGCTTGTGAATTTCTTTGAGAGTACCAATACTTCTTACGAAGTGAACGGACCAAAAAAATAACAGAGTAAATATAAAATGAATGGGCGGGTACACTAGCTGTTCGCCCATTTTTTATTTGAAAGGTCTGCATGAAAATTACTATCTGTGGTTCGATGAAGTTTGACGAAAAGATGTCCGAGGTGAAGGGGCAGCTTGAAGGTATGGGGTACGAGGTAGAGAAGCCGAATGTTGCTGAGGCTCACACGTATGGAGATGACCTTGATAAAAACGCAGATATAAAACAGGGATTTATCAATGAACATTTTCGAAAGATCGACACATCCGATGCGATACTTGTTGTTAACGAAGATAAAAATGGAATTGAAAATTATATTGGTGGAAATACGCTGATCGAGATCGCCCACGCCTACACCCAAGGGATTGAAGTCTTTTTACTACATCCTGTGCCTAATGTCAGTTATGCGGACGAAATACGCGGTATGCATCCAATTTCTCTCAACGGCAATACTGCTGAGGTAGCAAGTTATTTCGAAAAACTGCCACTTGTACGTATTAGCAGTGAAAGCCCCGTCAAGCATCTCGCGGTGAGTCGCGGACTACGCAAAGCTGGTATTCGAGTACGGACAGAAGGGGTGAAGGTTGAGTCTGGGGTTGATGAGCAGCCAATGAGCATTGAAGAAAGTTACGAAGGTGCGATGATTCGACACGAAAACCTCATAAAGACTGACAAGGTAGCTGACTATTTCGTTACGATTGAAAGTGGTCAACACCTTGCGCATAAAAATCATAGTCTCTTTGGTTGCGCAGTGATTATGATTGAGCGAGTAAACCAAGGGCGAAAGATAGGTATTGATCTCGATGTTGAGTTTCCACGAGAAATGCTCGACAAGGTGCCGTCGCAATACCCAGATCTTGGCATACTTGTTCAAAAAGAATACGGCTCAAAGCTGAAAGATCCGTATCCATTTTTTACGAACAATCAACTAACACGAGCTAAGTTGCTCGAAGAAGCTGTGTACCGTGTGGCGGTGCAGTTGGAGGCAATATGAAAGAAATACTAGGCGATTACGAAGCGTTTGTCGCTGAGGCGAATAAACTTATTGATCAGTCGGGCATCGCCCGAAAAGAGATCATAATGTGTGACACACTCTGCTATCGAGTAGAGACAAATGAGCGTTACGATGAACTTAAGCAACTACTCGCTTCGTACGCACTTTCATCTCACGAAGAAGAGGTGAATCAGCGCATGATCACGGTCTATAGTCTCAGAGAGCCGTTAAATGTGCCGGGCTGGCAACGGCCAGTTCCGTATATAGAAGTGCCGCAGCCAAAGCCTGGCAGCCCATATCCTGAGGGGTTTGACCATGCGCAGTTTGTGACATTGCGAGGCTTGGGAGAGTTTCGTGCAGCGCACACTAGCTTGTCGTTTGATGAAAAAGGCCTCTCTCACACGTACAATCAGCTTGTAAAATTATCTGGAAAAGACGTGGCAATCAAATTTCACGATAAGCATATGGGCTCAGTTATTGAGCTTGAGCGAGCAGTTTCAGGACAATAATCTACTATATAAAGTATAGTGATGTTATACTAAAAAGACTATGAAAACAAAACTCATCATCTTTGGCATCACCGGCGACCTGTCGACACGAAAACTTTTACCAGCACTTTCTCGTATCATTGGGACGGGTGATTTTGATGATCTTTCAATTATTGGGGTGTCGCGACGACACGTTGAGCAGTACGAGCTACTCGGTGATCACCATGAACAACTAAATGGTACAACGGCAATGTATACAATGGATCTTGCAAATCCCGATGATTACCGAGGTCTCAAATCATACATCGACCTCAAAGAAGATGAACAGGCAATTTTTTACCTCTCCGTACCTCCCGCGAGTAGCGCGCAGATCGTCGAGCTTCTTGGCCAAGCTGGTCTAAATAGCGATAATGTAAAACTTCTTCTTGAAAAGCCGTTTGGAGTTGACCTTGTGTCCGCTCAGGATATGATTGAGCATGTTGGTCGTCACTATGACGAGTCGCAGGTGTATCGGATTGATCACTATCTCGCTAAGGAGATGGCTCAAAATATCCTTAGTTTTCGTGGTCGAAATGCATTGTTCGCACATGTATGGAATAATACTGCGATTGAACGCATCGATGTTATCGCACTTGAGTCGATTGATATTGAAGGTCGTGCTCATTTTTACGAACAAGCGGGTGCGCTGCGCGATGTTCTGCAGGGGCATTTAATTCAGCTTCTTGCTTTGACGCTTCTTGAAGTGCCTGAGGATCTTGACTGGAATAAGCTCCCAGATGCACGCCTAAAAGCGCTACAGTGTATTCAGCCAGCCGATATCACAAAGAGTCTCCGAGCGCAGTATAACGGCTATAGAGACGAAGTTCAGAACCCAGATAGTCAGGTTGAAACATTTGTGTCGGTCGCCCTAAGCTCGAATGACCCTAACTGGCAAGGTGTGCCCTTGACGTTAACAACTGGCAAGGCGCTGGAGCGCAAGGCTACTGAGGTACGTATTCACTTCAAGAAAACGAATGGTGCACAAAGCAATTATCTTATATTTCGTATTCAACCGCATGAGGGCATTGAGATTGATCTTGTCACAAAAAAACCTGGTTATGACCAAGACTTCGAAACTCAGGAACTCACGTTTAACTATCCCGAAGAAACTAATTTACCTGACGCTTATGAGCAGGTTATTGTCGATGCGATTCGTTCAAAGAAGAGTCTTTTTGCTGAGGGTGGAGAGGTGGTGCGATCATGGGAGATTGTAGCGCCACTTCAGGAAGCGTGGCTGCGAGGTGAATCACCGCTGCGTTTTTACGACAAAGGCGACAGCGCCAAGTCTCTCTTCGCATAACATAAGGGTATTGACTTTTTAGCAAGTTTGGTGTAGTATAAGCTTATACATAAAAACATAAGCGAATAGATATCCACCACTATGGCAACAAAACACGTTAGTCAAGAATCACTCAAAAACAGCAACGTCAACCCAGTTTCAGGAGTTGACCGGTTGGGGCGTACTCCCGAAGAAGCTGAAGCCGACCAGCAAGAGATGCTAAAACGTCAGTATGAAGCAGGACGTCCGTTTAGTGACGCAGGTCTCGCCGTACAGCGTGCTCTTCAGGGGTATAGCGGACTTCATGATGGATGGGGTGCTAAGCCGCTTGTTGGTGACGAGGGCAGGCCTAATACTGTCGATGGCGTGTATGAGCTGGGTCGTTTCATGGCTCGTGCTCGACAGGAAGCTGAGTATGCTTCTCGTGACACAAAAGACTACGAGCAGGCATTTATCGGTCACATGGAAACAGTCGCCGATAAATACAATGGTCTTACTAATCTTGATGAAGATGCGCTTAATGCTTCGAAGCCTGGTGAAAAAGATGATCCAGCACAAATACATATCGCAGCTGTTCTTGAAAAGCTAAATGCTGAACGTGACGAAAAGATTCAAGCAAATGACAATATTGCCGCTAGAAAACTAGAAGACGATATTGCAGTGGTTGGTCAGTATGCCGAGATTGTTAAGTCTGACTACGCTGATAAACCAGTTGGCAATGAGGCGCATGACTTTGTGGTGCAGTCCGAACTTGCAGATCGTACACTTCCTGACAAATCAGTCGATGAAGAGGATCGCAAAAGCGCTGACGAAACGCTTGGTGATGTTCGTAAGGCGCTCGATAAAGCGTCTGAATACAATGCACTTATTGCTGGTGGGGCGAATATCCTTGCGAACTATTATCCATCGCAAAAACTCCTTGAGAAGTTTGCTGTAGGAAAGATGGTAAATGTGTCTGGAGTAGAAGACGGTGAAACGTCATCATGGCAAATTGCTGGACTTGCGCCTGGTGATAAATTCACTGTTGAGCAAAAAGACACTGAAGGAAACTATGTTTATAAGGATCTTTCACTTCGTGAATTACGCGAGATGAATGAAAATGGTGGCACGGAACCTGTAGCAGCACCAGCTGTTGAGCCAGCCCCTGCGCCCGTTGAGTCAAGTCCAGAACAGAGTGCACCGGCACCTATTAGCCCCGAGATGAAGGCCGCATCAGAACGACTCGAAGGTCTTCGCTCAAAGCTTGCCGAACTTAATGCTCGCCGAGAGAAACGTATTTTTGCTGGCGATGCATGGCGCGGTGAAGAGTCTGATATGACAAGCGTGAAAGCTCTTCAGGAAGACTACCAGAGCGCGTCACGAGAATTATTTATACTAGAAAACCAAGATGTACTTATGGACGGTTCTGTCGAAAAGATTGAAAAGATCCGGCTTATTGCCGAGCATACAGTCACTGAAGCAAAAGCGCTCGATACAGAGATTCTCGAAAACTATAACAACAAGAATACGCGCATAGGCAAGTTTATCAAATGGTACGGTAAACGTGGACTTGCAAGTAAGATCGCAATAGGTGGCGCGCTCTCGATTGGTGCTGGTCTTTTGACGGGTGGCGCTGGTACGGCACTTGTTTCAGGTACGCTGATGGCTGCTGGCCTTGAGGCGAAGCGCCGTGAGAAACGTGGTGCTGGCGATAGTATGGTTGAATTGACTGCCGAAGATTTGACGTATCAATACCAGGGCAACACTAATGAAGATGCTTTTCTCGGCATGCAGTCTAAGGCAAGGGATGCGTTCGATAATCGAATCGAGAATGAGCAACGTAAGCGGGGTGTTCGAGTGCTCGGAAGCTTTGTTGCTGGTGCGACGATTGGAACTGTATCACACTACATTGTCCCACATATGGATGGTATGTTCGGCGGAGATAGTGCACATGCAGTAGCGCCTGACGGAAGTAGCGTACCTGCTGGTGCTGAGGCTGGAGCTGATTTTGGCTCAGCACATAGCGCTGTTTCAGAGACCGCGGCGAATTTTGGACCAAATAATATCTATGTAAACCCAGGTGATGGCTTCAATAACCTTTTCCAACAGATGAACATCCCACAAGACCAGTGGTCAAGTCTGATTGATAAAGTCGGCCCAGAGCTTGTGCAGCATGGTGACGCATATGTTATGCCAGACGGTAGTTTCGGCGTCAGTAATGTTGGCCAGCTATCGCAACAAGCCTTTGAAACAATTCTGAAAAGTCGTTAAGTAAATAGCGTCAAATAGACAACACACTCCGCTAGATATGGCGGAGTGTGTTGGTTTGATGCTACAATGAAATCCCATGGGAGAGGGATATCTTATGGATCAAAAACAGAAATATATTTTTGTAACGGGAGGCGTACTTTCGGGGGTAGGAAAGGGCATCACGGCGGCAAGTATTGGCGCTGTCTTACAGGCAAAGGGCATTTCGGTGTCAATTCAAAAATGTGATCCGTATCTAAATGTAGATGCGGGTCTTTTAAATCCTGCGGAACATGGCGAGTGTTTTGTGACAAAAGATGGAGCGGAGACTGATCTTGACCTTGGTCATTATGAGCGTTTTTTGGATATTGAGCTGACGCAGAAAAACGCTACACTATCAGGTAAGCTGCTGTCGCAGTTGATTGCTGATGAGCGTGCCGGAAAATTTGGCGGTAAAACGGTCCAGTTGGTGCCGCATCTCACGGGTGCGATTCAGGATGCGATCGAGCTTGCAGCCGATGGCAGCCAGGTGCATATCGTTGAAATTGGCGGTACGGTAGGTGACTATGAGGGGTTGAGTTTTGTTGAGGCGATCCGCGAATTTTCAGGCCGTGTGGGTCGCGAGAACTGCATGTACGTCCATGTTGTGTACGTGCCATTTATTGGGACAAGTAAAGAATTTAAGACAAAACCTGCACAAAATGCACTGAATGAGCTTCGCGGATTTGGGATCACACCTGACTGTGTCGTCGTGCGAACTGACGACATCGCACCGGGGAATGTTGCTCGGAAGATTAGCCAGTTTAGTGGCGTAGATGAAGATGCGGTCGTGTTGCTGCACAATGCAAAAACGGTCTTTCAGGTGCCATTGACTATCGCTGCGAGCGGTATCAATGATGTACTTACGGAGTTTACGGGCAACTCGGAGACACCGAATCTTTCAAAATGGGAGACAATTGTTCGTGCGCAGGAGGCTGAGCATACTCAGACGGTGAAGATCGGGCTGGTCGCGAAATATATGGACAATGAAGATACCTATATATCTGTGCTTGAGGCACTTAAGAGTGCGGCATGGCAGGAAAAGGTGGGGCTGGATATTGTCTGGATCAACGCTGAGACGGCTGATGATGAGGACTTCAAGGCAGTTGATGGCATCTTGGTACCTGGCGGCTTTGGTGAACGAGGTGTGAATGGAAAAATCGCTGCGGCCCACTATGCGCTTGCAGAAGATGCTCCTTATTTGGGTATTTGTCTGGGACTTCAGGTCGCGGTGGTGGCATCGGCACGTCGCGGCGGTCTTACGAATGCACATAGCACTGAGTTTGATGCGGGGACGGTGAGTGATGTGGTTTATATTATGGAAGGTCAGGCGGGCAAGGAGTCGACAGGCGGGACACTTCGACTTGGAGACTACGATGCGCGGCTTGCGCCTGGTTCACTTGCTGCAGACCTCTACGGCGCAGAATCAGTCACGGAGCGACACCGACATCGCTATGAAGTAAATCAGAAGTTTACGCCAGAGATAACCGCAGGAGGACTTGTGATCAGCGGCACCTCACCGGACGGTGCATTGGTTGAGTTCGTTGAAGCTCCAGCAAGTCGATTCTTTGTCGCAACTCAAGCGCACCCAGAGCTAAAAAGCCGACCCGATCGAGCGCACCCATTGTTTGTCGGCCTCATCCAAGCGGCAAAGCAAGGCGCTCTTTAGAGGATTCTGTGCTCAGAAGTTAGCTTCTAGGCATAAGCGTAATACTGTATACTAGAGCTCAGCTACTAAAGATAACTGAGAGATAAATCAACAATGGTGCGCCTGTTCGGATATGCAAATAACATCGTTCATCCTAGAAGGGATGGCTCGATGTCGCGCAGCGCTAGTGGTTTTACGATCATCGAGTTGTTGATTGTTATTGTTGTGATCGGTATTCTTGCTGCTATTACCATCGTTGCGTTTAATGGAGTGCAAAACAGGGCGTACAATACAGCTATACAAAGTGACTTAAAAAACTTTAAGACTAAAGTTGAAGTATATAAGATCGACAATAATGATCAGTATCCTGATGCAACACAACTTCCAGTATTAAAGTTTAAGGCATCTCAAGCTGCGTATTCGGCCGCACCAACTGATCAAAGTAATCTATATTATTGTTACTCCGCCACTGATAGGTCAATATTTGGGCTTGTTGCAAAAAGTAAATCCGGAAGTGGTTATTCGATAACAAACTCTACTGGAGTGCAGCCATATACAGGAGCCTATGCTAACCCATGTACGGGGCTTTCCGCCTCCCTGACTAACAACTATAGGGGATACGCCACAGATGACGTTACCGATGGTCCATGGCGGACGTGGGCACGATAGCATAGTATTGACTTTTTTATACATAAGTGCTATAGTGAGTAGTGTAAAGGTATAAAAACAAATATGCACCACAATACAAATGATACAAACGAACAAACTGGATTTACTGACGACGCACGAGTGCTTCGCTACCTGCTCCATACGATAAAGGGCATTAGTCCTGTATCTGGAGGTGAAATGGGTATCGCACTTGAACAAGAGTACGCGGTTTCTAACGATAGTTTCGACGAACTGTAGTTAGTAGCAAACGCATTTTTTACACCTCTGTTATAATAGGGTCTATATGGACACAAAACTAGCACAGATTGTAAAAGAACTATTCGATATTGACGTTGAGATTAAACTCACACGTCCCGATGCTCAGTTTGGTGACTACGCTTCTAATGTAGCGCTCCAGCTTGCAAAGCCACTCTCGAAAAGCCCACGTGCTATCGCGGAAGAAATTGCTAATTCGCTTCGAGCGTCAGGCGATTTTGATGCGGTGACGATCGCTGGGCCGGGATTTATTAATCTGACTGTCTCGACGCAATCATTGCTTGATGAGCTTGAACATCACCCGCAAAAAAGTCGGTCAGGTGAGTCTGTAGTTGTAGAGGTAAATAACCCAAATCCTTTTAAGGATCTGCATATTGGGCATGCCTATAACTGCATTACGGCAGATACACTCGCGAATCTTTTAGAGGCGAGCGGAGCGGTGACGCATCGCGTGAGTTATCACGGTGATGTTGGTCTGCATGTCGGTAAGAGTATGTGGGCGATTCTTCGCTATGTCGATGGCGATATGTCACGGCTTGACGCTATTCCAGTGCGCGAGCGACCGGCATTTATGAGCCGAATGTATGTCGAGGGTGCGGCAGCATATAAAGATGACGATGATGCGAAGCAAGCGATTGAGTTTTTGACGAAACAATCGTTTGGCTTCGACGATGTATTTGAGCAAAACGTGTACGACACATGTAAAGCGTGGAGTTTTTCTTATATTGATGAGACGATACTACGTCTCGGAAGTCATGCTGCAGAGAAACGCTACGTAGAGAGTGATGCGGATGCGCTTGGCATGGCGACTGTAAAGTCACAGGTCGGAACGGTATTTGAGGAGAGTGATGGAGCAATTGTATTTCCTGGTGAGAAATATGGGTTGTATACAAATGTATTCGTTTCTTCTAGGGGTACAGGGCTATATGCTGCGCGTGACTTAGGGTTGATGCAGCTCAAGCAGCGCGACTTTCATCCGAATAAAAGTTTTATCATAACTGGTGATGAACAAAAGGCGTATTTTGAAGTTGTTATAAAAGCAGCTGAGCTTGCGCTCCCCGAACTTAGTGGAGTCACGAAGAATATACCAACGGGCACAGTTAAGTTATCGACTGGCAAGATGAGTTCGAGAACAGGTGAAGCACTCAATATTGAGTGGTTATTTGAGAAGCTGCATGCGGCGGCAAGTGAGCGCGGCGAAGTAAAAGATGTGGTGATTATTGCTGCACTTCGGTATGCATTTTTGAAAGTGCGTATCGGAAGCGACATCATTTTCGATATCAATGAGGCGTTGAGTATCGAAGGAAATTCGGGACCATATCTGCAGTATGCTCATGCGCGTGCAAGGAGTATTTTGGGAAAGACAGCTAAAGCGAGCGTGCGACCAGTGGAGCTTGGTGAGGCAGAACGTTTGCTCGTATCTAAGCTTGGCGAGTATAGCGATATGGCAACGCAGGCTATGAATCAACTTGCGCCGCATACTCTTTGTGCATATCTATATGAACTGTCACAAGTGTTTAATCGTTTTTACGAAAAATCACAGGTGGTTGGTGATGCTCGTGAAGCAGAGCGAGTATATATAGTTCATGCGTACGCCGAGACGCTTAAGCGTGGACTTACATTGCTCGGGATACCCGCTCCTGAGCAGCTATAAATTGGCTTTTGTAAAATGATAGTATATAATACTATTTAAGGAAGCGAAATTGATGAGTACAACGAGACAACAATTCATTCTCTGTGACATGTTGTTTACCGTGCACTTGGCGAGGTAGTTTCCGGTTTCATCCGCAGCCTAACATCTCGTCTCGTAGGGCGAGATTTTTGTACATCAGGTACACTGCGGCGCAGTACGGATCTTCGAGAGATACTCGGATCTGGAAGAACAATATGGAGGAGAAATGGTGAGCGAAGACGATCTACACACTAAGGTGCTGCGCGCGATTGGCGCGGAGCAAGTCGCAGGTCTGAGGGTGGTGTCGTGTGCTGACTTTATGGTAAGTCAACGAATCGAAGATGTCAGTCCAAGACAGATGGAAGCCGTTTTTACGAGCATGGTTGAGCACGGTCTCATTTGCTTCGAGCGAATCGAGAATGATCGGGTTCGACGGTTTTCGTTCATGGATGCAGGACGAGATTTATATGCGAAGCTGAAACGCCCTGAAATGCCACTTTGGTCGTAGCTATTTTGTGGTGCGGATAGTCATTAATGATTGTCCGCACCACAAGCTCAACCGATCTCCTCCTTCACATTTTTTGAAAATACAGTAAAATAATCAACATAACTAAGGAGTATCCTATGGCAGAGAAAAAGCAATCCAAAATACAGGCTGCAAAATCACACGCAACTGCACGTGCGCAGGCAGCGAAGGAAAAGGCAGCAGCGGTAAAAGGAGCTGGCAGTAAACATGCTGGCGGGTTTGCCGAATTTATCCGTACGCAGGGAGTGATTGGCCTTGCGGTTGGTCTTGCTATCGGTACTGCCGCGGGTGACACCGTCAAGAAGCTTGTAGAAGGCTTTATCAACCCAGTCGTCCAGTTTATTGTGGGCTCTCAAGAAGGCTTACAGGCTGCCGTATGGCACTTTGAGGCATTTGGACGAAGCGCTGATTTTGCTTGGGGTGCGTTTGTATCTTCGGCAATTACGTTACTAGCGACTGCACTTGTCATTTACTGGTTGGTTCATATTTTGAAGCTCGATCGCCTCGATAAAAAGAAAGAGTAATCTCTAGTGAATTTTTCTGAAAAATACCGCCACTGTATGGCGGTATTTTTTGCCGTATAATAAGAGTATGACGATGGATAAAACCGAAAGTGAATGGGAAGACGAACTGACGCCCGAGCAGTACCATGTGCTGCGTGAAAAAGGCACTGAACCTGCGTTTACAGGTGAGTATGACAGTGTTTTTGATGACGGCGCGTATAGCTGTGGTGCGTGTGGTGCAAAACTTTTTGATAGCGAGACGAAGTTTGATGCGGGTTGCGGATGGCCGAGTTTTTATGATGCGATCCCCGGAACAGTGCTGCTGTCTCCTGACGATAGTTTAGACATGGAGCGGACTGAGGTGACATGTATGCGCTGCGGTAGTCATCTTGGGCATGTCTTTGAGGGTGAGGGGCTTGATGTACCGACAGATCAGCGGTATTGTATCAATTCTCTGAGTTTACAGTTTACCCCTGATATTTCGTAGTACAATAGGGAGTATGACGAAAAAAGCAAAAATACTCTGGATGGATCTAGAGATGACTGGTCTTGATCCGATCGAGGATCGAATTCTTGAGGTCGCGGTAATTGCGACTGATTGGGACTTTAATGAGATCGCCACGTATGAAGGCATTGTAAAGGTGGGGCCGCGATTGGTGGAGCGCCGCTTGAAGGTAGGGCAGGCGTTTTGGGATGCTCATCCCGAGGCACGCGATGGATTAGTCCAACAAAACCTTACACTGGGCCGTTCGGGGCGAGTGATTGAGGATGAGCTACTGGCGTTTATAGGTGAGTATTTTGATGGCGAGAAGCCGGTTCTACTTGCAGGTAATTCGATTCATCAAGACCGACGATTTATCGTCAATGAGTGGCCACGACTCGATGGGCGGCTGCATTATCGCATGCTCGATGTAACTGCATGGAAGGTGGTTATGGAAGGTAAGTATAAAAAGCGCTTTGCAAAACCAGAAGAGCATAGAGCGCTGGGTGATATTCGCGGTAGTATTATGGAATTAAAGTATTATTTAGGAAAAGTAAGAGTATGACACATAAAGATATTGAAGAGTTTTTGTTTAGCTTGCCGAAGGTGTGGCTTGATTATCCATTTGGTGAGGGATCGGCGGTATATAAATACGGAGACAAGCCAGATGGTAAGATTGTTGCGATTGTTGCTGAGAATACGAAGCCTCTTCGCGTAAGTCTCAAGTGTGATCCTCAGCTCGCCGAGGTGCTTCGGGAAAAGTACGAGACGGTCGTGCCAGGATATCACCTCAGTAAAAAACACTGGAATACAATTCTTTTGACAGGGCAAATGCCTGATCAGGAAGTGCTTGATTTGGTACGACTCAGTCATCGTCTTGTCTCAGGTGAGCTAACTATCGCTGATTAGTCTTTAGTTTCATCAAACTCAAGGAATGATTTTTTGATTGGCTCAATGTTTGAGTTGGCTGCTGTGGCGTATTCTCTAAATGCTTTTGCTGGGCCTTTTCTCGACATCTTCTCGAGACTAGTGGAGAGTTCGCTTGCGATGGCGCCCATTTTGCGAGCGTACACACGATCAAACGTTCCCGTTAGGTAGGCGTCTTCAAGTTCTTGGGTGAGATCGGCTCGAAATTGCTTTTCGGCTGCGACCATTTTTTTGTCGTATTTTGTCTTTTTTACCTCTGCTTGGACGAGAAGATTAGCTGCTCCGCCTTCTGTATCGGTGAGCCACAAACGCCACCGGCTGTTATTTTCACTGAGTACGCCACTTTTGATGCGCGGTTGAAAATCTGTTGCTACGCGAAGGGTGTTTTCGAGGCGCGTTTGTATTTGCTCTGTTGAAGCGGTGTTTTTGTTGCCGCTAAAAGCGATAATGAGACTCACTCCGAGGATAAAGAGCACTATAAGGACAGTGACAATCTTTCCAAATGCACCGCTAAAGAATTTTGGTGGTGCTTGCTGAGGGGCGATTTTATCGAGATAGTCGATCTCATATGTTTGCTGAGGCTGGGGGCCGTATCCGCCGTTTGATGGCTGAGGATAGCCCTGTTGAGGCTGAGGTGGTGGGCCTTGTTGGTTGCCTGGTTGCTGTTGATTTGGATACATAAGTACTCTTATTTAAGCATATGCGATAACAGAGGTAAAGAGTGATATACTAAAACTATGCAAGATGCAAAAGAAGAAGTGCGCGCGCGTCTTAATATCGAGGATGTCATAGGTGAATATGTACAACTCAAACGTGCCGGAAGAAGCTTTAAAGGACTTAGCCCATTTAGTGCTGAAAAAAGTCCTAGTTTTTTTGTAAGTCCAGAGAAGCATATCTGGCACGACTTCTCGAGCAATAAGGGTGGTGATATCTTTGCATTTATTATGGAAGTCGAAGGAATGGATTTTCGTCAGGCACTCGAGCACTTGGCGCGCAAAGCTGGCGTTGATCTGAGTGTTTATAAAAGCCAGGGTAGTCAAGAAATTGCTAAAAAGAAGAAACGACTCCTGGAGGCGCATGTGCTTGCATCGCGCTATTATCAGCAGAGCCTGCTGAGTAACAAGCATGCGTTAGAGTATGTATTTAAAAAGCGTGGCCTTAGTAAAGAAATTGTTCAAAATTTTCAGATAGGGTACGCACCAACGAGCGGTGATGCGCTTGTGCAGTTCCTATCACGTAAAGGATTCTCGGGTAGTGAGCTTGCAGAGGCGGGGTTGGTTAATCGATTTGGTGGCGATATGTTCCGTGGACGTATGATGGTGCCGCTCATGGATGGAACTGGTCAGGTAATTGGTTTTACCGCACGAATCATAGAAGATGATCCGAAGGCGCCGAAGTACCTCAATACGCCACAAACCTTGCTATATGATAAGGGTCGTCATGTGTTTGGTCTGAGTCAGGCAAAAGAAGCAATACGACAGAATGATTACACTGTTGTGGTCGAGGGTAACCTCGATGTTGTCAGTAGTCATCAGGTTGGCGTGACACAGGTTGTTGCAACTGCGGGAACAGCGATGACTGAACATCACTTACGGGTACTAGCGAGACTGAGCGGCAATATACGACTTGGCTTTGATGGAGACAAAGCGGGGCTGGCTGCTACCGAGAGAGCGATACCGATCGCGCAGACAGTTGGCGTTGAGCTAAAGATTGTTTCATTGCCAGACTCAGCAAAAGATCCTGACGAATTGATTCAACAAGATGTTCGCCTATGGCAGCAAGCGATAGATGATGCGCAGCCAGTGGTTGACTGGGTGCTTGAGCAGTACGGCAAGCGTGAAGATATGACGACTGCTGCCGGCAAGCGAGCATTTACGAGTGCCGCACTTGCGGTAGTGCATGCGCTTCGCGATCCGGTTGAACAAGAATATTATATGAAAAAGATTGCACAGCTTGCCGATGTGTCTATGGAAACAGTTAGCCGCAAGTTGGCGCAAAACGATGATAAACCTGAAAAGCAGCTCAAGCCTGTGAGTGCGCATGCAACGAAGAAAAACGATGCTGATGAAATGTCACCACGTGATAAAAGTCAGGACGCATTACTGGCGACTGCACTCAAGGATGTGTATGTCCAGGACGTACTTCGTGACATCAATCCACTCATTTTCACAGGGCTTGATCGTCGAGCAGTTGCAATGTATATCGCTAAGCACCCTGGAATGACAGTAGAAGCGATACCGGCTGACTTGCAGCGTTATGAAAAGTATGTCACAATGTTACTACTGAACCCCGACGTTCATGGTTTAGCGTGGAGCGAAGATAGTCGCATTACCACCGCCATGGAAGTGATTCGGACATTACAAGCAAACTATCAAAACAGTGAAACAAAAGAGGATCTTATTCGTCAGGAAGCTGCGGCGCGCGAGCGCGGAGAAGACGACCTTGCGGACAAGATACTTATGCAACTAAACCAACTCATACGAGGAGAGAGATAGTGCCAGATAACGATTTAACTGACGATACGAAAAAAGATGAAGTGATTGACGGAAGTGGCGGCCCACTCCCAAAGACGCTCGGTGATATCGAAGAGCCAGCAATTGACGAGCTCATCGATGAAGAAGAAGCTGACGAAGACACCATCAATAATGGACAATACTTCGATGACGTAAGTGACGACAGTGTTCGTCTATACCTGCGGGAAATTGGTAAGATTCCACTACTTAATGCCGAGGAAGAACTTGCACTTGCGCAGCGCGTTGTGGCTGGCGAGAAGAAGGCGAAAGACAAAATGGCGGAAGCAAATATGCGTCTTGTCGTGAGTATTGCAAAACGCTATAGTGGTCGCGGACTTGATTTTCTTGATCTTATTCAAGAAGGAAATACTGGACTTCTCCGTGCGGTAGAGAAGTTTGATCCGGATAAAGGATTTAAGTTTAGTACGTACGCAACATGGTGGATTCGCCAGGCGATCACTCGTGCAATTGCCGATCAGGCGCGAACGATCCGTATTCCTGTGCATATGGTTGAGACGATCAACAAATTGCTTCGTACACAGCGTCGTATGACGCAAGAGCTTAACCGTGAGCCGACTATCGATGAGCTTGCAAAAGAACTCGAGATGGAACCGGACAAGGTGGAGTATGTGATCAAGATCAAACAAGATATCACATCACTTGATGCTGGTGTGGGTCGAGATGGTGATGACGAAGAGAGCGTGCTTGGTGACTTTATCGAAGATGAAGATAGTGTTACCCCTGAAGAGTCGGCAACGAGTCAACTTCTCAAGGAGCAGGTGCAGTCTGTTCTGTCGACACTATCAGATCGCGAACAGAAAATTATCAAGATGCGATTTGGACTTGAGAATGGTAAAAGTCATACACTCGAGGAGGTTGGACAGGAGTTTGCAGTAACTCGTGAGCGAATCCGCCAAATTGAAGCGAAGGCACTTGCAAAACTTCGTAAGCACAAAGATGCCAAGAAGCTACACGAATACCTTAGTTAATAGGTAGACCAGCTAAATAACAAAATAACGTCCATTTGGGCGTTATTTTGTTGAGGTACACTTGGGCTATATACATAGCTATGAGACAATAAGAAGTAATGAAACTTCCTGAAATTATTGGTATCGCCGGAACGAACGGTGCTGGCAAGGATGCACTAGGTCATCTCTTAGCTGAAGCTAAAAACTATCATCTCGTGAGCGCAAGTGATATCTTGCGTGATGAACTACGCCGTACAGGCGTACCGCTTGAGCGTGAAAATTTGGCAGCTCTCAGTCAGCGATGGCGAGTTGAGTCGAATGACACAGGGATTCTCACTGTAAAGGCCATGGAACAGTATGAACGTGAAAAAGAAAGCTATAATGGTCTCGCGATCATTAGCCTTCGCCACCCAGAAGAAGCGGAGCGCATTAAGCAGCATGGTGGGGTGATCGTATGGGTTGATGCTGATCAGCGGCATCGTTACGATCGCTTGCAGCAAGGAAATCGAGGTCGCTCAGAGGATCACGTGAGCTTTGAGGAGTTCAAAAAGGCTGAGTATCGGGAGATGCATCCGGATAGCGACGCAACGCACGGCGCCTTAAATATGAAGGGTGTAAAAGATTTAGCGGATGTCTTTGTTGAGAATGACTTCCCGACGATTGAGGCGTATCATAATCATCTTCGCGACCGGTTCGAACTTATCTAGAGTCGAAACTTGATTGTATCAAGTAATTGTTCGACGTTTTCGTATAATTCTTCAACACTTCCTGTGTTTTCGAGGAAGTAGTCGGCGATGGCGATGGGTCCACCTTTTTGCAGCTGCTCTATTTCAGACCAGTCTCGCTGACTGGCCTCGGCATTTGTCAGGGGGCGTGATGGTCGGATAGCAAGTCGTCGATGACGAGTGATGCGAGGAGCGGTGAGTGCAACGACGGTGAGCGACTGAGGAAACTCGCTCTTCAATGCTTTATATTCATCCCAACTATATAGTCCGTCGAGAACGATAGAATGCTGGCCCGCTTCAATGAGGTCATATATTTGAGGTATGATAACATCAACGACGCCAGTAGTGCCTTTGTTTTGACGAAACTGCTCGCGGAAAGTGCGCTCATTTTCCGCAGTGTGTTCGAGTCCAGCCTCATTCATTGCTTGGAGGATGACACCTCCAAAGTAGACCGAGGGGAAATGTTTTGTGCGCAAGTAATTTGCTGCGGTGCTCATGCCAGATCCAGGTAGGCCGACAAATGCGAGTAGTTTTACGTTTGAGTAGCGAGTCATTACTATACAGTATAGCAAGAAGCGGCGTATACTAAAGGGTATCATGACAGGATATAGAGGACGTCCACTTTCGCTTTCGTCAAAGGAAGGCCTAGTGAAGAATATTGAGCAAAAAACAGTTACGTACTCAAGTGCTATTGAAGCTGTGGGTCAGCGTGCAGCCGAACAATATTTTGGCGCGGACTGGCAGTTATATGCTCAGTGTCGCCTGGATGATATAGATCCGGAAATATTTTTTGAGGGTGATATTTCTGACAACTCAAGCAACAAGAAAAGGAAATACGCAGCCAAAGAAGCAGCTAAGGAAGTTTGCGCAGAGTGCATCGTGCGTCAAGAGTGCCTTACTCGAGCGCTACAAACACATGAACCAAATGGCGTATGGGGTGGTATGACGACATTGGAGCGCCGAAGACTAACGAAATGATTGCTGCTATTTTCCGCGACGGCGTTCGCGGGAATTAAACTCCATAATGATATTCGCGAGCGTCTCGCCAGTAAAGTCAGGCCATAGAAGCTCAGGAAACGAGAACTGCGTCTCATCGGCGAGAAGACTCATAAAGCCCGCGCTGTTATGTGGATCTGTCCAAGAGCCGGTTCGAACAATGAGATCAAGGTCGGGGAGGTGTCCTGTCCATGAGCGAGAGCGAAGTAGTTGTTCGGTAGCAATATCACTATCGGTGTCCGTTAAGATGGAGTGAACAGCTGCGGTTCGTTCACGATTTCCGCTGTAGTCGATAAGTAGTGTGAGTTCGCGTGTTTTCCTGTGAGCGGTTTGAGCAATTGCTTTTTCCATAGCCTCGATAGTTTTCGGGGTTAGACTGTCGCGCCATTCGCCGATAATGTTGATGCGCACATCGTACTGTTCAATAACTGGATGTTCGGCAAATCTGTGAATATTATCGCGAAATACGCGGTCAATGTTACTAAAAAAATCCGATGATCGGTCGGCGAGGTTTGCATGCGAGCTGCCCCATAGTGATAAATGTGTCACGCCACCGTCAAATGCGGCTTGAGTGATGCCGAGTAGCCCTTCGACACCACGGTCGTAGAGTTCTTTGTAACCTTTTAGGCCGTGCTGTTTTGCCCAGCGTCGGTTACCATCAGGGATGATTGCAATGTGGAATGGTGAGTCGGAATTCATTATCATTTTATTATAGCAAACACGAGAGGTTAGACCTGCAAATAACCATGCCTAAGTAAGTTATACTAGTAGTATGACAAAACGACTGGCGGTGATTGACGGGAAATCGGTATTTTATAGAGGCTACTATGCGATGCCAAACTTAAGCATGAGTGACGGTACGCCCACTGGAGGTGTGTTTGGGTTTGCGAGTCTCGCGATTGAGCTGATCAAAAAATTAGAGCCAGATTACGTCGCGGTTGCATGGGATAAGCCAAAGACAAACATTCGCAAGCGTCGAGAAATTTACCCAGAATATAAAGCAGGGCGAAAAGCAGCCCCAGATGATTTTTATGCACAGATTCCTATCTTGCATGAATTACTCGATGCGTTTGGGTGGCCATTTTATGAGCTTGATGATTACGAGGCAGATGATATTTTAGGAGCGTTTGCGAAGCAGGCGGGAGAGCGGGGGATTGAAACGTGCCTTTTGACGAGCGATCTAGATGCACTCCAGCTCATTAATCCAATGACAAAAGTCTATGCACTTAAGAATGGTTTGTCGAATCTTGAGGAGTTTGACGTCGAGCATTTTGAAACGAAGTACGGTATTGATGTCGAGCAATTTCTTGACCTCAAATCGCTCAAGGGTGACTCGTCTGATAATATCCCTGGGGTTCCTGGGATCGGTGAGAAGACGGGTGTACAGCTTTTACAGGAGTACAAGACTCTCGAGAATATCTACGACCATCTTGATGATATCAAGCCGACTGTGGCAAAAAAGCTAGCAGCAGGCAAGGAGCTTGCCTTTATTAGTAAAGAAGTTGGGCGAATTTGGGTCGATGCCCCTGTTGAGCTCGACTGGGATGTGGCGGACGTAAACGATACGGATCTCGACAAGGTGGCTGATATCCTAAAGCGCCTTGAGTTTAGTTCATTGGTACGTCGTCTTCCGAAGCATATGCAACAAGTCCCTGAGCAAGGTGCGCTCTTTTTTGAGGCAGCAAGCATCGTAACGCTCAAAGAAGTCGCTTGGCCAAGTGAGCTTCATATTGATGGACCAGTCGTTATTCAGGTGGTTGATGACGAGCTATGGCTGTCGATCGATCGACAAACGGTGATGCATAAAAATATCACTGAGATTGATCGAAGTATTTGGCGTGTTATAGAGCTTGCCAAGGTAATTGGCTATGACAGCAAGTTGCTCTATCATCAATTGGCAGATCATGGAGTTCTCGTAAAGTTCGCAGAACTTCATGATATACACCAGGCGGCATTTTTGATTGATCCATTGAGACGTGACCGAAGTCTCGCGGCACTTGTCGGCGAGGAAGTGACGACGCCAGCTCAAGAGATGGCAGGATTATGGCAAGTCTACGACTGGCAAGAGGAGGCATTTACACACACGCCGCGGCTATCTGAGATTGCTCATAAATTTGATTTTCCATTAACATATCACTTATTTGCTATGGAGCGAACAGGAATAAAAATCGATAAGGACTTCCTTGCGAGCATGAGTGAGGAGCTCGGCAAAGAGCATGGCGCATTGCAGCAGCAGATGTACGACATGGTTGGTTACGAGTTCAACATTGCCAGTCCGATGCAGCTTTCCGAAGTGCTTTTTACGAAACTGCAGCTTCCAACAACAGGAATCAAAAAAGGTAAGACAGGCTTTAGTACTGGCCAAAAAGAACTTGATAAGTTGCGTGGACTACATCCGATTATTGAGTTAATTGAGCGAACACGTGAACTTGCAAAGCTGAAGAATACGTATGTTGATACACTACCACTACTCGCGGATGACCATAGTCGTGTCCATACGACATTTAATCAAGATGTTGCTGCGACGGGGCGCTTAAGTAGTACGAATCCTAATCTTCAGAATATTCCAGTGCGAACAGATCTTGGTCGGCGGATTCGTGAGGCATTTATTCCGGATGGTGACAAAGTATTTGTGAGTGCAGATTATTCACAGTTCGAGCTGCGACTTGCGGCGATCTTAGCAAACGATACAGAGCTGATCAATGATTTCAATGGTGACGTTGATATTCATACAAAAACCGCTGCTCAGGTGTACGGTATACCTATGGATGCAGTGACAAAGGCTCAACGGCGTGATGCGAAAGTGATTAACTTTGGTGTGCTATATGGCATGAGTCCTCACGGGCTTTCTGCGGCAACTGGCATGAACTTTACTGAAGCAAAGCGATTTATCGATCAGTACTTTGCACTGCGAGCGCCAATTCGTCAGTTGATAGACACGACCCTCCAGAAAGCAAAGACTGAAGGCTATGTAGAGACATTCCATGGGCGTCGTCGTCCGACACCAGATATCAACAGTAGTAACTTTATGGTGAGACAAGGAGCAGAGCGAGCTGCAGCAAATATGCCTATTCAAGGTACAGAAGCTGATCTGATGAAGCTTGCGATGATTAAGGTTGATGAGCGTCTTGGTGAGCTCGGTAAGCAGATCTTGCAGATTCACGATAGTATCTTAGTTGAGTGTTCAGCTGAGAATGCCGATGCTGTCGCGACTATCTTGAAAGAGACGATGGAAACGATTGCACCCGACCTCGGTATTAAGCTGCGTGTTGACGTCAGTACAGGCAAGAATTGGGGTGAGCTTTAGATGAATATAGAGATCGTAAAACTACGCAGTGACGCTATTTTGCCGGGGTATCAAACTGAGCATGCTGCTGGCATGGATCTTCATGCATGCCTTGATGCACCCAAAGTGTTGGAGCCGATGGAGCGGGCGATTATTGCTACAGGCATCGCTGTAGCTGTACCGGTGGGCTACGAGGCGCAAGTGAGGGCACGGAGCGGTTTGAGCATAAAGCATGGTGTGACAGTTGTTAATGGTGTTGGGACCGTCGATTCAGACTACCGTGGCGAGGTTGGGGTTCTTGTAGTTAATCTTGGTAAGGATCCATTTATTGTTGAGCCAGGTATGCGTATTGCACAGATGGTGATCGCGCGACATGAGCGTGCATCATGGCAGCTTGTCGAGGCACTTGCAGTAACTGATCGTGGCACTGCAGGCTATGGCAGTACAGGAAAATAGTATAACGATTATGTTTATTGACATAATTAGCTTTTAGTGCTATAGTGACACCATGAATAGAAGCGGCCCGCAGCGGTTTATCCCAATTATCTTAATTATTATTGTCGTTGTTGTGGCTATCGCGGCGCTTATTTCGCTTGGACGAAGTATCTTTGGCGGTTCGGGTGAGGAGAAAGTTCCAGATGTGAATGTCGGGCAACAGTCTCTTTTAAATACCGCTATTGATCGAAGTGTTCGTTTGACAGTGCGAGGACCGATCGTTGCGAACGAAGATTTTCATAGCTATACGATTACTGCATCGCCGACTGCTCGCAATATGACTATATATAACGGATATCTCGATGAACAGGTAGAGTCAAAAGACCTTCCGAACAATACGCGTGCCTATGAGCAGTTTGTCTTTGCGCTTGATCGAGCAAATATGATGAAGGGCAGCGTTCCTACCGGAGAGACAAATGACCGCCGCGGCCTCTGTGCGACAGGACGCGTCTATGAGTACGAAGTGCTACAAGCAAGTAATTCAATTAAAAAGCTATGGACAACAACATGTAGTGGCTCTAAAGGTTCACTCGATGCGAGCAACCAGCAGCTCTTACGTCTTTTCCAAGTGCAAATACCCGAGTTTTCTACACTTGCACGAAAAGTAAAACTATAGGGCAGAGTGATGAAAGTTGAGGCAATCATCTTTGACTGCTTTGGGGTGTTATATCAAGGGAGTCTGGATCATCTCATGGAGTTATGTCCAAAAGATCGTCGCCGTGAACTAAAAGACATATCACACAGCTTTGATTACGGATTTGTTGATTCTCGTGAATTTATTGATCAGGTTGCTGAAATTCTTGCGATGACAGCTGACGCGGTGACAGAAATAATGCAGCGCGCTCATGTAAAAAATGTACTGTTAACCGACTATATCCACCAGTTAAGAAAGAGCTATAAAGTTGCAATGCTTAGCAATATTGGTCGCGGCACGATGTCATCGTTGTTTTCTAGCGAAGAGCTCGATGATCTATTTGACGTAGTAGTTCTTTCTGGTGATATCGGCATGGCAAAGCCTGAGGTACGAATATACGAGCATACATCGATGCTCCTCGGGGTTTCGGAAGACAGATGTGTGATGATCGACGATATGCTTCCAAATCTCAGTGGTGCAGAAGCTGCAGGTATGTCAGCAGTCTTATATCGGGATGTCGCCGATCTTCGCAAAGAGCTCAGTGAGCGTTTCGGAGTACAATAAGTATATGCCTGAATTACCAGAAGTTGAGACAGTCCGACGTGGTCTGCACGAATTGATTATCGGACTTACGGTTACGAGCGAGAAACATGATACGTCAAAAGGATTTCCTAATACTGCGATAGACGTGGAGCGGTTTTTAATTGGTGCATCAATCATAGATGTTCGTCGTCGCGCAAAGGTTCTGATGATCGATCTTTCGACTCAGTATACACTCGTCATCCACCTGAAGATGACAGGACAGCTTGTCTATCGCGGCGAAGCAGTATTTGGTGCGGGCCATCCGAACGAAAGCCTTATAGGCAAGCTGCCTGATCGTTCAACGCGTGTAACACTTGGTTTTACAAATGGCGCCCATCTTTACTTCAATGACCAGCGAAAATTTGGGTGGATGAAACTACTGCCGACACTTGAAGTTCCGAATATTGATTTTATGAAAAAAGTTGGCCCAGAACCGCTTGAGGCTGACTTTACTGCAGAGGCATTTGCCGCTAGGTTTTCTCGTCGAGCAAAGACGAGTATCAAGGCTGCGCTGCTCGACCAGACGGTTGTTGCGGGGGTTGGTAATATTTATGCTGATGAGTCATTGTGGGGTGCAAAAATTCACCCTCTCAGGCGCGTAGATACAATTACGGCGACTGAATTCATAACCCTATATCATGAGCTGCGAGCAGTGATGAATTTGGCGATCGAAAAGGGTGGCAGTACCGACAAGAACTACGTCAATGCCGAAGGAAAACGGGGAAGTTATATGGATTTCGCACGAGTGTTTCGGCGAGAAGGTTTGGAGTGCCCGCGCTGTGGTGATGTGATAGTAAAATTCAAAGCTGCGGGGCGTGGGACGCATATTTGTCCAACCTGCCAAGTCCTGTAGAACCACCCGAGAGTAGCGTATACTAAAGAGAATGATTATTATTCTTGCAGGTGAAAATAGCTATGAAGTAGCGCAAGCACTCCGACAAATTGAAGTGCAATTTACAGGCGAAGCAGAGCGTCTTGATGGGCAAGATATTGAACCTCGCCAGCTTCCAGATATTCTCATGGGTGGGACGCTTTTTAGTGATAAGCGCCTCGTTATTATAAAGGGATTATCGGACAATAAGACAAGCTGGAGTGATCTTGAAAGATGGGTCGACAAAGTGAGCGACGATGTCGATGTTGTATTCATTGAACCGAAACTCGACAAGCGCACAAAGACATATAAGGCGCTCAAGAAGATTGCGACGATACGAGATTTTCCTGCATGGACAGAGCGAGATGACGGGAAGGCGATGCAGTGGCTCGAGCAAGAAGCGGCTAAGCGTGCGGTCGCTATAGATAGAAAGAGTGTTCAGCAGGTAGTGTCGCGAGTCGGGGTTGATCAATGGCGGTTGCTCGATGCGCTGGAAAAGTTATCCGTGCTTGATAATATCGATGAAGGGTCAATTAAAGAGCATATCGCCACAAGCCCCGCTGAAAACGTCTTCAACCTTTTTGAGAGTGCCCTTCGCGGACAGTCTGAGACGGTGCATCGTATGATTCAGACACTTGAGCAAACAGATGATCCATATATGGTATTCGGACTTCTTTCTGGACAAGTATTTCAGTTGGCAGCTCTTTCAGTAAGTGATCAGCCTAGTGCGGTAGTGGCCAAGGATATTGGTGCACATCCATTTGCGCTTGGTAAGCTTTCGTCACACGCCTCAAGGTTGTCGCGCAAAGATATACGGGTGATTCTTGATGCATTTGCTGAAGCTGACATAGCTATGAAGACGACCGCAGGGGACTCGTGGCTACTTATTGAGCGCGCCTTACTAAAAACGGCAGCTATAAATAGCTAGGTGCGCGACTGGCTCTTATTTACCTCTATAATACAGAAGTATCTTTCACGCTAAACATTGACTTTATTAGTTATAAATGATATAATAATAACATGAATACGCAAGAGCGACCAACAGTAGATCCTATCTCTAATTCAGATGAAGTGTTGTCGTCGCGTAGTGGTAATTTTTATGGTAAAAGTAACTCGAGTATTATTGCTGAGCGACTCATACGTCCAGCTGATCACAATGAGCTTTTACGAGAGTTTAGGTCGGGTGATGCGCAGGTGCGAGATGTTGCTCAGTTTACGCTAAATGAGCGAACCGCAGTGATGAGTGCGGGTCGGCTTATATTTGAGCGGGGCGCTGACATAAATAGGGTGCTTGGACAAGACCGTTATACGATCGATAGTATAAATAAAGCTAATGGCAATTTTCGTGAAACGATCGAGAGCCGAGACGCACAGGTGCAGTCAAGTGCAGGCTGGAATTTTACTGTCAATGCGACCGGATTTCTTAGGGCGGGGCTACCGTGGGCGCGGCAACTTGACGATGCAATGGATCGCTATCTGCGTACATCGACAGATGGACAGGCGTTTGGTGGACTCGATCGGTTAGTTGACGGTCGAACAGAGGATGGTAGTATTCGAGCGCTTTGGAGCGATTTTAGTAAAAAAGACCCACTTACTATGGCGTGGTATTTGAGTGAGCGATCTCAATATTCCGAGAACTATCAGACAGAATTACATCAGGGTAGTCTTGTTGAGGCAAAGCGCAGGGCTTCTAGTCTTATTAATGAGTTTGCTTCGCAGTATAATCTTCCGGCGGCACATCTTAATCGTGCACAGCTTCAGCTACGTGAGGCAAAGTTTAGTGCGTACGACCACCTTATTGGTGGGATTGATGCCGGTGATGGTACTCTGGGCGACTATCAGACGATGACGTTGCGCGTAGAGACAAAGGCTGGCGGTAGCATTTCGCGCCCGGCGCCGACTAACGATCCGATTGGAGTGACGTCACATGAATTGTTCCATGCGAGTTCCACCCAGTCAAAAGATGTAAGTGGTATGTATCGCGTTGGCTTACGGGCGGGAGATCAGGGGCTTGATGCAAATGAGGGTATGACAGAGCTCCTTAACAAGCTCAGCCTTGGCCGAGTGACACCGACTGATGCTGGAAGGTATCAATTTCATGACGTAGACAGGGGTCGCCCTGTTAAAGATGCTGCATACCCCAGTCAGGTTCGAAGCATGTTTATTCTCATGAAAAACGATCCACCAGCCTTTGCTACACTTTTTCGCGCGTACTATGGCGACGTGTTGGATGTACAACGGGTGGCGGATGCTCTTGAGAAGTTTAATCACAATATGTCCCATATGTAATATTCTTACCTATAAAAATAGCCTGCACTTTGCAGGCTATTTTTATACTAATAACAGAGGAGCTGTTACTTAGTTGTCTTTTTTGCAGCTGGTTTCTTCGCTGCTGGCTTTTTAGCGACAGGAGCTTTCTTTGCTGGAGCTGCTTTTTCTGCTGCTGGTTTTACAGCTTTTGCAGCTGGTTTCTTTGCCGCAGGGGTTGCAGCTTTTTTAGCTGGAGCGAGCTTTACGCCTGCATCTTTTGCAACCTTGGCAAGCTGACTTTTACGACGCGCAACAGTGTTCTTCTTTAGAAGATTCTTTTTTACTGCAGTGTCGAGCTCGCTGTGAGCAGCACTAAGGCCTTCGCTTGTTGGTTTAGTGAGGAAGTCTTTGACTGCCGTCTTAATATCGCGCTTAATACCAACATTTCGCTCGCGGCGTTTGATAGTTTGTTTAGCACGTTTGATAGCTGATTTAATGATTGGCATTGAACTTCCTTTATCTTATAGATTTATATATACAATCAATGTGCAATTATAGAGGAAAAGACACAGATTGTAAAGGGGTGAATGAATTGCTTGTGGGCAGTGTCATACACGAGGAGAGTGCGTCTGTAAATAATAATTGACATGATTCTTGTGCTTATGGTATAGTGAGCTTAAAATCTAGCGAAAATAAAAAGCAGGAACAAAAAATGAACGAAGGCAGTGCCAGACAACAGATCGTCGAGAGCATCAAGGCAAACAATAATATCTTGGTGACGGTGAGTGCTAGTCCAAGTGTCGATGAGCTATCAGCGGCGTTAGGGCTGACTATTTTGCTCAATAGCCTCGATAAACGTGCAACCGCTGTTGTAAGTGGTGCGCTGCCTCCGGCGATTACATTCCTTGATCCTGAAAAAACATTCGAAAGCAGTGTCGATAGTCTACGAGACTTCATTATTGCACTTGATAAGGAAAAGGCTGACCATCTTCGTTATAAGGTAGATGGTGATGTTGTAAAGATATTTATCACTCCGTATCGAACTACTTTAAGTGATAAAGACCTTGAGTTTACGCAGGGAGATTATAACGTTGAGCTCGTCCTTGCGCTTGGTGTTAAAGACCAGGACCATCTTGATAAGGCACTTTCAGCTCATGGAAGGATTTTACATGATGCGACGGTTGCGACAATGTCAGTCGGGACTGAGCCAAGTAAGCTTGGAAGTATTGACTGGCGAGATGCGGCGGCAAGTAGCTTGTGTGAGATGCTTGTCGGTGTAGCAGAGGCTCTTAAGACTGATAAGCCAGTGCTTGACGAGCAGATCGCAACAGCGTTTTTGACCGGTATTGTGTCGGCGACGGATCGGTTTAGTAATGATCATACATCCTCTCGTGTAATGACGATGGCGGCGCAGTTGATGGCGGCTGGTGCAAACCAACAACTTATTGCTGCGAAGCTTGAGGCTGCGCATGAGATTGGCCCAAACAGCGTCAATGCAACTCAACAAACACCTGATACGCCTGATGTCTCTGCAGGTAACGAAGCGCAAATTGATCACAAAGAAACTCAGGATAAAGACTCGACAGCACTATCAATTGATCGACATGCGAAAAAGCGCAATAAAAACAAGCAAAAGCAGGCTCAGAGTGAACCACGCAAGGAACTCAAACCTCTTGGTGAGCAAGTACAAGATGCGCCACTATCGGATACTGGTGAGCAAAAAAAAGATGATAACGCAATCAATCAGGCTATAGCTGCAGCCGTTCCTGTTGACCAAGCGGACGAAGAACTATCTCGTCAGCTTGCAGAGGTCGTAGCGCCAGTTCCGCCGTCACTCGAAGATGTTGAGCGTGAACTCAATGAAGCTATACAAGCTCCAGAGGAGCCGGAAGCTCCTGCGCAAGATTTTGTAGGTGATACGACCGATGTCACTATGCCTGATTTTGAGGCACTTGATGTGCCACCATCGTTAACTCCACCCCCTCAGCCAGAGGAAGGTGAGGCGCCAGCGATCGGACAGAGTTCATTTATCTCCTCGTCTCATAAATCGGGCGATTATATCAATGAGGTCGCGCCTTCGTCTCCGATATCTCAGTCGACACAACCAGTTGTCGATGGAATCGGTCAGGACTTTGGTGGACAGGAGAACGCAACAGTAGATCCATTTAGTGTGCCACTTGCGCCACTTACTTCGACTGCTGCAACAGTTAGCCCGTTCAGCTCTCCATTGCCAGAGGGTCAGGGTGATCCTGTAGCGGTCTTCCAGCCGCCAGTGGATCAGTCTACTTCGATGAATGGACCGCAGGAGATGTCGTTTGAAGCGACACCGCCACCGCTTCCAAATCAGGCTGATCTTCCGCCATTGCCACCGATGCCTGATTTCTCAACACTTCCACCGCCACCGCCGCTCCCTGTGTTTGACCAAACTATGCCAGCGACGAATATGTTCGCTGATCAGGGCGCACAATTCCCAGCGCCGCAGGGTGATACGCCGCCACCAGCTGCGCCGACACCTGGTCAATTTAGAATTCCTGGCCAGTAATCTTAGAAGATATAATAATCCGCCGACGAATATGTACGGCGGATTGTTTATAGGCGGACGATGAAATGATTCAGCGCGACATCGTCGCCAAGCCTGGCGATATGTGTTTCACTATCGCTGCGCTGAGTGTAGTGGCAGCGGATAATTTCGTGTATACGAGAGGCAAGGTGGCGAGCGTCAACTGTTTCGGATATCTCATCTGGAGTATGGCCAGATTCCATAAAAACAAAGTCAGTATTCATCGCTGTCATGTAGTTTGATGGTATGCAGGCGAGGCGAATCTTTGTCATAGGTAGGCCAGCGGCACGTAGCCGATAAAACGCCAAACAAGCACTACGGCCAGCGACAATGTGGTCGATATGGCCGGTGATGCCATTGAGGTCCATGCTCATAAACTCAATTTCTATATCATCTCGATCGCCCGCGATAGTCTGCACTAGCGTCTCAAGTCGCTTAGTGATGTGGATATGGTCGTTATTGCCGAGCTCGCCATCGGCATATCCGAAGTGATACATTTTCGTTGCACCGATTAGTTCACCGGCTTTCTTCCATTCGCGGAGGCGTTCTGAACCAAGGTCGGAAAGATTATCGGGGTTCATGCCGGCTTCGCCACCAGTTAAGGTAACGAGATGGATCTCACTGCCAGTTTGCGACTCCATGAGCAGTGTCGCGCTAGGGCCGAACGCCTCGTCGTCAGGATGGGCAAAGACTCCAATGATGACTTTTTTCATAAATTTAGTATATACCGATTGTTGGTATATTACACCTGTTCCAATATACTTACAGGATATGACAGATGGAATTATACTAATCGATAAGCCTGCAGAGATGACTAGTTTTGGTGTCGTGGCCCGGATTCGAAGAGTACTCACAAACCAACAGCAAAAGAAAGTAAAAGTAGGGCATACTGGCACGCTCGATCCATTCGCAACAGGACTTATGATTTTGGTGATTGGCAAAGAGTGTAAAAATGCTGGAATGTATACCAAACTCGATAAGGTGTATGAGGCGACATTTCGACTCGGCCAAACAAGCACGACGGGCGATCCGGAGGGTGAGCTTACTGATGTTTCTGATAGGCGGCCCACTCTCGATGAAATAAAGCTGGCACTTTCTAAGTTTACCGGGGAGATATGGCAACGACCGCCGATTTTTAGTGCGATCAAGATTGATGGCCAGCGTGCCTACAAACTGGCTCGAGACGGCCAAGATGTTGAGATTCCAGAGAGGCAGATTACGATTCACAGCCTTGAGCTCGTGAGCTATGACTATCCAAATCTAAAAGTACGTACACATGTCAGTAGCGGGACGTATATTCGTAGTCTTTGTGTTGATATTGGTGAGGCGCTTGAAACGGGCGCGTACTGCACGGAACTTCGACGAACAGCGATAAGCAAGTGGTCGATTGATGATGCCGAAACACTTCAGTCGTTTGGTGTGACGAGTTAAGGAGGGGTATGGATAGTATAGAGCTATGGAATGGATCAACTAAGGCGCTGGTGTCTCTTGGTGGAGCGTGGCTAACGAATTTATCGGACGATGACGGCGATATTTTGTTTCCAAAGCGGCGCCTCGAGGCTGTCGATGGCACAAAGAAAGATCGTGGAGGTTGTCATGTCTGCTTGCCAAATTTTGGTCCAGGCGGTGATTCGGAACTTTTGCAACATGGCTTTGGGCGAACGAGTTTATGGACCCTCGATTCACAGTCGATTAATACTGTGATGCTCACGCTCGATGGCGGCGGAGTAGGGTATGAGCAGCTTTCCTCAACCCTGACCTATACGCTTGCATCGCGGTCAATGCGCATGGAGCTCATAGTACAAAACAGAGGTGATCATCCACTTCGTGTTGCTCCAGCATTTCATCCCTATTTTGCACTTCGTGCAAACGAAGGTCGCGTCATGATTGACGGTGAACCTATCGATATCCAAGATCTTGAGGATACACTTTTTCTGCAAGGGGAAAAGAAACAACTTCAACTTGAGCGTCGTACGATCAGACTTGCCTCAAAAAACCTTTCGACATGGGCGGCTTGGACAGACCGAATCGGTGAGTATGTTTGCCTTGAGCCGACGTATGCGGGCAACTCGTTTTTACTACCTACGCCAGATAGTGATGAGTTACTTGAGCCTCAGAATGTGCGCACATACATCGCTGAAATTTCTTGGTAGAAATTGACTTTTTATACTATTTATGCTAATATAATATTATGAATAATGACCCAAACCAAGAACGAAAAGACGTTGAATCTGCTAGGTACGAGCGGATTGCCGAGAAGAGTCGTGAATTACTTACTGCCGACGAGGCAACTCATTCTGAGTTCGACCGAGATGGTAACGGTACTGTGGTTTATCAGCTTGAACTTACCGTTGACTCAACAGAGGAGAACATCTTGGGTCGTCTTGGGTATAGTCAGCTCTCGCTAATTTACGTTCCGGAAACTCAGAATGGCGAAGGTGAAGAAAATACACCTGAGATAATTGTACTAACCGCCTCTAGCGCTGTAGATGAAAGCCAGGATGTTGTTTTCTCAATCTCGAAAGATCGAAATGGACAACGAGTTATTCAGAAAGAGTCCGACGACTCAATTATGATCGGTGTTGATAAAGAAGCGGGTGAAATTCCTGACGACTTACTTAGCGATACGGTGGAGGTAGGATTTATTCCTGATGCAAAGCCGATTACTCCAGAAGATGAGCTTGAACTACAGTCACTACTTAATGCTATGCGTGAAAACGTTACACTTCCAGGAGAGATAGTCAGCTAGCTAGTAACCCCTTGCACCACTGCCAAAACTCTGTTACAATACATTACGATGATTACAGCAGAGAATAAAGCCAAGGCATTTGCTTTGACACAGACGCACAAGAACGACGTTGGTAGCCCACAGGCTCAAGCGTCAGTTTTGACGACTCGTATCAAAGAGATTACTGAGCATCTAAAGGTAAACAAGCACGACCACATGGCTCGTCGCGGTCTTATCCAGATGGTTGGTCGTCGCAAACGCTTGCTGAAGTATCTCGAGTCAAAAGACTTCGATGCATATAAGGCAACCGTCGCCGCCCTCGGACTCCGCAAATAATTGCGGAGTTCTTTTTTTGAGCGAAATGTGATTGATTTCGATCACTTTGCGCTTATGGCTTATTGATTTATAAAGCAAAATGTGTTATAGTGGATCATATATGGACACTACAAAAACAAACAATGAACCAGAGACTGAAATTGACCCACGCTTGCAGCTAAAGGCTGTGCAGGCACTCATAAAACATCAGACAACCGAGCGACTATCACGAATTGACCGTGAATTTGCTGATGGGTTTGAAATCATCAATCGATATACTGACACGGTTTGCGTGTTTGGATCGGCACGATTTACCGAAGATCACCCGTACTATCAGCAGGCGCGAAATGTGAGCGCTGCTATTTCGAAAGAAGGCTATACGATAGTTACTGGTGGCGGTGGTGGCATCATGGAGGCGGGCAACCGAGGCGCGTTTGAGTCTGATGGAAAATCACTTGGATTTAATATCAAGCTACCTCACGAACAAGTCTTAAATCCGTACACGACAGAGTCGATGCCGTTTAATTATTTCTTTGCACGTAAAGTAATCCTGGCGTACGGTGCAGGAGCGTATCTATTTTTCCCAGGTGGTTTCGGTACGCTTGATGAGCTTTTTGAGGTACTAACCTTGATTCAGACAGGCAAGATGCCAAAGGCGCCTGTCGTGCTTGTAGGTGTCGATTTCTGGACCGACCTGGATGAGTTTATCAAAAAACATATGGTTGATCATGCAAAGACAATTACTCCTGGAGACGAGCAGCTCTATACAGTCACTGACGATGTGGCGGAGATTATTTCTCGTATTAACACCTACAACCAGCCCGTTCAAGAACTTACTCGCGACACGCTTGCGAACGTTTAGATCTAGGGCGGTAATCATTGAGATTGCTATAGTGTTCTCAGCATAGCAACCATAACCTGTATAATAGTGAGATGGAGAAGCTCACGTCATCCCCAGAAAATGCGAGTAACCACAGTTTCTGGTTGGGTGCTGCAGTCTATCAAATCTATCCATGGACCTTCAATGAGGATGAGGAGCGTCAGCCGCAACGAGGTAATGGTTCGATTCGCGGGATCACTGAACGTCTAGAATATCTCAGCCATCTCGGCGTGAATGTTATTTGGATTTCGCCATTTTATCCATCGCCAATGATTGATGGGGGCTACGATATACAAGATTATCGTAATATTCACCCCGACCTTGGGACGCTTGCAGACTTTGACGTAATGGCAGCGACGGCACGCGGACAGGGGATCAAGACGATGATTGACTTCGTCCCGAACCATACCTCTGATCAGCACGAGTGGTTTTTGAAGTCACGTTCGTCGCGAGACAACGATAAAGCCGACTGGTATATATGGCATGATGGCATCGAAGACGATGAAGGTGAGCGACATCCGCCAAATAATTGGGCGAGCGTCTTCTCGTTGCCGCAACTTGATCGTCGACGTCGTGGGGAAATGCCAGAGCTTCATGAACATGACAAGACACCTCCAATTTCGGCATGGACATTTGACGAGCAGCGAGGCCAGTATTATCTCCATAGCTTTACAAAAGAGCAGCCCGACCTTAACTGGAACAATCCGGCAGTACGTGAAGAGATGAAGGCGACGATGCGGTTTTGGCTTGATCGCGGGGTTGATGGATTTCGGGTAGATGCGGTAAATTATATCGGCAAGGATCGCTTCTTGGCTGATGAGCCGCTCAACGATGAATACGTCGAAGGGATTGATAACCCATACGATCAACTGCAGCGTCGACATAGTGCTGGCTATCCTGACACGTTTTATCCTTATATCGAGGAGATGTCTGCAGTGCTGAGAGAGTCTCAGTATGAAGGGCGTGATCCACGGATTATCTTTGAAGCATATATGGATGAGCGATCACTCGAGACAATTAATCGCATCGCTCCAGAGGTTGCGGGGACGTTTAATTTTGGAGCGATGGATCTACCGTGGGAGGCGCAGTTTCGTAAGGCGCAGCTTGATGATTATTATCATAATTTACCCGAGGGTGTTATCGCTAATCAGGTAAATGGCAATCATGACAAGCCACGGCTCGTGAGTCGTATTGGCCCACGTGATGCACGCGCTGCTGCGGTACATAATCTTATGCTTCCAGGTATTCCATTTATCTATAACGGGGAGGAGCTAGGGCTGACGGATGCCGTAGTGCCAGAAGATCGGCAAAAAGATCCAAATGGCGGGCGCGATCCTGAGAGAACACCAATTCCATGGGATAGTACGCGTGAAAATGCGGGCTTTTCGCACGCGCAGAGCGGTCAGCTGTATCTGCCACTCAATGAGGCGGACCTCGATAAGTGTGCAGATCTGCAACTTGCCGATCCGCAGTCGTCTTTTGCTTTATATCACGCTTTACTAGGCTTGCGTAGTACATCAGTTGCGGCAAAATACGGTACATACAAAGCGCTCTATACGGATGATCGTGATGTGCTCGGGTTTTCGCGACGCTACGAGGGGAGTCAAGTAATTGTTTTGACGAATTTTAGTCACCGCGAAAAAGTTGCGCGGCTTCACCATACGCGACAGGCGATTGGTCGATCAGTGCTATCGAGTGTCACTGTCAAAGACGATCGACTAGTCGATTTTGATAAGGGCGTATCGCTCGCGCCTCATGAGGCGATCGTTGTTGTACGAGCGATGGGCTAGTTACATCTCTGTGTAGAAATACACTGGTCGGGTAGTGTCTATGTATGACTGTATATCGATAGATTGGAGAAATTCTGGAAGTATAACTTCTTTCTCTGGATCGATGAATTCACAGCGAATCAGCTCTTCAAGGCCATGGGTAGTCTTAGAGAGATCAACTGAAGTGTAATCCTCTGAATTGATGATATGAAAAAAGAATTCAAGCTGTTCACGTGCCTGGCCGTCTTCACGCTGAAAGGTAAACTGCTGAACAAACAATAATCTCCCAATTTCTGGAGTTATACCGGTTTCTTCGAGCATTTCTCGCTTTAAGCCGTCTTCCAATGCTTCATTTTGATCAAGTCCGCCCCCTGGTGTACCCCAATAGTCGGTCTCTCCACCTTCGTAGGTGCGGAATTTCTGAGCGAGTAGTTGTCCTTTATGAAATGCGATGCCACGTACGTTAACACGTCGTTCTGTCATAGAGTTCTCCTTTGAGCTTAGTTTTGTTTCGAGTAGCGGTCTAAGGATAGACGTACGAAAACGCAGAGGACCGCAGATGGGTCATAGTGTTTTATAGTTTACGGTATTTTTATGAGTCAAGCAAGATTGTACTCATATCGTTTATGGTATAATTGCCCTAGATATGAAAAAAACAAAAACAATCATAGAACTCAAAAATGTTACAAAAAAGTTCGGTACATTTACTGCGATTGAAGATGTCTCTTTCTCTGTAGAAAAAGGAGAGATTATCGGATTCGTAGGGGTGAATGGCGCGGGTAAAACGACGACTATCAATGCGATGCTTGGTTTTAGTGTGCCGACACGTGGAACGATCTCTCTGTTTGGCGAGCGGGTCGTGCCGTCAAATGCACATCTCTCTCATCGACATATCGGATATGCGGCCGGTGATATGGAGCTACCGCTACATTTGACAGGACAGCAGTATATTGATTTTGTGATGAGCCAGTTTAAGGGTGATCATACTGATCGACTCGAGGCTCTTCTTAAGCAGTTTTCTCCGCAGTTAGAGAAAAAGATAAAAACACTTTCTCGGGGCAATAAACAGAAGATCGCGCTTGTTGCTGCATTTATGACAAGTCCTGCTATCGTCGTTCTAGACGAACCGACAAGCGGACTGGACCCTATCATGCAAGACGCCTTTTTGGAGCTTATCCGTAGCGAGCAGAAAAATGGCGTGACGATATTTATGTCATCGCACTACCTTCAAGAGGTCGCTGAAGTGTGTACGAGAGTGCTTTTGATGAAGAATGGTCGTATCGTCGAAGATCTATCGGCGGAGCGGCTACAGCGAGCAAGCGGTAAGCTTGTGAGAGTTGTGAGTAAGAAGGCGGTGATTCCACCTCCGCACGCCAAACAGGCGACCACGACGGATAATGAGCATGGAGTGACAACTGAATTCTCTTATGACGGGCCAATACCGCAACTGCAAGTATGGCTTGCAGGACTAAAGAGCGTTACTGATTTATCCGTAGGCGACCGTACGCTTGAGGCCGAATTTCGCAGTTTGTATGACGAAGGAGTGGAAGTAAAATGATAATTCGCAATGTATTTATGAAGACGCTTTATGATAAGCGTTGGTTTGTGTTCGGTTGGACGCTTGGACTTATGGCATTGACGGCGCTGATGGTGACATTTTACCCTGCTATGCACCAGGACGGGTCGCTTGAGCAGTTGACGAAGAGTATGCCACCGGCATTTCAGGGTCTTGTCGGCAATCTAGATAATCTCAGCCGTTTCTCGACATACCTTGCTTCGCAACTTTTTGATATTCGTATGCAGATCATAGCGGGTGTTATGGCGATCATATTGGCGCTTAGTATTTCGATTTCCGAAGAGGAAAATGGCCAGCTCCGAAGTTTGACGGCGCTACCGATAAGCCGGACGGCTATCGTTGTGCAAAAATGGCTTGCGATGGTGGTGATTCTGTCGGTAACGGTACTTGGTACGATGGTAGGAATACTTCTTTTTCAAACAATGATCAATGAATCGATAGATCTTGGTGAACTTGCGCGGTTGATCTTTATGACCTGGATTCTGCTGATCGCTCTTGGAAGTCTTACGTTTGCAGCAGCGATGGCATCTGGGATTAGGAGTGTCGCCTTAAGTGTCGGAATTCTCGTGCTTGCGGTGAGCTTTATTGTGACGACTTTTTCGGTGGGTGTAGATTGGTTGAAAGATTTTGAAAGTTTTTCTATCTTTTATTTCTTCCCGGCTGTCGATATCGTCAAAGAAGGGATTCAGCTACGGGACGTCAGTGTACTTATCGGTATTTCAGTCGTATCGCTGGTGGTTACACTTATCTTTTTTCGCCGTCGAGATATTCGTTAGGGAATGAGTGAAGATAAATAAGCCTGATGTTTCAGGCTTATTTTTATTGTCATATATAAAGTTTTATGGTAATAATAAGATTATGTATATAGCATACGCCAGTATTCAGACAGTAGACTTCGACGCCAAGCACGGCGGCGATGCTGATGTGGCGTATCTTATTTCTCTCTAGTATAAATATTTTTTGACATAAGATAGGCCTCCAACTCTCGGAGGTATTTTTATCACAAAAAGTTGGCGGTCGATCTGGTTTCGAAAAGCGAAACCGTAAAAGAAAGGAAAGCGTTATGGCATTTGGGCCAATTATGCGAATGAAGGTAGGTGACTACCTTATTGAGCTTGCGCCGCCAACGAAAGAAAGCATTCAGACGATTATATCGCCCGGGTTGCAGCAAGCGAGCGTTACAAAATATCTCAACAATCATTTTTCTCCAACGATAGAGGATCAGATAGAGTGGTATGAAAAAACACGAACAGCGAAAAATCAGCTCGTGTGGGGTGTATGGCTAGTCGGTAAAGATAATGAGCGAACACTTATCGGGTCAACAGCTCTGAATGATATTGAGGGTGAGCAGATCATGCAAGCAACCTCGGGATCGCTTATTGCCGACAAGCAGTACTGGAATAAAGGTATTGCGAGTGCTATCCACAAAGCACGGACATGGTATGCATTTGAACAACGTGGCCTGACGCGTATCAAATCAGCCGTATACTATGGCAATATCGCAAGTCGACGTGCGTTAGAGAAGACAGGGTATAGTTTGGTCTATGTCGAGAGAAACGTTCAGTTTATTGATGGACAGTTTCGACACATGGATAATCTCGAATGTCTCAATCCTGCCCAAGAATCGTGGCGAACGTGGTGGCGAGGTGAGCGACCGCAACGATTGGCGCTAGAGGCGCGTCAGCGTACGCTTGAATCGCTTGACTGGGCGCGTGAAAACGTCACGTTGCTGTAAGTGGTTCTATTTATCGAAAGCAGGCTCTGTGATAAATTGCGCAGAGTCTGTTTTTCTGTAGCGGATGATCATGACGACCATCACAAGGTAGTAGAGAAGCCAAATGCTGTTGACGATAATGTAGGGGAGTGCGCCGAGGCTGACGCCATAGAGAAGTGCGATGAATTGGCTGAATGTCCATGCCATCCAGCTGAAGAGACTAAACTCATCTGACTGCTTGGTGATGAGAAGTTGTTTGACTTGGGGCGCCATCGCAATAATCGCGACCGTCGATGCCATCAAATAGGCAAGTTCGATAGTGACCATGAGGTGTTTGTCCTTTTGTTTATTTTTGTGTGATTGCTATTCTTATATTAACATAACTATTACAAAAAGTCAATCTCTGCAAGAGAGCCTGTAGAGATGCTATAATAGAAATGTATTAAACACGCGGACGGTGATAGAGACAAGAATTTGTATAAACGAATTTTTACCCCTGTTACTCTCCGCACCACATAAAGGAGACGGTATGTCTACAATCAACCCAATGGGTAAGGATATTATTAGTGTTAGCACGGAACTTGCTGGCAGAACATTAACACTTGAGGTAAACCGACTTGGTTTTCGTACGACGGCGAGCGTGCTTGTACGTTATGGTGACACGGTAGTACTTGGTACGGCTATGGTTGGATCACGACCGGTTGTACTCGACTATTTCCCACTCTCAATCGATTATGAAGAAAAGTTTTATGCAGCAGGCAAGATTAGCGGTAGTCGTTTCATTAAGCGAGAAGGTCGTCCTAGTGACGAAGCTGTGCTTATTGGTCGTCTTATCGATCGTCCTATTCGTCCACTCTTTCCAAAAGGCTATCGTCAGGAAGTTCAGGTAGTTGCAAGCGTCCTCTCGATGGATCCAAATTTCCGTCCCGATATGGTAGCAATGATCGCAGCGAGCGCAGCACTGAGTCTTACGGGTACGCCGTTTGATGGTCCTGTTGCAGGGCTTCGTATCGGTCGCGTAAACGGTGAATTTAAGGCATTTCTTACAGCTGAAGAACGTGAAGAGAGCGACCTTGATCTTGTTGTCGCGGGTATCGAAAGCGGTATCACGATGGTTGAGGCGGGTGCAAACGAAGTTTCTGAAGAAGCAATCGCCGACGCACTTGCATGGGCATACGAGCAGTATCAACCAGCAATTGCCCTCCAAAAAGAGCTCGTGGAAAAGATCGCACCAGTTGCCCAGGAATACGCACTTGTTTTGCCAAATGAAGAGATTCAGCAAGCAGTCAATGAGTGGGTTGATGGCAAGCTTGGTGAGGCACTCCACCATCCATATCCAGAACGAAATGAGCTTGTCAGCACACTTCGCTGGGCGTTCCACGATGAGATGCGTGAGAAATTCGGTGAAGATGAGTATAAGGCGCTTCATGATGAATATGACGAAGCATTTACTAGTGCACTACACTACGACGTAAGAAAAGGCATTATCAATCTCCAGACACGCCCAGACGGCCGTAAGCTTGATGAGATTCGACCACTTTCAAGTGAAGTGTCACTTCTACCTCGTGCTCACGGTTCAAGCCTGTTTACTCGCGGTGTTACGCAGGGTCTTAATATCGTGACGCTTGCACCATTAAGCTTTGCGCAGATGGTTGATACGATGGAGCAAAACGACTACGAACGTCGCTACATGCACCACTACAATGCACCTGGCTATACGGTTGGTGAAGTACGTCGACTTGGTGGTGCTGGACGTCGCGAGATTGGCCACGGATACCTCGCAGAACGAGCGGTACTTCCGGTACTTCCATCGGCAGAAGAATTCCCGTATGCGATTCGTAGCGTTACGGAAATTATGAGCCAGAATGGTTCGACCTCTATGGCGGCAACATGTAGCTCCGTGCTAGCACTTATGGATGCAGGCGTGCCACTCAAACGTCCGGTTTCTGGTATTGCGATGGGACTTATGATGGATAACGGTACTCCGTATGTCCTGAGTGACATTGCCGATGCTGAGGATTTTGCTGGTGATATGGACTTCAAGGTAACTGGTACGAGCGAAGGAATTACGGCAATTCAGATGGATATGAAGGTGCATGGTCTACCGGTTGAAATCTTACGTCAAGCACTTGAGAAGTCGAAAGCTGGGCGAGCGCATATCCTTGAGCATATGGTAACAACGCTTGCTGAGCCCCGTGCTGAGCTGAGCCCATACGCACCACGTATCGAGAAGATCAAGATCAATCCAGATAAGATCGGTGCGGTGATAGGCAAGGGCGGAGAAGTGATCAATAAGATTACCGCTGAAACCGGCGCGATGATTGATATCAAAGAGGACGGACTTATCACTGTCGCTGGTCAAGATGCGGCTGGTATTCAGCGAGCAATCAATTGGATCAAGGGGCTAACTGAAGAGCCAGAAGTGGGCCGTGTCTACGACGGTAAAGTCGTGAGTATCAAAGACTTTGGTGCATTTATCAATATCCTTCCGGGTATCGATGGTATGGTGCATATCAGCGAGTTATCTGACGAGCGTGTGGAGCGAGTTGAAGATATCTTAACTGAAGGTGAGATCGTCAAGGTGAAGCTAGTCGGTATCGACGAGCGTGGACGATTGAGTCTGTCGATCAAAGACGTCGAATAGTACACTGTAGTTTAAAGCACTAAAAAGAGAGGCCTGGCAAAGGCCTCTCTTTTTAAAGTGGTTGTGGCTATCTATTGACATTCTTATATTAATTATGTATAATGCCGTCATGCATATGAATAAATTGCGCGCGCCAAGTGCCAATGTTCAATCTACTTACTATGATTCTCATGGTATACACTCCGTGCCTACTGAGGATGGAGAAGTACATATCTTCTCCTTTGATAAGCCAGCCGATCTTGTGGCAGCAATCAAGAGTGATCTTCCAAGTTCAGGCACTATTATTACTCCCGAGATGGCTACCGTCGATATTACCCAAGGACTGGATAGTATCGCGAGTCAAGCTAGTTCTGTAAGGAGGCTTGAAGACGAGGTGCAATATGCGAGCTTAGGGACAACTGCGGAAATAATTCTAGGCAGTATCCAAAAGTCCCCTCGCTACAATAAATGGCATAATGTAGCAAAAACGTACCGACTTGGCTCTAAGATTGATACACAGGTAAAGTATGGTCTCAGCGGAGTAGAACAGGAAAGCGGCAGTATCGAAGCGCCACTCGAGAGAGAACGTCGGATTCGCCTGGGGAGAGCCGTCCTTATTTGTTCTGAGCTTATTTTTACGTACGGTGAAGATGAGGCTATTGCGCAAGGTATAGAGACTATATTGACGCCTGCTGCGTGGGGAGTGCAGACTCCGGGATTTGCCGAGTTTAATAAGCCTCGAATTGAAGCGGCGGGAGGAATCGATAACTTTAACAGGAATAATATGGAAAAAGTTGTCAATGGCCATACGTTTCGCGACATACCTAGCCTCAAAAGGGTTATTGTTGCAGATCGAGGGATGTCGGGTAATAAGCCGGTAAACTCAGTACATACAAGAGTTGAGTAAGGTCTTTCTTCGCTTCAGCATTACTTCAGGTATAATAGAAACATATACATTATAACGGAGGCGCTATCACGATGGCAGATGACAATAAAAAAGTAGAGACAAAGACTCCAGAGCCAGCTACGCAGCCGGTCGCACCGACTGCAGGTACGGGAAAATCATCTAAAAAAGGCCTTATCATCGGTATCGCAGCTGGTGCTGGCGTCCTTCTGCTGATCATTATTGGAGTTGTACTTTTCTTTGCGCTGACAGCAGTAACCAAAGAAGATTACCGAAAGGGGTATGATGCGACACAAGATACGTATAGCAAACTAAATGCAAGTTACAACGACCTTGCACAGGCGGCATCGGTATCATCAACGACGACCGAGACGCAGATCACTAACCGATCGGATGATGCAAAAAAGACACTCGAGGCATATAAGTCAGCAACTGCTGAGCTTGCCGACCTAAAAGCGCTTCGTAACGCAGACGTCAAAAAACAATACGACACATATAAAAAGCAGAGCGACGACTACATTGCCTACGCAACGGAGTTCATCCCATCTGCAACGGTTGCTTTCAAGGCTGTAGTGGCCTGTGAAAAAATTGGTTCAACTTCAGTGAGTGATGCCGACGAATTTAACAAGGCAATCGTTCCTTGTGAAGAGGCGCTTGATGGTGCTGACGAAGTAAAAAATAGTGATTTCCGTGGATTTGTAGAAGCCTACAAAAAGAACGTCAGCTCAGTCAAGGCAATTGTCGAAAAGTCTCGCTCTATCCCAGCGACAGACTTTACTCAGCGTCTACAGTTGACTCGAGACCTTCGTGCAACGACCACAGACCTTAATAAGAGTCTCGGTGATACACGTTCAAACATTCAAAAAGCACTTAAAGATAAAAATCCAAAAGATAGCTTGAGTGAGCTCCGTACACAGCTTCGCGATCTTGCAACTAAGTAAAGATTAGCAAGGTGCACTATCAACTCGGCTGCAGAGATTGTAGCCGAGTTTTTGTATGTCATAATGAAAACATGATACATGCTAAGCAGCAGGCGCTCGACGTGCTAAAACAAAAAATTCTAGAAGACGGGACATGTTTGGAGCTTGCAGACCAAGCTACGAATCTTGTGATGGGTGATGGAAACCCAGATGCCGATATCGTTTTTATCGGCGAGGCGCCAGGGAAGAGTGAAGATGAGCAGGGATTGCCATTTGTGGGCGCGAGTGGGAAGTTTCTCAATGAAATGCTTGCAGAGGCAGGGATGGTGCGGGATGATGTCTATATTACGAATATCGTAAAATACCGGCCGCCAAACAACCGCGATCCGTTGCCTGAAGAAAAAAAGGAGTTTTGGCCGTACCTTCTCAAGCAACTGCAAGTTATTGAGCCAAAAGTAGTGATTACGCTTGGTCGACATAGTATGGAGTATTTCCTGCCAGGTATGAAGATTAGCCAGATTCATGGAGAGCCAAAGCGGATAGCGTTTGGAGATGATCACTTGGTGATAGTGCCACTGTATCATCCGGCAGCAGCGCTCTACAATGGTAGTTTAAGACAGACATTGATTGATGATTTTTTGCGAGTTCCAGTGATTATAAAAAATAGTGCCTATCCAGAAAGAGGGTGACTCTTTCTGGATAGGCGGCTGGTTGAGGGTAGTGGTGTTGATCCTATTCTTCTGGTGGCGAGAGTTCTATGCAGAGCAAATCGCCAAAATTAAAACGTACCTCTCCTTGATCCACCGTGAACGCAATCATGATCCATGCTCCAAGTGCTGTCGATCCGATTGGATCAACTCCTACAAGGCTGCCTTTGATCCACCCATTCCATTCGTGGAATTGACGGGGTAGACGTAAAGACTTTTCTTCAAGTACTCCGGGTATTGTGTCGGACGGGACTTCTATAGTTTCCCATTGTCGTCGGTGTTCTGGTGTACGCCAGCTGATTCGCCAGCCTTCAAGTGCATCGAAGGCTCTGCGCAGTGCAAATACACTAGCAGCTAGCATGGGCATCTCGCGACTGATAATCTCCTCTACCTGGACTTCAGTAAGGTCTGGTGTGTCCTCGAAGCATGAACGCGTGATCATGTAGTCGAGCTCTTGGATACGAGATCTATTTTGAGTAAACTGTTTGAAAAACTGCTCCCATGCCTCCTCGAGTGTACGCCTGGGGTCTGTTGTGGAAAGGGCTGCTTCACCATTCTCAAATTTGTTCAGCATGGTACATACTATAGTATCTAAGACTATTTATGTCAATATTTATATTGACTCCATCATCCTATTTTGCTATACTGGACCTACTTACAAAGAGGGCACTCAATTTTATCTACCTGAATCCCTCTCCTCGTATTTTATTTATTTAGCAAAATATTACGTATTTCAAACAAAGGAGAATTACATATATGGGTCAACGAAGACTCTCTAATGCAGCACCGGACGATCAGACAAAACGACCACAAGGTCAGCAGCGTCCAAAATCAAACAACACCGTACTTAACAACACGAGCACTCGCAAGGGTGAAGTGTTTCGCGCGCAGCGCCGTACAAGCGAGAATGTTAATCTTCGTGCATCACAGCATGTTATCAACATTCCGGTAAACAAATCACTATATAACGGCTACAAAGGTCGTCAGTTTAGTGTGGCTGATCAAAAGAAAATGCCACGTACGAACGCTCCAAAGCTAAAGATCATGCCAGTTGGCGGTCTTGGTGAGATGGGTATTGGTAAAAACATGATGGCGATCGAGTATGATAACGACATTATCATCATCGATTGTGGGTTCCTGTTCCCAGGTGCCGACTATCCAGGCATCAACTACATCACACCTGATATTAGCTATCTTGAAGAAAACAAGCACAAGATTCGTGCTCAAGTATTTACACACGGACACCTTGATCATATCGGTGCATTCCGTCATATCGCACACCGTCTTCCTGCGCCAGTATATGGGAGTAAGTTTACTCTCGGTATGGTGCAGCGCACGATGGAAGAAGCAACGAGCGGCTTTGAGCCTGTCTATCACGAAATGGACCCAGAGTCTCATGAACGTGTACAGATCGGTGATAATTTCAGTATCGAACTCGTACGAGTAAACCACTCGATCCCAGATGCAACTGCGGTTGTTGTTCGTACGCCACTTGGTGTACTTATCGATACTGGCGACTGGCGCTTTGAGGACAATCCAGTTGACGGTAAGAAGTTTGACCTTGAACGTTTGACGGAAATCGCTACAACTGAAGGCATTTTGATGCTCATGAATGAGTCAACGAACTGTGAATCAGACGGTACGCATACGCATGGTGAATTTGATATTCAGCAAAGTATGGGTCAGGTGATGGAAAAGCATCTTAACAGTCGCTTGATCATCAGCTGTTTCAGTAGCCAGATTCACCGTATGCAAGTGATCTTGGAGGAAGCAAAGAAACACGACCGTAAGGTTGCGTTTGCTGGTTATAGCATGATCCAGAACCTCGAAGTTGCACTTCGTGCAGGCACGATCAAAATTCCAAAAGACGTTGTCGTCAAAATGGAAGACGTCGTAAAACTCCCTGACGGTAAGGTGACAATTGTTTGTACTGGCTCACAGGGTGAGTTCAACGCTGTTCTTAACCGTATGGCGAGCGGTGCGCATAAATTTATCAAGATTAAAAACAGCGATGTTGTTGTGTTTAGCTCAAACCCAATTCCAGGCAACGAAAAATACGTGACACGTACAGTGGATGGCTTGATGCGTGAAGGTAGTGGTGTTATCCAAAACGGTAAAACACACCTTACGGGCATCGGTCCGCTACACCTTTCGGGACACGGCTACTATGACGATCACGTAAAACTTATCAATGCGTTAAATCCAAAGTACTACCTCCCAATTCACGGTGAATTCCATATGCTCGTTCACAATGCTGAGCTTGCAGAAAAAGAAGCGGCAATTCCACGTGACAACATCTTTGTTTGTGACAGTGGTGATGTGATTGAAATCGACGTCGATGGTGCACGCAAGGCAGGCCGAATTCCTGTTGGCGGTATCATGTACGACGATAGTGGTGCGATTGTATCAGAAGTTGTCTTGAAGGACCGAATCCATATGGCGACAGAAGGTATGTTTGTAGTAGTGCTCACAGTTGCGCGCGGTAGCGGTCGATTGATGACAAGCCCAGATATTATCTCTCGTGGCTTCATCTACCTCCGTGACAGCGAAGAGTTGATGGGAACAATCCGACAGTATTTGAAGCAAAAGGTTGCTCGCAGCTTTGCAAGCAAGCGCTACGATCTTGATCAGATCAAGAAAGAGCTCAAGGATGAGATTACGCATATTTTGTATGACCAGACGCGTCGTACTCCTATCGTCATCCCAGTGATTAACGAAATCGGTGGCGGTGGTCAAAACCGCGATAATCGTGATCGTGAGCCACGAGCAAATGGCGAAGGACAGAATCGCCAAAATACTGGCCCTGTACGTCGAAATGGCAGTAATAGCGGTGGCGAGCGTGATTTTGTTCGCCCAGCGCCAAAGACATTCCCAGCTAAGCAAGTTCCTGATACCGAGGCAACCGAACCTCGCAATCGGACTGATACGCCAGCGTATTAGATAGTAAAAATAAAAGAGACCCAGGCTGCATAGCCGGGGTCTCTTTTATTTAGAGCTAGCTATGCAGCCGAGGGTCGTGATTTTTTGATGAATTCCTCTCCTTCTCTCATAGTAAGCTCACGTATGACTTTGATGTTCATCTGTAGTGCATAAGACGGAATCATAAGAAGATCTTCTGTGCGCAGTTGATCTTGACGAATGCCGCAATATGCACGTACGTGTCTTGGTGCATTTCTCGGTTTCTCGAGCCGAGCAAGAACTACGAATCCCGGCGAGGGAGAGGGGTTCTTGAGCGTTTTCATTGCACCTATGCGCAGATCTCGAGTAAGCCGAGATCCGAGCCGCGGCTCAACTTCCCAGTAGCCTTTGATGAGAGCCGTCCTTTTTAGTAGCAACGTGAAGCCTAATTCGTACTCGATACATAGCATATCGCAATGATGAGGACGTAGTGACAGAGAGGAGCAGGTGTTTTTAACAGCCTGCAGCACATCAAGGTACATTACCCTCAACTCCTTTCATGGTGATGGAAAGTGGGGTAGTGAGGTAGAGTATACTCCTAACTATGAGCAAATAAAAGCGTTATTTTGTAAAACCATAAGCCACTTGCAAAACGTAGTAAATTTTGCTATAATATAAGTATAGGATTCATCATATAATAGAAAACAGTTATGGCAAAAAAGAAAAAAGCTTCTCGAAAAAAAGTCGTTAAAAATTCTCCGCAACACAGTCTTCCGGCGGGGTTTTGGCGACAAGTGACAGCAGTTGCGCTGATCGCTATCTCTGTACTGCTTGTCGTGGCGTGGTTTGGGGCTGGAGGGCCAATTTTAGAATGGATTCAAACCAATGCTATGGCTTTGATCGGATACACGGTCTATGTTATTCCTTTTTTGTTTATCTACGTTGCGGTGGAGATTTTTAGGGCAGAGCAAAATAAACTGCCATTTGTGATGAAATTTGCGACTGCGCTGCTCATTGTGTGGTTTTCTGGTCTATTTGGACTGAACCAACTAGAAGACAAGACGACAGCAGGTGGCTGGCTCGGTGATCTCATTAACAGCGCAATGTTTATGGTTGTAAACGGAGTTGTGGCTGGATTTATCTATGTGCTGCTTATTATTGTCACGATTTTATTTGTTGTTCGCGTTTCACCGATAGTTATTATTCAGAAATTATGGCAGCTGGCTCAGACAGAACAGTTCGATAATGACGACAACGTCAAGGTGATGCGTAAAGCTGCAGCTGCAGAAGCAGTGGACAATAAGAAGTCAGTGCCGATCGGAGAGATTAAGCTAAACGCTGGTGTGCCAACTCTTAGCGCCGAAGAAGTTGCAGCTGGCGAGGAGAAAAAGCCTTCAAAGCTTTCGAGCTTGCGTGGAAGCGTCAAACAAGACAAAGCTGCTGAAGATCAGGCGGCTCTTGTGGCGGTGAATGATCCTAACTGGAAGGCACCAAGCCTTGAACTACTTGAGAAAAAGCAGAGTCCTGCGGATGCTGGCGACGTGCAGCAGAACGCACAGACAATTAAAGACACGCTGAGTGAATTTAATATCGAAGTTGAAATGGAAGGTGCGAATATCGGACCAAAGGTGACGCAGTATACGCTTAAGCCGCCGAGTGGTGTCAAGCTAACACGAATCACTGCACTCGAGACAAATATTGCGCTCAACCTTGCGGCGCAGACGCTTCGCATCGAGGCGCCAATCCCTGGCCAGCGAGCGGTTGGTATCGAAGTACCGAACCGTAAAGCAGCCGATGTGCGTCTGTATGGTATTTTGAGCGCAAAGCAGTGGAAAAATAATCGTGAACCACTAAGTTTTGCGATCGGTAAGGATATTTCCGGTGAAGCGGTCGTCGGTGAGCTTAATAAGATGCCACACCTTTTGATCGCTGGTCAAACTGGGTCGGGTAAGTCAGTTATGATTAACACGCTACTCACAAGCTTGCTGTATCGAAATAGTCCAAGTGAGATGAAGCTAATCTTGGTAGACCCTAAACAGGTTGAAATGGCGCCATATGAAGATATTCCACATCTTTTGACTCCTGTTATTACTGAACCAGAAAAAACGATTAGCGCACTAAAGTGGGCGGTCAATGAAATGGAGCGACGCTACAAGCTACTTGCCGATGAGAAGCTTCGTGACATTAAGAGCTACAATCAAAAGCTACAGAACGGTAGCAAGAAAATATCCGTCGAAGATGAAGACGGTAATGCTCAGCAACATGAGGATGGAGCGATGCCGTATATCGTGATTGTTATCGATGAGCTTGCAGATCTTATGATGGTAGCGGCGCGAGATGTCGAGGCGCTTATTGTGCGACTTGCGCAAAAAGCTCGTGCGGTCGGAATTCACTTGGTGCTTGCGACGCAGCGCCCAAGTGTCGATGTTATTACTGGACTGATCAAGGCAAACGTTCCTGCGCGTATCGCATTTACCGTAGCAAGTCAGATCGATAGCCGTACAATCCTTGATCAGGTTGGAGCTGAGAAACTGCTCGGACAAGGTGACATGTTGATGCTCACGCCAAGCATGAGTAAGCCAAAGCGTATCCAGGGCGCCTGGGTGATGGACGAAGAGGTGATTAAGATAACTGATCATCTACGTATGCAGTCTGCGCCACAGTACAACAATGAAATTGTTGCTCAACCAGTGCAGCTTAATGGTAAGGGTGGTGTCGTGATGGACTTTGCGACTGATACGAGTGGCGATCAGACGTACCAAGAGGCACTGAGAATAGTAATCGATAGCGGTAAGGCAAGCGCAAGCCTGCTACAACGACGACTTGGTATCGGTTATGCAAAAGCAGCCCGCTATATCGATACGATGGAAGAGCAAGGTGTTGTTGGCCAGCCAAGTGGTAACAGTAAGCCGCGTGACGTGCTCGTGCGCAGTATGGATGAGCTAGACGGTTCCGCTGAAGCTCTTTAGATACAACAAGTAAGAGTGATAGTAAAATACCCCGCTACCTGAAGATGGTAGCGGGGTATTGTTTAACGTTGTGTAGTGCTCTTATGGATACTTCATGACGAGCCACATTGACAGCTCAGCGAGACCCTCGAGAGACCACTGCTCCAGGTCTGTCATTTCAGGATCACCGACTGTATAGGTGCGTGGTACAGGGCCCCATATTGCACGTCGAGTGTAGATTTTTCCAGCCTGCTCGTCAATTGAAACTACGTAAAAGACTTTCGCCTTTGGAGCTTCAACCCGTTCATGCCGCATGATATTACCTGATCCGTAATGACCGTAAGTGGTGAAAAGTTCGTTCATGCACTTTTTATCTTCTTGTCGTCGGATGCGTCCACATAGATTAGTGATGAGGTCCACGAGATGCTCACGCACGTTTGCGAGATTATCGTCAAAAAATTGATCGATCATAGCTCGGTCCTTTCGCCCTTCTTGTCAAACTTCCTTTTGGAGTCTGATCAAAGATCTTGCTCAACAAAATTACTATCACTATATGTATATTTGCCTGATGTCGCAAGCATAACCATCACTAACTTGTGAAAGCATAAGCATGTTTGCTATACTCGCAACATGAGCAAACAGCGAGCAGTCTTGGGTGTTTCAAAGGGTTTTACTATTGTGGAATTATTGATTGTTATCGTAGTGATCGGTATATTGGCGGCTATTACGATCGTATCGTTTAGTGGGGTGCAGCAGCGTGCTCGCAATGCATCAATTACATCTATGGTAAGTACATACGAACATGCACTCGCCGCTTATGCTGCCGAAAACAGTAAATATCCCGATTTCTTTGGTGCAGTATGTATAGGTGAGGGGTACGATAACTTTGATAGTACACCTGGCGGTGACTGTGGTGATGTGAGTAAGCCAGGGGAGATTGTCCATGAGAACGCAGCCTTTAACACTCAAATGAAGACGGTTATCACTACGTTGCCAAAGGTGAGTAGCTTTACTGTTCCGACAACTTTCTCTGCTGCGGATCCGTGGGTGGGGGCAACATTGACGAACTGGTCAGGGTTTATCGTTGACGGTACTCCACGACCTTATTTTATAAAGTATACTTTGTTCGGCGAGAATCAAAATTGTGGCTTGCAGGCGGTAAATGGCGACGGCTTCCCGAATGTCGCTTCAACAAATCCAGCCGGAAACTTTACTTGGAGCGCAGGATCGACAACATGTATCATCGCTCTTCCAAATGTATAGCCTGCCTCTAGTAATATGTACCGTATAATGGTATAATTAAAGGGTTATTAACTCTGCTTACACGATGAATGTAAGCATCCAAACGGATTCCAGAGGAGGAAATCTATGAAAGAATACGAACTAACTGTTCTGATTCACCCTGATCTTGAGGCAGACATTGAGACGCCACTTGCGAAAATTCGCGATATTATCAAGACGGCAGGTGGTGAGATCACTACTGAAGATAACTGGGGTAAAAAGAAGCTTGCCTACAAGATCAATAAAGAAGATTTTGCAGTGTACGTCTACTTTGATGTAAAGCTTCCAGCTGATGCACCACTAAAGATCAGCAACATCTTCAACATTACTGAAGAAGTGATTCGTTACCTTCTTGTTACTGTCGATGAAAAAGGCCGTAAGGCAATCGAAGAAGACAAAAAGCGTGCTTCATCTCGTGAAGACGACTCACGCGAAGATTAATTAACGAGTTAAACGAGGGGAAATAGGGATATGGCACGAGGAATTAACCAAGTAATACTAATGGGACGCCTCACTCGCGATCCTGAGACACGTACAACTCCAAGCGGTAAGACTGTAACGAGCTTTAGTCTAGCAGTTGATCGCCAAGGTCAAGATGACCAAGCAGACTTCTTTGATGTTACTGCATGGGAAAAGACAGGCGAGCTTGTAGCTCAGTATCTTACGAAAGGTCGCCGCGCACTCGTGCAGGGTCGTCTTCGTCAGGACAGCTGGGATGACAAAGAGACAGGCAAAAAGCGTACTCGTGTAGAAGTTGTCGCATTTGACGTTACGTTCCTAGATGGACCAAGCGGTGACAACGGCGGCTCCCAGAGCTCATCAAACGATTCAGGTAGCAAAAAGTCTGACGATGTCGTTATCCAGGATATCGACGATAAGCCAATCGATTTGAGCGAGATTCCTTTCTAGGAATAGAGCTTTTCATTAGTATTTGAAACACTTTTAATAATATTTGAGTATATGCGGTATGCGACTCAAGAAAGGAACTTTACATGGCACTAAATAATAAACGATTCAAGAAAGATACGCCTGCGTATTTTGACTACAAAGACGTTAAGACGCTTCAGCGTTTTATCAATATGTATGGTCAGATCGAACCAATCTCAAAGACTGGTCTTTCAGCTAAGCAGCAGCGTCAGCTTGCTGTAGCAATCAAGCGTGCACGTCACTTGGCACTTATGCCTTTTGTGACTCAGGGCTAATTGGAGCATGGAAGGTGGTCATTGGCCGAATGTGTCGAAAGGCTCGTTTGGCCAGTAGCCATACTCCAAGTTCTAATCATATTACTTTATAACAACAAACTCGGAGATGTTTAACAATGTACCAACCAACTGATCTTAAAAAAGGTATTGTATGTCAGATTGACGGCAAGCCATATCGTGTGACCGACTATAACCAAAAGGTGATGGGTCGCGGTGGTAGTATCGTGAATGTAAAGCTTAAAAATCTCATTGACGGTAGTGTTATCCCAAAGACATTTAAGGGGCAGGAAAAGATTGAACGTGCGGAAGTGAATAACAAAACAGTTCAGTATCTTTATGCCGATGGTGATGATTTCCACTTTATGGACCCACAGACATTTGAGCAGTTTCAGCTATCTTCTGAGGTGGTTGATAGTGCGGCGAACTTCTTAAAGGAAGGTGATGAGCTAAATCTACAGCTGTTTGACGAGCGAGTGATCAATGTCGAGCTCCCAAAAAATGTCTACCTTGAGGTGACGTATTCGGAAGATGTTGTAAAGGGTGATACGACAAGTAGTGTTCTAAAAGACGCAACACTTGAAACGGGATATGTCACTAAAGTTCCTGCATTTATCAAAACTGGTGATGTTGTTTCTGTTGATACAACAACTGGTGAATATCGCGAACGCAAAAAATAGCAGAGACTATCTGACTTTACTAATACTGTATATAATGATATTATATACAAACGTTTAATGGGATTTATCCCTTAAGCATGCACATCGTATACGGATGTTTCCGCATACGAACAATTCGAACTGAAAGGTGCTTGATGTGTCACTTCGCTGTCGTATCTATGTGATCTTTGCATCAGTGCTGCTGTTGGTCTTCGGCTCACTCGGCTTTGGGTCTGTTGCTAACGCAACGCCATCACTTGCGCCATCTCCGACCGGAGATAGCTACTTGGACCTATGGCCTCGGGCGAATACTTCAATGCAAAACGGTGAGATACTTTCGTCTCGCTCGGTCGCTTTGACTGGTCCGTTGGTCGTAACGATCAATCCGAAGGTCTGGCAGTTATGGTTCAAGACCACTACTGCAGATGGTCGGCCGACTACAGCTCTGACGACGGTTCTCAAACCAGCAAACTGGAATGGGAGTGTTGTCAGTAATAACTACGCTATTGATGGGCTAGGGTTGAAGTGCAACCCGTCGTATCAGCTGACTCGTGGATTTGCTGTCGAAGTGCCTGATATTACAAGACAATTGCTTGCTCGTGGGTACGCGGTCGTGATGACCGACTACCAAGGAGGCTCTATGGCTTATGGGCATGGACCAACGCAGGCACCAATTGTTCTTGATGGTATTCGAGCAGCACTTGGATTTTCAGCAGCCGGATTGCAGGGCAGTACTGTTGCAATGACTGGGTATAGCGGTGGCGCAATTGCTACCGGATGGGCAGCTCAGTTGCAGCCAGCTTACGCACCGGAGCTTGCATTAGCAGGTGTCGTCATGGGCGGAACGCCTGCAGATTTGAGTTTGTTAGATGAATACATGGATGGCAAGGTGCCTGCATCTGGCCTGTATCTATTGGCGGCGCTTGGTGTTGCTCGTGTAACAGCTGGAGCACCTGATCTGTTGAATCCAATTGGTGTTCAGTTGGCGCAAGGATTTAAGGATTCATGTGTCGAGATGGGGTTTATTGCTGGTGTTTTGCCGCTACCACTCTCGACATTTACAAGCCAGGGTCTCTATGACAATGATGTAGTACGGCAAGTACTGCATGATACAAGGATGGGAGGTATTGCCCCGACGGTTCCTGTACTGCTATTCCATGGACAGTATGATCTCTGGGTCCCAATAGCGGGAGCAGAGACGCTGTACGATGATTGGACTAACCTGGGAGCGGATGTTTCATTTCTCGTCGTGCCAGGTGAGCATATAACTGGTGCATTTGATCCGCGCCCACTTGATCAGCTTGATGAGTGGCTGCAGATGAAGTGATGCTCGGCTAACAGTTCGAATGTGCCCCCCCGCGGTGCGATATGGTAGAGAAATCTATGATATCGCACCGCCGGGGCTTTTTCTTTGTTACACTAAAAGGTGATTATGACTAAACTAAGACTCGATACATATCTTGCGTATAAAAAACTTGTTCCTACGCGTTCGCAAGCTGAGGGTGCTATTAAATTGGGCTCAGTGACAATAAACGGTAAAGTAGTGACAAAACCTGGGACATTTGTCCCTGAAAATGCTGTAGTTCGTCTTAATGAAGCGGAGCGTTACGTCTCGCGTGCAGGCCTGAAGCTAGCAAGTGTCGCGCAGATACTAAAACTTGATTTTAGAGACAAGACAGTACTTGATGTCGGTAGTAGTACGGGCGGGTTTACTGACTACGCGTTGCAGCATGGTGCGAAAAAAGTGTACGCAATTGATGTCGGTACTGATCAGTTGCATCCATCATTGCGTCGAAATAGCGCGATTGAGTTGCACGAAAAAACTGATATTCGTGACTTCTATTTAGAAGATAAGCCAGATATTGTCGTAATCGACGTATCATTCATTAGTCTTCGTGAAATTTTACCGCACCTAGCGCGTGAACTTACGAGTAATTCAACACACATTGCTGCGATGCTAAAACCACAGTTTGAGGCAGGGAAGGATCAGACCAATAAAGGGATTATCAAAAATGATGCAGTGCGACGCCAGATACTTAGAGATTTTGAACAATGGGCAAAGCAATATTTTGTGATCGTAGACAAGCGCGATAGTGATGTTGCTGGTGCTAAAGGCAACCAGGAACGATTTTACCTGCTAAAAACTATACGTTAAAGCGAAACTCGACAACATCGCCTGGTTGCATGACGTATGTCTTGCCTTCGGTCCGCATTTTACCAGCTGCTTTGGCAGCTGTTTCGCTCCCTGCTGTTATGAGGTCATCAAAATCAACGACTTGTGCGGCGATAAATCCGCGCTCGAAGTCTGTATGTATGACGCCCGCTGCTTGCGGCGCAGTGTTGCCTTTGTGGATTGTCCAGGCGCGCACTTCTTTTGGCCCTGCGGTAAGATAACTTTGTAAGCCAAGGGTGTCGTAGGCGGCATGGATCATTTGCTGCAAGCCTGTCTCTTGAACTCCGTAGCTTTCAAGTAATTCAGTGGCGTCTTCTTGAGTGAGTCCTTTTATTTCGTCTTCAAGCTTTGCGCATACAAAAAGTGTTCGGGCTGGCTGGACGAGTGCAGATAGTTCGCTTTTACGCGCTTCGTCTGTGAGCGTAGCTTCGTCAACGTTAAATGCGTATATAACTGGCTTGGCTGTTAGAAGGTGGAGGTCACCGATATGATCCTGATCGAGGTCGTCGAGTTGAGAGAGTGGCGTGCCCGCTTGAAGATGGGCGAGAAGTGACTGGAGGTATTCGAGTGCTGTTTTGGCGGCAGGTTTTGCTTTTGACTCTTTTTGGAGTTTTGGAAGTCGATTTTCGATTGTTTGGATATCGGCAAGGATCAATTCGGTATTGATAATCTCGATATCGTCGCGAGGGTCTACCTTGTCTGATACATGCACGACATCATCGTCGTGAAAGGCTCGAACGATATGAACAATTGCGTCGCACTGACGAATGTTTGCGAGGAACTTATTTCCAAGACCTTCACCTTTGCTGGCGCCCGCAACGAGTCCGGCAATATCAACAAAAGTAACAGTCGCTGGAAGCAGCTTGGTTGAACCGTACAAATCGGCGAGCTTCTGGAGTCGATCGTCAGGGACGGGGACGATACCAGTATTTGGTTCGATAGTTGCAAAAGGGTAATTTGCAGCCAATATGTCCGCATTCGTAAGTGCGTTGAACAGTGTTGATTTGCCGACGTTTGGTAGGCCGACAATACCTATTTGAAGTGAACTCATAAAGCTAGTTTAACAGATGGAGCGTATTAACTCTAGGGGTGGCTTGTGCTGATGTAAGAGATACATTATACTGACAATTAACAATAAGCATATTAGGGTAGGCTATGAATAAAAAAACAAAACAGTTCAATCTATGGCTGAAAGAGTACAAAAAAGCGATTATTATATGTGTATCTCTAGTTGTTGTGCTTGGCGCCGGTGTTTTTGGTGCACTATACTATTTTAATATCATCGGCGGTACATCCGAGGGTGGTCAGCCAGAGAGTCAAGAAGTAGTGCAAGCACGAGTTGAGCAGTCTAAAAAAGACGGTAAGCTTCGCGATGAGGCGGCATCAGCAGCTAAAGCTGGCGATACTGCCAAGTCAGCAGAGGTTTACAAGCAGGCTGTTGAGGCAGAACCGAACGTTGAAAGGAAAGTACAACTTCAGTTGGATCAATCGGGTGTTCTATATGCAGCCGGTAAATATGACGAGGCAATTGCTGCGGCAAAAGTGGCAGATGCGTTTAGTGAAGACAAGTTCTTGCTTGCTGATTGGCTTTCACGCTTGTATGAAGCTCGACAAAATTATCCTGAGGCAATTAAATACTATAAGCTGGCTGGCGACTGGGCGAAAAGTGGCAGTAATAAAACGGGTATATCAAAAGAGCAATTTTATGCTGAGGCTGTACGTGTTCAAACCTTAGTAAAGACAGGGAAAGAGTAGGGCTATTTTATGAGTGTACGATCAGTAATTACAAAGAGCCTACTGCTTCTCGGTGGTAGTGCATTATCGGTGCTTGCATACTGTGCGATAACTACTGATGTCGCTCAAGCTCAATCGGTAAGCCAGCGAGAGTGTAATACTGTGATCGTTTTCGATAGGTCTGGATCGGTTGGTGGCCCAAATCTTGAAGTGCTGCGAGAGCAGACGCGTCGACTCTTTCAGCCTGGCGGTCTTGACAGTAGCAAGATTAATGTAGCATTTTGGTCTTTCTCTGATGAGTACGCAATAGACTGGACTGGAGCGATAAATAAGAACTTTAATGCGCCATTTCACGACTTTGTTTCGTCAAAGGGTGTAAATTCTAGCTTTAATAACGCTATGAATGCCATGACATCTGTAGGTGGTACGAATTACCAGCAAGGATTTGGCTATCAAGGGAATATAGCAAACCCTTACACCCAGGCGATTGTAGACAGAGCGGATATAATTACGTTCCTTACGGATGGCGACCCAAACTGGAATGCTGGCGGAGGGTTGGAGGGTGGTCGGATAGCTGCTCAGAAGCATCGTGACGCGGGTAGGGTAACTATCGGTGGAATTATTGGTTCAAATGCTGATATGCTGCGTAACCTCAACTATGTGTTAACTAACGACCTAAATAATGGCAATGATTCTTTCCAAGTTAGTGGTAATTATTCGGATCTTTCTAAGGTGCTAACCAGTCGAATTGAAAAAAAGTGTAAAGAACTAAACCCGCCATGCCAGTATGATCCATCAATCCTTGCCGATGACCCAAGCTGTGTGCCTCGTTGCCAGTTCAACCCGAACATCCCAAATAATAGCCCACAGTGCTTCCCGCCATGCCCATACAATACAACCATTCCGCAAAATGACCCTCGTTGCGTGAAGCCTCCATATGAGTTAAAACCGTCTACGTCTTCTAGTAGTTCATCGATGTCGAGCAATGACAGTGTTGGCCTTACGTATACTGTAGATAATAAAACAGCAGTACGTAGTGACCCGACAGGCTGGTCAATTACTCAGGTGGTTGTCGAGAAGGGTCAGAGTGTTGATCGTCTCAAGAAGATTAATGATAGTAACCCAGATCTTACGTATGCGGATGGATTAAACTGTACGGAGCTACTACAGAAAGTCAATCGAGCGGGAACATGCAAGCCAAACATAGCCTCGGGTACAAAAGTTTTCGATCAAAATAAAACAACAACACTAGCTCCTTCTGATGGTATTGGTGGCGCGGCGAGCACTTTGGTTATCGATGATGCTTGGCCAGTGGGCACTAAAGTATGCTACTTGCTGTCGATCGACCGCCCTACGGAGAATGACACTCCGCGAAATCGCTATGGAAACGCCTCATGTATCACGATCGGCAAGCGTCCGACAGTCCAGGTGTGGGGTGGTGACGTGCGAGTAGGTAGCGGTGCGGCGAATACGGGTGATCAACCGGGTATCAAGACAGCACTCACGATACGTAATAGTGGTATCTTTGGTAGCTGGTCTGAGTACGGTGCATTTGCGCCGGGCAAGATTGTCGGCTTTTCTACAGCATCGGGCTTAGCAAATGAGGGACCAACAGGCTTTCCGTATAGTGGAGGTGATCCATTCGCAACGCGCGCTGCGTGGAGCAAGTTGACCTTTGCCAACAAGACTGTTAATCCGGATGACGAGTATGGGAATTTTTCATCGACTGGTATCGATTCATCAACTACCGCAAGTAACATCGTAAAGACGACTAAAAAAATTGCGGATACCGGGGGTGTGTTCAACGTCTCAAGTCTTCAATCGGGCCTATATGAGAACCCAGCAGGTGATGTTGTGGTTGAGGCTGGAGATGTACCGGCAGGTAAATCTATAGTCCTGTACGTACCAAAAGGTAAAGTCACAATAGCGGGCGACATAAAATATGCAAATGGACCATTCCGATCTGCCGCTGAGATTCCTCAATTTATCATTATTGCAAAAAATATCGACATCAACAGCAATGTTGGCCGCGTGGATTCATGGCTTCTTGCGCAATCGAGCGACGATGACAGTGGGGTTATCTCAACCTGTGAGACAAAGTCGGGACTGACAATCGATACGTGCAGTAAACAGCTTCGTATTAATGGACCTATCGTAGCGAAGAGAATACACCTTCTTCGTACTGCAGGTGGCGACAGCAAGGACGATCAAGGTACGCCAGCAGAGATCATTAACTTTCGGGCTGACGCGCTTCTATGGGCATATGGGTCGGGTCGTAGTGAACAACGTGTCATGACGACGCACACAACTGAACTTCCGGTGCGATATTAACAATAAAACACTTTAAATAAGCATAATAGTTATGTATAATGAGAAACAATATGGCAATTATAAAAGGCGTGGGTGATTTTTTTGGTCTAGATATAGGGACGACTGCTGTTCGTGCGGTCCAACTATCAAATAATGGCAACGGACGCTGGACGTTGAAGCACTACGGGTATGCACCGCTCGATGCGAAGACAGCAGAGGCAAGTTCAGTAGAGGCACGACACCGCCTAGGTGAAGTGATTATGACTGTCGTAGGACAGAGTGGTATTAAGACGAAGAATGTCGCAGTCAGCCTTGCCGCTAACAAGACTTTTGTAACCGTTGTTGATCTTCCTAAGGTCTCTGATGCAGAACTAAAAAGCACTATCAAATATCAGATCGATGAATATATTCCTATGTCTATCGATGAAGCAAAGGTTGATTGGTCACTGCTTGGTCAGTCGCTCCATGATCCTTCAAAGCAAGAGGTGTTGCTAGCAAGTGTGACAGAGCAGTACGCTGAAGAAACACTCGATTTTGTTGAGGGATTAGGATTCGATGTTGTTGCGAGTGAGCCTGAATCACTTGCCATGATCCGTTCAGTTCGAGATCCTGCAGCCAAGAATGCTCAGGTGATCGTTGATATCGGGGAATCATCGACGAATGTTGCGGTAGTATACGGTGATCAGCCGCGATTAGTTCGTACAATTCCGAATGGACTCTCAACGCTTGTTCGTGCGGCGGTGCAGAACCTCAGTATCCAAGATGATCAAGCGCGACAATTTATCTTAAAGTTTGGACTTTCTCGAGACAAGCTAGAGGGCCAAGTTGTTATAGCGCTCGATAGCACTCTTGAAGGTTTTGTGTCCGAGATCAATAAATCGATTAAGTTCTTCCAAACTCGTTGCCCATCAATACCTGTAGGTGACATTCTCGTATCTGGTTACGCAAGCACTATCCCAGGTTTACCTGAGTATGTTGGTCAAAAGACAAGTATCCCAACGGCTCTAGCTGATCCGTGGCGACATGTAAATGTACCAGCAGGTGATCAGAAGCTTGCAGCGATTCGTTCAGAATTTACGACAGCGGTCGGGCTTGCGCAAAGGAGTGGAAAAGCATGATTGAAGTCAATCTTATTCCAGATGTAAAACAGGAGCTGTTGAAAGCTCGAGTTGTTCGTCGATACGTTATTTCTAGCACTGTTATCGTAGGCATGGCGGCGGTTGGCGTTGTTGTGCTGCTTGGACTTCTATGGATATCTCTTGGTGTGCGTGGTGCTCTTCTTGATGATTCGATCACTAAAAAGGGGACAGAATACCGCTCGGTGAGTGACCTCGAAAAAACACTGACAATCCAGAATCAATTAAGTGCACTATCTGCAATGCACGATAAGAAAAATATCGACTCACGTATATTTCCACTACTAGACGTGATTAATCCGGCAAGTCCAAATAACATCAGTATCTCGTCAACGAAGATTGATGCTGAAAACAAGACTATAACGATTGGTGGACAGGCATCAAACGGCTATGAGGCTGCTGAAATATTTAAAAAGACTATCCTTGGCACGAGAGTTTCTTATATTGATGGTAACGGAGCTTCACAGTCAAAACTACTCACGGATAGTGTCAGTAGTTCTGATATGAGTACTGGTGAAGATGCGACAGGAAAGAAGGTTCTTCGCTTTAGCTTCTCATTCGTGTATCCTGCTGAGTTATTTGAACAGTCATCTAGCCAAGCAATTATAGAACGACCAGGACGTAAGAACGTAACAGATTCATACCTTCGTGTTCCTCAAAGTCTATTTAGCGACCGAGAAGGAGGCCAACAGTAATGGACAAAATGAGCAACGGACTAAGAAAGCGACAGCAGATTACTCGAGCCAATCAGACGATGTTCTTGTGGGTCGCAGGTGTGTCGGTGATTATCGGATTTTCTGTAGTGATTGCACTTTTCATTGGTCAGAAGATTATCTATAGCCAAAAGGTCATTCAAAAGAAAGAGCAGACAGAGAAGCATCTTGTCGCAAACCTCAAAAATATCGATGATCTCAAGGGTAAGATTCGCGTTCTTGATACCGATGAGGGGCTGAAGTCTACACGCTTGAGTGAAAACGATAGCGCTATTCAATCAATTCTTGATGCACTACCGGCTGATGCAAATGTGACAGCGCTAGGTTCGTCGCTTGAAAAGAAGATCCTGAATGTTCCTGGAGTTACGGTTGAGTCTATTACTCCGGGCCAGCTTTCAGAAGGTGATTCTAGTGGCGATGCAACGCCACAGACTCTTCCAGTAAGTTTCTCAGTCTCAGTTGCAAGTAGCAATACCGATGCGCTGCGTGAAGTCTTACTGCGTCTCGAAAAATCGATTCGTGCTATAAATGTCACTAATCTCTCACTTGAGACGCAAGGGACAAAGCGATTCTTGACCGTAACGGCTGAAGTGTATTATCAATCACCAGTATCAGTTGAGCAGAAAAAAGAGGTGGTAAAGTAATGAAAAAACAAGATATTGCTACGCTAGTATTTATTGCTTCACTAAGTGTGTTTGTTGCCTATTTTATCGCAAATGCTGCATTTGGCGGCTCAAGTCAGGGATCGACGAAAGTTGAAACTGTCAAAGAAATTTCGCCTGATGTTGAAGAACCTGATAAATCGGTTTTTAATAAAGATGCAATCAATCCAACGGTCGAAGTGATCATTGGTGATCAACAACAAACAACAAGTCAATAAGAACGAGAGGTGGGTGACTGATGGCGTTCTTGACGACAGAGATACAAGATAAGCTAACCGCTCTCTTTATAGATGAGGGGCTTGTTGCGAGTGAAGTGCTCGAAGCTGCTAGAGCAGAGTCTGCATCTTCGAAAGAGCCATTATTTGCATTGCTGACACAGAAGCATATCATCGACGATGAAATGCTTGCACATGCGATTGCGCAGGTATCAGGTGTGCCGTATGTAAACCTGACAAACAGTGTTATTAGTCAGCAGGTGCTTGATCTGCTTCCAGAAGATGTGGCTGAGCGGTTCATGGCCGTGCCACTTGCTGAGATGCAAAACCGGCTTGCCGTTGCAATGGTTGACGCTAGTAACGTGCAAGCGGTCGACTATCTTGCGAGTCGTATTGATAAGCCACTCAAGGTCTTTATGGCATCCGAAGAGGGTGTACGACATATTCTCGATCAGTATCGCACCGATCTTTCGACGATTGATGCTGCCGCTGAAGTGTCGCAGCAGGAAGCTGCCGTTGAAGAGAATAATAATATCAAGACAATCGTACAAGATTCGCCGATTAGTCGGGCGCTCAGTACAATTTTGGAGTATGCCGTAAAGAGTCGTGCAAGCGATATTCATATCGAACCACTCGAGGGTGCGTTGAAGATTCGTTGTCGTGTCGACGGTGTGCTACGTGAAATTATGCAGTTACCAAAGACAATTGAGCCTGCTCTAGTGAGCCGTATAAAAATTTTATCCAATCTAAAGATCGATGAACACCGGGTGCCTCAGGATGGTCAGTTTGCTGTAAAGATCGCCAACAAAGAAGTGGATCTTCGTATCGCTATTAGCCCAGTTGTTTGGGGTGAGCAAGTAGTTATCCGACTACTCGACAAGTCAGGCGCAAGCTTCGACCTTGAAGACATGGGATATGCTGGTCGTGCTCTTCGGGCAATTCGAAAAGGTGTGAAGCGACCAAATGGTATGGTGCTTACTTCTGGTCCAACTGGATCCGGTAAGTCCACGAGCCTTTATGCGCTTATAAAAGAAATCAAGGATGATAGCGTGAATATCGTAACGCTAGAAGATCCAGTTGAGTATAAGATGAGTGGAGTGAATCAAATTCAGGTTAATGGAGAGGTTGGTCTTACATTTGCCAACGGACTTCGCTCAATTCTTCGTCAGGACCCTGATGTCGTGATGGTGGGTGAGATACGTGATGACGAAACTGCAAGTCTTGCGGTGCAGGCTGCGCTCACGGGGCACCTTGTGTTTAGTACCCTGCACACCAACAGTGCGGCGGGGGTGTTACCTCGACTACTTGATATGCATATCGAACCATTTCTGATTGCAAGTACTGTCAACACTATTATTGGTCAGCGTCTCGTCCGACGGGTCTCTCAGAAGCGTGATTCATACCAGTCCTCTCCGCTAGAAACGCAAAATATACTTGCGACGGTTGGGCACCTCCTTCCCAAGACGCCAGCAGAGGTAGTTCAGGTATCTCAGGATCTTGGCTATAAAGACTTGCCACTTGCAGGCCAAAACGCTTATACTCTAGTCAAGGGTAAAGATACGCCCGCTACCCCAAGGGGTTATAACGGTCGCGCTGGGCTCTATGAAGTGATGGATGTCACCGAAGAGATTCAGCAGCTTATTGTTACGAGATCTACGACAACAGCAATACAGAAGGTTGCGGTTGCTCAGGGGATGATAACAATGCGACAAGACGGGTATCTAAAAGCACTGCAGGGTATTACGACGCTCGAAGAAGTTAATCGCGTTACAGCGGATACACTATAAAAGAAAGATAAGGTGGAAATAACATGGCTAACCAAGAACTAAGAATTGAAATCCTTCTCGAAGAAGTGGTACGGCGTCGTGCATCCGATCTGCATCTTCAAGTGAGTCTACCTCCGATGTTACGTATTGATGGTTCTCTCGTGCCAGTAGCTGGTATGAGCGCACTCGATGAAGCCGCAGTTGAAGCACTTATTTTTGCAATCCTCGACCCTGATCAACAGCAGATTCTGGAAAAAGACAAAGAATTTGACTTTAGCTTCGCCTTTGGCGCTCTTGGTCGTTTCCGTGTCAATGCGTATCATGAACGCGGTAATCTCGCAGCGGCACTACGTTTGATCCCAAATGAGATCAAGACTATTAAAGAGCTGGGTGTTCCAGCAACGGTTATGAATTTTGCCAACTATCCTCGAGGATTGGTACTTATCACGGGTCCAACTGGCTCTGGTAAGTCGACGACGCTCGCTTCGCTTATTGATAAGATCAACGAAGAGACCTCGCAGCATATTATCACTATTGAAGATCCAATCGAGTTTACGCACAAGTCAAAGAAATCTGTTGTTGTACAGCGTGAAGTTCACTATGACACATATAGTTTCTCGGCTGCGCTTCGCTCAAGCCTTCGTCAAGATCCTGACGTTGTATTGATCGGTGAGATGCGTGACCTCGAGACGATTAGTGCTGCGATTACAATCGCCGAAACCGGACACCTGGTCCTGGGCTCACTTCATACAAACAGTGCGGCACAGTCAATTGACCGTATGATTGATGTATTTCCTCCGCATCAGCAGCCGCAAATTCGCGCGCAACTTGCAAATATCTTGATGGCGATCTGTTCACAGCGACTAGTACCAGCAATTGGCGGTGGCCGCGTTGTGGCGGCAGAAGTTCTGATAGCAAACCCAGCAGTACGAAATATTATCCGTGAAGGTAAGAGTCATCAGCTTGATGCGGTAATTCAGACGGGTGCAGATAGTGGCATGCAGACAATGGACCGTACTCTTGTGGGGCTTGTCCAGAGTGGTGCAGTTACGTATGACGATGCGCGTAGTTTCGCAGTTGATCTAACAGAGTTTGAAAGGTTAATGCGAGGATAGCCAGTAATGCGTAAGTTTATCTACGAAGCAAAGGACGGATCAACAGGCAAGGTAGTAAAGGCTGCTATTTCTGCTGAGACGGAGCGTGCGGCAGCAAAAATCCTCCTAAAGCAAGGGTTCACGCCACTCTCAATAAAAGAGCAGGAGTCGACGAGTAGTACGTTTAGTCGTCTACGGAATCGCGTATCGGTAAAAGATAAAGTTGTCTTCACGAGGCAACTATCGACGCTTATCGCAGCGGGACTGCCTCTTTCGCAGAGTTTGCGAACTGTTGTCGAGCAGACGCCAAACGTGCGGCTCAAATCAGTGCTTCAGGATGTTATTGAGTCAATCGAGGGTGGTCGTTCACTGCATGATTCATTTGCTAAACATCCGGGTGTTTTTGACAAGCTATTTCTTGCGCTTGTAGCAGTAGGTGAGTCATCGGGTACTCTTGATGAGGCGCTGCAAAGAGTTGCTGCCCAGCAAGAGAAGGATGCAGCTATCTTGGGCAAAATCCGTGGAGCGATGACGTATCCAGTTATTGTGCTCTTTGTTATCTTTGGAGTGCTTGGCTTTATGCTTCTAACAGTAGTTCCACAAGTTGAGAAGCTCTATAAAGATCTCGATAAGGAGCTTCCGCTGCTGACACAGTTGATGGTCTCGGCATCAAACTTCTTGATCAACTTCTGGTGGCTTGTACTGATTGTGATTGCGACGGCGGTGTATTTTGCGGTTCGCTATATCAAAACTCCAGCAGGTATTCGTACGTATGATAGCTTCAAGCTTAATGTTCCAATCTTTGGTGGAATGTTCCAGAAGCTCTACATGGCGCGCTTTAATCGAACAGGGCAGACGCTCCTTGAGTCAGGTGTGGCGATGCTCGACATGCTCAAGATTACGAGTGAGGCGGTTAGTAATACGCTGATTAGTGAAAGTATTCTTCGTGCATCTGAAAAGGTCCGAGGAGGTAAGGCTCTATCGGTAACGCTAAAGTCAGAAGACCATTTCCCTGTACTGGTATCTCAAATGATCAAGATCGGTGAACAATCGGGTCGTATCGACGAAATGATGGGTAAAACGGCGACGATCTACGAGGATGAGCTTGATGAGCAAATTCGAACTATTTCAACTGCTATTGAGCCGGTACTGATGGTTGTTCTCGCTATTGCAGCCGGTGGTATGGTTGCAGCAATCTTGCTGCCAATCTATGGACTCGTAGGCAATATGGGCTAGGAGTGCAAGCTATAGACATTTGTCTATGATTCGTTTAGTATAAACATAAGTATCATGTAGATATAATAAAGTGCTCATAGAAAGGGTGGAAAAATTTCATGAACGCCGTATCAAAAAACAAACAATCCGGATTTACTATTATCGAGGTTGTACTCGTACTTGCGATCGCAGGGCTTATCTTCTTGATGGTCTTTGTCGCACTGCCAACACTTCAGCGTAATCAGCGAGACACTCAGCGAAAGCAGGATATGAGTCGTATTACTACCGCGGTAGCGAGCTATACGCAAAATAATAAAGGTGCACTCCCTGATGATCAGGCGAAGTGGACTAACTTTATGGAAAAGTACTTAAAGGTTGATGGGGATGCGTTTGCAGATCCAACATTCGGTAGCTACTCTTTGTCGTATAAGGCCCTATCAGATACTGCAACTCCATCAACTCCCGTATCTGAGACTGGTATAATTAATGTGTATCCGCAAAGAAAATGTAATGGAGAGAGTCTAGAGACTGGCCAGAAGCGTAATGTGGCTTTTGCTATGAAACTAGAAGGTGGTGGTGTAGCTTGTCAAAGCTACTAGATATAGCTAAGACTACAGTAATTTACTTTTTACTAAACAGACCTGAAGAAGTTTCAGGTCTGTTTTTAGCTTAAAGAGTAAGGTATGATAGTGCTTATGGAATTTATACTTATTTGTGTTGCACTTGCGTGGATAGGCACGATCCTTGGAAGTTTTGGTGCTGCTTCTGTTTGGCGTCTGCGCGCTTATCAGCTAAAGGCTGATAAGAAAGCGGGTGAGAAGATCGATAAAAAGGAGTATGCTCAACTACGTCCATTAACTGAAGTGAGTACAAAAACTGATCGCTCACGCTGCTTGCACTGTGGCCATAACCTTGCGTGGTTTGACCTGTTACCGATTATTAGCTGGCTGCAGCTTCGCGGTAAGTGCCGATACTGCCACAAAAAAATAGGTAGCTTTGAATTGTTGATGGAGCTAGGTGTGGCGGCTTTCTTCGTCGTGTCGTTTGTCTACTGGCCGCACGCACTCTCATCTTGGATTGAGATAGCGCAGTTTCTATTATGGCTTATCGGAGGCTTCGGACTGAGTGTATTGCTGGCGTATGACGCAAAGTGGTTCTTGCTGCCGAATAAAGTAGTATTCCCGCTTATAGGTATCGCGGCTGCTTCAGCAGTACTGACATTACTTAACTCTAGTGATGTTGTAGTCACTCTCTATGGTATAGCTACTTCATGCCTCATCCTTTCTGGGGTCTACTATCTTTTATATGTCGTCTCAAAGGGAGAATGGATTGGGTTTGGGGATATTAAGCTGGGTCTCGTGCTCGCACTACTTCTTGCAGATTGGCGTTTGGCGTTTTTGACGCTGTTCTTGGCAAATGTGATCGGGTGTCTTGTTGTTATCCCTGGTATGCTTAGCAAAAAACTTACCCGAAAGTCACATGTACCGTTTGGGCCGATGCTTATCGTTGCCTGGGCTGTCGCTGGATTATTTGGCGAGAGATTGATTGACTGGTATATGCAGGCGGTGCTTCAGTTTATTTAGTAACGTGTTGATTGCGGTTATGGTATAATGAAACGCAAATGGGTGCGCAAAAACAACACGGATTTACCATTATCGAAGTACTCCTCTTTATCGCAATTAGCGGAGGTTTACTCGCTGCGCTGCTGGTTGGCGTAAACGGGAGTATAGAGCAGCAGCGCTACCGGGATAGTGTGACATCTCTCGCAAGCTTTATGCAGTCTCAGTACGACAAGGCATTAAATACTTCAAACAGTCGCTCGAGCTCATTGAATTGTGACGCAGCGGGTATTGTGTCTGCAGCAGGTACCCAGCCAGGAACTACTGACTGTTTGATAATAGGACGACTCATTACGGGGGATCAGAATGGTGTATCGCTCCGCAGTACTGACATTATCGCATACGTAGTAGATAGCAATGCCTTTGAGGAGAAGAGCGATGTAGACTCGCTTAGGACATCAGGTGTCGTAAAGCTAATGCTTGCTGGCGGTGCGGATGCATCGCTTTGGGATGAATACACTCCAGAGTGGGGTGCAAAGAGTATGCCGCTGGATGCTACAGGTGCTGCATTTGGTTCAGGCGGTAAATTTGCGATGGCGATTATTCGTTCTCCAAAAAATGGCTCTATGATGACGTTTATAGGGAATGGAGCAACAGAAAATATACAAGATGAGCTCATTAGCACCGAAGGGCTGAAGAATCCATTAACACTATGTGTGGAGCCGGATGGCTTTGCTGCGCCTCAAAAACGCGCTATTGTAATTGCTCCTAATACAATTAGCCCTGCGGGTGTTTCAACGAAGGCTGGGGTCGCGGGATGTTAGTTTCTTTGAAAAGAAACGATAGAGGTGACACTATTGTCGAAGTCCTATTTGCAGTAACGATTTTTGCTATGTTGGCAGTGGGTGCATTGTCTATTATGAACCAGGGACTTGGTATCGCGCAGCGTGCACTTGAAATAAATCTTGTACGTCAGCAGATTGACGCGCAAACTGATGCACTACGGTACCTTAATCAGGCGTATGTGGCTGATTATGGGAAAGAGATTACGTCAGGCTCACCAACCGACCTATGGAATAAGCTTATTGTGAAAAATACTGTACGGTCTGCAGTATCGTACGACACTATGGTTACTGGGACTCAGTGTCGTGAGATGAAAAATAACCTATCCGGTGATGTGTCCGCTGATGACACAAATGCCTTTGCACTTGATGTGACAAAACTTGATAATCCTGCCGGAGATGCACTGCTTGCGCTGTCGCCTGCAACAACCTACGCAAAGGTTCGCTACGGCGCGCCTCAGTCGACGGCAGAAGGGATTTCGATCCAGGCAGTAAAGTCAAATGCCGATAATGATTTTTATGATTTTCATATTCGTGCATGTTGGGCGAGTCCAGGCCAAGCCCAACCTGTACTTATAGGGACGATTGTGAGGTTATATGAACCACGTGGGTAATAGCAAGGGATTTACTTTAGTGGAGCTACTACTTGCGATGTCGTTCGTGTCACTGCTACTGATGGCGATCGCGCTGACTGTCCTCAAGATGGGCGACATGTACACCCAGGGACTCACGCTGAAAGAAGTGAATCTTGCGGGAAAGTCGGTGAGTGATGATATTAGCCGTTCGATAGCAGCTGCGACTGAGTTTTCGGTTGACGGTAGTACCGCAACAGGCTTTCAAGAGCAGAAAGTGGGTGCGACGGTTGTCGGAGGCCGCTTGTGTACTGGTACTGTAACGTATGTATGGAATCTTGGTCGTGAGATTCGCGAGGACAATCTTACGACTCTGGTGAATAAATATGCCGGTGGAGATACTAGGGTTATACGAATGATCAAAGTAGTTGATGTGGGTGGTGTGTACTGCGGCGTAGACCTGCCGGATATCGAGCCAACAAAGGCAACTGATATGCTTCCGGAAGGTGATTTGCAGCTTGCTGTACAGAGCTTTGCTATTAAACAAGTTGCTCATAACGACGTATCACAGCAAAGCATGTTCCAGGTGATTCTTGAGCTTGGGACGAACGACCAGGATGCGCTCCAGTCTATCACAGATACAGAAAGCAGCATCCCAACAATTACAACCTCTTGTAAGCCGCCCAATGACGAGGGCTCTCGTCAAGAGTACTGTGCGATTAATAAATTTGAGTTCACCGCAAGGGTCGGAAGTAGAGGAGCAGAGCTATAATGAAGAGGCAACTAACAGGTGAAAGTGAGCGAGGGGCTGTTTCGCTTTTCGTAGTTATTTTTACGGCGCTTATAGTGACAGTCATGACGGTAAGTTTTATCCGTCTTATGATTGACGGTCAAAGAAGCGCCTCTGATGCCGATCTTTCACGCAGTGCGCTCGACTCTGCGCAAGCGGGTGTTGAAGATGCTAAGCGTGCACTGGTAAAATATCGATCATGTCTTTCTGGGAGCTCTGATCCAACTACGTGTGCTCGTCTTGTGGCGACTCTACCGACTGATAAGTCCTGTCAGGTACTCCAAAATAGTGGAATTGTAGGTGCACCTGCAGACAAAGAGGTGATTATTAAGCAGAGTGATGGTGACGAGAAGTTGCAGCAAGCGTACACTTGCGTGAAAGTTGAGATAAATAGCGACGACTATATTGGAACAATCGACCAGGACAAGTCGCGTATTATACCACTCCGAGGTGTCAGCGAGTTTAATCAGATCAGAATAAAGTGGTTTACGATCGACGACTTGGCAAATCCAGAAGATCGAATCGATCTACCTGCGCTCCCGTCTGATCCATCTGCAGGCTTTGAGCTACCAAAGCAGGCGGACTGGCCATCTAATCAGCCTGCACTTATGCGTGCACAGCTTATTCAGTACGGAGACAACTTCACTCTTGATCAATTCGATAAACCAGAAGGGGGGGATTCAAATTCGAATACACTTTTCCTATATCCGGATCAAGTTGGAGCAAAGAGTTATAGCTTCTTGAGTGATGGTCGTCGATCTGCTTCCTCTGGGCTTCTTAGGAGTGTTACTTGTGATCCAAACTTTAGTAAGGAGACAAGTGCAACCACCGGAAGGCAGTACGCTTGCGAGACGATCATTACGCTACCGAAAGCAATTGGAGCATCTAGTGAAAAGCAGCGCACTGCCTACCTCAACCTTATGGGACTCTACCGGTCGAGCAATAATTTCAAAATTGAGCTTCTAAATAGTTCAGGTGGTGTTGCGAGTACTCCGGATGTTGTTAAGTTTGGCGGTGTGCAGGCGGTTGTTGATTCGACTGGTCGTGCGAATGACAAGTTTCGACGAGTTGAGAGTCGTGTTGAACTTGATGCGAACACCTTCCAGTACCCAACTTCGACAAGCAACACGAGCGCAGGATTCTGTAAGAATTTCTTCGTAACGGATGCTGCTGCGGAATATGTCAAAGGGGATGATGATTGCTAGACCAGTAGGAGTTGATGCCTAAATAAATTACCGCCATAAGTGGCGGTAATTTATTTATGCATCCGTATCACTATGAAATTTCTCGTATACTTCACGGAGATGTTCATCGGTTACGTGGGTGTATACCTGAGTGGTGCTAATACTACTATGACCTAACATGCTTTGGACGCTTCGTATGTCGGCACCGTTCATAAGCAGGTCGGTTGCGTAGCTATGGCGCATCGTATGCGGACTAACGTGTTTAGTGATGCCTGCGAGTTTTGCATAGTGGGTGACGATTCTTTGGATGCTCCGCGCGGTGAGGCGTCTATAGTCTCCGGTTGTCGATACAGTGCCGCTATTTCGACTATAGCTAATAAACAGAGGTATGAGGCTGTCATCTCGAGCCTCTAAGTAGTCGTTTACTCGTTGTGCTGCTGCTTCGCCGATGAAAACTGGACGATCTTTTTGTCCTTTTCCACGTACCATAAACTCTCGTCGAGTGGTATTGACGTGATCGCGGTTGAGATTGACGAGTTCGGAGACGCGAAGTCCGCTTGAAAAGAGGAGGTCAATAATTGCGCGGTCTCTTAGTCCTGTTTCGGTTGAGAGTGGAATCTGCGCGAGCAGTCGCTCTACTTCATCGTAGTGGAGAAAGGTGACTTGTTTGCGACTAACTTTAGGGAGAATGATCTTTTCAGGGCTAAGACTTGGTATATCTCGGTTTGATAGGTAAGTGAGAAACCCGCGTAGTGCGATAAGATGGTAGCTCTGTGTGATTGTTGCGAGTTCATCTTCATTGTTATTTTTATAACGGTTTAACCATAATCGATATTTTCTAATGATCTCTGTTGTTATATTTTCAACTTTTATGTCATCGGTAAATTCAACGAACCGCTCAAGGTAGAGGCGATAGTTTTCGGCAGTCTTTACAGAGCGGCCACCCTCAACCTCGAGGTGCTCTATATAGTCCATGATAAGTTCTGAGATATACATCTTCTATAAGCATAGCGTAATTTTGTATATCTAGGTAGAATAGGGAGAATGAATATTGTAGAAATAATTGTACTTGGCCTCATACAGGGGTTGACGGAGTTCATACCAATTAGTAGTTCGGGTCATTTGGTTATTGCGCAAAACTTTTTTTCGGGCTCTGCGGACCATCTCTTTCTCGAATTTATCAATATTGGAACAATGCTTGCTTTGTTTGTTTACTTCCGCAACCGTATCTGGTCGATTATCGTAGATGTATTTGTAAAACGTAATATACGACTAGCATTGAATATAGTGATTACGGCCGTACCGGCTGGAATAGTAGGGTTACTTTTAGCTGATTTTATTGGTTCTTCAGCCTTTTTTGGCAGTATGTACGTAGTAGTTGTAACCCTTTTTGTGGTTGGAGTACTTATGGTGGTGCTCGAACGGTTGCCGAAGGCTTCGAAGGTGCGTTCGATGGAAGAGCTACCTAAACGACGTGCTTTTGTAATCGGCCTTGCTCAAATGGTTGCGCTTATACCTGGCGTATCGCGATCCGGCTCAACGATCATCGCGGGACGCCTGGCAGGGTTTAGCGCTGCTGAGGCCGCTGAATACAGCTTTCTTGCGTCCCTACCGATTATGATGGGAGTAACGCTAAAAGTATTTGTGAGTGATTATGCATATCTTTCCGATCATCTCGGCATGTTGATAGTTGGAAATATCGTTGCGTTTGCATCTGGGTTGCTTGCAGTGGGATTTTTGATGAAATATCTTTCTCGTCATGGCCTAGCTGTGTTTGGCTGGTATAGGATTGCACTTGCGTTTGTGCTTGGGCTTATCCTTTTGCTACAATAAGAAGCAACAGAACTAAAGGAGAAATATGAGCTCAGAAAATAACGTCCAAAAAACACTCGTTGTGTTTAAGCCAGATACAGTACAGCGCGGCCTTGTCGGTGAGATCCTTACTCGTTTTGAGCGAGTTGGCCTAAAAATTGTTGCAACAAAGATGATTGCCCCAAACAAAGAACACTACTATAAACACTACGAAGAGATCGGTAAGATGGTAACTCGTCGTGGCGAACATGCGTTTGGTGTAACACTTGAAATGATGGTACAGGGTCCCGTTATTGCAATGGTGTTTGAGGGTGTCGAGGCGGTTGCGTTGACGCGTAAGCTGGTTGGTCCGACTGAGCCGAAGTCAGCACTTCCTGGTACAATTCGTGGAGATTATTCACATATGAGTTTCGGTTATGCTGATGACGAGAACAAGGGTATTCCAAACCTTATTCACGCAAGTGGTGATCCTGAAGAGGCTGAAAAAGAGATTGACCATTGGTTTGCGGACTCTGAACTCTACGAGTATCAGGCGCTTCACGAGAAATTTACTCGCTAAAGCGGCTACATCATGGCGGCAGCCTGCGTATTGGTAGCTGTCGCTATGATACAATGAGCACACGCCTCGGTAGCTCAACTGGATAGAGCAGATCCGTCCTAAGGATAAGGTTGCAGGTTCGACTCCTGCCCGGGGTACCACGAAAAGCAGATCAGCTGAACAGATTTTTTTCTTGGATAAAATAGATCGCGAATTCAGGAAGTCACCCCTCGCCGTACTGACCGCACTTGACTATGCAGGCATTGATTTATATTAATTATTATGCTAAAATATATAAACGGCTGATAGCTAAAGCAGACACCATAATTAATGAATCACAATAAAACAAACACTAACCTATCAAAGCAGGACAGAAATAGTCTTGACTACGTGCGTAACTCCTTAATTCATACGCGCGAGGTCCTGGCGATACCCGAGGTACGCAAAAAGCTCGGTGACTACGCAGCTCATCTCTCAGGAGTTATGTACGATGCTACGCCTGTGGATGTATATGACGGTACCGTGGAAATGGGACATATAGGCAGTGAGCGTCTTGCGGTCGCTGCTCTCGGGTTAGGTGAACAGGCTATGCGTGCAACAGGCAGCTATATCATAGATGACCGTCAGGTACAGTCGCTTGAACGCGAGTACGGCACTGAGCGTGCACTACAGATAAAAAAGAGACAGAGGGATATACTTGACCGGAAACCTCCTGGACAACTACCTGCATTAGGCGAGGAGCTTGGGTACATTAGCTCTAAGGCAACCAGTGTAACGGATACTCATAAGCTCATTAACCGACCGCTGCTTGTACTCAACCGGGACATCTCAAACCTACCTTATGCAGATGCTCCGCTTATACTACATGAGATGACGCATGTACACCAGATGCGACGTGAGCCATTATTTAGATACGATCATGAGTATGACGCAAATACAGAGGATGTGTCTCATGAGCTAGAGGCTTATCATGTTACTGCTATGACGATACTGGGCATAATGGAGGCAGGCAGAGAAAGGGAGTTTCTATCCTCTATGCCGAGCCGCAGTATGAGTAAAACGATCGAAATCGAGACGATTCGACGAGAAAACGCAGATCTAAATAACCCTTTCAAGCCAAATAAGAATATCATTAGAGGTCTTGTGGATAATGAACTTCGAATTACGAAAGTCATAGAGCAAATAATCAAAGATCGAAAAAGTAGATGAGAGCTATCTGATCACTAGGCTTGTCTTGTCATGAGTAGTGGATCAGAGGGGCATTAACTTCATTCACTACTGAGAACCATAGTATTTTTTTACAACACTTTCAAGTAAGTGTTGTTTTTAATTACTCCCCTAGAACTCATCTGCTATGAACAGGGGTGACTTTTGTGTGGTTGTAGTATAATAGTGACATGTCTAAAAAACGCCAATCAGATGATCAGCTTGATTTTGAAGGTCAACGTGATGGTGAAGAGCTGTTGTTTATTTTTCGGCGACACCCAATTGCTATGAGGAAAGGGTATTACGTTCTTTTAACCCCATTTGTACTTGGTTCAATACCGCCACTTATTTGGCAGACGAATCTAGAGTTATTTCTTTTGCCATTTGCTGGGCTCGGACTTGGCCTAGTGCTTTTTTCTTACCACTTCTTAATGTGGTATTTTACTATCTACATAGTCACCGATCAACGGATACGGCAGATCACTCAACATGGATTTTTTGGTAAAGATGTCGTTGAGCTTCGTTTGTCAAAAGTACAAAACATAAGCTATAATATACCAGGATTCAGTGGAGAAATGTTTGGCTATGGAACGATCGTGATACAGACGTTTGTCGGTGATCTTATAATCAACAAAGTTGAACATCCCGATACTATTTATAACAAGCTACAGGACGCTGTCAGTAACGCAGCAAAGCAGGAACAATATGAAGAAACTACTTAAAGCGAGAAAACAAAAGAAGCAAGAAGAGCGGTCATCTCGTATTACGAACGAGACGGTTGCTGAGCATCGCGAACGCATCTTGGCGAGCGGGCGACGCTTTAAGTATCCGATGCAATACGCTCGACATCGCTTAGTGTTTAACACAATTCTCATCAGTGTCGCGGCATTAATTGCGATCACCTTGCTTGTGTGGTGGCAGCTATACCCTCAGCAGAATAGTTCAACGTTCTTCTATCGCATTACTAAAGTACTCCCACTTCCCGTGGCATCTGTTGACGGAGAGTCGGTGCGCTATAGCGATTACCTAGCGGAATATCGCTCTCAGATGCACTATCTAGAGACAAAAGAGGTCGCCAACCTTGATGATGCTTCAAAGAAGCGGCAGACAGACTTTATTAAAGATCGTGCGATGGAAAATACTATTGCCGATACATACGCCGCTAAGATAGCTCGAGAGAAGGGGGTCAAGCTAACAAAACAGCAGATTGATGACGCAACTGAGCGCTATCGACAGTCGCGCGATGGCACTATCTCGCAGGAGACATATGATGCTATCGTTCTCGATCAGTATAACTGGACACCACAGGAGGCTCGTGGAGTAACTGAACGTCGCCTGTTGCGGCAAGAAGTCTCGTACGCGGTTGATGACAATGCTACTGCCGCTCGTGACAAAGTAGTCGCTGCACTGCAGACAGAAAAAGATTTCGCAAAAGTTGCCGCTACTGTTGGCGGTGCAGGTGATAGTAAGGTTACAACCTGGGCGACGACACTCGTGCCGCGCAGTAATCGTGACGCAGGACTTGCGGCTGCTGCTTCTAAGTTGAAAAAGGGTGAGACATCTCAACCGTTTAAATCAACAACTGGAGACGGGTACTACGTTGTTCGTCTACTAGAGACAGACAATAACTCTCAAATTAGCTATGAAGTTATAAAAATTCCATTGACTAAGTTTACTGAAATGCTGAAGGACCTTAAGAAGAATAATAAGATCAATAAGTATATCAAGCTTGAGGCTGTAGAGGCTCAAACTAGTCCGACAACACTAAGCCAGTAAAAGGAGTGCAGATATGTTCACATTACCTCAGTTAGAGTACGACTATGATGCTCTAGGGAAATATATTAGCAAGGATATTATGGAGCTTCATCACGCAAAGCACCATCAAGCATATGTCGACAAGCTAAATGTGGCAATTGACGCAGCCCCTGGCCTACAGGAGCGTCCACTTGAAACCCTGCTTACGGGGCTCGACTCACTACCTGAGGCGGTGCGGACAGCGGTCCGAAACCAAGGTGGTGGTCATTATAATCATACGAAGTTTTGGCAATGGATGTCACCTGATGGCGGAGGACAGCCTGGTGGCGCACTAGGAATGGCTATAGATGCTAAATATGACAGCTATCAAGCTTTTGTTGATGAATTCACAAGGCAGGCGCTTGGTGTGTTCGGAAGTGGTTGGGTGTGGTTAAATAGCGATCTTTCAATTAGTACAACACCAAACCAGGACTCACCGATTATGACGGGAGAAAATGCCCCGCTACTTGGTCTGGACGTTTGGGAGCACGCGTATTATCTTGATTATAAAAATAAGAGAGACGACTATGTTCATGCGTGGTGGAATGTTGTGAACTGGGACCGCGTGACACAAGAGTATCACCCGTAGTATCAACTAAAAACCCTCCTATGATTGAGGGTTTTTTTCTTGCAGCTCTTTTTCTTTCGCAATTTCAAACATATCTTTGGGGATCTCATCGTCAAACCCGGGCTTTAAGGCGCTGGGATTTGTTGGTGGAGCAACCGGCGTATAGCCGTACCCCGTAGATGAGGGCGTATCGAAAGGTGTGGTTTGTTCTGCACTAGAGTCAAGCTGGGCGGCCTCCTCTTGTACTCGTTTTTGATATGACTTCCAATCATAACCATCGTCGATAACGACAGATGATCCCATTGAATTACTATTAAACCCTGCTTCGAGGTGACGTCGACGATACACCATAAAGACCATTACCGCCGCACCGAGCAGCAGACTTCCTCCGATAAGAACACCCACAAACATTAAAATTGATGTGCTTGAATTAGATTTTTCTGAATCCTGTACCCCGGTACCGGCAAGTGAAAAACTAAAGGTCTGCTGCTCTGGAGGTCCTGCTGCGGGGATTTCTTTTGGAGCAACTGAGAAGTTAATGCTTTTTGTTTCACTCCCAGAGCTAATGCTTCCGGTATAGTTACCTTCGGCAAGTGTTAATGATAGAGTACCAGTGTTTGCTACTGCATAAGTTTTTTGTCCAATCTTCACCTTGGCATCGCTAGCGGGACTTTCTCCGATTCGGACGGCGATAACTACAGGATAGCCTCTTGTTGTAAATGATCCTGTATAGCTACTTTCTTTTCCGTCGGCGGCTTTTCCGTTGATACTAAAATACGCACGAACCCCTGGCTTCATGCCGTTAATTGATGCCTCAAAAGAGCCATCATCCTTTTTAGTAGGAGTGAGCTTTGTTGTCGCTTCTTGTCTTGAAGGGCCGTAGAAGATGTCGCCAGCTGCACCAGCTGCTAGCTTCCAATTTATTGTCGCACCTGAGTAGTTTGTGACAATAGATACGCCACTAACGACTCCGCTTGCATCGACCGTAGGCTCTTCTTCCTCTGGGGTGACAGGCTCCTCTGGCGTAGGAGTAGGTGTGGGGGTAGGAGTCGGTGTTGGATTTGGCGTAGGAGTAGGTGTGGGGGTAGGAGTCGGTGTTGGATTTGGCTTTGGAGGGTTTGGATCTATGATATTGAACGATGCATTAGAGCGACCCGTTGTTTTGTTGTTGAGGCTACTGCCATCTGAGAAGCCAATATTTGCAGTGCCGGCCGCCGTCGCCTTGAAAGTGATCGTCATTATGAGTACCTGTCCGGTTGGTGTCGGTGTTTTTGCGGCGTTAAAGTTTATGACGCCATTTCCTGGGGTAATGCTTGGTGACCCGTAGTCACTTCCAGCGGAGCTAGTTGCACTGACGGATAGTAGGTTAGAGGGAAAGATGACGGCGCCAGTGGCTCTTCCGGTCGTTCCTTCTTCAACGTAGCCACGTACCTTAACTTCGAAAGATGTTCCAATATTCATCTGAGATGAGCCTGGCGTGAGGTAGAAGGTATTACCTGCCGCGTATGCCGAAGGCGCTGGCATGAGCCAAAGTACCATAAGAAAAATGGCGAATACTATAGAGGATAGTGAGGTTATTTTTTTCATGTTTATATTGCTTATGTTTGTGTTGTTAGTATAGCATAAATGTGTCGCGATGAAGAGGGTGGTGTGGCTATTATCGATTATGCAAGATCGCAAGTTCGCCGGTCTTCTCGTCGTATATAGCTTCCGGTGTCGTGGCTGGTGTCTCTGAGTGAGGAGCTTCACTATTACTTGCGGGTGAAAGAGTATCTATTTTCTCATTGAATTGAGCTGTAGGTGCTTGCGTGTTTATAGATTGCTCGGGGACTTCTTGTGCTTCGATTGCGGATAGAGCGACTGTGTCTTGCATCTGGCTACTTAATTGCTGCTGGTACTGGTCTTCTTGAGGAAGGTCGCTTTCATAAGGGTTCGTATCATAGGAGTCAGTGTTTGGTGTAGGTTCTTGATTGAATGTATCTATGGGGCTATTCGTCATGGTCGTGGCAGGATATGGATAGTCCGTTTGCTCAGGGAATGACTGATCTTCATAGTTGATAGAAGGCGCCATTTGAGGGCCAGTGGGCGGTTCAATTGGTGGTGGTGTAAAGCTTGTTTCTGTTCGGGCTGACATAGCGGATAGGTACTCTATTGGTATGGTTGATTCTTCGTTTTCGGTGTGTTTTCTTCGACGGATGAGAAGAAAGATTACCCCGCCCGTAAAAATAATAAAGCCAAGTACTGAGGCGAGTATTATGCCGAGTGAGCCCATGTTGAAGTTACCTACCGCTTGTTTGGTGGAGAGGTCGAAGTTGTAGGTTTGCCGCTCCGGTCCCTTATCATCAGTGGATGGAATATCCTTTTTTGCTACAACAAATGATACTGATTTTGATAGCTCACCACTTTTTAACGTTCCGCTGTATGATCCTGCTGCCAGGTCGAGAACGATTGCGTCGTCTGCCTGAGTCTTATAGAGGGTGTTATTGAGGGCAAGTTCGCTATTTTTGAGACGAGTGTCGCCATCCGATGCTGTAATTACAACGGGATATCCTTTTGTTGTGAAAACCCCATCATAGCTGTCAACCTCTCCCAGGCTGTTTGTACTGCTAATTTTAAAGTAATATGTCTTCCCAGGCTCCAGGTTGTCTATGAGGCCTGTGAACTTAGCTTCCGTGGAGGTTACTTCGACAGTTTTATCTAATTTTGTGCGATTAGTGCCATACGAAAGTGTAGTGGTCGCCTCTTTGAGCTGTTGCCAGCTCAAAGCGGCTTTTTTGTAGTAGCGAGCGATGCGTACGTTGCTCAGTATGTCTGCGTTCTTTTTTTCATCTTTTTGTTCATCGGGGCTTGTGGACGGCATAGGAGTTTCTTCAGCTGGTGGCGGAATGGTTTCAGGTTGAGGGGTTGTTGGGGTAGGATTTGGTTTCGGTGTTGGGGTAGGATTTGGTTTCGGCGGCGTCACTGGTGGGGTAACGGGTGGCGTCACCGTAGGACCTACTACGGTATATGTACCACCACTGTGACTCGTCGCATCATTGTTGTAGGTGCTTGCATTAACTCGTATGCCGTTACTAAATCCCACTTGAGCCGCACCTGCTTCGATCGCCTGGAACGTGACCGTGAAGAGAAGTAGGTTGTTGCCTGTGGGTGGCCCTACGTATACATCCTGGCTTGTGAATGCGATTGTTCCGTTCGCATTATTAGGGGTTACTGTCATTTTATTAAAGTTACTACCGGTTGCTGATGCACTAAGAACTTTGAGTTGCGACTTGGGGAAGTTGAGTGTTCCTGTTGTTGTCCAGGTTGTCGCCCATATCCATCCACCGATGGGTGCTGAATTTGCTCGTGCCTGAATAGTGAAGGTGTCACCTTTATTGAGCTGCTGTGCCGAGGGGGTGAGGTATGCGCTCGTCACACTTGCATGGACCGTATGCGAAAAAACAAGTGCAAATACTAGTATGAAACTAGCGAGCGGCTTGAGATGTTGTAGGGGTTTGAGCATTAGTTTTAATTAACGGTATTTTTTATTTTTTTTGATGGAATTATACAGTATATATAGTACCATATTTTTTATGCTTACAACAGGGGGCGATTGTTGCAATAATGAAAATACCACTCCGAGTGGAGTGGTATTTTTTATAATCATTTCATGGCGCGCTCGACCGGATTTGAACCGGCGATCTCCTCCGTGACAGGGAGGCGTGATAACCCCTTCACTACGAGCGCACGTTGCTTAACAAGCTTACAGTATGATAGCAGTTTTTAACCCCTGGCGCAATACTTGTCGCTGTTTTATTTTCTGCTTAGCTACTGGTATAATAAGCAAGATGGACTATGCCGCTGTAGCTCAGTTGGTAGAGCGGCGCTTTCGTAAAGCGTAGGTCAGCGGTTCAAATCCGCTCAGCGGCTCCATGTTTTGCTAATTTTACTAAAGACCATAATTTCAAAAGGTATGTAACACTCAACTATGAAATCAACGCTTATGACTCTCGGCAAGAGTTTGCTCGCAGATCGACAACTCCTATCTCTTCTGCTATTTGTTGTACTATTTAGCCTTGCTTTTTGCATCTACGTCTCGCTAAACGTACATCCGACTGAGCTTCCTGTAGTGACACACTATTCAAGCTATGGTACGACGCACTTTTATCGCGACAATAAGTGGTACTACCTGCTTAGCTTTGTTGTGTTTGGCCTGATTAATGCTGTGCTGTATGTCGCTATAACGTGTAAAATATTTATTCACAAAGGTAGAGCTCTTGCTTTGCCATTTGCGTGGACTGGAGTCGTCGTTATCGTCCTCGCTTTTGCGGTTGTATATCAGGTTCTTAAGATAGCGGCGCTTTCATAAGCTATGACTGATATTGAAATCCCCCTTGGGAAGCGGACGAAGAAGTATCGATTTTATGAGATGCTGCCGGCGATTCTTAGCTATGGTGCGGTTATTCTTCTTATCGTTTTGTCGCTCATCGATCCATTACTCGCCGCACTCTACCTTGTCACGGTTATTATAACGACGCTCATCAAAGCGATAGGCATAGCGGTTCATACTATCAGGGGTAGAAATCGTTTAGAGTCTGCTCAGAAGGTGAACTGGCGCGCCCGACTTGATCAGCTAGAGGATCCCAAGGCTGTTGTTGCGAGCGCTACTAGCCTCGATAAGGCTGTCTTTGGTCAGGAAATGCACCTGGCTAATTGTGCGAGGATTGTAGAAAGCCCTGAAAAATATCCTGCTCCATCGCAGATTTATAATGTAGTGATTATCGCGGCGTACAATGAGTCGCTTGAGGTGCTTGAACCAACGCTACAATCTGTTGCGGAGACTACTTACGACAATAGTCGTCTGATCGTTGTCCTTGCGTATGAAGAGCGCGGCGGCTCGGCTATCGAGTCAACTGCACAGCTTTTACAGAAGAAGTATAAGGATACGTTCCACTCATTTCAAATTGTGTGTCACCCGAAAGATTTAGCTGGTGAAGTGGTAGGTAAGGGTGGAAATATTACGCATGCTGGGCGTTATATCGCATCGTGGTTAAAGAAACAACATATATCATATTCTGATGTTATAGTAACAACACTAGATAGCGACAACCGACCTCACCGTACATATTTTGACTATGTCACTTATGAATATATTGTTCGTACGGATAGGAAGAAGCTGTCGTATCAGCCAATTTCACTCTTCTTAAACAATATATGGGACGCTCCTGCGCCTATGCGCGTCGTTGCGACGGGTAATTCGTTTTGGAATATTATTAGCTCAATGCGCCCGCATACACTCCGTAACTTTGCCTCACACTCTCAGCCGATGGATGCGCTTGTAGAGATGGACTTTTGGAGCACGCGAACAATCGTCGAGGACGGACATCAGTATTGGAGAAGTTACTTTCATTTCGATGGTGACTATAGTGTAACCCCAATCTACGTCCCTATTTACCAAGATGCAGTTTTGTCAGATACATATATACGAACGCTGAAGGCGCAGTTTATACAACTTCGTCGTTGGGCGTATGGTGCGTCGGATGTACCATATGTTGCGACTCGCGTATTTACTAAAAAGCGCACCGTTCCATTTGGATCAGGTGTGGCGAGATTCATCCGTTTGCTTGACGGACACGTAACACTTGCTTGCGTCGCTATACTCGTTACGATTGGAGGGTGGGTGCCACTTTTGATCAATAGTCAGTCCGCTATGAGCTTGCCTGCACATCAGCTACCTGAGGTGATTAGTGTTATACAGAGGATTGCCATGATTGGTCTATTTATCACTATATTTCTTGCCTTTAAGATGCTTCCTCCGCGTCCAGCCAGGTACAAGAAGCATAGAAGCGTTTTTATGCTCCTGCAGTGGGCACTCATGCCTGTCACATCAATCGTGTATAGTGCTACGTCTGCATATACTGCGCAAACTGCGTTGTTGCTCGGTAAGTATTTTGATAAATTTGATGTTACCGAAAAGGCGACTGCCGCTTCAATCGAACGTTCTAAGAAAGCGAAGGCCGACCCGGACGACGTATCGTCGAAATAAGGTGATGTCGTGCGGCATACTGTACTGCAGCAAGCTCATCGAACTGTTTGAGGGTATGGTATGTCACATCTGCGATGGTAGCTGGCGTGAGTTCACGGTCGTCGGTAGAAAGCTTATCTTCAACCGTCTGAGCTAGCCATAGGCTTTCGTAGCGAGCTACGGCCGTGTTGTGGCTAAATGCTTGAGCAATACTCAAGATAAGTCTCCCAAGGTTAAAACGATCCTTTCTGCCATCGACAGTGGTAAGGATTTTGTTCTCACTGAGGGCGGGCCGCTCATAGGTAGTGAATACTATTCCAGATTCTAGTCCTTGCCGCCGTCGCCATATGACGGGGCTATTTTTTTTGTGACGAGAGTTAACTACTTTTGTTTTTTCGTTCGGATAATTTAATGAAATCATATCTATATATTGTCATACAGCTATATAAAATGCTAGTGGATAACTATCACCTAGGTGGGGAAATCTAAAACTACCCCGATGAATCAGGGCAGTTTCTATAGGCTAACGCAGAGGTATTGTGTATTACTTTTTGCTAGGTCGTAGTTGGACCGAATGCTTTGCTTCGTTCCAAGTGCGATCGTACTCGAATCCGATGTGAATCTTTTCAAGTGCAGAGCGTTTTTTTGTAATGACTGTGTTTGTGTTGTTTGTAGCCATGTATTTATATTAGCATAAGCTATATTATTTGTCAAGCTAAATAAAACATAAGAATATATCATAAGGGGTATTATCTATACGTATTAACTGGAATCATTAATGTGGAAAAGTCTCTCTGCCTGGGGAAACAAAAGAAAAAGACTCCGGATGGAGTCATAAATTCTAATATGGTGGGCGATAGAGGAGTTGAACCTCTGACCTCCACAACGTCAATGTGGCGCTCTAGCCAGCTGAGCTAATCGCCCTCAGCTGTTTTATAGTACCAGATAGGGGCTAGCGTTGCAATAACTGGGGTGATTATATATGATAGAGATAAGCAATGACGCGGAGTAACCGCCCGCAGAGCTTCGTGGGTCTGTATACGTGCGTTAACGTCGACAAATAAGGTGCCTGATACAATCAGGAAGTCCGGTGGAACCGCCCAAGTATAGAGCAATACATACGATGGGTCCGAGACATGCGATTTATGGATTTATATGTGATAAGTCTGAACATCGCATGTTTTTTATTTACAAAAAAGGAGATATTTATGAATAACGAACAATTACATGCCATGCGACATAGTCTCGCTCATATCACTGCTGCAGCTGTGCAGCGATTGTGGCCAGAGGCAAAGTTTGGTGTTGGGCCAGTAGTAGAAAATGGTTTTTATTATGATATTGATCTAGGTGAGAAGAAGATTTCAGAAGACAACTTTGGCAAAATCGAAAAGGCAATGCGCGGAATTATTGCTTATGGTGATAATTTTGAAAGATTTGAACTGCCAATTGACGACGCGATTGCTTGGGCAAAAGAGGGTAACCAGCCGTATAAAGAAGAACTACTTAATGATTTAAAGCGCTCTGGGACGACGGTCGCAAAAGATCTCGATGTTAATGAACTAGGGTTGGCGAGTGACGGTGATGCTGCAGTTGAGATGGTGTCATTTTATAAAAATGGTAACTTCGTAGACCTCTGTCGAGGGCCGCATGTGGCAAATACAAAAGACGTCGGGGCGTTTAAACTGCTTCGTGTCGCCGGTGCATACTGGCGAGGTAATGAGAAGAATCCGCAAATGCAGCGACTATATGGGGTAGCATTTGCCACGCAAGAGGAGCTTGATGAGTATCTAGAGCGCCTTGAGCAAGCGAAGCTACGCGACCACCGTAAGCTCGGGAAAGAGCTCGATATCTACGCAACCTCACCACTTGTAGGGGTTGGTCTTCCGCTATTTACGCCGCGGGGTACGGTACTGCGAGACATCATGGCGCAGTATTCAAATCAATTACGCCAGGCACATGGGTTTACTAAGGTGTGGACGCCACATATTACAAAGAAAGAGCTGTATGAGACATCAGGTCACTGGTCTAAGTTTGGTGACGAGCTTTTCTTGGTGACGAGTCAAGAAACAAGCGACGAAATGGTTCTCAAGCCGATGAACTGCCCGCATCATACGCAAATATTTGCCAGTCGGCCGCGTAGCTACAAGGATATGCCGATTCGATACCTTGAGACAACAACAGACTATCGAGATGAAAAGACTGGTGAGCTCGGAGGGCTCAACCGTGTGCGATCACTTACACAGGATGATAGCCACGTTTTTTGTCGTCAGGATCAGATTGAGGACGAGATTAATGGACTACTAGCTTCTGTGCGCGAGCTATATAAGACGATCGATATGAAGCTTCGAGTTCGTTTAAGTTATCGCGACAGTGGAGACGGCTATCTAGGTGAGATGGAGCTGTGGGAATCTGCGCAGGCACAACTGAAGGCTGCGGTTATTAAGAACCAACTTGAGTATTTCGAACAGGAGGGTGAAGCAGCGTTTTACGGGCCAAAGATCGACTTTATGGCGACTGATGCGCTTGGGCGTGAGCATCAGCTTGCAACGGCTCAACTTGATTTTGTCCAACCACAACGATTTGGATTGTCGTATACCGACAAAGATAGCCAGGCGCAGCAACCTGTCATGATTCACTGTGCGTTACTTGGATCTATTGAGCGCTTCTTGAGCGTCTTCATTGAGCACACGGCTGGCTGGTTTCCACTATGGGCGGCACCTGAGCAGGTACGTATCTTAACGATTAATGACACAGTACTCGAGTACGTTGAGGAGATTAAGGCGATACTTCGCGATACAGTGCTTATGCAGCCAGTAAAGTACAATGAACTACGCTTTACAGTAGATAGTCGCAACGAATCGCTTGGTAAGAAGATTAGAGAGGCGACTACTTGGAAGATCCCCGTACAGCTCATCGTTGGACCGAAGGATAAAGAGTCTCGTGAGGTCAGTGTTCGTACCCAAGCTAGTGAACAGAAGGTGTCACTCGTAGAGCTTCCGGAATATCTAAGAGGTCTCTAGGATGGATGAGCCTCATATACAGAAGGGGTTTCGCGAAGAAATATACAAGCTTATGCGTCTGCTTCCGAATGATAAAGTGACAACCTATGGTGACTTGGCCGCAATGGCGGGGCAGCCTCGGGCCGCTCGTATCGTGGGTGGAATTGCGCATCAAGGTCCTGATGATCTTCCATGGCATAGGCTTGTGAACAGAGAAGGAGGGCTTGCAATTGGCTTCCCTGGTGGGCAAGATGTGCAATTACAGCTATTGCAAGCAGATGACATTGGCTGTGTAGATTATAAGATAGATAATTTTGGAGAACGACGATGGCGACCGCAAGATCTCGATTTGAATCTCCGCTTATTGTAATCGTTGGTCCAACGGCAAGCGGCAAGACATCGCTTGCTATTGAACTAGCAGAGCAGTACGACGGTGAGATTATCTGTGCCGATAGTCGTACGGTGTATGTAGGTATGGATATTGGTACGGCAAAACCAACTACGTCAGAACGAGCTCGGGTTCCACACTGGGGGCTGGATCTTGTTGAACCTGGCGAACGGTATAGCGCAGCCGACTTTAAACAGTATGCAGTGCAAAAGATTAATGAGATTAGAGCAAGAGGTAAAGTGCCTTTTTTGGTGGGTGGTAGCGGGCTTTATATCGATGCCGTGATTCTCGATTATCAATTTGGTTTGGCTGAAAATTCCGATAAAAGGGAATGGCTGAATGCCCAGTCGATTGAGTGGTTGACAGAATATTGTGCTAACAACAACATTACACTTCCGGAAAATAACCTGAATAAGCGCTACGTGATTCGTGCTATAGAGCAAAAAAGCATAAACGATAAGAGGCGACTCGAGCCGATTGATAATTGTATTGTTGTAGGTATGTCTACAGATAGAGAGAGTTTACGAACTAGAATTAGCGCCAGGGCTGAACACATATTTGACGATGGTGTTGTAGAAGAAGCAATAAGATTGGGCAAAAAGTATGGCTGGAGTAGCGAGGCGATGACAGGAAATATCTACCCGTTAGTGAAGTTGTATCTGGAGAAGTCACTTACTGAACAAGAAATGAAGGAGAAATTTACAACGTTAGATTGGCGACTCGCTAAACGCCAATTGACCTGGCTACGCCGTAATCACTTTATACGCTGGCTCGACCTAACAGAGGCGAAACAGTACTTAACCACGGTGCTCGCGCCTGAATAAAAAACATGCTATAGTGGGATAAGAAAGTTATTCTGACAGTTTTATGATTGATGCATTATTTGGTTCAAAGACGCGAGTGAAGTTACTCCACCTTTTCCTCAACAACCCAGGAAAGGCATTTTATGTACGCGAAATTACTCGACTTATTGATGAGCAGATTAACTCCGTGCGACGTGAGCTTTCAAATATGATGACTGTTGGGATAGTAACGAGCGATACAGCCGACAACAAACTTTATTATGAAGTGAATCAGCGGTATGAGCATTATGTGCCGCTTAGGGCAATATTTGCCGACCAGCAGGTCGAGGCGATCGATGTGGGTGAGAGTGCAATAAGCTGGCAAGATATGATAAGTGGACTGCCGGGTACGAGACTTGCAGTAACAGCTGGAGTGCTCGTTCGTGGCTCGACGAGTAGCGTCGATATTCTACTTGTCGGAGAGACACCAGTGCCTAAAGTTAAGAAGATGATGAAGGATATAGAAAAAATCGAAGGTCGCGAACTGAATTATAGTATTTTAAGCTATGACGAGTTCTATTATCGATTAAGCGTTCGTGATAAATTTATAACAGAGATATTGAATGGTAAACATGCAGTACTGCTCGATACCGATAATATGCTGAAATAGGAGAGAAGAAATATGTTTGATATTGAATATAAAGGCGGCAACACAATTGTCATTTCTACAAAAAAGGCAACTGCAGTGATTGATCCCAAGCTATCTGTAGTGGGTCTTAAGGATCTACAGGCGAAAGATGCTATTGAGATTGCAACAGAAGCGCGATTTGCTGTCAGTGACCCAGATGCACGGATTAATATTGAAGGTCCGGGTGAGTACGAGACGGCTGATTTTTCTATTCGAGGTATCACAGCAACACGTCATCTTGACACGAGCGCAGACGAGAAGCTTTCTACGATCTATCGTATTGAGGTAGGTGAGGCGCGGATTGCTGTAGTGGGTAATATTACTGAAAAATTAAGCGAAACACAGCTTGAGGAGCTTGGGATTATCGATATTGCTATAGTTCCGATCGGTGGCAGTGGGTACACGCTTGATCCTACAGGTGCAGCTTCAATTGTTCGTCAGATTGACCCAAAAGTAGTCATACCTGTTCATTATGCTGATAGTGCACTCAAGTATGAAGTTCCACAAGGTGATCTAGACACATTCGTGAAAGAGCTTGGCGCGCCGGTTGAAACGGTATCTAAGTATAAGGTGAAGTCGGCGTCTGCGATCCCACCTGTACTAACAATCGTTGAGATAACTCGCAGCTAATTGCGGGTTACTTCTCTTAGCGCCAAAAAAATAATCCCTTCCATAAAAGAAGGGATTATTTTTTTCGGAGAAAGACTATTTCGCAGGAGCGAGAATACCTTTTTTCTTGAGTGTACGAATTGCCTGAGTGCTCAGGATCATAGTGACTTTTTGACCATCTACCAAGAAAGTTTTTTTCTGGAGGTTTGGCTTAAAGACACGTTTTGTACGACGCAAAGAGAAGCTGACATTGTTGCCAAACTGCTTGCCTTTTCCTGTAAGTTCACATCGTGCTGCCATAATATATTATTTCCACTTATTTTTTACAATCTGTACCAGTATAACCCCTTTAGCCAGAATCGTCAAGGTGAAGTCGCCTTTACTAGTTTAAATAATTATTTTTGACTATGCTTAGGGGGTATCTAACATATGTCTAAAAGGAGAACTATTATGAGTTACGAACCTCATGCGCACCCAATCCAGGTATCGGTGCTACGGCAATTGTTATTTTCACCAGAACTTGGCTTTGCTGACATGCAGAAGCTATCGGATGTTACGAGTGATCATTTTACATTCCATGTTAAGAAACTTATCGAAGAGGGTTACGTGGAAAAGCGAGAAAAAGAGTATCGCTTAACGAGGAAAGGTAAAGAATATGCCAATCGGATGGACACTGACGAAAATGCTATTGAAAAACAACCAAAAGTATCGGTAGCGATTACGCTGGAGCGTCGTAATGATAAGGGCGAACGTGAATTTCTCTTTCAGCAGCGCAAGAAGAATCCATATTATGATTTTTGGGGACGCGTTGGTGGCAAGATGCGGTGGGGCGAGACTGTTATCGAGGCAGCCGAACGAGAACTGAAGGAGGAGACTGGGCTCGAGGCGAAATTTGAATATCGCCTACTGTATCACAAGCGTGATTTTGACAAACTGACTGGCAAGCTCCTTGAAGATAAGATCTTTCTCTGTGTATATGCGACTGAATTTAGCGGTGAGCTTATTGAGGAGTTTGAAGGTGGTGTAAATTGTTGGATGACCGAGGCGGAGTTCCATGAAAAACCAAAGCGCTTCGTGAGCGTCGACGACTTTATGGATCTTATTGATAGCGGCGTAACGTTTGCTGAGAGGGAATTTTTCTATGATGAAACAGAGTATTAAACAGCGTACGGATAGCCTCATTGCTTTGAGTGCGGTCGTAAATCAATTTATTGATGTTAAAAGAGCAACAATACGCCGTGGTAAGCCAGAAACGGATGGCGAACACACACTGCATCTGCAGATGCTTGCGGTAGCGTACGCTACGCAGTACCATCCCGAGCTCGATGCGGGTCTTGTGGCGATGTATGCGTTGGTACATGATTTTGTTGAGGTATATGCTGGTGACGTGAATAGTCTTGGTGTGTCTGATGTGGTGATGGCGAAGAAGCAGGCAGATGAGTCTGCTGCATTAGAGCGATTGCAGGAGGAGTTTTGTGATTCTTGGCCAGAATTTATCAATTTAGTCGTAGGGTATGAATTGCTTGAGACGCCCGAATCTCGTTTCGTTAAGACGTTCGACAAGTGTGATCCGGGATTTAGCCATTTAGCAAGCGGCGGCCAAGCGCTTATTAATCTCGGTATTGTCACTAGGGATGACTACATACGTCAATGTGAGGTTGTAAAAGAGCGGATGAGGCAGTATTCGGATGAATTTCCCGATGTACTGCTTATTAGAGAGGAAATACAACATCGAATCGCCGATAAGATGTTTGGGATTGCTGTATAATAAAGAGTAATGAATATCGACTTGGTACATATCGCAATTGTTCTTGGGGTGATTCTATTTTCAATGACACTTCACGAGGCTATGCACGGCTTTGTAGCTTATTTTCTTGGTGATGATACCGCAAAGCGCGAGGGGCGCTTAACGCTTAACCCCATAAAACATATCGATCCATTTTTGACAATTTTTCTGCCGCTTATGCTCGCTCTAGTAGGAGGACCGATCTTTGGCGGTGCAAAGCCAGTGCCATTTAACCCTGATAGGGTGCGATATGATGAATGGGGGGCTGCGCTAGTGGCAATTAGCGGGCCGCTGACTAACCTTGTCCTTGCCTTTGTTTTCTTCGGTGTATATGCTGTCATTGGAGCTCCGTCTGTCGGTATACCTGCGCAAATTCTACTCACTGCCGTGTCGGTGAACCTTGGGTTTTTCATCTTCAATATGATCCCTCTTCCTCCGCTCGATGGATCACGAGTTTTGTATGCTCTCGCTCCTGAGTTTGTCCGCAGAGGTATGGAGGCGATAGAGCAATTTGGTATTTTCTTCATCTTTGCTATCGTTCTGCTCGCTAGCTCAGTGATTGGGCAGTTCATGAGCGTCGTTTCACTATTTTTCATAGATCTCTTTGCGAAGATATTTGGCCTCAGCTAATCCAAACAAGGTATAATAGATAGGTACCCCAGAGTCATTTGGGCGCGCATGATTTTCCTAATATCATATGATAGGGACTTCAAAATGATTCGCCTCCGTGGAGGTGATTTGAGAAGACCCACCTTGCATTCACGCGGGGAATATCAAGCGTCTAGATGATACTCTGGGGTCTTTTGATTGCATGTGTATATGTCGTGCATGGTAAAATAAAGCTAGCAAAGACCAACACAGAAAGTAGAATTATGAATCAGCGTATATCAGTTCGTGCAATTATTCGGGAGGATAGTAAAACTCTGCTCTTACGAAGAGCGAATGGGCGTCAGTCTATTCTTGGGCTATATGAGCTCCCCGGCGGAAAGATCGCATATGGCGAGCAGCCTGAGGATGCGCTGCGCCGCTATTTACATGATGATGCAGGGTTACATATTGAGACTGCATTACTGTTCGACGCTGTGACGTATATTGATCGCGATGATCGTGACATACAGTATGCAGTGATTGTTTACATGGTGACGCTTTCAGCGGGGCATCATGCCATCGAACTGAGCCAAAACTATAACGAGTATGTATGGGTATCGTCGGATTCTTTACAACACAATACGATGACTGATTTAACGCAATTATTAATGGGTATTGTCCATCAAGATGCTCTCACAGATAAGATTGCCAAAGATGTGACTTCCTATGATGCTAATAAAACATCAAATGATGGCATCGTTATTTATTCAGATGGTGGCTCGCGAGGCAATCCAGGGCCTTCTGCGGCAGGATACGTTATTCTTGGGGCGGCTCAGGATGTGATTGATCAGGGTGGGGAATATTTAGGTATTACGACAAATAATCAAGCTGAGTATCATGGAGTTCGGTTGGGGCTAGAGAAGGCGCATGAGTTAGGGTATCACGTGATTGATTTTCGTATTGATAGCATGCTTGTCGTCAACCAGATGAACGGACTGTATAAGATTAAAAATAGAGAACTTTGGCCAATCCATGAGCGTATTCGAGAGCTGATGACGCATTTTGATAAAGTAACGTTCAGCCATGTTCGTCGTGAATTTAACCAACTTGCCGATGGAATGGTAAATCGTACTCTCGATGCTCATGCGAACGAGGAGTAGTTTGCTATAATGTTTACAGGCAGTTCGTTAGGTGACCGCTGGCTTTCTTTAATAAGATAAGCGAGAGGAAAGTCCGGGCAGCATAGGGCGCGACAGTCGCTAACGGCGACCGGGGGTGACTCTAGGGAAAGTGCCACAGAAACGAAACTACCCTCTTCGGAGGGAAAAGGTGAAACGAGTGAGGTAAGAGCTCACAGCATTCCATGGTGACATGGCGTGAAGGTAAACCCTGTCGGCTGCAAGGAGATCTACGTATAAGGGCGGCTCGTCCGTAGGTCGCTACCCGCTTGATTGAATCGGCAACGATTTGGCTAGATAGATGGTCATCCACGACAGAACCCGGCTTACAGACGATCTGCCTACCAAAAAACACTCCTTGTCGGAGTGTTTTTTGGTAGTAAAGAGTAGAGGTTGGTTACGCGCTTACGGCGCTCTTTACAATCTGTTCAAAGCTTTTTGGCTCATTAACGGCAAGTTCTGCAAGAACTTTACGATCAAGTTCAATGTTCGCTGCTTTAAGGCCGGCGATAAACTTTCCGTATGTCGTGCCATGTTCGCGAGCGGCAGCATTAATACGAGTAATCCATAGTCCGCGAAGATCACGCTTTTTGTTGCGGCGATCACGGTATGAGTACTGAAGCGCACGAATAACCGCTTGTTTTGCAAGACGATAGCTTCGCGTGCGGTTGTGCTGCATGCCTTTTGCTAATTTTAAGATCTTTTTGTGCTTTGCGCGTGCTGTGACGCCTCGTTTTACTCGCATATTATACTCCTAGGGCTCGTTTAACGTTTTTCGCCATGCTACCAGTGATAGTTGCAGTGGTGTTGATTGCTCGCTTACGGCTCTTGCTCTTCTTTGCTAGAAGGTGAGTGCCGAATGCTCGACGTCGGGTTAATTTACCGGTACTTGTCAGCTTAATGCGCTTGGCAGTACCTTTGTGGGTCTTTAGTTTTGGCATTATTTACTCCTTACTACTATGCTCAGATTGCGACCAGCCATCTGAGGCTTTTGCTCTAAAATTGCGTCATCTTCTAAGAGCGCGACGATCTTATCGATCATGACATATCCAAGTTCCTTGTGGGCCATCTCGCGACCACGGTAGAATATTTGAATACGTACTTTGTGTCCATCTGCGAGAAAGCCGCGGATTTTACGAAGTTTTATCTCAAGGTCACCACTTCCGATTTTCAGGCCAAATCGCATTTGTTTCAGCTCGCTTTGCTTGCTGCTCTTGCGATTTTTTTGTTGCTCTTTCATCTTTTGGTACTGGTATTTACCCCAGTCGATGATCTTTGCTACGGGTGGATTTGCGCCAGGTGATATCTCGACAAGGTCAACACCAGCTTCTTCGGCCGCTTTAAGCGCATCTGCGCGTGACATGATCCCTAATTGTTCTCCGTCTGTGCCGATGACACGAAGCTCACTTGCGCGAATAGCTTCGTTGATGTTGATTTTGTTGCTGATTGTACCTGTCTCCTTGGTCTTAGGTTAGAGTCTACGAATTTGAGCGTTTACTCGCCATCTATCTTATCAGATATACACCTCTATATCAAGTGGTTTGTTGTCGGTACTGTAATGCTTCGCTAATGTGGTGTGTTGCAATGCTCGGCGCTTGCTCTAGGTCTGCGATAGTTTGCGCTACTTTTATGATTTTGAAGTAACTTCTTGCGCTAAGGTGGAGTTTATCTGTGGCCGACGCGAGAAGCTGCTTGGCGGCCGAATCGATGGAGAGCGATGTAGAAATTTCTCGGCTTGAAAGATTTCCGTTGTATTTTATACTAGAATTGTATCTGTTACGCTGTAATAGAATCGATTGGTTGATGTCTTTTTTTGCATTAGCATGTTGTGTTTTTGTTTCTGTGTGCGTAACGAGAAGGGTATCATTTGGAGTTCGTGAAACATTGACGATGAGATCAATTCTATCAAGTAACGGACCGGAAAGTTTTCGTTGGTAGTTGAGAATTTGAGAAGTACTGCAACTGCACTCTTTTACTGTGTCTCCATAGTAACCACAGGGGCAGGGATTCATGGTAGCAACGAGCATGAAGTCTGCGGGATACACGATTCGCCCGTTAGCTCGGCTAATAGCAATCTGCTTGTCCTCGAGTGGCTGACGAAGTGCTTCGAGGCTAGACCGAGAATACTCCGGAAGCTCATCGAGAAAGAGAACACCTAGGTGGGCAAGGCTGATTTCACCAGGCCTTGGCTTGTTGCCACCACCGGTCAGTGCGATTTGACTTGCTGTGTGATGGGGCGCACGGAATGGTCGCTCGTCGAGGATATTTCCATCTATTTCTCCAGCGATACTATGGAGTTTTGTTGCCGCAATCTTTTCATCGATCGTTAGGTCTGGGAGGAGGTTTGTAAGCGTTTTTGCGAGCATGGTTTTTCCTGCGCCAGGTGGACCATTGAGTAAAATATTGTGTCTTCCGGCGGTTGCAATGACAAGTGCACGCTTTGCTTGCTCCTGTCCAAGTATGTCGTCAAGATGCGGCGCAAGGGAGGAAGATTTTGTTGTTCTAGTGACATCGAATATATGAGGTGATATCAACGACTCCTGCTTTAAATGAAGAAATAATTGTTTCAAGTTTGTTGTGCCAATTACTTCAATGTTATCGATCAAACTCGCTTGCTGAGCATTGATTGTGGGGAGAAATAGTTTTTTGTAGCCGGCTCGCCGAGCTGCTTCAGCAATATTGATTGCGCCTTTTATAGCTCGAAGCGTTCCATCAAGCGCAAGCTCACCAGCAAAGACTGCACCTTCGACCTCGTGCTGCTGAAGCTGGCCACTAACAACGAGAATCGAGAGAGCAATGGGGAGGTCGAATTGCGCACCATCTTTGGGTAATTCTGCTGGAGCAAGATTGATCGTGATCTTTTTTGAAGGAAAATCAAGAAGTGAATTTCGTATGGCACTTCGGACACGCTCCTTTGCTTCATCGACCGCCTTGTTGCCCATTCCTACTATCTGAATCGTTGGAAGCCCGTTTTTTGCATCACTTTCTACTTCGACGACTGCTCCGTCAAAGCCTATAGGGGCAACGGTAGATATCTTAGCGACCATAATATGCTTGTATTTAAGCATAACTAGTAACAATCATCAATATTTGCTATACTATCTGTATCGGTTGGGGCTGACTATAGCTTTCGACGAGAGGACATTAACAGGTTATTTTGCAGGTCGACTATACACGTACGTATATATTTAATTGCAAAATCTATTGCTAGCATTCAAGGTTCACTTGACTCATTCAAATCTTTGTTTGATGTTAAGACTCCTTCGTTTGCGCCAATCGCAGCCTAATCGCTCGATCATTCCGTGTTAGCAGGTGACATAGCGGTACGGGGTGTTATATACATGTCACTTACTGGGCAATAGAGCAGTGGCTATTGTTTGGAAAATTTTACCACGTGACTAATTGCTTATTTGTGTTTATCTTCTAGAGCATGATGTCGTAAACAATCAAGATAAACTATGCCTGTAGACGAATAACCAGTTACCTTTCGGACCGGGGTGCGATTCCCCGCAGCTCCACCAATACGAAAACATCCCAGCCATGGCTGGGATGTTTTCGTATTAATACGTACTTAATTATAATGACCAAGCTATACGGGGCGTGTGTTTGTTTGTAGGACGCTTCTAGCAAATAAAAACAACCGCCTGCGAGGAACGGTTGTTTTCGTGTGGAGTTTTTTGAGTTCGTTGTTTATTTTTGGCTTCTGTATAAGTTTTTTATTCAGAAGCTACCCCTATAATATGACGAGAAAGCGCTTGTGTCAATGAAAATGATGATTTTCTTTTGGTAAAAAATACTACGTGTGGAAAACCCTATATATGGTGGTGATTGGAGTGAAAATGACGATACCCGTGCTACGGCTGGCGAGCCACGCTACGTGAGCTGTGTTTTCTGGCGGAGATGACGAGGAGAGAGTATAATAAAGGTATCCCTATATATAGGCAGGAGGTTTGGTAGATGAAGAGCACTCAACGCCCAGCTAAAGAAAGCTTGTCGAGCCATGCACAGACATCATCTTCACATTCCTACAATCTTTTAATGCGTATTAGTGAGAAGCTGGGTCGATCCGCTACGCGTTCGCTTGTGGAGGTGAAGAGCTTCCTTGCGCAGGAGATTATCCTGACTCCGTCGGAGCGTTTTATGAAAGGTATGCCGCGTATTAAACTTGTTGACAGAAAAGGGCAGCAAGCGCATAGCCAAGAAGTGAGCGATAGAGTTAGTTACGAAAATAAGAAAAAAATTGAACGTGGCTATGAGGCGCTCGATTCTGCAGCGAATCTACGACAAGTCGTCGAGCAATCGCATGAGGTTTTGGCAACTGCAAATACTATTTTTCCCGTTACGCTTTTTCCTGATACGGTATTTGTTGATCGTACGAAAGTAACAATCATACGCCGTAGCTTCTTTTGGTCTGAAGATGTCTTAAGTATTCGTATTGAAGATGTCCTAAATGTTTCGGCATCGGTTGGGCCGTTGTTCGGATCTTTAACGATCGCAAGCCGGGTTATGAGCACGACTGATCATTTTCAAATTAACCATTTCTGGCGAAATGATGCCATTCATTTAAAACATATCATTCAGGGCTATGTTATCGCTCAACATAACAATCTTGATACAACAAACCTTACAAAAGAGGAGTTGACCCATACACTTATGGAGCTTGGACACGACAGTACGGGTCAAAGACTATAGTTTAATGATTTATTTACAACGTTGTAAATAAATATATTATTAATAAATAACAGATGTAAGATTGATTGTTGTAAAAATAATAAGTGATTAAAACATCAATGAGTATTGACCTTTTAAGATGCTCGTGCTATTGTAGATATAAGCTTTTAGAAACACAAAAAAGCAAAACAAACACATTGACAATTCAAACTGACTGACGCTAATTTGGCGGAAAGTCGATAGCGACACCAGGCTATGATAAAAACTATATTTGCATGATGCAGATACGCACCTTCTTTATCTGTAATGTGTGGCGCTATCGATGCTCCGCCAACCCACTGTATGTGGTGAAGCGTAGAGCACGCGACTTACAAGTACATAGTTATAATAGGCAACTATTTGACGATGGAAAGGAGCGCAAGTGCACTCCGGTTTTTACCGGAGCGGTCAGATGCCAGGAGTGGCAGATCGTTCATTGGTGCGCGCGCCTAATAATATATTTACAGCGGCGGATCTGTGCTACCAGAACATTTATGGTTTGCTACTCTGGCTCTTTTTTCTTTTGATAGGTATAGTGAAGAGTATGTTGGGAAAATTTCTCGTTGCAGCTGCACTTATATCAGGAATACTCGTGGGATTGATACTCACGACAACCACGCCAACTAGTGCTGGGGCAATCGGTATACTTGGAATATTTGTTTTGAGCTATATCTTTCTCGTATCTTTGTTAACTTTTTTTATTTTTGGCTTCTCGCGATTTTTATCGCGATTTTTTGTTATTTTTTCAAAAAATACTCAGGCGACTCCTGTTCCGCTCAAGAAATCCTACTATTATTCTTCTGTTATCGCCCTTGCGCCCGTGATTATTCTGAGTATGCAATCTGTTAATGGCGTCGGCGGATATGAGTTTGGTCTTATCTGCCTCCTTGTTGTCCTAGGCTGTCTATATGTAGCAAAAAGAGTTGAATGATACGGGCATAATTATTAATATGTTTATGCTATAATTACAGATATGAATCCTGAGCTTCCTTCTCCACAATTCACACCCGAGCAACCCCCGGCAAATGGGGGGCAGGAGTATGCTCAGGCGTTGCCAAACCCTGAGACGTTCGGTGAACGCTCGCCAGAGCGTGAGCAGTATATGCAGTCTGTCGATAAAGCGCCTGTACTTCCGCCACCACCACCGATGGTTGCTCCTATGCCAGCTGCGCTTCCGTCTGCAACACCTCAGCCTGTGGTGCCGGCCGACGACAATCCCGTGTTAGCTGCCGACGATGATCTAATCGAAAAAGAGTGGGTAGATAAAGCGAAGCAGATTATTGCTACCACACATGATGATCCGTACAAGCGAGAGCAGGAAGTGAATAAACTGCAGGCAGACTACCTGTTTAAGCGCTATGGCAAGGAGCTTGGCTCTCCTCAATAGGGAGGGCTTAGTTGGGGTCTCAACCTATGGCAGGTGTCTTTATCGCACTATTCCTATCGGTAAGTATAGGTGCCGCGCTAATCGTGATAGTTTTTTCTCAGTATAAGAAGACACTTCGTGAGGCAAAGAACTATGAACGTGGACTTAAGATGGTGCCATTATTTATTCATCTTCCCCCAGCTAGCGAAGATACAGAGAAGGGTAGTCGTGATGAGCGAGATCTAACTGATGAAGTTTTGTCAGAAGCGCAGGTGATGTATAACATCATTGCGAGTACTGCAACCAAGGGATTTAAGAATAAGATTTATGGACAGCGTCATATTTCGTTTGAGATAGTCGCAAAGGGCGGGCTCGTCCATTACTACGCCGTAGTGCCTATGGTGCTTATCGAGGTTATTAAGCAAGCTATTGCGGCGGCATATCCATCAGCGCGCCTCGAGGAGGTGAGCGAACACAATATCTTTAGTCAAACTGGAAAAATGAGTGGTGTGATTGGCGGTGAGTTTACGTTAAAGAAAAGTTTTGTTCATCCCATTGCAACGTATCAAGAGACAAAACGAGATGCCGCTCGGTCATTATTGAATGCGCTATCCGCTGCATCACGCGAAGATGGCGTAGTGTTGCAGTTCTTACTACGACCCGCAAATGAGGGTTGGGTTCGTTCTTCAATTGATGCTGCAAAGAAAATCAAAGACGACAAAGGTAAATCATCGGGACTCGGTGTAGGTAGCGCGAAGGGTATGGCTGAACTGCTCTGGAAGCCGCCTGAGGCTGGTGATAAAAAGCCAGAAGATAAGCAGCTGACCTCACTCGAAGAGGAGCTAGTAAAGGCTATTGAGGAGAAAACAAGATATCCTGGATACGAAGTGCTAATTAGGGTGATCGTATCATCAAATACAACAGAGCATTCACAGGGGCTGTTAAAGAATATTGTTGCTGCATTTTCACTTTTTGATTCACCGACCAATAATGGTTTCAAGTTTACGCTTGCGCGTGACGTGGAAGAATTGGTTACTGCTTTTATATTTAGGTTTTTCCCTCAAAAAGTGAACAATAATATCTTAAATAGTGTTGAAATGGCAACAGTATTTCATCTTCCTAGTCAAAGTAGTATACCGACGTCAAAAGTACAACGACAGATGTCGAAACAGGTAGACGGCCCAACTCAAGTGATGGAGCAAGGTCTACTTCTTGGTGTAAATGAATTTCGGGGAACTCGCAAAGAGATTCGTCTTAGTGAAAATGATCGTCGTCGACATACGTATATTATTGGGCAAACCGGAACGGGTAAGTCTGTTTTTCAGGAGAATCTTGCACTGCAGGATATGATCGAAGGCAGGGGCTTTGCGTTTATTGACCCACATGGCGACTCGGCTGAGAAGCTGCTTGCAAATGTTCCAAAGGAGCGTGTCGAGGATGTTATCTATTTCAATCCTAGTGATCTCGAAAACCCGATAGGCCTAAACTTATTTGAATATGAGACTGAAGATCAGAAGGACTTCTTGGTGCAAGAATCGATTGCGATGCTTTATAGTCTGTATGATCCTGGGCACACTGGTATTGTAGGACCGCGTATGGAGCATATTTTTCGCAATTGTGCACTTCTGCTTATGTCCGATCCTGCAGGGGGGACATTCATCGATATACCGAAATTATTAGTTGATGATGAGTTTATGAAATCGAAGCTTAAATATGTTACGGACCGTAACGTGCTTGATTTCTGGACAAAAGAATACCCGGCGTCTCAGCGCTCAAATGAGTCAGGTGAGGTTACCAGCTGGGTAGTGAGTAAGTTTGGACCATTTTTGAGCAACACTATGATGCGTAATATTATGGGTCAGACAAAGAGCGGCTTCAATATGAGAGATATCATGGACAATAAAAAGATTCTTCTTGTTAACCTCTCGAAAGGTAAGATGGGTGAGCTAAACTCGAAGCTTATCGGTATGATCTTTATTATGAAATTTCAAGCAGCAGCCATGGCTCGTGCGGATATGGCTGAAGCTGATCGTCAAGATTTCTGTCTTTTTGTTGATGAGTTTCAGAACTTTGCAACTGAAAGCTTTGAATCTATTCTCTCTGAGGCGCGTAAGTATCGCCTCAACCTTGTGCTTGGAAATCAGTTTATGACACAGCTAACCGACAAGATTCGCGAGGCGATTATCGGTAATGTTGGGACAGTGATCTCTGGTCGTATTGGTGTAACCGATGCTGAGTTGATGGTTAAGAAGTTTTCTCCGGTCTTCGATGCCGAGGATCTCACAAAATTACCGAACTACCAATCGATCGCCTCTGTCATGATTAGTAATGTTCCGTCGGCGCCATTTAGTATGGCGTTTATGCCTCCTGGATGCCGTGACAATCCGCAACTTGCGGATGCTATGAAGCGTTTGTCGGCCACTAAATATGGCTATAGTCGAGCAATTGTGGAAAAGGAGATCTTTACGAGACTTGAGCCGCCAAAACCAGCGATTCCCGCTCAAGCGGCGCGGCCCAACGGTCAGGTGTCTTCGCCGGGTGCCAAGAAGCCAGGTGGAGCGTCATTCCTTGATGATTGGCTTGCTAAGCGCCAACAAATGAATAGTAAGCCAGCAGGAGGATCCAGCCTCTCTTCCAATCCTCAGCCTTCACCGATGTCTGTCGCCCCTCAGCAGCGTAGTGGAATTCCGATGGCACAACAATCTTCTGTGCGTCCAGAGAGTCAACAGCGACAGGCTTCAGTTTCTCCTGTTGCGCCTTCAGCGCCCGTAGCTTCCCAGCGGAGCGTACATAGAGAAGATGTTCCGAAAGTGAGCTCTAACGGCACTCAGGCGATGCCAGAGGCATCTATCGCTGCAGTGCCACAACAAGCTGTATCGATAACACCTGCGTTAACTCAGCAGCAAGAAGCACCCTCTGCGGGGAAGGCTGAAATTATTGAGCAGAATCCTACTGAAGTATCTGTACGTCTTCGGTAGGTAAGTCTTCCTGGGCGGAAGCGTCTCTTGTAGTTAGTTCTCGCTAGGTCCCGTTAATTAGGGGAGAAGGTAGAGCTTGTTTATTTACTGCCGTGTATCATTAGGCGCACGAAATCATAGAGTAGTCCAAGAACCCACCCCAAGATAAATGCAGCGATTGTTTCGAACCCAGATAGTTGGTAGCCGTAGTTTTTTGCTACAAGATACACTATCGTAACACTAATAAAAGCAAAGATACTCCCGAATAGAAGCGCGTTTGGACGAGCTACTGTTGATCCGATTGCGTCGCTGGCTTTTTCAACTGCCTTATTGTGTATGATCTTGCTAAAGTTCTTACTAGAAGTGCTCATGGAATGTCGTGCGCCTTCAAGCTGATTTTTGAAGCTTGCCTCTCGCTGGGCTTCTCTCGCTGCTTTGCCGATTGGACCACGACGCTCTGCAGGGGACTTCTCTCGAGTTTGAAGAGCAGTCGTCTCATGGCTCGCTTGGGCAGCATCGAGCGCTTCATGGCGCACTTCCTGGATGGATTCTTTTTCTTTCTTAGATTCGGCTTTCTCGAGCTGATCACGCAAGGCCTCTCGTTGCTCTTCGCCGGCACGTTCAAGGTTGGCAGTGTCGTACTGATTTTCTGGACTTGATTTATTTACTTCTGGACTTGCCATGTTACCCACCACTCTTTTTGCTTGCGTTTAGTTATATTTAGATTATACCAGTATTTATGTTGTGTCGATTTAGATTATACCAGTATTTATGTTGTGTCGAATGAGACGGATCTCTTGTTTCATTTGTCTTGTTCGTGCGTAAAAGTAGACTGCAGTAATAAAGACAACTACAGAAAATACAACATTTATAAAAATTCCTGTTGTTGGTAGTTCTGAAGTGACACTCTCTATAGCCTTGATGGCTGGACAATCAACAGGTACTTGTCGGTTTACTCCGTAGGTGCTTGAAAGGATGCAGTCAAATGAGGCTTTATCACTCTTGCCAGTAGCTGTTGTAGGAAGTGTTGTCATTAACTCTACGACGAACGTTCGTGTCTGCGTTTCTCCCGGAGCAAGCGACACAGTTGGCCATGTGAGCGCGTGAGTGTCTTTGTCGAAAGTTGCTGCACCTGCATCAACAAGCGTAGTGTATTCAAGGGTATCGGCAAGTCGAATAGTGAATGGAGCTACGATAGGTGCTTTTGTGGTATTTGTAGCCTGTAGTTGATAAGAAAGCTTGTCGCGTGGCAATGCTTTTGTTGTCGTACCGTCGCTGTTCTGAGACACATTAGTGATTGTCAGCTGCTTTTGAACGGCTGTATCAATTGGGTTGATTGTTAGCGTAGGAGGGACTTCACGAACGGCGAGCCCAGCACTACTCTTAACGATAGCAAACCAACCTGATTGTTTAGACTGGCCGATCCAAGCAGGCAATGACTGGGCATTGTTCTTGGTAGTTGCCTGAGAGAGTGCAAGAGGGCTTAGATAGCGGTTCGCTTCTCCTCCCGCGCTCCGTTTGTAGGTGAAGCTAACCTCGCCGTCATCACTACTAAATTGGCCATACCGACTCATTAGGTATATATTGTCTTGGGCCGATACTGAGCTATAGTGGCTAGCCACGATTTCATCTCGAGTGATCCCTGCTGCAGTGTAAATGTCTTTCAGGTCATCGCTATTGTTATCATAGCGCAGTAGAAGATCTTCAATATTTTGTACGCCACCTCTAATAAGGTCCTGCTCGCTAGAGGCATTGGCTGACTCGGGAGGAGAAAATACTGCAAGTGACTGTACGACAACGGCGAGAACGACAAACAACACCGTTAACCGACGGGTGATCTCTTCTTGGCGAAGGCGGCGTGCATAGAACCCTACTTGGGTGATAAGCGCCGGGCTGAATGCTAGATTTGAAACTAATTTACGAAACATTGCTCTTTATTCTTTTTTGTTTGTGTACAAATAACCTCTTGTGTAGTAGATTAGCATAAGAATTGTGTTCAATGCAAGCGCTTGAGTGAATACAAATAGTCCTATATAATAGACGTAAAGTAAATAGCTGAACAGACGTAAAGTAGTGAGGGAATAATGGCTAAGCAAAAAGATGATGGCTCGTATGATGGGTCACAGATTCAAGTTCTAGAGGGTCTAGAGCCGGTTCGTAAGCGTCCTGGTATGTATATTGGTAGCACCGGCTACGACGGTGTGCATCACCTTATAAAAGAGATCGCAGATAATTCAATAGACGAAGCGATCGCAGGATTTGCGACAAAAATCGATGTAATTATTAGAGAAGACGGTGGTCTTACTGTAGTTGATGACGGTCGCGGTATTCCAGTCGATAAACATGAGAAGACGGGCCTTAGTACACTCGAGACGGTATTAACAGTGCTACATGCCGGAGGTAAGTTTGGCGGTGGTGGCTATAAAGTTTCATCTGGACTTCACGGTGTTGGCTCAAGTGTAGTGAATGCGCTCTCTACGACGATGATTGCTGAGGTGGTCCAAAAGGGTGAGCTTTATCGTATTGAATTTGAACGGGGCGCAACAAAATCTCCATTGAAAAAGATAGGTAAGACTGATCGACCGACTGGAACGACAATTACATTTTACCCAGACCCAACGATCTTTAAAGAAACGGTTGAGTTTGATTATAAGTGGGTTGTTAACTATTTGCGCCATCAAGCATATCTAACGAAGGGTATCTATGTGGCGGTACGTGATGAGCGTACGAAAGATCGAGCTGCATTTTACTTTGAAGGTGGTATTCAGAGCTATGTGAAGCATCTAAATATCGGTAAAGATGTTGTCAGCGACAGTGTATTCTATGTCGAACGTCAGGTAGAGGATTCGATGGTCGAGGTGGCAATTCAATACAACGATACATTTGTTGAGACAGTGAAGCCATTTGCAAACAACGTCCTTACTCCTGATGGCGGAACGCACTTGATCGGCTTTAGGTCGGCAATGACGCGCGTCATTAATGACTATGCGCGAAAAAGCAGCCTCCTAAAAGAAAAAGAGGATAATCTCAGTGGCGATGATATTCGCGAAGGTCTTACGGCAATTATCCTCGTCAAGCTTCCTGATCCACAGTTTGAAGGTCAAACGAAGAATAAGCTTGGTAATCCAGAGGTACGTCGGTACGTTGAACAGGTAATGAACGAGTACTTTAGCTACTATTTGGATGAGAATCCAAATGTTGCGAAAAAAATTGTCGGGAAGGCACTCCTTGCTGCACGAGCGCGTAAGGCTGCACGTGCTGCACGGGACAACGTTATTCGTAAAGGCGCGCTTGATGGGTTAAGCCTTCCAGGTAAGTTGTCGGACTGTTCAAGTAAGGACCCAAGCGCATCTGAGCTTTATATTGTAGAGGGAGATTCTGCGGGTGGTTCTGCAAAGTCGGGCCGTGATAGCAAAACGCAGGCGATCTTGCCACTGCGGGGTAAGGTGCTTAACGTCGAGCGTGCACGACTTGACCGTATGCTCGGTAATAATGAAATCGTGAGTCTTATTAAGGCTATGGGTGTAGGTATTAGCGATCAGTTTGATGTATCTGGCCTTAGGTATCATCGAATTATCATCATGACGGATGCTGATGTTGATGGTAGTCACATCTCAACGCTACTTCTTACATTCTTCTTTAGGTATATGCAGGAAGTGATTGACGGCGGATATGTGTATCTCGCAAAGCCTCCGTTGTTTTTGTTGCGACAAGGTACAAAAAAATACTATGCGTACAGTGACGAAGAAAAGGTTGAGATTATCAATCGGTTGATTTCAGAGCGACGTGAGCGTGGCGTCGTAATTGACGAGACGGCCGATGTCAATAAGCAAGCGGGTATTACACTACTTCAGCGCTACAAGGGTCTTGGAGAGATGGACGCAGAGCAACTCTGGGATACTACTATGAACCCTGAAAACCGCGTGCTTATACAGGTCCGAGTTGAGGATGCTGAAAAGAGTGATGCAATTTTTACAAAGTTAATGGGCGATCAAGTTGACCTGCGAAAGAGCTTTATCCAAAGCCGCGCCAAGTCGCTTAGCCTAGAAGATTTGGATATTTAGTCATGGATGATGAAACTATTGATGTAAATGATACACCGATTGAGGGTGAACTTGTTGTGCCCCAGACGCACTCAAGGATAGTTGAAAACCAAACTGTTGAGAATGTGATGGAAGATAGCTTCCTGAAATATTCGATGAGTGTCATTATTGATCGTGCTCTTCCAGATGTTCGTGACGGCATGAAGCCAGTTCATCGTCGTATTTTATACAGCATGGGTGAACAGAACTTGCGTCCAGGTGGACGATTCCTAAAGAGTGCACGTATCGTCGGTGACGTTATGGGTAAATATCACCCGCACGGTGATTCATCGATTTACTTCTCGATGGTACGATTGGCCCAAGACTGGGTGATGCGATACCCGCTTGTAAACGGACAGGGAAACTACGGATCTATGGATGGCGATCCGCCGGCTGCAAGTCGCTATACTGAAGCGCGACTTGGGCGAGCAGGTAACGAGCTGCTAACTGATCTTGATAAAGATACGGTTGATTTTCGCGATAACTACGACGGTAGTGAGCAGGAGCCGTCGGTTCTACCCGCAAAGCTTCCGAATCTTCTTCTGAACGGACAGATCGGTATCGCTGTTGGTATGGCGACAAACATTCCACCTCATAACCTTGGCGAGTTGGTTGACGCGACAATTCATCTGATCGACAACCCTGAGACGACGACAATTGATGACCTATTGCAGTATGTTAAGGGGCCAGACTTCCCGACGGGGGCGATTGTGTATGGCGGGGCGCCGATGAAGCAGGCATATCAAACTGGGCGCGGCAGCGTCATGATCCGCGCCGTGACGAATATCGAAGAGACGAAAAAAGGTCGCAGTCAGATCATTATTACGGAAATGCCATATGGTGTAAATAAAGCAACGCTTATTGAGAAGATTGCCGAACTACATAAGGATAAAAAGATTCTCATTAGCGATCTTCGCGATGAAAGTGCTCGCGGTAAGGTTAGAGTTGTCGTTGAGCTTCGTAAAGATGCGTACCCGAAGAAAGTACTCAACCAGCTCTTTAAGTTAACGGCTCTTCAGACAAGCTTCCACTTCAATATGCTCGCTCTTATAGATGGTATCCAGCCAAAAGTGCTCGGACTTCACGAGATTCTTGAAGAATTTGTAAAACATCGTCGTATTGTAGTGCGCCGTCGAACGGAATTTGAACTGAAGGCTGCTAAAGCTCGTGCTCATATCCTCGAAGGGTATAAGATTGCACTCGATCATATTGATGAGGTAATTAAGTTAATTCGTGCTAGCAAGACGAGTGAGATTGCTCAAGCTGGATTGATAGAGAAGTTCGGTCTCTCTGAGATACAGGCCCAGGCTATTCTTGCGATGCAGCTCCGACGTTTGACAGGACTAGAACGCGATAAGATTGAGAACGAACTCAATGAACTCCTCGCGTTGATTGCAAAACTTGAAGCAATTCTCGCGAGTGAGACGGAAATCCTTCGGATCATTAAAGAAGAGCTCCTTGAGATGAAGGAAAAATTCGGTGATGATCGACGTAGCCAGATGATCAATCATGAGTTGGGCAAGTTTAGTGACGAAGAATTGATCCCTGAAGAGGAGAGCGTTATTCTTCTGACAACTGAGAATTACATAAAGCGAACATTGGTGAGCGAGTATCGTCGTCAAAATCGTGGCGGCAAGGGTAAGCGAGGTATGACGACAAAAGAAGAGGATATTATTGATCAGCTTGTACCTGCAAGTACGCACGACTATCTTCTCTTCTTTACGAACCGTGGTCGCATTTTCCGGCTTAAAGCCTATGAGGTTCCGGCGGCGAGCCTTGCTGCTAAGGGCGTTGCGGCAGTTAACCTCCTCCAGCTTCAACCTGAAGAGAAAATAACGTCGATCATTCGACATGAAAAGGACGCTAAGGACGATGGCTTCCTATTTATGGCGACGACGAAGGGGACAATCAAAAAGACACCACTGAAAGACTATGCAAATATTCGTACTAACGGTTTGATTGCAATCAAACTTGACGATGGCGACGAGCTTCGATGGATTAAGAAGACAAGTGGAAGTAATGATGTGATCATTTCAACTTCCGCCGGACAGGCAGTCCGCTTCAATGAAGCAGACGCTCGTCCAATGGGTCGCACAGCTCGAGGTGTTCGAGGTGTTCGCCTGCGTCCTAACGACAGTGTTGTCGGTATGGATGTTGTTGATGACGATGGTCGTCGGTTGCTCGTGATTAGCGAGCAAGGGTACGGTAAGGCTACAAAGGTAGCGAACTTCCCTAGTCATAAGCGTGGCGGAGTTGGTATCAAGGCGGCTGTTGTAACGGCGAAGACAGGACCAATCATATCGGTTCAAACGCTTGAGGCTGAGGCTGGCGAAGTGTTGCTTATCTCTAATCAGGGTCAGGCAATTAGAGTCGCACTTAAGGATATTCCAACGCTTGGGCGTACGACACAAGGTGTTCGTATAATGAAACTTCGCGAAGGTGATGCTGTGTCATCTCTTGGTCTTATGCCGGAGCAGGCGCCGGCTGCCGAAGAAGAAGAGGCGTAGGTGAGCGCACTGTCGCCGTATATCATTGCTATTGTTAGCGCTTGGGTGATTGCTCAGGGTGCAAAGTATGTGATTGCGGCGGCCAAAGGTCGCTCGATGCGCAATCTTCGGTACCTCTATCTATCTGGAAATATGCCAAGCGCACATAGTGCGACAGTAGTAGCACTGGTGACAGTCATCGGTCTTCGCGACGGACTACATTCTGGAGTCTTTGCGCTTGGCGCACTATTTGCAGCAATCGTAATGTATGACGCTGTTATGGTTCGACGATCGTCTGGTGAACAGGGGACTGCTCTCCAGCAGCTTATAAAAGAGCAAAAGAGTTCAATTAAGTTACCTCGAGCAGCAAAGGGGCATGAGCCGGCTGAAGTTATGGTCGGAGCAATACTAGGGCTTGCGATAGGGATTGCCGTACAGGTTGCAAGTGTGCCGCAAATCTAATTTGTATGTTTTGCTGGAAAATAAGTAGTCGAAAGCCTACTTATTTTTTATCTAAACCGTAAGAGGAAAGAGGGGTATGATAACAGGGGTCGACAAGTTACTTAGATGAAAGGTTATATTGAATTGAATAGTCGGTATGAGGTAAGTTGTTTTTTTAGCTACAATGAAATACAAAATAACCCTTGACGATAGTGACATTGCTGAAGTATGATTGGTAACAGTCTGGTTGCAAGCAAACAAGCAAACGCAATACCTGAGCTGTGGAGTTCTAACAGATGATCAAAGTCCTTTGACAATTTAGTTGTGCAATAATCATCGTCAGTTTATATGAGTGAATCAAAGAATGTCTTTAAGACAATCTTTTTATGGAGAGTTTGATCCTGGCTCAGGATGAATGCTGGCGGCGTGCCTAACACATGCAAGTCGAGCGGTAACAGGTCTAGTTTACTAGATGCTGACGAGCGGCGGACGGCTGAGTAACGCGTGGGAATGTGCCCCAAAGTGAGGAATAACTGCCCGAAAGGGTAGCTAATGCCGCATATGATCTTCGGATTAAAGGATTTATCCGCTTTGGGAGCAGCCCGCGTTCGATTAGGTAGTTGGTGAGGTAATGGCTCACCAAGCCCACGATCGATAGCTGGTCTGAGAGGATGACCAGCCAGACTGGAACTGAGACACGGTCCAGACTCCTACGGGAGGCAGCAGTGAGGAATCTTCCACAATGGGCGAAAGCCTGATGGAGCAACGCCGCGTGCAGGATGAAGGCCTTAGGGTTGTAAACTGCTTTTATAAGTGAAGAATATGACGGTAACTTATGAATAAGCACCGGCTAACTACGTGCCAGCAGCCGCGGTCATACGTAGGGTGCAAGCATTATCCGGAGTGACTGGGCGTAAAGAGTTGCGTAGGTGGTTTGTTAAGTGAATAGTGAAATCTGGCGGCTCAACCGTACAGGCTATTATTCAAACTGGCAAACTCGAGAATGGTAGAGGTAACTGGAATTTCTTGTGTAGGAGTGAAATCCGTAGATATAAGAAGGAACACCAATGGCGTAGGCAGGTTACTGGACCATTTCTGACACTGAGGCACGAAAGCGTGGGGAGCGAACCGGATTAGATACCCGGGTAGTCCACGCCGTAAACTATGGATACTAGCTGTTGGAGGTATCGACCCCTTCAGTAGCGAAGCTAACGCGTTAAGTATCCCGCCTGTGGAGTACGGTCGCAAGACTAAAACATAAAGGAATTGACGGGGATCAGCACAAGCGGTGGATCGTGTTCTTTAATTCGATGTTAAACGAAGAACCTTACCAGGGTTTGACATCCTTGGAATTTTGCCGAAAGGCGAGAGTGCTTTATTGAGCCAAGTGACAGGTGTTGCATGGCCGTCGTCAGCTCGTGTCGTGAGATGTTTGGTTAAGTCCATCAACGAGCGCAACCCTTGTGAATAGTTGTATTTTTCTATTCAGACTGCTCTAGTAATAGGGAGGAAGGAGGGGATGACGTCAGGTCAGTATTACCCTTACACCCTGGGCTAGAAACACGATACAATGGCAAGTACAATGCGCAGCAAAACCGCGAGGTGGAGCAAATCGCATCAAAGCTTGTCCCAGTTCGGATAAGAGGCTGAAACTCGCCTCTTTGAAGTCGGAATCGCTAGTAATCGCAGGTCAGCAAACTGCGGTGAATACGTCACTGATCTTGTACACACCGCCCGTCAAACCATGAAAGTCACCAACACCCGAAGTCCGATTCGTCGGCCTAAGGTGGGGGGGATGATTGGGGTTAAGTCGTAACAAGGTATCCGTACCGGAAGGTGCGGATGGATTACCTCCTTTCTAGGGAGAGTTATGCCATCGATTCGAGTAATCAATCGGTGAAGCTAGGTCGGTCTTGTTGGTAAGTTGAACTTACTTACTGACTTTAGTTCCTTTCGAGGAGCAAGACTAAGTTCAAAAAAATCTTGTAAAGACCAGACGATGATTAGCACAACTAAATTGTTAAAGTAATAAGCCTATCGGTAATACGATAGGCTTATTTGTTTTATCATGATGCACGCAGTATGCCTCTGCGAGTGACGCTACTGTAGTCATATCTTAGGCTGCGAGGCCTTACCTATAGAAGGATGACGGCAGCACCATATGAAGGTAAACTGTTTCACCTATAAAAATAACCTCTCGCATGAGAGGTTATTTTTATAGTTAGTTTATTTTTTATCCGTTGCGTATTCCGTCAAAGAGACTGCCGAAGATAAGGCCAAGCAGTAGCGTATGAAGGTTTATCATAGCTACGAGCCCAACACCTACCATGATGAGTGCGGCAAGCTTGTAGCGGTCATAGCTTCCTGCGCCGCCACCGAAGTTATCGGCTACAAACATATGATATTTTATAAAAAGACCGCCCAATGCTGTAATGATTAGGCCTACAACGAACCACGGTATACTAAATTCATAATCCATATGCCAATTATACCCTTGATACTTGATATAATCTACGGTAAAATGGATAAAGTTTGAGGCGCAAGTTGGTTTACTATGCTTCGCCAAAAGACAGTTAATAATTTGGGGCAATAGCTCAGTTGGCTAGAGCACCTGCTTTGCAAGCAGGGGGTCCGGGGTTCGAGTCCCCGTTGCTCCACCAGAGTATCTATCGAATACTACATTCGGTGAATACTCTGGTGGAATACCAGAGTATGGGGTGGAGCAGGCTTCGGTCTGCGACACTCCACCAAGTACCTTTCAGATAGTTCACCGTGCGGGCGCTTAGCTCAGTTGGCTAGAGCACCTCGTTTACACCGAGGGGGTCGGGGGTTCGAGCCCCTCAGCGCCCACCATGAACTTATGAATACAAAAACACCACATATTTGTGGGCGATTAGCTCAGCTGGTTAGAGCGCGTCACTGATAATGACGAGGTCGGAGGTTCAAGTCCCTCATCGCCCACCACTATGTGGTGTTTTTTGTTTGGTGAAATATAATAGACATATGGCAATTGAAGCATTTAGAGGTGACTACTATCCTTTTAGTAATATGTATCCATTAGAAACATGGATCAAGGCAGATTGCGGCGAGGATGTACCTACGTCAGAGCATGCCTATATGGCAAATCGATTCTCACTCTACGATGATCAGTTAAAAGTGGCACTTGCACGTGGATCGGCAGCGGATAATTTCAGTGCGAAGCATGGAGTTGCCGCAAAAGAGCGAGCATATGAGCTCATTCGAGAAGGGGCGGTTCTTATAGACGAACGTGATGTTGCGAGGATTGCGTTGATGAAGCGTGTAGTGCAACTAAAGCTTGAAAATAATGAGCATATAAAAGAGTTGCTTGAAGGTACTGGCGATCAGTCTATATATGAAGGAAACTCATGGGGCGATAGGTTTTGGGGTGTCTCTCCAGTAGGTTCATGTCAGGGGTATAATAACCTTGGGCAGATTTTAATGTCATTGAGGCAGGAATTTCGAGAAGATTAACAGGGGTGGGAGTGGGGTATTTCGTAACTTGTTTCTAAAATCACGATTTACTCTTGCAAAAGTGAATCGTGTCCAGTATAGTTATTAGAAGTTAAGCGAATGTTCAAACGAACCTCTGGCGATGTGTGATAAATAAGCAAATCGTGAGAGATTTTTTTATCGCAAAAAAGACAACAGATTCCACTAGACAACATGCGAGGTAAAGTGGTAGTATAAATAAGCTTGAGTGCAGACGAGACGCATCGGAAACGATGAATCAATATGTGCTCTCAAGTTGTGAGGACGCAGTTTTTTAACAATTTGGATGTAAGAAAAATTTTTTAAAGATTGACGGCAGTAATTGTTATTTAGCAATTACTAGTTAAGTCAATGCATAAAAAGGTACTCAAGAGCATATAATGGATGCCTAGACGTATATTACCGACGAAGGACGTGGAAGACTGCGAAAAGTCTCGGGGAGCTGTCAACAAGCTTTGATCCGGGAATATCCGAATGGGGAAACCCAGCACGAGTCATGTCGTGTTACTTCTACCTGAATATATAGGGTAGATAGAGGGAACCGCCTGAACTGAAACATCTTAGTAGGGCGAGGAAGAGAAAATAAATAATGATTCCGGGAGTAGTGGCGAGCGAAACTGGAAGAGCCCAAACCTTTTAAGTTTTCATCCTTCGGGATGGATAAGTTGTTAGACGAATACTTATTGGGGGTTGTGATATAACACGAGACCAAGTCAGAGAACTTTAGTTTACTAGAGGTATCTGATTTGCGATGACAGGCTAACACCTAGTCAGTAAGGTAAGAAATTTGCGTGGTTAGCAGAATAGTTTGAATGACTATCCAAAGAACGTGAAAGACGTGTACGCGAAAACAACGCTGACCTTATACGTGTTTTATCGAGTAGGGCGGGGCACGAGAAACCCTGTCTGAATCCGGCTGGACCACCAGCCAAGGCTAAATATAATATACGATCGATAGTGAACTAGTACCGCGAGGGAAAGGTGAAAAGAACCCCGGGAGGGGAGTGAAATAGATCCTGAAATTATATGCTTACAAGGAGTCGGAGCGGATTTATTCCGTGACGGCGTGCTTTTTGTAGAACGATCCAGCGAGTTAATTTCTAGTGCAAGGTTAAGTCAAGTGACGGAGCCACAGTGAAAGCGAGCCTGAATAGGGCGAATAAGTACTAGGGATTAGACCCGAAACCGGGTGACCTAACCATGAGCAGGTTGAAGCGACAGTAACATGTCGTGAAGGACCGAACCGTCGTACGCAGCAAAGTGCTCGGATGACTTGTGGTTAGCGGTGAAATGCCAATCGAACTCGGAGATAGCTGGTTCTCCTCGAAATAGCTTTAGGGCTAGCGTCAATTAATTAGCCAACGGGGGTAGAGCTCTGTAAAGGACTGGGGGGAGCAATCCTACCCACCCTTAACAAACTACGAATACCGTTGGTGGTACATTGGCAGTTAGAACGTCGGGGCTAAGCTCGGCGCTCGAAAGGGAAACAGCCCAGACCATCGTCTAAGGTCCCAAAATGTATACTCAGTGGGAAACAAGGTGAGATTTCTTAAACAGCTAGGATGTTGGCTTAGAAGCAGCCATTCATTTAAAGAGTGCGTAACAGCTCACTAGTCAAGAGATCTTGCGTGGAAAATGTAACGGGGCTAAAGTATACTACCGAAGACATGGATGTGACGTAAATTTATTTGCGCACGTGGTAGAGGAGCGTTCCTATCTGCAGTGAAGTTCAACTGGAAAGTTGGGTGGAGCGTTAGGAAGTGAGAATGCTGGAATGAGTAACCATAAGACATGTGAGAATCATGTCGGCCGTAAGAGCAAGGTTTCCTGAGCCATGGTAATCATCTCAGGGTTAGTCGGGCCTAAGCCGAGGCGCATAGCGTAGGCGATGGACATCAGGTTAATATTCCTGAACCGGTTATAAATTGTACACTGTTCACGGCGGAGTAATCGAAGCGAATTCATGGTATGTATTCGTCCAACCTAGGGGGAACCCGAAGGGAGTGAGAGTTAGTCTTCGGACTGACGATTTCGGTGAGGACGCTGGCTAGAAAAGCAGGTGTACGTGTGTTTATAGCCGCCCGTACCGCAAACCAACACAGGTGCTCGAGTCGAGTAGACTCAGGCTTACGAGAGAACCTTCGCTAAGGAACTCGGCAATACAGCGACCGTAACTTCGGGATAAGGTCTGCCCCCACATCTTTGGATGTGAGCCGTGTTCAATAAGCAAGGTGGTTAAAATAGTCTGTGATTAGCGTCACAGACATGAGTACGCTCTTATTTAGCAATAAATAACGAGTGATCAAATCCTTTTTTAAACCATTTAGATTTTTTCTGAGACAATAACAAATCATGATTGATTTCTTCATGGTACGTACGCTTAGGTGTATGTATTATGATTGCTTTTTGTGCACGACCTCTCGCATTTTAAGATGTGGGGGCCGCAGCAAAAGAGCCCACGGAACTGTTTACCAAAAACACAGGTCTCTGCTAATTCGAAAGAAGATGTATAGGGGCTGACTCCTGCCCGGTGCCGGAAGGTTAAGGGGAGTGCTTCACGGTGCGAACTGAAGCCCCGGTGAACGGCGGCGGTAACTATAACCGTCCTAAGGTAGCGAAATTCCTTGTCAGGTAAGTTCTGACCCGCACGAATGGAGTAATCATGTGGGCACTGTCTCAGCGAAGGCCTCGGTGAAAGTGCATTGGCGGTAAAGATGCCGTCTGTCCGTACCAGGACGAGAAGACCCCATGGAGCTTTACTACAGCTTTACATTGATCCGGGTTACAACATGTGTAGAATAGGTGGGAGCCTTTGAAGCAGATACGCTAGTATTTGTGGAGGCGCCAAGTGAAATACCACCCTTGTTGTGATCTTGATCTCACCGTTACCATTATCTGGTAATGGGACCGTGTATGGTGGGTAGTTTAACTGGGGCGGTTGCCTCCTAAAGAGTAGCGGAGGCGTTCAAAGGTTGGCTAGCTTCGGATGGAAATCGAAGTGATAGTGTATGCGCAAAAGCCAGCTTGACTGTGAGGAGTACATTCCAAGCAGAGACGAAAGTCGGAGCAAGTGACCCGCTATACGTACTTTATGTACATGAATGTGGGATCGATAGCGCAAACGGATAAAAGTTACCCTGGGGATAACAGGCTTATAGCGCCCAATAGTTCACATAGACGGCGCTGTTTGGCACCTCGATGTCGGCTCATCACATCCTGGAGGGGGAGCACCTTCCAAGGGTTCGGCTGTTCGCCGATTAAAGTGGTACGCGAGCTGGGTTCAGAACGTCGTGAGACAGTTCGGTTTATATCCGGTACGGACGTTAGGAAATTTGAGAAGATCTACCCCTAGTACGAGAGGACCGGGGCGGACGAACCTCTGGTGTATCGATTGTGGCCACCTGCTGCATTGTCGAGTAGCTACGTTCGGAATAGATAAGTGCTGAAAGCATATTAAGCACGAAACTAACTTCAAGATTAGATTTCCCTATGAGGACACAGAAAGACTATCTGTTTGATAGGCGCAAGGTGGAAGTACAGCAATGTATGGAGCTAAAGCGTACTAATAGTCCCATCGCCTTTTTATGTCCTTGTCACTCTAGTTAATACTTGTATTAACAAAAGTGATGAGGTAGACTTAACTAGTAATTGGTGAATATCAAATGATATCACTGACGTCAGTTTTTAATTAAACTTACATCCAAACTACCGTGCATTTGTCTAAGGACATCGAAGCAAGGTTTAGACCCACTGACTTATATATGTCAGCGCAAAGTGTCTTAAGCCTTACTTCGGTGCCCATGGCGCTGGGGAAATACCTGTTCTCATTCCGAACACAGAAGTCAAGCTCAGCAGCGGCGATTATACTGCCACAAGTGGGAAACTAGCACGGTGCCGAATTATAAAAAGACCATCCGAATAGGATGGTCTTTTTCTTTACCTCTGAAATCATAAGCTTTTTGATGGTATACTGGGATAAGTTATGTGCAAAGTTTGTTCACTCGCTTATTCAACAATAGCTCTTGCGGTAGGGATGACCACTGGTACAATGCCGTACGTCCAGTTTGCATCTGCTAAGCAACAGTCAAATGCTGCCCAGTTAGCCCAACTCGATCCATTGCCGTCGGTGCTGACGACGCTGAAGCCACCAACATTGAAAGATCCAATGTGGCTCTCTGAACAAAAAGCAGCAGATGCGGCGGTGAGTAAGCGCGTAAATAGTAGTATGCCTGCAAATTCAACCGGCAAGCGTGTCGTGACATATGATGTTACGACAAAAGGTGCTATCATTTCTAGTCTTGCCGAGTTTAAGCAGCAAGCTAATACAACACTGAACGACCAGCGCGGATGGTCGCGAATGGGCGTGACATTTCAAGAGGTGAGTACTGGTGGCCAATTTACACTTGTACTTAGTGAGGCTAGCCAGGTGCCGAGCTTTTCTCCTGGTGGTTGCGATGCTGAATATAGCTGTAGGGCGGGAAGGTATGTGATCATCAACCAAGATCGATGGTCTATGGCGACGCCATCCTGGAATACTGCTGGAGGTAGCTTACGCGATTATCGTCATATGGTTGTTAATCACGAGACTGGCCACTGGCTCGGACATGGACACGCTAGCTGTACGGGTGCAGGGCAGCCCGCACAGGTCATGCAGCAGCAATCAATGAGCCTACAGGGGTGCAGCTTTAATGCGTGGCCGACAGCTAGTGAACTTTGGTCTACTCAGTTGGGGATCGGGTAGTAATGGTTCAGTTAAAAAAAGTAAATTGGTTTCGACGATTCTTTGCAGTGCATAGATTCACATGGATCGTAGCTTGTGTGGTATTTTTACTTGTTGGTGCGGGAGTAGTATACGCCGCATTTAGCGTGCAGTATTGGAAGTCGTATGATAACAATAAGACCACAGCTAAAGTAATCCTTCGTGAGGATATTGATAAAGTCTTTGCTGTAAAGGCGAATAGTGAACAGGATAGGAAGGCGATGCTTCATTCTCTGAAGCTGATCCACGAGAAAACCCAACGCTATAATGAGCACTGTCAGTCACAGATTTTTTATAAATGGCAGGAGGTATTGCCTGCTATCGCAAAAACCACACAGGCGTGCTATGACGCAGGTAGGTCAGTGGTAGATATGGGGAATCAGATCGCTGAACTGGTTGCCTATGTAGCAGTGAGAGAGCATCTCGCGCTTAGTATTACTGAACTAGTGAATGCTACGAATACCGTCGAAGAGTCTCAGTGGGATGAAATGAGTGATCGTTGGAAGAAATTGACTGAGACGCTGAAAGAGAGCGACGCGTCAGAAACTTCTCGATTGGAGGTGAAATCGCTTCAGGAGAATGCTAGTGCAATTGCTGCGACTTGGGGGGAGTTGTCACAAGCGAATAAGGCTAAAGATAGGCCAAAGTATGAGGCAGCAACAGCAAAACTTACTGAATTATACGCGAACTTTGATGCGATATCGGTGGCGCAAGTTGAAACTACTGAAGCGCTTATAGCTAAAGTCGACATGAGTTATCAAAAAATGCTTAAGCAATAGCATCATGCTACAATAAAAGGTAGCACTATGCTAAAACAAAAACTTATATCCATCATTAACGCAATAAAAAAACTCCCCAAGATTACTCTTGTTGGCGTTCCTGTTCTACTCGGTCTTCTCATTATCGGTATAGTGGCGCTTTGGCCACAGACAATTACCTATAGCTATCAACAGGCAGCTTGCACGGAGCAGCTGACGGTGGCGCCAGGCTTATTTAAGAGTAAGGACTCTTCTGATTATCAGCTCAAGCCTGGTAAGATTATTGAAATTGCCGGAGTAAAGCTAGCAAGTCGTGAATTATGTGTGACAGCGACTGCTACCCCACAGCCAGGCGATCATGCCGTTTCATGGTCTCTTGGCGGTCTTCCCGGAAAAAAGGTAACGATCAAGACGGCGCCGCACCCCGTCGCGTCGGTAGCGAAACTTAACAACCCTGTTCCGGTTAGCCGTCCGCTTGAGTTATCTTTGAATGTACCTGATGATGTGTTTCAGTATCATCTACAGGCAACAGATAAAACCGTTGTGTGTGAGAATCAGTCTCGCGCATTGCGCTGTGATATTTCACAGCTGCAGCTTAAGCAAGGTACTGCATATGAGATGGTCGTCTCTCGGTACTTTAAGGACCAAAAGGTAAGTACACTTGCAAAGAAACAGGTGGAGACACTTTCAGCAACAACTGTAGTAGGAAGTTCGATCAAGCCGAATGGGGTAGTGTACGATAAGCCAAAATCTATGCAGATTGATTTTGATAAGCCTATAGTATCTGCAAAGACAGAATTGGTAAAGATTGATGGTGATTCACGCAAAGTAGTTCCATCTACGCTCACCACCGAAGGTGCGGTTTCGCGCGTCGAATGGCCAGATGACCTCGATCGATCAGCCAGCTATGAGCTTGCCGTGAAGGATGTTGTTGCACGAGACGGAAGTTCTTTGCTTGATCCGTATACTGTGCCGTTTAAAGTGTCAGGTGGTCCAAAAGTATCAAATGTTAGTGTCGGGAGTTCCCAGGTGCCTCTAGGGGCTACTATTGTTGTTACTTTTGACCAACCTCTGTCGGATAAGCAGGATATAGCTAAGGGAGTGTCGGTGACAGGGGGGCTCACAGTCGCTGGCCGGCAAGGTGATCGACTCCTTATCTCAACGGCTAATGTACCGAGATGTGGTGATGTGGCGATCGCGTTATCTGATGAATTGCAAAGTAAATATGATGTGACAGGCGGGTCGGTATGGAAATTTGCTGCGAGGATGAGTTGTAAAACTGTCGAAACTATCGGATATTCTGCCAAAGGCCGAGCTATTACCGCATACACTCTCGGTAATGGCCCTACTAAGGTAGTGTATACCGGGGCGATACACGGTAACGAAGTTAGTACAAAGGCATTGATGATGAAATGGATCGACGAACTTGACGTAAATTCAAAGAATATCCCAGCAGATAAATCTGTCGTGGTGGTTCCAACTATTAACCCCGATGGCGTTGCTTCGGGCACGCGTACAAACGGTAATAACGTTGACCTCAATAGGAATTTCGGAACTGCTGACTGGAAAAAGGATATTACTACTGTAACAAACGCACCATTCCCAGGTGGCGGCGGATCGGCAGCTATGTCTGAGCCTGAGACGAAAGCTATGGCGACTTTTATAGGTCGTTTGCAGCCGCGACTTGTGCTTTCGTATCATAGTATCGGTGGACTACTCGTTGCTAATCAAGCAGGTGTATCAAGCGCTTACGCAAGAACCTATACAAACCTGAGTGGCTACGCTAACACCACAGGCTCAGATTCCACCTTTGAATATGCAATTAGCGGGACAGCTGACGATTATTACGCCGAACGCCTAGGTGTACCGAGTATTGTCATTGAGCTAGGTAGTCACTCGTACCATCAGTTTGAACGAAATCAAAAGGCGATGTGGGCGATGCTTAATTAGATTCAGTAGACAATCTATTGACTTATTTATAAAAATAATATATAATAATATATTAGTAATCAACTAAAACAAAAAGAAAAGAATAGGTATGAATAACGAACTAGAAAAAACGTCTATTGGTGTTGGCGGTCCAGAATCTCAAGAAGAAGTCGTACGCGTAGGGCACTCAACAAAGCAGAGTATGGGGCACAGCGCACTTGAAGGCGTTTGTCAAACACCAGTAACTCCTGGTGAGGCCCGTGATGGCGGACTAGAGCTCTTTAGTCAAAAAACAGGCGAGGATCTTTTGCACCCTGACGAGCAAAGAGGCATTGCTGCATAAGTCTGATAAAGATATACAAAAAACGACCGCTCTCGCAGAGACGGTCGTTTTTTGTATGCTCGGGACTTATTTGTTTTTGATAAGTCCAAACAGGTGCCTTTAGATCTCGCAATAGATCCAAGTTCATTCGGACAAACGAACTGTTTATATAATATAGCACCTAGTGAATATGTGCAACTGTATCTATATAATAAAAAGTGCTTGTGTAAATGTTGACAAAAAGCCTATGCTATGCTATATTAGTTTCATACACATAGCATATGTGAGGTAAACGGAGGGTTCGACTACTGTAATGGTGGCGGACCTTTTATAATGAGGAGACCAATAATATGGCAGGAACAAAAGCAGGCGGCATGAAAGCCGCAGCCGCAAACAAAGCAAAATACGGAGCTGATTTTTACGCAAAGATTGGTCAAAAGGGTGGAAAGCTCGGCAAGACCGGTGGTTTTGCTGCAAATCCAGACCTTGCTCGTATCGCAGGTGCTAAAGGTGGACGAATTAGTCGTCGCACTAAAAAAGTAACGACTACTGTCGCTGCTCAAAAAGATGATTCCGATCAGGCAGCATAATTATAACTGTTGATTCCAATCAAAAAATACACCGTTAACGGTGTATTTTTTTGATTGGATAGCGACGAAGTGCACAGAGCCTTGCTTCATTTACCTTCCATTCTTGACTACATGCCAAGCATTGATAAAGGTGTTTTTTGATTTGCAGCCCCGTCGTCTCGCAGTGTGGGCAGGTACTGCGCGAGTGGAGCCAGTCTCGGTACGTATCGAGTGTCGACTGAACGAGCTCATCTGTAATGACGGTATTGTAGTGTGATGCTAGTTGATCGATGGCGTAGCTCCATGCGTCTCGCTCGTGCTTTATGAGTTCTATGTCTCTACGGTATTCTGCATGCCCAAGAAGGGCGTGGCTGACTTCGTGAAGAAGAAAGGCGGCGCTGTCAGCTTCATTGCTTTGCCAATGAATAGTTGCAGTAGAGGGTGACCATGCGAACGTTTCCGATTGGTCAAATTCAAATTGAGGAAAGTCTTTCTGGAGTTGTTTAGCTAGTGAGTGTATCGAGCGCATAGTAATAGCATCCGTAAATTACCGCCTCTTCTGGGTGATGTGCTTGAACGAAGGGCGGGCAAGGGATATGGTGAGGAAGCTTCTCTCGCAGGATATTCTCAAGCTGCATATGGTATTGGTCAAAATAAGTACCAATACTGCCGCCGATAATGATGATTTCAGGCTGAATGAGTGGAATGACAGCAAGAAATCCGCGACTCACGCGATCAGCGATTTGATCCCAAGTCTTTTTATCGTGAATGTCGCGGGCGAACTTGCCGTAGGTCTTCATAATTGCTTGTCCACTTGCGAAGCTTTCCCATTCACGTACAACGCCGTCAAACTCAACAAGCGCTCGACCACCTTCGCTATGGCGAAGTCCTGGGTCAATCTTTCCCTCTGTGATTACTCCTGTTCCGATACCTGTACTTACCGTGACGTAGAGCGAAGAGGCTGGCATAGGATCGCGCATGCGTGTTTCTGCGAGTCCGGCAAGATTAGCGTCGTTTTCTATGAGGATAGGGGCGCTACCAAGTACTCCTTTGAGTGCCTCAGCGGCATCAAAGTTACTCCATTTTAGGTTGTTGCACCATATGGCAACTCCATCGCGTATGATACCTGGAAGAGCGACAACGACTGCTTCGACGCGCTGTCCTCCGTATAGTTTCTTAAGTGTGCTGCGAAGTTGTGCGATATATTCTTGTTGATCAGGCGGAGTTGGAAATTTTACCTGTTCGCCAATAATTCCATCTTTGGAAAATGCTGCAATCAGTGTCTTCGTGCCCCCGGTGTCGACTGTAACTAACATAGTCTCCAGTGTACCATAGCTAGCTTTAAATAGACGGAGATCATTTGTACGGTATCTTGTTCGCTAATATTGTATTAAATGCAAAAAACCTGTATAGTATAAGAAAAGTTTTGTGAGAGGAACTGCATGTACAACGACACACGAACAAATCAGGCCGGTTCAATTGCTATTTTTCTAGTAGTAACTGTTTTGCTTGCTTTTGCGGTCGTTGGCGGAAGCTATCTGGTGCAGAAACGTGGAGTATCGGCGCGTAGTCAGATGCCAGTGCTAGAGGGTGCTACTTCTGAGCAGAAACCTCAGGAAGATTCGAATAAAAATAGCGAAAATTCTCAGTCAAACACTCAAGCTCAACAAGAGGCAGCAAAAAAAGCAGAGGAGGATCGTAAGAAATCCGAAGCAGCTGCCGCAGCGGAGAAGAAAGCTCAGGCTGACAAAGAGGCGAAGCAAAAGGCTGAACAGGAAGCTGCTAAACAGCCCCCAGTAACGTCGGTGCCGCAGACAAGCACTGCTCCTCAGCCTTCTGAAGCGCAACATCTTCCAACGACCGGTCCAACTGAGAATTTCATCGCTGTTATTGGTGCGAGCATTTTACTCGGTGCAGTCGTTGCGTATCTTAAATCTTACAAATTCCGCTTCGGTTCATTCTTTAACTAGACGGCTATCTATTAGACATATCACGCTACTAGTGTTACAATGGTAGCAATCTTGGAGTCGCTTTTTGTAGCGCTCCGGAAATACAATTTAAGGAAGGAGTCTGAAAAGACTTATGGCACAAGCCGCAATAACAATGGACGACTTGCTCGCAGGTAGTGACGCGACAGTCAAGCAAATAACAGCAGGAGAAGTGATTACTGGTACAGTATTATCGCTCCGTAAACACGAGGTTCTTATCGATCTCGGCGCACAGGGTGTTGGATTCGTTCCACGCCGCGAGGTTGGATTCTCACGTGCACTCAAAGAAGGTGACGAAGTCACTGCGAGTGTCGTGGATGCAGAACTTGATAACGGTTACTCACTGCTTTCACTTCGTAAGGCCGCAAAAGATCGCGGTTGGGAAGAAGTCGCTGCAAAACTCGAAAGTGGAGAAATTATCGAAGTATCACCGTACGATGCAAATCGTGGTGGACTTTTGGTTGAATACGAAGGTGTTCGTGGGTTCCTCCCAGTTTCACAACTTTCAGCAGAGCATTACCCTCGGGTTGGCTCAAGCGACAAAGACGAAATTCTTCAGCGTCTTAACGCACTGATCGGTCAGTCACTCAAGGTTCGTATTCTTGATAGCGATCGCAAGGCAAACAAGCTTATCTTCAGCGAAAAAGAAGCAATCAAAGATGGCCTCGCGGCTCGATTTGAAAAGCTCACTATTGGCGATGAAGTAACAGGTGTTGTAACAGGTGTCGTTGACTTTGGCGTATTCGTCAATGTCGAAGGTATCGAAGGACTTGTACATATCTCAGAAATTAGCTGGGAGCGTGTCAACAATCCGAGTGACTACGTAAAGGTTGGTGAAACAATCAAAGCGAAAATCATTTCGATCGATAAAGACCGTCTAAGTCTTTCAATTAAGCAGCTTTCACAAGACCCATGGTTGGATGAAGTTGAGCAGTTTAAGCCTGGTACTGAAGTTGAAGGTACAGTGACTCGAATCACGCCATTTGGTGCATTTGTACAGATCAGCCCAGCAGTCGAAGCGCTTGTTCATGTCAGTGAACTTGGTGAAGGTGATAACGCCGATCCTGAAAAAGTCTTCACTCTCAACGAGCGTAAAAGCTTTGTTGTTCTCGATGTTGATAAGGATAATCGTAAGATTTCCCTCAGCCTCAGCAAAAAGAAATAAGCACACAGTTCTAACTTGTGCGATAATTGCCGCCGTCTCCTAGGGTAGGAGCGAGCGGGCAGAAAGGAGTTTATAAGTCATGGCAGAAAAAGTAATTGTCGTCTCAGGCTCAATTACCGTAGGCGAATTGGCTGAAACACTCAATTTGCCCGTAACGACCCTCATCGGAGAGCTGTTTAAGAATGGTATTGTTGCCACGATTAACCAGCGCCTCGATTTTGAGACGGCGCAGATTATTGTAGAAGAACTTGGTCTTGATGTAGAGATTCAGAAAAAAGAAACCGCAGCAGTAGAGCGTGTTACGCACACACTATCCGATAAGGCGGTTGAGCGACCGCCGATTGTCGCAGTCATGGGTCATGTCGACCACGGCAAGACGAGTTTGCTTGATGCAATCCTTGAGACGAAGGCAGTAGAAGGCGAAGCTGGTGGTATTACGCAGCACATTAGCGCGTATCAGACGGTTCGAAAAGGGCGATCGATCACGCTTCTTGATACGCCTGGACACGAAGCATTTGCTGCGCTTCGACAGCATGGTGCGACGCTTACTGACGTTGTGATTATCGTTGTTGCCGCGGACGATGGCGTGAAGCCGCAGACGGTAGAGGCAATTCGATTTGCGCAAACCGCACACGCAAAAATCGTTGTGGCGATCAATAAAATTGACAAAGAGACAGCTAACTCGCAGTTGGTCAAAACACAGCTTGCTACGGAACACAATCTCAACCCAGAAGAGTGGGGCGGTGACACGATTATGGTTGAGGTGAGTGCAAAAACTGGTCAAGGAATCGATAAGCTTCTCGATATGGTGCTACTTGTAGCTGACTTTGAGGAACTTAAGGCTGATATTGACGTACCTGCTGAAGGACTTGTGATTGAATCTCATATGGCTATTGGCCGCGGGTCGGTCGTGGGGCTACTTGTTGAGCAAGGTGAGCTAAAGCCTGGTCACTTTATGGTGGCAGGTACAGCATACGGTAAAGTCCGTACGCTGCTTGATTTTGCTGGTAAGCCGATCAAAAAGGCTGGACCATCGACACCAGTGACGGTCACTGGATTCAAGGAGCTGCCACAGTTTGGTGATGTCTTTACGATCGTAAAGAGCGAAAAGCTTGCGCGTCAGGCGACTGAGAAGGCGCGGATTGAGCGTGAGCGCGATGCAGCGAGTACAAATGTAACCGGCGCAGATCTTTTGAAGAAGATGACGCAAAAACACGAATCTCAGGATCTCAATGTTATTGTAAAAGCCGACGTACAGGGGTCGCTTACCTCTGTCATGGATAGCCTCAAGCTTGTCGATACAGGTGGAGAAATCACGCTTCGAATTATTGGTAGTGGTGTTGGTAATATCTCTGAGAACGATATACGTCTGGCCTCAGATGAAAATACGATTATCTATGGTTTCAACGTCGAACTCCCTCCTGCTGTGAAGCGACTCGCTATGCGTGATAAGGTTCAGGTGCGTATCTATAAGGTGATCTATGAACTGCTTGATGATGCACGCCAATCAATGGAGGCGATGCTCGCACCGGAAGTTGTTGAAACTGAGATCGGTAAATTAACGATCAAGGGTGTGTTCCGAACACTTAAAGATGAAGTGATTGCTGGTGGTGAAGTTACCTCTGGTAAAGCAGTACCAAATGTCCTTGTTCGTGTTAAACGCGGTGATGAGCAGCTTGCTGAAGCTGAGGTTACGAAGGTACAGAGACAGCAGCAAGAGGCGAAAGAGGTCTTTGAAGGTGAGATGTGTGGCCTTTCTCTTAAGACGCAGAAAAAACTTCTTGTTGAGGAGGGTGATACTCTCGAATTCTTTACTCGCGAGCTAGTGAAACGTACGCTTGGTTAGTAGTGGTTTGATATATAAATACCCTCCTAGTATCACTAGGAGGGTATTTATTTTACATATCATCAATATATATTGACTTTTTGTCTTCTTTATGATAATATTGTTACATAAAAGTAGTAAAGTAAGCTATATTGCCACAAGGATACCATACAATAATGAGTGAACGTGCACCACAACCGACACCTGATAACCAGTCTCAGACTGATATTGAGGCTTTGCTTCAGCAGCGAATGAATGAGAAGCGCCTCAACGATTGGACTGACACTGATGATATGACTTCTATGAAAGATATGGAAGCATATCTTCAGGGTCGACCATCTCATGATGTGCAGTTGGATGAGTATAGTCGCGCAGAATTAGGCGATCCACTTGAGCAAGGTCTCTTTCAGGATGATGTATTCTTCGATGAAGAAAAAGAAACTGTCTATACAGTTGAAGCGCGTAAGGGTGAAGGCGATGTGGCAGTCTACGCAATCTCAACTCTCTACAAGAACGGCTCTGATCAAAAAGAAATAATGACCGAAGCAGAGGCTAAAGCATATCTTGACGGTAAAGAGCTTATCGAGGCAAGTGCGGAGCGCCAAGAGCAGCTAAGTGCGGCAGAGTATAGTAGTGACATAGATTCTTCTGCGATAGCTAGTGATATTCAGGATGCAGAGCACGCTAATCAAGTCGCAAATTTCGGTAATGCTGATGCAGCGGAAAAACGTAAGCGTCTCGAGGCTGTATTTGGTAAGGCTGACATTAGTGGGTTGAGTGATGAAGACCTCGACCGCTATGACGCAGTGGCTGGCGACATCGATAGACAGTATCAGGAGAAGATGCCTGATCAGGGCGAGGATGGTAACGTAGCTGCATCATCACCAGAAGGTGCTCCTGCTGGCGAAGAGGAGCTGGACGATATGCCTATACTCGATCAGTCTTGGAAGGATGAGGCTCGACAAGAGATTGATGATGCAGATGAACAGAATCTTGCACTTGATCAAGCCTGGAAGCAGGAGGTCAAGGATGAACTTGCTGCAAGCGCTGAGCAAAATGAAGATGTTTTAGTTGAAAATGAAGCAAAGACCGGTATTCGTGGATGGATTGCAGGCCGATTTTCTAAACTTAGTAAGCGATGGAACAAAAACAAAGTTTCCGAGCAGGACGTTAACGATCTAGAAAAAGAGAGTAAAATAATACGACGGCGCATGATCGGTGCTGTTGCAATTGCCGGGGCTGTCATTGGCAGCGCACTTCTCATCAAGAACGGTATGGACCACGGCTGGTTCAGTGGTGGTAACGGTGGCGAAGAATACTACATACCCCCTCAGTCTAAGCTTCCAGATGAAGGAGTTCCCCAGCCTGGACAAGGTGAAACTCTAGATATGTCAAAATTTACCATTAGTAATGGCCAGGGGGGCGAAAGCTATCTCGGCAACAACCTCGGCATTGACCCAAAGCAGTGGTACGGTATTGAAAACGAAGTTATCGCAAAGTTTCCTAGTGATACGTATCGTATGGCCGATGGACATGTTGGGTTTTCTCGCCCAGGCCAGTTGAGTGATGCTGCTCGTGAGTATTTCGCTAATCTCTCTCGATAACACTCCTCGCGAAAACGTGATACAATCAGATTAACGACTATTAAAGAATAGGAATAGGGTACAATGTTTCAATTAGATGACCAATTTTTAGCAGATATCGGACTTAACGAACTTCCAGACGATCAGAAGCAGGCGTTCTTGCAGCACATTTACGAAGAGCTTGAACTTCGTGTGGGTACGAAATTGTCTGATGGACTTAGCGACGAACAACTCGAGCAATTTGAGAAGATTATTGATCGCGATCAGCCGTCGGTCGATGCTTGGCTTGCACAGTATGTGCCAAACTACCAGACTGATGAGGTGTTTGTACGTATGCAGCAGGCGACGAAGCTTGAAGCAAACGACCCAGGCCTTAAGTCTGAGTTTGTAGCGACGAAATGGCTCGAGGTGAATCGTCCTGACTATCGTGATGTGGTCAAGCAAGTACTCGGCGAACTAAAGTCTGAGATTGTTAATAACCGTGATGCGATCTTGGGCGGAGATGAAGCTGCGCCTACTGCGTAGATTTTAGCTGAGAAGCGTATCCTGAAAGAAATGCCTGAATGGGCATTTCTTTTTTTCCGATCGGTTTGACGGCATCGAGTACTAGTTGTCCACTGCCTGTTTGGACTGAGAGAGATGGTACGGACGGATCGATGGTAAGTGAGCCTACTATAGGTGATTGGCCTGCTGATTGTACGACATGGGCGGCACTAATAATCACATCGATAGAGCCGAGCTGAGTGCGGCTTTTTGGCCACTCTTGATAGGCGCGAATCTGTCTTTCTATACTGCGAGCGGGAGATGTCCAGTCGATGACTCCATCGGCCTTTTTGATGAGTTGGCAGTATGTTGCCTGAGTGTCATCTTGAGGTTGAGGAGCGATAGTGTCTGTCAGGATATTAGGTAGAACCTCGAGTAGGAGTGTTACACCCTGCTTACCTAGGGTTTTATATAGTTCTTCTGATGTCTCATCGCCTTGGAGCTGGTGAGAAGTTTGAGCGTATACAGGGCCTGCGTCCATCGCAGCTGACAGTTGCATAATACTCACGCCTGTCTCTTGGTCGCCATTTAATATGGCCGTCTCTATAGGGGATGGGCCACGATAGTGGGGGAGTAGCGAAGGATGAACGTTGATGATTCCAGGGGTAAATAGTTCGATGATGGATTGAGGGATGATCTTTCCGTAGCTGACGAGGACGCCTGCGGGAGAATCAAGTGCTCGCACATCTTTGGTGATATCGGTGAGCTTTGCTGGCTGCCAGACGGGAATACCGTGGGCTTCTGCGAGTAGTTTTACGTGTGGTTTAGTGATTTTTTGTCCACGACCTTGCTTGCTATCTGGCTTTGTAACGACAGCGGCAATAGTGTAGCCGTTTTCTATCAGTGCTGCCAGGGTCAGGCAGCTAAACTCCTCAGTACCGAAGAAGACAATCGACTTAGTCTTCGAAGAGATTGCTGTTTGCGATGTGTGTATCATAATCGAGTGGCTGAAGCTCGCCTTTCTCATCGAGGGTGTAAAATGCATCTTTCTTGTCGCGTATATGATCTATGAAGACGATGCCATTTGTGTGATCGATCTCGTGCTGAATAACGCGAGCGAGAAAGCCCTCGGCTTTGAAGCGAACTTCGTTTCCATCTTCATCGAGTGCTTTGATGCGAATCTTTGAATGGCGCGGCACTTTGCCGTATACTTTTGAAACGCTGAGACAGCCTTCGTAGTCTTCGACGATACTACCTTCGTATTTAACAATCTCTGGATTGAGGAGGACGGTAAAATCACGTGTATTTTTATCGTCGAAGTCACTACGTACGATAACTGCACGCTCAAGACGGTCAATCTGTACTGCGGCGAGTGCAGCACTAATCTCGTGAGGACGTGAGTCTTCCCAATCGAGGGCGGCGCTTTTCATGTCTTTTACGAGAGTATGCGTTTCGTCGGTGACGACGTGAATTTTAGCTGATTTTTCCCGTAAATGAGCATTTGGCAGGGTGATGATGTCTTCTTTTTTCATTCCCTCCAGTATAACAGATTGAGCGGGTGGTTCGTAGTCCCTGCGAGAGTGACATTATAGCAGGCTCATCGGATCGAGTTCTGACTGCCAATGAGTGGGTGGAACGAGCGCAAGTGCGGCAACGAGATCAGCTCTCCTTGGTGACTTCAGTACGAGCTGCCATCTGTAGGTATCGCGCTGTCGTTCGTAGAATGACGGCGTTGGTCCTAATATTTGAACAGATTGCGGACATGCAGCGCGAAGTTCGGTGGCGAGTTTTTTTGCGTTTTTTATAGCGGCTATCTCGGTTTTATAGATACACGTAAGTTTCAATAGGTACGTAAAGGGCGGGAAATTTGCGCGTCGCCTTTCGTCGATTGTCGTTTCGTAGAATTGTTCATAATTTTGCGCTAGTCCAGTGGTAACGGCGAGATGATTTGGTTGATATGACTGCACAACAACCGTCGTGGGGTGGTGCGAACGGCCGACTCGGCCAACGACCTGTGCGAGAAGCTGGAATGTTCGTTCACTTGAGGTGTAGTCGGGGAGGGCTAATCCGGCATCAGCTTGGATGACACCCACGAGTCGTAACTTTGGAAGATCAAGGCCTTTTGCGATGACTTGGGTGCCGATAATAATATCGATTGCTCCACTATAGAGATCATTGTAGCGGCTTTCTACAGTATCGCCAGATTCGTTGTCTCCATCAAAACGAACAATGACTTTATGAGGGTATCGTTTACGCAGTTCTGATTCAATAAGTTTCGTACCAATTCCTTTATGAATAATATCGGCACTGTGGCAGGTTGGACAACTTGTGGGTACTTTTTCATTTCGTCCACAAAGATGACAACGTAAATGATGCGCATCGGCATGAAGCGTTAGTGGAATAAAACATTGCGGACAGGTCGCAGACCAACCGCAGTTCTCACACAGTGTCGTGCTGGCGCTACCGCGGCGATTATGGAATATAAGCACTTGATCCCCACGGGAAAAGGAGGCCTCTAGCTCTGATAGAAGCGTGTTTGAGAGAAAGCGGTGGTGTGTAAATGACGCTTTTTTTGTCATATCAACAAGTGTGATAGTGGGTGGAGTTGCGTCTTTTTTTGCTCGTTCTGGCAATGTAATAATTGGTCGGTCTGATTGCGCCGCCAGATAGTAGTCGGTTACAAGTGGGGTTGCGCTACCGAGGATGAGTTTTGCGTCGTGGAGTCGAGTGAGTACGCTTGCTGCTCGAAGCGCAGAGTAGCGCGGTGATTGTTCTTGTTTGAAGCTTGGTTCGTGTGCTTCGTCTATGACAATTAGTCCGAGATGATGGAGGGGCGTAAAGAGTGCTGATCGCGGACCGATAACGACACGCGGACTTTTGGAATTGAGCGCATCTTGCCAGGCCAGATGTCGTTCGGCTTCGGTTTGGCGAGAGTGAACAAGAATAATATTTTCGAAATGATGAGAGAACTCATCGACTACTTGAGAGGTAAGTGCGATTTCTGGAACAAGGATAATTACAGATTGATTACGAGCAAGTGTATGTTTCGCAAGTTCAATATAGATATGTGTTTTCCCCGACCCTGTCACGCCGTGAACGAGGGCTGATCCTGGCGTCATTGACTCAACAGCCTGAACGGCATCATGTTGATCTTTTGTGAGTACAATAGTTGTTCGGTCGCGCAAGGACTCTCTATGAGTAGATAAGCGATCTCGACGGTTCTTCTGAAGACCTCGAGGTAGGAGTGTTTGAAGCACAGTAGCGAGCGGGGAATTGTAGTATTCTTTCAGCCAAAAAGCGAGCTTTATGAGTTCAGTAGGAAGGGGGGCTGTTTCTATGGTACTTAGTATGGACTTGGTCTCATATGAAGGTTTTTTGGTTGCACTTGTTATGATCCCGGTGAGCTGTTTTTTTCCTACTTCTATGACGACGAGTTGCCCAATTGGCAGTGGAGACTGCGAGGCATAGGTAAACGTATCGCTACCAGTGCGAATAATTGCCGTCGGAGCTACTTCGAAGTAGTGCATACTTACCAGTATACTGGTAGACTGAGCTATATGATGTATTTCGATAGTCGCCTGCAGGCGGGACAAATTTTGGCGAATGAACTTTTTGAAAAGTATCGCTATGAGAATGTTGCGATTGTCGCACTGAGTGATGGCGGCGTGATTGTCGGAGAGCAGATAGCAACAGCACTCCACTGTATTTTGACTATGCTTGTCACTGAGGCTGTGGAGGTACCAGGTGAGCGGCAGAGTTTTGGTGCCGTATCCCAGGTTGGGGGATTTACGTATAACAGCAATTTATCGACCAGTGAAATTAATGACTACAAGAGTGAATTTCACGGATACCTTGAAGAGGAGAAACGGCAGGCGTTTCATAGGATCAATCGATTGATTGGTGATGGAGGAACAATTGACTACGATCTTCTTCGTGACCATACGATCATCCTTGTATCAGACGGCTTGGACGATGTAACGATTCTTGACTCTGTGTTTGATTTTCTCAAGCCAATCCGTACGACAGGGCTCGTGATTGCGGCGCCTGTTGCAAGTGTTGGTGTCGTCGATAAAGTTCACATGGTTGCTGATGAGCTGCATATTATTGATGTAAAATCGAACTATATGGGCACGGATCATTATTATGAGCATAATGACGTACCGACACACGAACAAACGATCCAAAAGATCAATCAAATTATTTTAAACTGGCGTTAAGTATAAAGCGATGCTTGCGAAATGTTGTAAGAATGTGTATGCTTAGTAGTAACGACAGGCAGCTAAATTAAGGGAGTGTATGTTAGACGTTTTTATTACCTCACGGGTACGACGAAAGATTGTGGTGGTGTACGCAAAGTACCCAGACTTCCGTACTCACGTTCGTGGGCTTGCAAAGTTAATTAAAGAAGATCCAGGTAATATCCAGCGCGAGCTAAAACGCCTCGAAAAAGTTGGCTTCTTGCAAAGTGAAAAACAAGGCAACACGAAAATCTACTCAACAAATAAGCAGTTTGTGATCTTTAAAGAGCTTCAGAGTATTGTCATCAAGTCACAGCAGCAATCGAGTCGACCGAAACGATCAACGACTGATATTCAGCCGTAGGTACGATGGATCTATTTGAGCAGCTTCTTACCGCGCGCGGCCTATCTGGTCGGGCGCGAGATGCATTTTTAAACCCGAGCTACGATGCAAAACATGATCCGTTTCTGCTCCCTGACATGAAGCAGGCGACCGATAGACTAGTGCGTGCGAGAAATAATCAAGAGCCTATTACTATTTATGGGGACTATGATATTGATGGATTGACTGCGACAACAGTACTACTCGAAGCGTTTGAGAAGTTTGGATTTGAGCGAGTTGATGCGTTTATCCCAAATCGATTCGTCGAAGGATACGGACTGACGGTCGATGCTGTAGAGCGAATTGCAGCGGCAGGAGCGACGCTTATTGTGACCGTCGACTGTGGAAGTCTTAGTCAAAAAGAAATCGTGCGAGCAAACGAACTGGGTGTTGATGTGATCGTGACAGATCACCATAATGTTGCTCCCGTACAGCCACCTGCTGTCGCAGTCATCAATCCAAAGCGACTCTTGGCTGACTATCCAGGCGAATACGAAAACCTTCTCTTGAAAGATGATTCTAAATCACTCTATCCTTTCCTTGACCTTGCTGGCGTGGGGGTTGCATTTAAGCTGGTGCAGGCGCTTCAAACGAGACTAGAAGGACTTCCCGTAGGGCAGGAGAAGTGGCTGCTTGATCTTGTCGCACTCGGGACAGTTTGTGACATTGTGACGCTTGTCGACGAAAATCGCGCCAATGTGTATTGGGGTTTAAAAGTTATGGCTCGGGCGAAACGACCGGGACTCAAGGCGTTAATGGCGGTCGCAGGAGTTGAACCTGAAAAGGTCAATGCGAGAAGCCTTGGCTTTGGATTGGGGCCACGCATGAATGCTGCAGGAAGGCTCGAAACAGCGCAACATTCGCTTGATATGTTGCGAGCGCAAGACGGATTAGTTGCACTGGAGAAGGCGCAGCAACTCGACATCCTTAATGTCGCCAGGCGCACTGAGCAGGATAAGATTTTTAAGGAAGCGATTGTGCAGGCGGAGAAGTTCAAGAGTGATGCTGTGCTTGTAGTGAGTGGCGCAGGTTGGAACCATGGCATTATCGGTATTGTGGCGGCGAAATTACTTGAGCGTTATAAAAAACCAACATACGTGTTGGAGGAGATGGGTAGTGAGGCAAAGGGGTCTGCAAGGAGTTACGGAGACTTCAGTGCGGCTGACGCGATTCGTGCGAGTGACGACATAATCATAAAAGGTGGGGGTCATAAATTTGCAGCTGGCGTGACGATGCCGATAGAAAATATCAGCGCCTTTCGTGCAAGAGTAAATGAATTTTATGTTTCGCAGAAGTTATTTAATCAAGCCAATCTTTTATTGCCAAAAGCAGATATTAATATAGCGCGGCTTGGATCTGTCGACGAAACACTACTTCAGCAACTTGATCAGCTTGAGCCGTTTGGAAGTGGAAACCCTGAGCCGGTGTTTCGCGCTGAAAACCTTCTTGTCATCAATACGCGTCGCATGGGCGCAGAGTCGCAGCATGTAAAGTTGGAGATTCAAGATGGGGCTGGGCAGTCTATGCAGTTTTTAGCATTTAGTGCACCGCAACATTTTTTTGTTGAACCTGGCGAGTATGTGACAGTTTGGTTCCAGCCGACGGTCAACGAATGGATGGGGCGACGTTCTATCGAGGGGCGGCTCCTTCATCTTGAATCTGCTTAAATAGTCTCAGGCTGAAATGATCTTGCGGGACGAGCTTGAACTTTTTTGTTCAGATGGTTGCGTATCTATAGTTTCTCTGTTACAATAATTGCTATATGGTACAAGTAACACGTAAAGATGGTAACGAAGCAAACGAGAATATTATTCGTCGTTTCAACCGCAAAGTTTTGCAGAGCGGCGTACTTGCAGAGGCGAAAGCTTCAATGCGATTCGCTAAGCCTCTTAGCAAACCTGAGCGTCGTCAGAAAGCGATTATCCGCAAGGAACGCAAGGCTGACAAACTAGCTAAAGCTCGATTGGGACTTCGCTAGTCAATGGCTCACGGCAAATCATTGGCCGAGCAAATTCAAAACGATATGAAAGTCGCCTTACTAGGCGGCGATCGTTTTGTAGGGGAGACATTGCGTAATCTAAAAGCGGCGATTCTTAATGAAGAGGTTGCGACAAATAAGCGAGACGAAGGTCTTGCTGATGATGAGATTGAAAAGATTGTTGCGCGAGAAGTAAAGAAGCGAAACGAAAGTATTGCTCTCTACGAACAAAACGACCGACCTGAATTGGCTGAGGTAGAGCGTAAAGAAGCCGCAGTACTTGCGACGTACTTGCCGACGCAGCTGACAGAAGAGCAGATTCGAGAGATCGCTAAGACAGTCATTGAAGGTATGAGCGATGTTGGCCCGAGTATGATGGGGCAAGTTATCGGTGGCGTCAAAGCCAAGGCTGGCACGAGTGCCGATGGTGCCACGATTGCTCGTGTCGTCAAAGAGTTGCTTAACTCATAATCTAACCTGTAAATTAACATACAAACCAAAACAACTCTAAAAATGATAGAGAGCAAAGGAAAAAGAATGATTGTATTTTTTGGACCAGCTGGTGCTGGTAAAAGTGTTCAAGGGCAAATGCTTGCTGCGCGTAATGGATGGCGCTGGTTAAGTGCAGGTCAGCAGCTACGTGATACTCACGATCTTGAGCTCCTAAAAGAGATGCAGACAGGTAAGCTTGTTACGCCTGAAAAAGTAAATCAATTAATGGGGGAGGCGCTTGCTCGTGCCACGAATATTAATCGAGTAATTCTTGATGGGTTTCCTCGTCAACTTTCCCAGGCGCAATGGCTTGTTGATAGCCAGTCTCACCACGGTCGCGATATCAAACTTGTGGTTGTACTTGAAGTGCCAAAGAGCGAGCTCTTAAAGCGCCTAGAGGTGCGAGGTCGTGTTGATGATACGCCAGAGGCGATTGATGAGCGACTAAAAATCTATCGCACTGAGATGTACCCAATTCTTAGCTATCTTACCGAGAATAACGTGGCGATTGTTCACATTGACGGAGTGGGTACAGTCGGGCAAGTACATGATCGAATTATGGAAGAACTTGAAGCGCATAAGCTGGCTTAATTTATGAGTACACCACAAAAAACTGATGCACAAATTCAAGCCATGAGAGATGGCGGGAGGATTCTCGCGACTATTTTTGACGGGCTTAAGAAGTACGTAACGGCCGGAATGAGTGAACTTGATGTTGATGCTTGGGCTGAGAAGGAAATTAAACGACTTGGTGCGACGCCAACCTATAAAGAGCCGGATCCTAATTTTCCAAATGTGATTTGCGTGAGTACCAATGAAGCTATCGTCCATGGTGTGCCGAGTGAATATGTATTTGAAAAAGGTGATATTGTCAGTTTTGATCTGGTCATCACCTATAAAGGCATGAAGACTGATAGCGCGTTTACAATGATTATTGACGAGAAGCCGTCTGGTGCGAAGAAGCATCTTGTCAATGTGACTGAACGGAGTCTCTATGCAGGTATTGACGCAATTAAGGGTCGAGGTACATACACGGGAGATATCGGCGAGGCTATTGAAAAGGTACTTGCGACAGGCAAGCTAGGAATTGTTCGGGATCTTGTTGGGCATGGGGTTGGTCTTGAAATGCATATGCCGCCTGATGTGCCAAACTATGGACGAAAAGGAACTGGGGTTTTGCTGTATCCTGGCGATACGATTGCGATCGAGCCGATGGCGACTCTTGGTGGCGAGAAGACTCTTGTTGATCAAGAAGACGGCTGGACTATTTTTACGAAAGACGGAAGTCTCGCGGCGCACTTTGAGCACACCGTACTCATCACCGAAGATGGCGCTGAGATTCTCACACAACTTTAGACGACGGCTCGAGAAGTTGCACGACGCGGCGTCCGATAGCTTCTGATGGTTCTATAACAACAGCTCGTCCATCAGCTAGTTCGCTAATGAGCGATTTTATCCAGTGGTAGTGCGTGCAGCCAAGGACGATTACATCGGCGCCACGCGTACAAAGCTGACTGATCGTCGCCTCTATCTCGAGACGGTTGAGCTGATTATTTTCAATTAAATACGCCCAGTTGCTACAGTCGGGTTCGATAATATCGAGATGAGCACCATAGGTGGATACAAGCTTCTTGTATCGGTTGCTTGCAAGCGTTCGTGGGGTCGCACAGACGGCGATAGTTCCTGTCTTTGTGAGTGTTGCTGCGGTTTTAATCATCGGTTCGATACCGATGAATTTTTGATTGGGATAGGTGCGCCGCAGATAATCGATAGCAATCGCTGTCGCTGTATTGCACGCAAGAATAATGACATCGTACGAGTCATCAAGAAATGGCCGAATAGCAATCTCTGTGAACTCTCGAACCTGTGACGGTGTTTTGTCGCCGTAGGGTATGTGTTCGCGGTCGTTTACTGTATCAATTTGCGCATCTGGAAAAGTCTCGCGAAGTGCAATCGCAACTGCCTCGCCACCAATTCCACTATCGAATACACCGAGTTTCATATCTCTAGTATAGACTATTCAAAAGCTTCCATAAGCGGTATAATACAACATATGCAAGAAACTTCTCGATATGCTGTCGGTATTGATATTGGTACGACTACAGTTCGCTGTGTCGTCGGGCATATCGACACAACAACAGGTACGCCAACTATCGTCGGTGCAGGTAGCGCACCTAATACAGGTATGCGTAAGGGTGCTGTCGCAAATCTTACAGGCCCGGCACATGCTATTGATGATGCGCTTGGTGAAGCGGAGCGAATGAGTGGGCATCAGGTTGATGCTGCGACAATTAGTATTAATGGATCGCATATTTTAAGCACTAAAGCAGACGGTATGATTGCTGTTGGTGCGCTTGATCATGAAATTATCGAAGACGATCTCGTGCGACTTGAGGAAGTAGCGACAGTTGGTAAGATACCGGCAAATCGTGAGATCCTAGAAGTAGTACCTCATAGCTATCGACTTGATGGTCAAGATAATATCAAGGATCCACTTGGTATGACAGGGACACGTCTAGAGATAAGTGCAAATGTTATTTCTGCGCTTGCGCCGTATGTGACAAATCTACAAAAAGCTGTAGAGATTGCAAAAGTATCCCCAAAAGTGATAACACCGTCAGTTGTCGCATCTGCACATGCAGTACTGAGCGAGCAGCAGCTTGAGAACGGTGTAGCCGTTATTGATCTAGGTGGTGCAACTACGAGTATCGCCGTATTTGAAGAGGGCGATCTGCAGTTTGTTTCTGTGATACCGATCGGCGGGGTGAATATCACCAATGATCTTGCAATTGGGCTAAAAACTGACCCAGAAGTAGCCGAGAAGGTGAAGCTTGCACACGCGACCGCTCAAGCACGTACAGACACTGCATCGGTAAGTGTTAAACACGATAAAGAAACGTACGAGTTTGCAATCAATGAAATAGACGATATTGTTGATGCGCGACTCGAGGAATTATTCGAAGCGATTCATAAAGAATTGAAGAAGGCTGGTAAGGCCGGACAGCTGCCAAACGGCGTTGTACTGACTGGTGGTACGGCAAAATTAAAAGGGGTCGTTGAATACGCTAAAACTTCGCTTGGTCTTGCTGCGCGAATCGGCAAGGCAAAAGGCTATGGTGGTGTAGCAGATCAAGTTGATACTCCTGCATTTGCGACTGCGGTTGGCTTAATGCTGATTGATGCAGAAGGCGCTGCTGCGGCACCGCAAAAATCACCCCATCATGCAAAAGCTGCCAATGCGAAAGCGGCTGTCAAGAAAACGAGTGGGTTTTTATCAGGGATTTTCGATCGATTTAAGGCGTAGAACGTAAAAATAACGACATTAAATGCTATACTGTAATAAGATATAGATACTAGGGACTGAGGGAGCGAATTCATGCCGGAAGTAACACCAAGCGAGATACAAACATTTGCAAGCATCAAGGTCATTGGCGTTGGTGGTGCTGGTGGTAGTGCGGTAAATCGCATGAAGGATGCCGGACTCTCTGGCGTTCAGTTTATTGCGATGAACACTGATGCTCAGGCGCTTCATAATAGTAAAGCAGATATCAAGCTTCACCTTGGTCACGAAACAACAGGTGGGCTTGGCGCGGGTGCTAACCCCTCTACTGGTGAGCAGGCAGCTAACGAGTCACGTGCTGAGATTGCCGAAGCCCTACAGGGTGCGGACATGATCTTTGTGACGATCGGTGCAGGTGGTGGAACTGGCTCTGGTGCTGGGCATGTAGTAGCTGAGATTGCTCGCGAACTTGGCATCCTTGTTGTCGGTGTCGCGACAAAGCCATTTAGTTTTGAAGGCGAAAAACGCCGGACAAACGCTGACTGGGCGATTAACCGTCTTGGCCGTCAGGTAGATACGCTTATTACCATTCCAAACGATCGCCTTCTTCAGACAATCGATCGCCGTACGCCGCTTCTCGAGACGTTCAAAATTGCCGATGACGTACTTCGTCAGGGTGTCCAGGGGATCTCGGAGCTTATTACTGAGCATGGACTTATTAACTTGGACTTTGCGGACGTAAAGGCGATCATGAGCAATGCCGGTTCTGCGCTCATGGGAATTGGACGTGCTAGCGGTGATGATCGCGCCGCCCAGGCTGCGCAGCAAGCGATTGAGTCTCCACTTATTGAAGTATCGATTGATGGTGCAAAGGGTGTGCTCTTTAACGTCACTGGTGGCTACGACATGAGCATGAGTGAAATCCAAGAAGCCGCCGAGATCATCACTAGTGCTGTTTCACCAGACGCTAATATTATTTTTGGTGCGACACTCAAGCCTGATCTTGAAGACGAGCTGATTATTACGGTTATTGCGACGGGATTTGATAGTGAATTTTTCCACGAACAAGAAGTGACACTTGAGCCAGCTGTGGCGCAGGTACAAGAAGTTGAGTCACGGGGTGTGAGTGACGACGCTGTTAATGCTATTGATCTTGACCTCGATCGTGCAGATGCAGCTGCGAGTTTTGCCGAAGAGCCTACTCAGAATATCTGGGACACGCCCGTTCAAGAAGACGACGACGAGTCTGACACGCCTGCGTTCCTTCGTCGACGTAAAAAGAATCAATCGTCAGACGAATCTTAAGGAGACCTGCCGTGCAAAAGCATAGTATCGGTGATAGTCGAGTAATTGAGTCTCGTGAAGTTAGTGACGGAGTTACTATCCGCAGGCGTCGTGAAACCCCGGATGGTCATCGATTTACGACCTACGAGCGAATTGAAAAGCCCAACCTTGCTGTCGTGAAGAAAGACGCATCTCGCGAGTTGTTTGATAGAGAGAAGCTCTCTACTGCGATCCGGCGCTCAGTGGGTAAATTTCTGACATCAGAAGTGGAGATCGACGAGATTGTTTCTAATGTAGAAGATAACCTCTACGCACTCGGCGAAAGCGAAGTAAGCTCAAAAAAAGTCGGAGAGTTGGTGCTTGGTGAGTTGCTTGAGCGTAATGAAATTGCATATGTGCGCTTTGCAAGTGTTTATCATGATTTCAAGACACTTGATCAGTTTGTTGAGGCGATTACAGCCGCCAAGGAGCAGCGTTAATGAAGGTATTTGTCGTGTACCGCTACGAAAGCGATCATGCGAGAGAAGTGCTTGACTACTTGCGCGATTTTAAACGACAGACTTCGCGAGAAATCGAGGAATTAAACCCCGACACCAGAGAGGGCGCCGATAGGTGTCGTCTTTATGACATCGTAGAGTATCCGACGATTATCGCTACTGACGACAATGGCGTTCTGCAAAATATGTGGCGGGGGACACCGCTGCCAACTATAAATGAGGTGAGCTACTATGTTTAAGCAATTATTTAAAAAAGACCAGACCAAATCAAATCAGTGGATTTTTGGAACAATGCTGGCGTTTGGCATTATTGGTCTTATTGCGTCATTTGTTCTCTCTGTCGAAGAGTTTCATCTACTCAAGAACCCGGATACAGTACTTAGCTGTACCTTCAATTTGGTACTTAACTGTGCGACAGTCATGAAGACGTGGCAGGCGAGCGTATTTGGATTTCCAAATATGTTTATAGGCCTTATGGCGTACCCAATTGTTATAACGGTTGCACTTGCGGGGCTCGCTAGTGTGCGGTTTCCGCGGTGGTTTATGGTCGCTGCAAATATCGGCTACTTGCTTGGCGCGGCGTTTGCTTACTGGCTTTTCTTCAATAGCGTATACGATATTGAAGTGCTCTGTCCGTGGTGTCTTGTCGTGACATTTAGTACGACAATTCTACTTGCGACGATTACGCACTACAATCTCCGAGAGAACAATTTTACACTATCAAAAGCGCGCAATGCGCAGGTGCAAAATTTTCTTAAGAAGGATTTCGATAAGCTTGTGGTTGCGGTGTGGATTGTACTGCTTGTAGCACTCGTGTTTGCTAAATTCGGCGCAGATCTTTTTGCATAAGCTGTTGCTACCAAGACTTTTTAGTAGGGAAGTGATACTATAAGCATATGAATTTTATTATTACCTTTGTTACTTTTGGAATTATATTTGCACTTATCGACGCTGTATGGCTGAAGACGTCAAACGCTTTGTATAAAAAAGAACTCGGTTCTCTTATCCGTGAAAAGCCTGACTTTGTTGCTGCGATTATATTTTACGTTATCTATGTTACCGGTGTTTCATTGTTTACGATTACACCTGTGCTAGATCGCTCTGGTTCGTGGTTGGATGTACTTCTCTTGGCGGGGATGTTTGGACTTGTTGCGTATGCGACATATGATCTTACAAATCAAGCAACGCTCAAAGGCTGGTCGAAGAAGATCGTTGTCATCGATCTTGTCTGGGGGATGGCTGCGACTGCTGTTTCGGCGACGGTTAGTTATCTTCTTATTACAAACGTTTTTGGAGTTTAGCTGTGGATTGGGTGATCTTTTCGTATGGCTTGATCGCATCAGTTTTACTGCTAATCATGGTATTTTTTATTGCCAAGCGGCGTGATAGATATGACCTGATTGATGTCGCATGGGGGCTCACGTTTATTGCGATTGCTGGTGCGACCTATATGTCTCAGTCCGAGATAACGCTCGCGAGTGTTCAGACAGTTGCATTGATTTTGGTGGGTTTCTGGGGGTATCGATTGTCTCGTCATATCTATGCGCGCTGGAGTGTGTCGAAAAAAGAAGACGGTCGCTATACTGATATGCGCGATCAGTATGCAAATATGCCGGGTGGAGTGGCGATTAATATGTTTGTTCGGGTGTATCTTGTTCAGGCGATCTTGGCAGTTGCGGTATCTTCATCTGTACTTGTACTATTTGCCTCAGCTCCAGCTGATGTCTCCTGGCTAACACTCGTCGGAACTGTCGTATGGCTAATCGGATTCTACTTTGAGGTTATTGGAGACGCTGAGCTTAAGTATCATCTTGCAAATCCAAAAAATAAAGGCAAGCTCATGACAACCGGCCTGTGGCGTTATACGCGTCACCCGAACTATTTTGGCGAGATGACACAGTGGTGGGGGATATTTATTGTCGCGTTGAGTGCAGGTTTGTCGTTTTGGTACATTTCGATTATTGGACCAATTGTTATTACGATCCTCCTCCTTTTTATATCCGGCGTGCCACTTACGGAAAAACGCTTTGCGGGCCGCCCTGGCTGGGACGAATATAAGAGAAAAACAAGCAAGGTACTCCCATTACCGCCTCGGCTATAGACATTGACATTTTACACTATAAGTAGTATAATAGATATATTATGCCTATTGATGTTATACAGACACAACATATCGAAACGGAACCTGTAATTGAGCGTACGCCGCTGTACGTGAGTCGTTACGAGATAGATGCTGAGAGTCCTGTGTTGATATCAACTGATCATTACATGGCGACAACTGATGAGATGCAAGAGTCGATAGGTATCTCAGCTCCGCTTGTTTGTGGTATCTTTGCTGCCGGAAAAGAGTTCGCAGTCCTCGATACAAGAAATACCCCAAAAGTAAACACTCCATTGTTACTTATCGACGGAGAGTATAGCCGAATAAAAGGTACGGAACTAGGTGCATTTAAGGGTCTGCGAGATAATGAGGGTGTCGAAATTGGTAGAATTAAACATACTGACAGATTCAAGTACCCAGACACTGTATCTGCTTGTCATTTTAGCCTTAGTTTCGATGAAAAGAACGAGCAGCTAAAAGTAAGCGATATGAACTCTACAAATGGTACGTTTATTACGGGTTATATCGCGAGCGAGATTCAAAAGCAGGAATTAGTGAGGAGTGATTTCACAAGAAACTTTGGCCGTTATGCCATGGAGGAGCTTGAAAGTCGGTATGGAGACGGTGATATAGATGCTCCATACGGCTATTACAGGAACCACCCAATTATTGGTCGTAATTCCCAGAGCGTCAGAAATGGTGTATATGGCACGACTTCCTCCGAGATGGTGCTTGTTGACGACAAAAGCCGAGCTATGCGACGGGTGACTGATGGATTTCTTGATCGCTTAACTGGCGATGATCGCAACAGTCTCACTACAACGATAGGTGTTAGTAGTGTACTCCGTGTGGCGGAGCGCTATGTGGCGAATGTAATGAGGTACGATCTCGATGCTGTAGATCGAATCAGTCGTCCGCACTATGATGACAATGGCCTTATAGACTTAAGTGAGTATATTCATAATGGCGTTGGCGTCTGCAGACATCAAGCGTTACTAGCTGCGCATTTCATCGAAGAGTCGATTGATCGGCGTATTATCGCCGGTTCGGTTGGTGTTGAACGTAATCATGATCTTGAAGTTCAGGGTGCGCATGCATGGGCGGTTTATAGACCTCCTGTGGGTGATGCTATTATTGTAGACCCTGCGCAACATTTTGTAGGTACAAGGAAAGAGGCAGAGAAGCAGCGACGATGGAAGTATAGTCTCGCTAACGTTGTTAATTAACGTATGATATAATCTTATCTAGGAACGTTGTGAGAATCATCACATGAGCGACTATCACTCGCGAAGTTTTGGGAAGAAATCCTGCCAAGGAGATTAGACCCCGACGTGAACGCTACGTTAAAGCGAGCAACTAAGCGCTAAAAGAATCACTTCTTTTGGAAGTCAGATGGAACCACCCATAATTAAGGGTTCTGACATTCGAAAGAAGTGATTTTTATTTTATACAAATTTAGCAGTAATAACGAAAGGATCGATATGCGATGTAGCTGGGCAGAATCAAGCGATGTAGAACGACACTATCACGACGCAGAGTGGGGTGTACCGGTTCGTGATGATCAGAGGTTGTTTGAGTTTCTCGTACTAGAGGGTGCGCAAGCAGGGCTTTCATGGTCAACCATCTTAAATCGTCGAGAGGGCTACAGAACGGCATTTCATAATTTTGATATAGATGCAGTTGCGAGTATGGCGGATGATGAACTCGAGAAGTTACGAGAAGACACAGGCATTATCAGAAATCGATTGAAGATATATAGTGCTCGGAAGAATGCTTTCGCAGCGCAGGCTATTATTCGTGAACATGGGTCACTTGCGAAGTACTTATGGAGTTTTGTCGACAATATTTCGGTTGATGGAGCGCGAGGGAGTATCTCGGAAGTTCCTGCTACGACCGAACGGTCAGATGCAATGAGCAGTGCGCTTAAAAAAGCTGGATTTACCTTTGTCGGTCCTACAATTTGCTACGCATTTATGCAGGCAACAGGGATGGTGAATGATCACGTTGCGACGTGCTTTCGATACCGGGAGATCCGTGCATGATTATCAAGACTACTACAGAAGAATGGACAGTAATTAATACCATACATAAGAATAAGGAGCACTAGATAATGAAATTCAAAGCAAATACCCGCCGTCGGGCACTAGAGTATGAGAAAGACCTTGTGCAGCAGTGGAAAAAGAATAAGACATTCGAAAAATCAATTGACCAACGACCTGCAGATAATTCGTATGTGTTTTATGACGGCCCTCCATTTATTTCTGGAGTACCACATCATGGGACGCTACTCAGTAGTATCGTCAAGGATGCGGTGCCGCGCTATCAGACGATGAAAGGCAAGCGAGTGGAGCGCGTATGGGGCTGGGACTGTCATGGACTACCCGCTGAGCGCTATACAGAGAAGAAGCTCGGACTGAGTAGTCGTGAAGAAGTTATTGAGTACGGGATCGAAAAATATATCATTGCATGTCGCGAAAACATGGTTCAGACGAGTAGTCTATGGGAAGATACGGTAGACCGCGTCGGCCGTTGGGTTGACTTCAAGGGTGCATATAAAACCATGGACAAAGAGTATATGGAGAGTGTATGGTGGGCCTTCAAGGAACTCTATGAAAAGGGTAAAATCTACGAAGGTGAAAAAGTACTCATGTACTGTACGCTCGATGCGACCCCGCTTTCAAAAGCTGAGGTGACAATGGACGCAGGCGCCTACCAGGATGTTACGGATCCGTCGGTGTTCACGAAATTCAAACTAGCTGACGAAGATGTGTCACTGCTCGCATGGACAACAACACCTTGGACATTGCCTGCAAACACGGCACTTGCAGTGAATAAAGATTTTGACTACGTGGAAGTGGAGCTCGACGGTGAACGGCTAATCTTGGCAAAAGATCTAGTGGAGAAAGTGCTCACTGATGCGAAGCACCAGACCCTTGAATATATGATGATCCGCACGCTGAAGGGTGAAGAGCTGGTTGGAAAATCGTATGAACCGCTACTGGGTGAAGATCGTGGTGCGAACGCCCACAAAATTTGGCATGCAGACTATGTGAGTGCTGATGATGGTTCGGGCATCGTCCATATCGCACCAGCCTATGGCGAGGAAGATTTTGCTATGGCGAAGCGTGAAAAAATTCCTGTCGTCCACGTCATCGACGAAAACGGCGATTACACAGAGACTGAATGGAAAGGCGAGAACGTTTGGGCGATAAATAAAACGATCGCTAAGACGCTTCACGAGCGCGGAACAGTGTGGAAGATCGACTATATTCGCCACAGCTACCCGCACTGTCATCGCTGCGGAACGAAACTCATGTACCGTGCGCACCCGAGCTGGTTTATGGATATTGATGGCCAGCGTGAGCAAATGCTCGAGCAAAATGGAGATATCAACTGGTTTCCGTCGCATGTCAAAAAAGGTCGCTTTGCGAAGACGATTGAGCAAGCGCCCGACTGGAACCTTAGCCGAGATCGTTTCTGGGCAACGGCCATGCCTGTCTGGAAGGGTGTCGATGATTGGGGTAGAACACACGATGATAATGGTCGTGAGTATATTAAAGTTATCGGAAGCTATGCGGAGCTAGAAGAATTGAGCGGAGTAAAACTCGACGATTATCATCGCCCCTGGGTTGATGATATTAAGTTCAATATTCATCATACAGCTGCCGACGGACTGACAGAATATGGTGTGGACTATGAGCGTATTGACAAAGTTATGGATAGTTGGTTTGAAGCAGGCAGTATGCCATTTGCACAGTTCCATTATCCGTTTGAAAATAAGCAGAAATTTGAAGCAAATTTCCCTGGAGATTTCATTGTTGAATATATCGGTCAGGTACGTGCGTGGTTTTATTATATGCATAGTATGAGCGTGGCTCTATTTGGTGAAAATTCATTCAAGAATGTTATCGTGACAGGTAACGTAGCCGGTAACGATGGTCGTAAGATGAGCAAAAGCTATGGCAACTATACCGATCCAAATGAGCTGATGGACAAGTTTAGTGCGGATAGTCTTCGCTTCTTGTTGCTGCAGTCGCCGCTACTAAATGGCGAGGATTTTGCGCTGCAAGACAAGGATGTTGGTGACGTCGCGCGCAAGCTCAGCATGATATGGAATATGTACGACTTCTTTACTATGTACGCTGAAGTTGATGGCTGGGAATTTACAGGGGACCTTTCCGACCCAAGTGAGCAGCTCGAAAACCCACTTGATCAATGGATCGTCAGTCGAGTTCATCAGCTGAATCATGAGGTTGAGAAGCATATGGATATCTACGACATTCCAAATGCGATCGATCCGATCTTGCCGTTTATCGAAGATGCAAGCAACTGGTACGTACGCCGGAGTCGACGACGCTTCTGGAAGTCTGGTGATGATACTGATAAAAATAACGCCTATCGTACGCTTCACTATGTGCTGGTACAGCTTGCGCAGATTGTCGCACCATTTACGCCATTCCTCGCTGAGGAGCTCTACCAGAAACTTACAGGTGGAGAAAGTGTTCATCTTCTTGATTGGCCTCAAGCGGGGCATGTTAATGAGCTCGTCGTGCGTGACATGGAAACAGTTCGTGAGTATGTAAACCAATCACTCAGCATCCGCGCAAAAGAACGAGTAAAGATTCGTCAGCCGCTTGCGAGCGTGACAGTTCCAACGCTTGGGGAGTTTGTCAATTTCGAAGATATTTTGACCGAAGAATTAAACGTTAAAAAAGTGATTCGAGGGAAAGAATTATCTCTTGACCTTGCTATCACTCCAAGCTTGAAGCGTGAAGGTTTATCACGTGAGGTAGTTCGCCACGTACAGTCTGCTCGAAAAGCAGCAGGACTCAACGTAGACGACCGCATTAAGCTCAGCCTTCAAACTGACGACGATGAGCTGGTAAGCGCAATAAAAGAGCATACAAACACAATCGCCGCCGAGACACTTGCCGACAAGATCGGCGATGCTCAATACGCTCATGAGGCTACTGTTAAGGTCGAGGGTGTTGACCTGGTAGTGACACTAGAGAAGTCGTAATATTTTTCATAGCAAGGCACTCTTAATGTCGCTATCATGGCAATAGTAAGGAGGATACAGTAATGCCATATAATCACACGACCGAGCTTCCGGAAGGTGTCAAACATGTACTGCCGGGACATGCTCAGGATATCTATAAAGAAGCCTTTAATAGTGCGTGGGATGAGTATGAGAACGCCAAAGATCGTCGTAGTAGTGAAAGTCGTGAAGAAGTCGCCCATAAGGTCGCATGGAGTGCGGTGAAGAAAAGCTACGAAAAGGGCAGCGACGATACATGGCATCTCAAAAAGTAGACGTTAGTTTTTTACATGGACGGGCTAGCGAGATTGCGCCAAGATTATTAGGGGGTATCCTTGAACGGACGCTTGATGGTAAGGTCCTACGCGCACGAATAGTAGAAGTTGAAGCATATGACCAGACGGACGTCGCAAGCCATAGTTACAAAGGGGAGACGCCTCGTACGAAAATAATGTTTGGCGACGCAGGACATCTCTATGTGTATTTCACATATGGTATGCATTATTGCTGCAACATCGTGGTAGGCGAAAAAGGCTATGGCGCTGCAGTACTAATCCGGGCGGTTGAGCCGCTTAATGGCGATGAAGGGATGAGTAGGCGTCGAGGAGGACGATCAGGGCGAGATCTGACAAATGGTCCTGCTAAGTTTTGCCAGGCGTTTGGCATTTCTCTTGCGATGAACGGTCATTCACTCTCTGAGCCGCCACTGCGACTTCTGCTGCAGCCTGCACTACCAACGGACCAGGTTATCACTACGACACGCATAGGAATTAGTCATGGCAAAGATGTCCCCTGGCGGTTTTATGTAAAGGATAATGGGTATGTTTCGAAGCGGATTGAGTAATATTGTTGACATATCTATATGATTAGGTTAAAGTAAATAGCTGTGTGCGGTAATCTTGGAGAGCTAGCTCTCGGTACCTAGCAACACGAACTTTAACATGTCAATTACCATGCACTATAGTTGAGCTGCGAAAGGAGTGTTTGATTTGATTCAAACATTGCCTCGCAGTTCAACCAGCTGCGATCCTCTCAAAAGAAAGATCTAACTGTGCGAAAAGCTACTTCTGTAGTCCTGGCAGGCTTTCTTGCTGTTCTGGTGATCTTTGGATTGACGGGAACGGCTGCAGCCGACCCGGTCACTCCTTCGGTCTCTTCCACTGCTGAGGTGGTGGAAGTGGACGGAGTGGCTATTCTGCGTGTGTCAGTCTCAAATGAGACTGACCATGCTGTTGGCATTCGGGTAACTTCTCCCTACGGAGAGAACAAGCCGCCCAACCTTGGTGCAGGAAACTCCACTGTAGTGGAGTTTCCGACGGACCTGGTGGTCACACCAGCCGGAGAAGCGACGGTCGCGTGGTACAACTACCAGACCGGAGTTCGCAATGAGTTTTTCGTTGCGTACGAGGGGCTGGATCTGACGCCGCCTGTGGTTGTTGAACCGGAGCCTGAAGCTCCGTTCAACTTCCTGCAGTGGCTGAAGTCGCTGTTCGGTAACTTTGGATCGCTGTCCTTCAGCTGATCCATGTCCGTAGGGAGTGTCTGGCGTATGCTAGATACTCCCTACGGGGCCTACCTTATCAGAGTAATTGACATGTTGCATTCAAAAATTATTCCAAACGCCTCCGAGTGGGGCGTTTTTCCTACCTCTTCTACAGCTATTGACTTATCATACTAATTATGCTAATATTGTAGTAATAATCAAAAAAACAAACATGAGCATATTTCAACGAAAAACAGTTACATTTGATGCAGTCGACCCTCTAGGGGACGGCCTTGGCGACGATATAGCAGCGGAGCGACGCGAGGCAGATGCTATAACGAGTCTTGAAGACAACGACCCAGCAGACCTAGCTGCATTTTGGGGTGGTGTAGTGGACGATGCAAAAAAAGATCAAGACTGGTTTGATTTTAGCAACGAATAGACATAACTATATAAAGTATAGTAAAGTGATATACATGAACGAACTCTCCGACCAACAATTTGACGCCATCATTACGCGAGCTATGGATGAGCTTCCCCAGGAGTATATAAAAGGACTCGAAAACGTCGCGATTGTTATGGCTGACGAGCCGACGGAAGAACAGGCGATAAAGATGAAGCTGCGAGAGCATACGATCTTACTGGGACTTTACGAAGGTATTCCGCTGACGCAGCGTGGCAACTCCTATACGTTTGTATTGCCCGATAAGATTACTCTCTTCAAACATTCAATTATGCGTGTTGTCCGAAATGAAGCAGAGTTTTTTGAACAAACCAAGCGCACACTGTGGCATGAGATTGCTCATTACTATGGCCTCAATCACGACCGTATGCACGAACTCCAAAAGTAATAAATAGCTATTGCTTATTTCTAAATTCATTTTATCAGTTGCTTGTAGCTGGCTGAAGTTAGTGTTACAATTAGTGCAAATTAACCACATGTGGAGTGTGGAAAGGCGAGGTGTACATAATGGGACTGCAAATACGACGCGTTTCGAAAGTCAGAGTAATAGCAACTTTAATTGCGGTATTTGCACTCGTAGCACAGCCGCTGTATGGTCTTGCTGCTTCGCAGACAGCAAATGCAGCAACCACGGTATCGTCTCAGGCTGAACTTATCTCTGCGGTTGCCGGCAGCGAAGCAGTAATCAACCTTGGCGGGAGTTTTACGACGACAAGCCAGGTAAATATAAATCGTACGCTTACATTGAATGGTAACGGTCATGTTATCTCACCAGCATTTACCGGCTCACCAAGTAACGATTCTGTAATTGGTGTTGTAGGTGGTTCGCCAACGATCAACGACGTAGTGATTAATGGTGTAGCGGCTACTCAGGTGCAAGGGATTCAGGTTTGGAACTCGTCGGCAACACTCAATCGAGTTGAATCAAAAGACAACGATAAAGCGGGTATACACGTCAATAACTCTACTGTCACAGTGAATACTGTAAAAACGTCAAATAACGGTGCTAATTACGGTGGTCTTATGGTCTCCGGAGGTGCTTTGACTATAGCCGGCGTGAGTCAGCATGCAGAAAATAAAAACTGGACTGGCTTTAAGATGGATGTTTATCGAACCGGTGGTGTTGTGAATGATGTAAGCAGTCAATATACCGCTGAGCAGAAATATCTGGGGGTTGTTGGTACGGGAATTCGCACCCTAAAGCCAATTGTAGCCCCAGCTACTCCCGTACTTCTAACGCCAGCCAACGGTGCACTTATTAACACGAATGATTTTTGGTTCGATTGGACTGACAATGTCGGTGCTACGCAATATGAAATTCAAGCATCACAGAGCAGTGCGGTGGATGGAAACGGGGCATTGACGAGCAATGTGTGGTCTGGCGATTTCAATCAAATTCAGCCGACCGAGTCGAAGGCGCATTCAGTAGGAGCTAGCGGGACATGGTACTGGCAGGTCCGTGCGGTGAACGCTTCTGGCCTAAAAAGTCCGTGGACAGCCCCGTGGAGCGTTTCGATTGACACTGTCGCTCCGACGAAGCCAGTACTTGTTGTGAAGAGTAACGGTGCTGTTATCGCATCTGGCGCAGCAACCAAGTATGCCCCTGTCTCTATCTCGTGGAACCAGCCTGCAACAGATGTGGTGAAATATGATTATCAGTATTGGAATACAATACCAACAAGCGCTCATAACGGTGAGGAGAATGCTTGGCTCAATACTGGAATTACGGCAACGTCGTACGATGGTGTCTTTAATCAAGGTGAAGGCGTAAATTACCTGCGCGTTCGAGCTTATGATGCAGCAGGTAATGTATCTCAATGGTCGGACACGTTTGAAGCGGTGTACGACAAGACGAAACCTGTCGTCACTGGATCGACGGAGTCGGCTACTAATCCAGCGAGCTTTACTGTGACTGCAAATGACAATATCGCTGTAGCAAAAGTAACAGCAAATATTTATACCGCTTCGGACGTTCTGCAGAAGAGTAACTCTTCTGCTGCGAACCCTTTCACGATTGATCTTAGCACGCTTGCCGAGGGTCAATATTATGTTAAGTATAATGCTGCTGATCGCGCTGGGAACGTATCAAATACAGAGAAGTTTTACTTCACTGTTGATCATACAGCGCCCGTGGTAACCATTACTTCTGCGAGTCGAAATGCAGACGGTACTTACACGATCAGTGGTACTGGCGAACAAGGCGCGCCAGTTACGGTGAAGGTTAATGGAAGCTCGCTTGAGTCGGTCGCTCCTGACGAGGACGGTAAATGGACAGCGAAGACAGCAAAACTTAACGATGGTCTATACGAGGTTGTTGCCAGTAGTGTTAATGGGCTAGGCAACGAAGGCACCTCTGATGTATTCAAATTTACTGCAACAACTCCTGTAGTGCCCGTAGTTACAACGCCTGTCGATGGCAGTACGGGGGGTGGTCTTAGCGAGGGTGGACTCACACTTCTTCCGAGCGTCGCATCACTTGCAACGACTATTTCAACTCCACCAACACGCTCATTCCTCGGTGTACCCGTCGATGATCTTGTTGCAAACAACGAGACTCAACAAGCTAGTATCGCCGAGTCACCGGAAATTCTTGGTGCGAGAGATGTGAAAAATAACGTTGCAGCAGTTTCGGGACCAGTTACTGCAACCGAGAGTGGATGGAAACTTTTCGGACTCGCATGGTACTGGTGGTTAGTTGCACTTGCTGCTATCGCAAGCATCTGGTGGTTTATCGCTGCATGGCGTCGCCGTAAGAGCGAAGATCAACCGTCATTCCTTGGTTAATCCTTCTGTAAAACTGAAGTAGCGAGAGTATAGTGCTCTCGCTTTTTCTTTTGAAGTTGCTATACTATTAGTCACAGTGCATAAAAAACAAACAGTCAAAAAACAGTCACTTCCTACGAAGGTCAAGCGCCATGTCAAGCTGGCGACTGTACCTCATAGGGAAAATAGCTATCGCCCACACGCAATCCGTCGGTATGGACTGGTGGCTATATTGGTGTTGGCCTTCGGGTTATTGCTCGTGAATAATTACTTTACCACTGGAGACGTATTAGGGCAGCGAGCGGCGATTACGATGAATACGTTGCTGAGCGAATCGAACCATGCGCGTCAGGCTGAAGGTCGACCTGGGCTTGAAATCAATGATACTTTAAATCAGGCTGCGTATGCCAAGGCTCAGGATATGCTTGCCGGCCAATACTGGTCTCATGATTCTCCATCGGGTGTTCAACCTTGGAAGTGGTTCAATGATTATCACTACAACTATAGTCAGGCTGGAGAGAATCTTGCTCGTGGATTTACGTCGAGTGGCGCTGTTATTTCGGCATGGCTCGCGTCGCCTGAACATAGAGCAAATCTTTTGAGCTCCGACTATAAGGATGTAGGATTTGCTGTCGTAAATGGGGAGATGAGCGGTAAGCAGACGACACTCGTTGTTGCGATGTATGGCGCACCTGCGGAGACGGGGGCGGTTGCTGGTGTGACGACCGGATTTCGTGAGCCCGTAGCGCAGACAGGGATGTTTGCTTCTGTTGGACGATCTGTGCAGACGCTACCTGCGGCAGTTGTTGGGGCTGCAGTTTTGCTGGTTCTTGCTGGATTTGTGGCGCTATTTGCCCAGGCGTATCGTCATAAATTACCAAAGCAGCTGCGCGTCAGTTGGTATCATCACCATGGAGCGTACAAGGCGGCCGGCATGATGTCGGTAGCTGTTATAATAGTGATTATGTATAGTGGAGGACAAATCTAGTGCCAATTACCAAAGCAATTATTCCCGTAGCCGGCTGGGGCACCAGGCGTTTGCCAATTACCAAAGCAATCGAGAAGTGCATGCTTCCTATCGGCAATAGGCCGCTCGTCGACTACATCGTGCGTGACTGTATAAAAGCAGGCATTGCTGATATCTATTTTGTTGTCAGCAAGGGCAGCTCTCAGCTGCAGCAATATTTTGGAGACAACGAAGAGTTAAACCAATTTCTGCGCTATAACGGCAAAGAGTCGATGATCGAACTCGCTCGACCGCCGCAAAATGTACGATTTCATTACATTGAGCAGGATCCAAATCAAAAGTATGGTAGCGCCGTACCGGTAGCGTTGGCATTTCCGTTTCTGCAAAAGGGTGAGTCAGCGGCGGTGATGATGGGTGATGACTTCTTGTACAATCCTGACGGAGCTTCAGAACTAGCGCGACTCATGGGGCTTACTCCTGAGGGTGGTAATTCGATGGTTGCAGTGCAAGTTGTTCCAAATGAAGTGAGTCGCTATGGGGTGATTCAGTTCAATGAAGATACGGGTGCATTTGAACAAATTGTCGAGAAGCCGCAGCCTGCTCAAGCGCCAAGCAACTATATCAATGTCAGTAAGTATATCCTCAATTACGATGTGATGACTCGAGTTCATAACTACTGTGATCTCGAACTTTCAGGCGAGTATAACCTAACAGATCCGATTAACCAGTATGTGCTTGATAACGGAATAGTGCAGGTAGTTCCAGCGCAAGGACAATATCTTGATGGTGGTAGTGTTCATGGATGGTTGCATGCTAATAATGTCGTTGTAAATGGCGCACAATAACTATTGTATTATATATAATATAGTTATATAGTATATAAACCACAGTTATTTGTGGCATCCATTATCGCCGTCCTAAGGAAGTGCTATGTCCAGTACACTCGTAGGGATCGTTGTAGAGGTATCTTTCCAGGCAATTGCCGGCGCAACAAAATTAGTTACGGAGTTTCTTGAGGGTCGTAGCCCTCAGCCGCTCAAGATTATCACGACAACCGATTTCTTTGCGCAGGAGTCAGTGGCCCACATCCACTGTGAAAGTCGCGAGGATGCCGTTCGGCTGTGCGGAGAGTTGACGCTCTTCCTGTCGAGGAGTGGTGGGTCCGTAACTATGGGATCCAACCTCAGCTAAGCCTGTCTCAAAAGTATGCAAGTCTGCTTCTTTTGAGACAGGCTTGTATACTATTAAGCATACTTGCGAAGTAGTAGTGTATCTGTTACAATGGTTCAGATTGATCAGTAAAAGTAATAAGGAATCATATGACAAAAGCAGTCGTTAAGATCGGTGGCAAACAATTCGTCGTCACCGAAAAAGAGACCCTCCTGGTGGACCTCCTCCCGGAAGGAACTAAAGAGCTCACGCTTGATGCACTATTGGTTATTGATGGTGACAAAACTACTATCGGTACGCCTTTGGTAAAAGGTGTGGTCGTAAAAGCCAACGTGGTCGAAGATCTCGTAAAAGGTGAGAAGATTCGTATCATCCGATACAAATCAAAGAAGCGTGTTCACAAAGAAAACGGACACCGCCAAAAATACTCAAAGATTGAAATTAGTTCGATCAAGTAGTCCAAAAAACCTGCCGGAAACGGCAGGTTTTAATTTTTAGACAAAGGACATAAGTAATAGGTGAATCTAGTGGGTATGATATGATAAAAGCACTAGCTTTATACTAGCAGCAGAGTAGTTTGCTGCAAGTACTGTAGGTATTTAGATAATGTTACAGATCGTCACACCCCTCAGTCTAAAGATAAGAAAGTTGGTTCATCTCCGGCGTGCTTATTTAGCGTTGTTTGTTTTTGGAGCGGGTATACTAGGGGTTATTGTTATCGGTGTTTTCTTGTTTCGACCCGCACACGCAGAGTCAAATATCGCGCCAGGTACTTCGCCTAGCGACTTCGTGACGACGTGGACGACAAATACGGACGGCTCATCTGATAGTACGATCATGATCCCTGCGAGTAGTGGATCCACGTATAATTATGAGGTTGATTGGAACAACGATGGCATATTTGAGCAGTCTGGAATCACGGGATCTGTCACGCATGATTTTGGGGCTCCCGGTACGTACACTATCCGAGTGAGGGGTGTATTCCCCCGCATACAGTTTGGCGGGCAGCCGTATGAGGTCAAGCGTCGTATCATTAGTATTGACCAGTGGGGAACGCAACCGTGGACTTCGATGGCGTATGCCTTTCAGGGTGCTACAAATCTAAAGATAAATGCCATCGACTCACCAAACCTCTCTAATGTTACCGACATGACCTTTATGCTAGCCGAGAGTACCTCACTTAATGGCGACTTGTCGAACTGGGACACAAGTAACGTAACGAACATGTCAGTATTGTTTAGCGGTTCGAGCGCGTTTAATGCTGATATTTCGAACTGGGACACGAGCAAGGTGACAGATATGAGTGGTATGTTCAGGAGCGCGACTGCGTTTAACGCCGACCTCTCGAACTGGAACACAAGTAACGTAACAGACATGAAGAATATGTTTGACAACGCGACTTCATTTAATCGGGATCTGTCTCAATGGGACACGAGCAAGGTGACGGATATGAGCGGTATGTTCCGCCATGCAGTTTTATTTAATGCTGATATTTCTAGCTGGGATACAGGTAGCGTGACTAATATGCAGATGATGTTCAATGAGGCTGCGGTGTTTAATGCCGACATCGCGAACTGGGATACAAGCAAAGTAACGGATATGACTTATATGTTTAGAGAGGCGCCTGCTTTTGATCGTAATCTTTCAAGCTGGGATTTGACTTCGGCGTCGCAACTTTTCTGGATGTTTGCGTTTAGTGGGCTATCTGTGGCTAATTATGATGCACTTCTTGTAGGATGGTCAGAAAAGTCGTTGCCGCATGATATTGATTTTTCAGTACATGGGCTAAAGTACTGTACCTCTTCAAGTCAACGACAGAGTATCATTGATGAATTTGGCTGGTCGTTCGCGGGAGATGCTGTGTCGTGCCATGTAACGATTAACAATACCGATAATGTGCAAATCTACGACAATAGTCTGCAGGGTTCTGTAATCGGAACGCTAGGCGTAGTAGACTTTATACCGCGCGTAAATTCACCGTACACGCTTAGCTGTGCGAGTCCAGGAGAGGATGATCATTTATTTGCTGTGAGCGGCAGTGAGCTTAGGTCAAACACGATGTTCAGCCACAGTAACCCGGCCGACGCTGATGGTGATAACGTCTACAATATTTGCATACAAGCAAAGAACGCTACTGGTGTTTCGATTGAATCTCGCCTCCAGGTTATTGTAAAAGCAGCACCAGGGCCAAAGAAAATACATTCTGTTGCTTTCTCTGAAGGTGCAGGCAAGAAGCTATTATCTGTAACAGGAGAGCATCTTGTTGGAGCTGATGATCCAGATGAGTACGCTCAGGCGATGACTCGCTCACTCGTTTCGCTCAATGGGCGGCCATTGCCGTTTTGTACGGAGAATACTGGAGGAGACGCAGCGCTATTCGTAGAAATGATGAACGTGTCGCCAAGTTTAGTGAGTGATGTGAATCCGTGCTATTTCCTCATAGGCGACGAGGCTGGGAGCCTCGTGCTTACACCCGCGTACGCGCGCATATGGCTTCCTGATAACTTCGATACCTCTTCTCAAGGTACTATTTCTGTGAATGGGTCACCCGAGTATACGTTTAATCAACAGACAAATCCCGGTGTCGACGAGCCGACCGCTACCGTGGAGAGTGAGTCTCTTGTTGGCGACCCGGTCATACCTAAGCGCCCCCATTTTAGCGGTACGGCGGAGCCGGGTGCCACAGTGATAGTTACCGTTCATTCTGATCCAATTTCTTGCTCTACGATAGCTGACAGTAGTGGCAATTGGTCGTGCCAGCTACCATCCGATCTCGAGCCCGGGCAGCATACTGTGTATATTCACATTATTTTACCTGGTGGTGCTACGCAGGATTTGGGACCCTATTCCGTGACGGTTGTCTCTGGCCGTACGAATAGCTCTCTTGTAAATACAACACCACTTGCACCGAATACGGGGTTTGCTCAAACAGTGAGAGCGTTGACTATGCAGACGCAGGGGTTAATTATTCTGGCGACAGTTCTTGCTGTTCTTGGTGTGGGGATGTTGGCGATACGGGAGCAGATAATGAATCGCCGAGCAATGAAATAGCTGTGCTATTATAAAGACACTAACGTTATGCTAGTTACGTGTAAGCGCGTAAGTAAGGAATCATGGTTCATCAATGTTACGTATCATCACTCCGATCAATCTTAAACTCGCTCAGCTCTTTAAGTTTAGTTGCATTCGTGTATACATTGTAGCGACAGGTATTTTTATCTTTGCTGCCACTGTCGGCGTGTGCCTTTTTATAATGCCTGTACACGCTGCATCGAATCTTGCGCCGGGTACGGCTGCAGATAATTTCGTAACAACATGGAATACTGATCCTGATGGTGTCGGAGATACATCTGTCACTATTCCTACGAATGCTACTGAAACGTATAACTACGATGTCGACTGGGATAATGACGGCGTCTTCGAGCAGACAGGTGTCACTAGTGGCGTAACGCATGATTTTGGTGCTACGGGAGAGTATACGGTTCGAATACGGGGTACATTTCCACAGGTTCATTTTAGTAGTTCTCCGCAGCTCAATAGGAGCAAAATTCTCAGTATCGACCAATGGGGGACTGGCGTGTGGAGTAGCATGGCAGGTGCATTTGAAGGGACAAGCAATCTTACATTGAACGCAGTTGACGCTCCAAATCTTACGAACGTGACGGATGTAAGCGATATGTTTAAGCAAGCCACTTTGATGAATAGCGATCTTTCTGCCTGGGATATGGGTCACGTGGTGAATATGTCCGGTATGTTTACGGAAGCTGCAAACTTCAACGGTAACATTTCGACTTGGAATACGAGCAGTCTAGAAAATGCATCTCGTATGTTTGCAGGTGCTACGAATTTCAATAGTAATATTTCTAATTGGAATGTTGCTAATCTCGAAAATGCATTAGGTATGTTTGCGAGCGCGACATCGTTTAACCAAGATCTTTCTCAATGGAATACGGCAAACGTGACCAATATGCGGTCCATATTTTATAGAGCGTCATCATTTAATGGCGATGTCTCTACATGGAATACGGCAAACGTGACAGATATGAACCAATCATTTAGTAGCGCGACATCGTTTAATCGTGATATTTCCGGTTGGAATACAGAAAATGTCACGACGATGTATGCAATGTTCAATGGTGCAACCGCATTTAACCAAGACCTTTCTCAATGGAACACGGCAAACGTCACAACTATATACAGTATGTTTGGTGGGGCAACGAGCTTTAACGGCAATGTCTCTACTTGGGATACGGGAAATATCACGGATATGTTCGGTGTATTCTCGCAGGCGACTGCTTTTAATCGCAGTCTGTCTGCCTGGAATATTTCACAAGTAAATACGATGTCTTTCATGCTTTCAAACACTGGTCTATCGGTAGAGAATTATGATGCGACGTTGACCGGCTGGGCCTCTCGTCCAGTACCTTCTGGCATTGCACTTGGGGCTACTGCGCTTCAGTATTGTCATGCTACTGCAGATCGTCAGAAGTTGATCGATGATTCTCATTGGACGATTACAGGAGATAAGACAAGTTGTCCTTTACCAAAACAGATTAATAGTGTTGCTTTTTCTGAGGGCGAGGGAGGGGAGAAGCTCTTGACGGTGACTGGACTTCGACTAGTAAATGCCGACGGTGATCCTACTGAGTATATTGAAGCACTCTCACGTTCACTTGTTTCCTTGAATGGCACTCCATTAAAGTCATGTACCTTTGCTGGTATGGACGTGGCTCAGATCATTGCGGTACTCGGCGTAGCGTATCCTAATGTAGGTGAAAATGTCACAGATGACCAACCCTGCTATTATTCGTTTGGTCCATCGTATACTCCTGCTATTACGGAAACCCAAGCACTCGTCTGGCTTCCTCCCACCTTCGACACCGCCGCCCAAGGCACCGTCTCGGTAAACGGGTCTCCCGTTTACACCTTTAATCAACAAACCACTCCTGGCGTTGACGAGCCAACTGCTATTGTCGAAAACAAGCCTCTGACTGGTGTCCCCGTTATTCCAAAACGTCCTCATTTTAGCGGCACGGCAGAGCCGGGCGCTACTGTGACCGTGACTGTCCACTCAGATCCAATCTCCTGCACAGCACTGGCTGACAGCAATGGTAACTGGGCATGCCAGCTACCATCCGACCTCGAACCAGGGCAACACACGGTTAACATCCATATTGTTCTGCCTGGCGGCGGCACACAAGATCTTGGCCCGTACACTGTGACAGTTAACCCTGACGGCACCAGCACTCCCATAACAAACACGACGCCACTCGCACCGAACACAGGATTTGCTCAAACAGTAAAGACACTCACCACACAACCTCAAGGACTCATCCTCCTCGCAACACTTCTTGCTGCCTTGGGTGTTGGTGGGATGGTGGCGAGGGAGCGACGACGGAGCTAATACTTCATATATTTAATCTGGTGTGGTGGGGTGATTTTCAGGCAAATTAGTAACGCTCATGCTACAATAGAACAAATGAATAGGGGAAATAAACAGTGACGACCGTCATTTCTGTGACAAACCAAAAAGGTGGAGTTGGCAAGACGACAACTGCAGTCAATGTTGCGTATTATCTGGCTAAAGCAGGCAAGAAAGTACTTTTGATTGATTTTGATCCGCAAGGTAACGCGACAAGCGGACTTGGGGTTGATAAGCAGGAGTTGCAGTCGACGATGACGGAGGTACTTATGGGATCAACTACGTTATCTGAAATTATTTTGCCAACTGAGCATAAGAATCTTTTTCTAGCCCCTACGACACCTCATCTTGCAAATACAGAAGTTGAACTTGCAGGCGCGCAGCATAAGTTTACACGACTCAAACAAGCTATTGAAACAGTTCCTGACTATGATGTGGTGATTATTGATAGTCCACCAAGTCTCAGTCTCCTCACGGTAAACGGGCTTATCGCGGCGAAGTATGTGTTACTGCCGGTCCAAGCGGAGTTTTATGCGCTTGAGGGTCTTGGCCAGCTACTGGAGACGATGAAGCTAGTGAGGAAGAGTATGAACCCGACACTCGATTTACTCGGCGTACTTCCTACGATGATGGATAGTCGAACAACACTTAGCGGACAAGTGTTTGAAGAGATTAAAAAGCATTTCCCCGGTAAGGTATTTGAACACACTATTCCTCGCAATATTCGCCTTGCTGAAGCGCCAAGCCATGGCCTTCCTGTGGGCGCGTATGATCGATGGAGCAAGGGCGCTAGGGCGTACAAAGCGGTGACTAAAGAAATTATTGATCGTATAGGCTAAAGGGGAACTGTCAGATGAGTGTAAAAAAAGGACTAGGACGTGGATTTGCTTCACTTATTCCCACAGAACTTTTAGATGAATCGTTCGACCCAACGGCAGCTCAAGACGAGCAGATTAGTGAATTACGGCATATCAAGCTTTCGGAAATTGTCGCCGATCCAGAACAGCCACGCCGTCATTTTGATGAGGTATCTTTAGACGAGATGGCCGCGTCTATCAAAGAGCACGGTATATTGCAGCCAATTGTCGTAACTCCTTACCAAGGTAGTTACCAGATTGTCGCAGGCGAGCGACGCTACCGCGCTTCGCAGCTTGCTGGGCTTGATAAGATTCCGGCATTAGTGCGAACCCTTAGTGGGCAGCATAAGCTTGAACTCTCGCTTATTGAGAACCTCCAGCGGCGAGATCTTAATGTTCTTGAGACGGCGACAGCCTACCTGAAGCTGCGTGACCAGTTTAACCTCACGCTTGATCAGATTGGTGAGCGAGTAGGAGGCAAGTCGGTTAGTGCGATTAGTAACACGCTTCGACTGCTAAGGCTGCCTGAAGTGGTTCGCCAAGCAATTGCTGATGGGAAGCTTCGGGAGGGCCAGGCGCGTCCTCTTATTGGTCTGGATGAGACTATTATTCTTGAGGTGCTTCCGCAAATTCTCAAAGAGGAATGGAGTGCTCGAAAAATTGAGCAGTTTATCGTTACTCTGAAGAAAGGCCAGCAGCAGGCAAGTGACAAACCCCCTGCAGAGCAGGTGACCCGTAGTTTACGCGAAAAGGAAACCAAGCAGCTTGCTCGTCGTTTTGCGACTGATGTAAAAATCCGGACAAATACTCGTGGTGCTGGTCAGATTGTTATCGCGTTTAAGAGCGAAGAGGAATTTTCTCGAATTCAAAAAATGCTTGATGCATAGTGATTATTGTTCGACTGTGAAAGTATTTCTACGTGCTTACTACTAAAACGTTCGAATGCCTGTAAACGGAAAAATACGAATACCAACTGGCCCGATTACATCGTAGAAGGGGATAAGGCCTAGTCCATTACGTGAGTCGTAGGAGAAGCTGCCTTCACGGTGATCACCGCTAACGAATAGCGTACCTTCCGTTACCGTAGTATCAACTTCACCACTTGTAGGGCTGCCAGGCTCTCCGTGATTTTGGTCATCGGGGTTAAATCCGCCAGGATGGTCTGCGTTGTAGACAGTGTAGGTGCCGTCTTTTAGTACGACTCTCTCTCCTGGAAAAGCGATAACACGCTTGACGATGTACTCATCAGCGCTACCTCCAGTAAAAAGAGGGTTCTTAAACACGATAACTTGTCCGCGCTCGGGGATATACGATTTATTCTGAAGCTGTGCCCACGTGACAGGTAGTCGATTGACGATAAGCCGATCACCGGTGTAAAGAGTCTTTTCCATACTAGGACCTTCGACGTTGAAGCTACGGAAAATGAAGCTATTTATAAAAATTGTGCCAGCGAAGACGCAGATGGCAAAAACAATCAGTCCAAGAATGTCCTTAAAGAGGGGGTGCCGCTGAAAATACGATGCTTCCATTCGTACTTACTATATACAATTTTACCGGCAACCGCCAGACTATTCAGCCAAAACAAAAGCATTTTATGATTTTCAACATCACTGAAGTTATGTATAGTAGTATGAGTATTTATGACAAAACAACGACATTCAATAGATGGATTTACTCCACGCCGTGCTGGCGCGGATCTTGGCGGACTTCATAAAAAAGATAAGGCGACTCCTGTTCGTCCTACAACTCTTCGTGAGCTTCATACAGCTGGCGCTACGACACCACACGCTGAACCAAAGAAGGGTATTCGTCGTTCTGATATTGACGAGTCGCTTAAGGGAATTGATTCTCCAGTTGAGGATAAGAAATCTCGCAAACGTAAGAGTCCTGAGCAAAAAGCGAAGCGTCGCAAACTAATCAAACGAGTTGCGATTTTACTTGTAGTGTTGTTGATATGTGCTGGTGGTTTTCTTGGGGTCAAGGCGCTACTTGCTAGTGGTCAGATATTTAAGGGCCCTATTCTTGATATTTTCCAAAACAAACCGCTTCAGCAAGATAGCAACGGGCGCAGTAATGTACTCGTACTGGGTACATCTGATGATGACGAAGGCCACGGTGGGGCGGATCTCACCGACTCTATGATGATTTTGAGTGTTGATCAAACTAAAAAAGACGCATACCTTATAAGTATTCCACGCGATCTCTATGTGAAATATGGGCGAGCTTGTAATAGTGGATATGCAGGAAAAATAAACGAGTATTTTGATTGCGTTCGTGAAAATAAAGATATAGAAGGCACTCAAGCAGCCCTCAAGGAATCTTCGAAGTTTGTCGGCGATATCTTTGGGCTTGATATTCAGTATGGTGTAAATCTTAACCATACAGTTATTCGCCAACTTGTGTCGGCCGTTGGTGGCATTACGGTGAACATACAAAGCCGTAAACCGAATGGTGTGATGGATAGTAATTTTGACTGGAAATGTGGCGAAGGTGACCGAAAAGTGAGTAAGGCTGAGCGATTAAAGCGCTGTCCTCCAAGTGGCCACTTTATTGACTTCCCGAATGGAGAAGTGACTATGGATGCTGAGCACGCGCTTTACTTTACGATGGCCCGTGGTGATCGTGTTCCAACTTACGGACTTGAACAGTCAAACTTTGACCGTGAAAAGAACCAGCAGCTTGTTATAAAAGCTATTCAGAAGAAGGCGACAAGCGCAGGAACCCTTTCTGATGTCACGAAAGTATCTGCTTTGATTGATGCTGTCGGAAGCAATCTTCGTTCAACATTTGAGACTGCCGAGATACGAACTCTTGTTGATCTTGGTAACTCTGTCCAGCAGGACAAAATAAAATCGCTACCATTCAATGATGAAAAGCAAGATTTACAGCTTATGACCACAGCAATGGTTGGTGGTGCAAGTATTGTACAGCCCTCAGCTGGCCTGTATGACTATAGTGATATTCGCACCTATCTTCAGGAAAATCTGAGCAATAATCCTGTGACGAAAGAGAAGGCAAGTATCGTTGTATTAAACGGCTCAGGTGTAGCTGGCGCTGGTCAGAAAGAGTCCGACAAGCTAACGCAGCAGGGATTTGTTGTATCGAATGTTGCCAACGCTCCCGCAGGTGACTACGGTAAAGCAGTCATCTACCAGCTGAGTAGTGAAGGTGCGTCTGCGACAGCAGAGAAACTTAAGCAACTCTACGGAGTATCAATCAAGCAAGAAGACCCACCGGTTGCTGTCGCGGAAGGTACGAAATTTGTTGTGATCATAGGCCAGGCAACTACCTCAAACTAGCCACGACCGTGCTATAATAAGAAAAGTTTATGGAATTACTACGAGTTGTAAAGCACCGTTCTTTGGTGAGCGAACTAGTCTACGTATTACTTAATGTTGGCCTTGCTGTCACTATATTGCTTGTTGTATGGGCGGTGGAGTCACCACTTCCGGCGTTTATACTAATCCTTCTTAGCAAATGGCGCATCTTCGCTGTAAGGCCACGCTACTGGCTCGCTCATGTACAGGCAAATCTTGTTGATTTGATTGTGAGTATTAGTTTGGTGGTACTACTGTACTCTGCTGGTAGTGCAGGTGGGGAGCAGGGAGTTATGCTTCAGGTAGCTATAGCGGTCCTGTATGTCATATGGCTTCTAGCGCTCAAACCTCGCTCAAAGCGTTCATTTGTGGTTGCGCAAGCAGGAGTTGCGCTGTTCGTCGGTACGATGGCATTGTTTAGCGCAGCGTACGAATGGCCATCTTCGGCGGTTGTTGTTGCTATGTGGCTGCTTGGCTACGCAGCGGCACGTCACGTTCTGTCGGCATATTCTGAAACAAGCGCCACTTTCCTGAGCCTGGCATGGGGATTCGTGATTGCACAGATTGGCTGGATTTCGTATCACTGGGCGATAGCATATAGCCTTCCGCTCATAGAGGGTATTCGACTTCCGCAGGCGTCAATTATTGTGATTGCGCTGAGCTTTGCGGCTGAGCGGGTCTATGCGTCGTATGCAAAGCATGGTTCTGTTAAGGCCGCTGACATCTTACTGCCAGTACTACTTTCAGTGAGTGTTATTGCGATTCTTGTGCTCTTCTTCAACGCAGAGCATTTAAGTGTTTCCTCAGTCTAGTGTCATATACTAAAAGATAAAGGGGTGAGAATAATGAAGAAAGAACCAGAAATAAGCGAGAAATCTTCGCAACCAACGACATCAATTGATGAGACAAAGACTCAGTCAGCCCAGCCTGTGCCGTCTGCACCTGCGACTAGTGTTTCGCGGAAGAGGCCTTCAAAGGGTAAATTTTTTGCAGCTGCTATTTTACTAATCGTTCTTTGTTTTACTGCCGGACTTGGTGGTGGATACATTTCTCAGCTAGCAGGTAACGATACCCATGACTCAAACCGAAATAGCGCAGGTGATGGCAATCAAATCATTACCCAAGAAGAAGAAGACATATCGTCGGTTGCTACGAAGGTTGGGCCAAGCGTCGTCTCTATCGTCACGAAGGCTCAGGCGCAATCTATCTACGGTACTCGCACCCAGGAGGGTGCAGGAACTGGGATTATCGTGAGTGCCGATGGGTACGTACTTACAAACAAGCATGTTATCCAAGACAGCCAGGAGGTCGCGGTTGTGACTTCTAATGGCGTGACGCATAGCGATGTGACCATTGTCGGGAGTGATCCGCTCAATGATATCGCGTTTCTCAAAATAAAAGGTGTAAACGATTTGAAGCCAGCTGAACTTGGTGATTCGAGTTCGATCCGTATTGGCCAGAAGGTCGTTGCAATCGGTAACTCGCTTGGTCAGTACCAAAACACGGTGACGAGCGGTATCATATCAGGAACTGGACGTCCTGTGTCTGCGCAGTCGGGCGGGTCAGTAGAGACGCTCACAGATCTGTTGCAGACGGATGCAGCAATCAATCCGGGAAATTCCGGTGGACCACTCACGAACCTAAAAGGGCAGGTGATTGGTATTAACACTGCTGTTGCACAAGATGCACAAGGTATTGGGTTCTCTATCCCGATCAACGCCACTAAAGGCATGCTGAAGCAGCTGCTGAAGACGGGTAAAGTTGAGCGATCGTATATCGGTGTAAACTACATATCTATTACGCCAGATGTAGCTGAGGCATATAAACTGCCAGTAAAGGCTGGGGCATACGTCTACTCCGAGCAGGGGACAGCAATTGCATCGGGAAGTCCTGCTGAAAAAGCTGGCATTAAGGACAAGGATATTATCACAAAAGTGAACGACATTGAGGTTGGTGATCGAGGTGGCGTCGCAAGTCTTGTTGCCGAATATGCGCCAGGTGACACTGTGAAGTTAACGATACTTCGAGACAATAAGACAATTACACTTGATGTAGTGCTCGCCGCCTATAGTCAGAGTTAGCCTACTTTAGTCAGGTGAACAATATAATCACGGGTTTGCTCATGGGCGAACCCGTATTGTTTGGCGAGCGACACGATTGCGCTATGTTGCCTCGGATCAGCTTCAAGAAGAAGCATACCGTTTGTTCGCAAGCGTTGTTCCGCCTGCGGTATAAGCTGATTGATGAGCGCAAGTCCGTCACTTTCAGCATAGAGTGCAATCGCAGGCTCGGCATTTGTTTCGGGTGAGACCTCCCAGGCGCGACTGACATACGGGAGATTTGCAACGACGATATCAAGCGGGAGTGGGTAGCCACGAAGTAGATCACCGCGCTGCATCGTAACATCAGCGTGAAGTGCTTCGGCATTCTTTTTTGCAACGCTCAGTGCATGTTCGCTAATATCCACAAGTGTGACATTGAGGGTTGGGAGCTCAAGTTTTGCAGTAATCCCCAGACAGCCGCTACCCGTACCTACATCGATAAGACGCTTCTGTATAGCCTGTCCGAGTGCAAGTTCTGGTGGAAAAATCTCCTTTAAGATATCGATGATAGTTTCTGACTCGGGTCGCGGAATTAAGGTTGCAGTCGTCACTGTGAATGGACGTCCAAAAAATTCCTTATGCCCGATGATATAGGCAATAGGTGTTCGGTCGATCCGAAGCGCGAGGCGCGCATCTGCGATCTCACGCTTATGGAGCTCAATCAGTTCGTCGTCGTGCGCGTGCAGAAATGTACGCGGTTTTCGAAGTGTGTGTGCAAGGATAATTTCAGCATCAAGACGTGCGGACTCGATACCTGCACGTTGAAGCTCAGTCGTGGCGCTTTGTAGCCATTGGCTAATTGCTAGCGCTGGCGGCTGCAAGCTCACGTTCATATGCCTGAAGATGTTCGATTAAGTCGTCAATATTGCCGTTCATAGCAGCTGGTATGGCGCTACGGCTGTATCCGATACGATGATCGGTGATACGGTCTTGTGGGAAGTTGTATGTACGGATCTTTTCACTGCGGTCACCGCTACCAATAAGGCTTCGACGCTCGGCAGCAAGTTTTGATTGTTCTTCGTCGATTTTCGCCTGTAGGAGGCGTGAGCGAAGTACGCTCATAGCTTTTTCCTTGTTTTTGATCTGCGATTTTTCATCTTGGTTTGTCACAACTAGCCCTGTAGGTAGGTGGGTGATACGTACTGCGCTGTCGGTGGTGTTGACACTTTGACCACCGTGTCCGCCTGCTCGGTAGACGTCAATTTTTAGATCACCTGCGTTAATCTCAATGTCGGTTTCTTCTGCCTCCGGTAGGACGGCGACAGTAACGGTACTTGTGTGGATACGCCCTTGTGATTCTGTGGCTGGAATTCGCTGTACACGGTGAACGCCAGACTCAAACTTAAGTCGGGCGTATGGTGCGTCACCTTTGACACCAAATACAACTTCTTTGTAGCCGCCTGTATCGTTGGCGCTCTCGCTTAGGAGCTCGGTTTTAAGGTTGTTTGCCTCGCAGTACCGGAGGTACATTCGGTAGAGTTCAGCGGCAAATAGACTTGCTTCGTCGCCACCTGCGCCTGCGCGAATTTCAATAATGACATTCTTCTCGTCATTTGGGTCTTTTGGCGCAAGAGTGATGAACAATTCTTCTTCAAGTTTTTCGAGTGCTTGTTCGCTTTCTGCGACTTCTGCTTTCGCAAGCTCGGCGAGCTCATCGCTGCCGCTCGAGAGTTCACGGGCTTCGATGATATTTTGTTGTAGCTGTTCACGTTTTTTAGCCATCGCAATCAATGATTCGAGTTCTGTAAATCGTTTGTTTTTTGTTGAAAACTGAGGGTCAGAATAAGCTGACGGGTCAGCAAGAAATGCACCAAGTTGCTCGCGCTCCGCTTCAAGCTCGGATAAGTTAAGGGATATTTTTACCATATAGTCCTATTATAACAGATATGGACTATGACTTCTTGTCGGTTTTTTGGTGCGTAAAGCGCATAAAGCCGATAATGAAACTGATAGTTCCAAGGACGATAGTGATCATCGTAATAATCCCAAGGCTCGTCGTGATTGTTCGCATGAGTGCACCGTCACTTCCAAGCAGGTGACTCTCGCAGCGCGTGGCGTTGACGGCACCGGTCGTTATTGCTGAGCTGGAAGGAGCTCCGCAATCTGGAACGGTCGTGAGGCTGTATGACACGAACGACACAAGTCCGTACAGTGCAAAGACTGACACGAGTATGATAATTGGCCAAAGCATGAGATAGCTGGGCTGAAAGCGTTGCGGGCGTGGCGATGGAGCGACTGGGGTGGTTATGGTAGTGTACTGTTCTTGTTCGTCTAATTACGAAATTCTAGTAGTGTTATTGTATCAAAAAAGGCCGCATTTGTGCGACCTTTTTTGATACCGAAGTAAGCTTACTTATCAGCTTTTTTAGCTTTGATGGCGTTAACCTTCTTAGCTTTTGCTGCAAGCTGCTCTTTGCGAGCTTCGGCTGCTTTTCGACGAGCTTCAAATCGATCAACACGACCTTCAGTGTCGATGATTTTCTCTTCACCAGTAAAGAACGGGTGAGAAGCTGATGAGATGTGGACTTTTACGAGTGGATACTCGTTGCCATCTTCCCATTTAATAGTGTCTTTAGTCTGCGCTGTTGACTGTGTCAGAAACGCAAAACCGGCCACATCGTCGCTAAATACGACTGGGCGATAGGTTGTTGGATGTATACTGCTTTTCATATCTGGACTATTGTATCTGTTTTTGGGTGTATTGTCAAAGGGAATCAACTAGGTACGTTAAATCACGACATTGACAAAAACTAAAAAATATGTATAATAAAACATAAGGATAAAACCACAAAAACAAATAAAACGTAGCTCAATTTATGTCTATCGAAACCTCTCGGCATCTTTCATCTGAACAAACTGCATCCGCCTATAGCGAGGCATTGAATCGAACGGAAACGCGAACTCGCATGCTCGGTGCGTATAGCGTGGCTGAGACTTCAGTTGAGCCTACGGTGTCACTTGAGCAGAGGCGTGAGCAACAAGCCATAAACGAAAAAGAGTACTTTGACGATATAATCATTCATCCCGCAGAGTACGACACACCTCTCACGCCAACCGAAATCGTTGACCGCATGGAAGTTGATCATGTCGTGAAGCGAGCACCCCTCCTGAAGGACCAGGTGAGCGACCTGTCGCGCCACAATACCATCAGCTCGCGTAGTCGTAACGGTGCACCCGGAAGCGCTACGGAACATGATGCACTCGTGGAGCTGCAGCAATATCTTGAGGTTGCAGGAGGGTCGGAGCTTGTAACTGACAATAATGCTATGATTGCATTTGAAGCGCATGACATACTCGAGAAGCTGACGTTTATTGGCGAGAAAGAGTATAGCGAGGCGGCCTATGCAATAGCTGAATACTGGAAGAATCTTTTAGCTAAGAATCCAGATCAGCAGATATATGCTGCGACTGGATATATCATGAACGATCCGATGGGCATGTTAGACAAAGGCGAAATAAAGAGCGATAAATACCTTCTTGAGCATGTACTAGAAAACTTCTCGGACGAAGAACTTAGTGAGTACTCAAGCCAAATTGTTACTCGTCCAGAGGACATCACTACAGTATCAGCGAAAGATCTTAAAGTGGTGTTTCTTGATGACTGGACAATTAGCGGTACGCAACTTTCTCAGGCTGCGGAATCATTCATCGAGGAGTTTCCTCAATTTACACAGGCAGTTGAAGTGCAGCTAATTGTGGCGGATGAACGACGCATCAAGAGAGGGCTGATTGGTCCTGATTTTGGTAGTAGTCGGCACTCATATCACTCAAAACGCGAATCATTGCCGATCCGAGCGTATTACCTTGCCCCGGAGTCACCGATGACTGTCTACGACGAAGATGATACAGATGAAAGCGGTGCTCGCATCACAGGGAGTCACTCTACGGTAGATTATGGTTTTCAGGACAATCTTCGGAGTATGCAAAGAATAACAGAGTTGATAGATCGCGACGAACTTTCGGAGACGCAAAAGGGTGAGTACGATCGACTCTCGACAACTCCTATTTTAGCGGAAGTTGCGCGGCCATATCGCCAGCCGAACTATCGACTTATTCAGGAGCAGCGACTTGATCATATACGAGCTTTGTCTCAGCGAAGTGCTTTGTAGGGTATGAATCACAATACGCTTTCAACAGATGTACATTACTCTCATCAAGGTATGGGGTTTGATTTTGACGAGCCATCAGTCACCTGGGCTGGTGATGAAGGGGAGTTGCCTGTAGGTGATGACGCGCCATTAGGGGTCGAGGAGTCGCAGGCATGGCTTGACCAACAGCAGCTTAACGATCTCGGAGGCGGCCTACGTATAGATAGCCTTCTTAAGAATCCAGACACACTACCTGCACTAGAGGCTACAGCGGTCACAGAGTTGGCGGCTATCGTAGCAAGAGATGATAGCAAAAACAATCTTGCTATCATTGCAGCGCGGTACCCTTCGGTAGAGATGGATGAAGCATTAATGAACCGAGTTTTCAGCCATCCCGCTGAAATACAGCAGCTTGTCGAGTCGAACAATGATCTTGTCTGGCAGATGACGACAGAGCTTGTCGGGCATGGTGCTGGTCAAAATCAAGGTGGTGCTGTTCCGAGCGTTCTTGAGGCTTTTGACTCAACAGAAGACCCAGAAGTTCGTAGCACGTTGCTTCACCATATGAATGTTCTACACGATGAACGATCGTCTGATTGGGCGAAGAATATTTCTTACGCGTTGCTGCGGATGAATGTTGTCGAAGCAGGTATAGGTATGACTGATATCGGAGTCGTGGGGCATATGCGGTCGGCGCATCAGCCGTCGGATAATGTAATTGATACATTGGCAGTACCGCTTGCAAGTGCATTGCCGAGCGTTTCAGCGGAGAGGGGTGTCGATGTTGGCGCAAAGCTCCTGTCTGCTATGAGTGACGATGAAAAACGCATGGTATTTAGTGATAAATTTCTAGAAGATCACCCCGATTTGAGCGTAGTGTCGTCTGCGTCCCTCCCTGATCTGCGGCCAGATCGTCAGGAAGCTGTCGTAAGTAATGCACTGATTGCAGCGATCGAAAAATCGCACAACAAAGACGCGCAGGAAAGAGCGTCGCAGCGCAACAAGGCTATTGCGGAGAGTGGTGTATATCTTCGATCGGGTGACCTGATCCACACGACATCAGTCGATAGTGTTGATTTAATTTTGAGCGGAGGTCTCGTCGCCGGTGAATTGATTGGCGAGGGGAGTCGAAGTGACTCATATCCATTGAACGTTGATTTCAATGAGGTAAAGCCGGGTGACATAACCGAAGGATTTAGCGACCAGATGGATGCTGCTACTGTAGGATTTCATCAGCGCGGTGACACAGCAAGAAAGATTTCCTATATTATCCCTGCTGATCATGAGTTTTCTGATCGTCCCGCTGACTCAGCTAACGAAAATCACAGGCATCGCCTGGCATTTGCTGCGGTCTCAGCTACAGAAATAGGCGGTATTGTACTCAATGACACGTCTGATGAAGCATTAGAGACGACGAAACAGATTGTACTTGAAGCAGTGCTTGGTGGGGGCGTGTATTATCCGGTTATTTCTGGTAGCGGTGAGCTTTTGTTAACGCCTGAAGAGTTTGCTTCGAGGACGTCACCTCTTCTTGATGAACTGAAGCGCCGCGAGGGTGATGAGCGGGCAACTACTGAGTTGGCTGGGGAATTTGCAGAGAAGGATATTACTATTCCTGATGGTGGCATGTTTTAGTGTACGAAGACTATATTATTGACCTCTGTAGTTCTATCTGTTAGAATTAAGGAGTAACAATTTTTAATGACACAACCATTCACACACTCCTGAACCTTCAGGGTGGATGGTGAGGAACAAGGAGTTCAAAACTATGGCAGTAACTGTCGATATTAAAGAGCTACTCGAAGCTGGTGTTCACTTTGGACACAAAACGAGCCGTTGGCACCCTAAAATGGCGCCATACATTCATAGCAAACGCCAAGAGAGTCACATCATCGACCTCGTAAAGACCGTAGAAGGTCTTGAGGCTGCACTACCTTTTCTTACAAAGGTCGCTGCAAGCGGTAAGCAAGTACTTTTTGTTGGTACAAAGAAGCAGGCAAAAGATGTAGTTCGACTTGCTGCAGAGAAAATCAACCAGCCATACGTCACTGAGCGTTGGGTTGGCGGTATGCTAACAAACGTTGCTACTGTTGCACAGCAGGTCAAGAAGCTAAAAGATCTTGAGAGTCGCATGAATTCTGGTGATCTTGAGAAGCGCTACAACAAGCTTGAAGTACAGCGCTTCCAGGAAGAGATTGATGAACTTAACATAAAATACGGCGGCATCAAAGACCTTAACGGTAAGCCAGGTGCAGTTGTCGTTATCGATGTTATGACTGATGCAAATGCAATCAAAGAAGCAAAGACACTTGGTGTGCCTGTTGTAGGACTTGTGGATACAAATGTCGATCCAACACCTATTGACTACGTTATTCCAGGTAACGACGATGCAATCAAGGGTATTCAGTTGCTTCTTGATTACTTTACCGCTGCAGTTGCAGAAGGTGCAGGATCAGCTAAACAAGAGGAGAAATAGGCATGGGCGTCACTATTGAAGATATCAAGAAACTAAAAGAACTTACTGGTGTTGGTCTCACTGACGCTAAGGGTGCGCTTGTAGAGGCGGACGGTGATTTTGACAAAGCACTTGAAGCAATGCGCAAAAAAGGCCTCACAAAGGCTGAGAAAAAAGGTGATCGTGAGACTCGTGAGGGTCTGATCGAGAGCTACGTGCACAGTGATCGTATTGGTGTAGTTGTCGAAGTAAACTGTGAGACTGACTTTGTCGCACGTCTTCCAGAGTTTAAAGAATTCGCACACCAAATTGCTATGCAGATCGCAGCTATGGCACCAAAGTACTCAACGGTTGAAGATATTCCAGCTGAAGAATACGAAGCGAAAAAAGCTGAACTACTTGCAAGCGACGCGCTTAACGGTAAGCCAGCTGAAATGGCTGAAAAGATCGTCGAAGGTCAGCTTAAAAAGCACTTTGCAGAGCAAGTGTTGAGCGAGCAGACATTTGTACTCGACGACAGCATGACTGTCGAAGATCGAATCAAGGAGCAGATCGCAAAGAGCGGTGAAAATATTCGTATCTCACAATTCAAGCGAATTGAACTTGGCGTTAGCGAGTAGATTACTCTCTGTGTAATCAAAAAAGTAGTCACAATAGTGGCTACTTTTTTATTAGGGATGAACTATCCTATTATTGTTTAAACTAAGCATAAGCTTTGAGGGCAAAACAAAATGTTAAAATCAAAAAATGCCGGATTTACGATCGTAGAACTACTTATCGTGATAGTGGTGATTGGTATACTGGCGGCAATTATGATTGTTTCGTTTAATGGCGTTCAGAATAGGGCGAAAGACACCGCACAAATCACCCTTGTTTCTCAATGGGAGTCTATCCTAAAGCTTTACGTCGCAGAACATGGAAGTCTTCCTGTTACCGTTTCTGACAGAGTGTACCTCGGCACATCTTACCCTGCGAGTGGAGTCTTTAGCCTCAATAGTTGTCATTTTTATGAGCAGAATGGATACAATGAACAGCGTAGTGCTGTCGAACCTGATGTCATAAATAAATTTAGAGAAGTAGCAACTATACCTAGTCAATCACCTGATTCCTCTGGGTTCGTTGCGACAGACGGTACTGACAGTATGAAATTTTTGACGAGAGGTGTCGCATTGACTATGAACCAAGCGTCAACGCCACATTCTAACTATAAGCTTGAGTATGGCGTTACGGGAAATAAGTGCCCTTCAGGTGACGAGGGCGATGAGACCGCAACGCCTGAGTCGCTCGAGCCCGGAGATTCTGTAAAAGGAAACCTGTGCGTTAGAAGACTGTTTTTCTAGAGCAAGTCTGGACGTAGAGTGTCAATGTTATATAAATTTGCTATAATTTAGACAACTAACCAAGAGGAAAATTATGTTTGATACCGATACCCATGAATTAAAAATGACGAGTGCGCTTGAACACTTTGAAGATGAGCTGAAAAAGGTTCGCACAGGCCGTGCGCATCCTAGTATGCTCGAGGGTATCAAGGTTGAGGTATATGGCTCTGCCATGCCACTTAACCAGGTAGCAAACATTACTGCACCAGAACCGCAGCTTCTACAAATTACACCTTTTGACCCGAGTAATATTCAATCTATCGCTGCTGCAATTCGTGCTGATCAATCTCTTGGATTTAATCCTTCGGATGACGGTCGACTGATTCGTGTGCCTGTTCCGCCACTTACGGAAGAGCGTCGTAAGCAGATGGTCAAACAGACGGGCGAAAAAGTAGAAGAAGCACGTATCGCACTTCGCAATATTCGCCAAGATGCACTTAAGGATGCTAAGCGCAAAAAAGACGCCAAAGAGCTTTCCGAGGATGATGTAAAAGCGGTAGAAAAAGAGATCGATCGACTCATGGCTGAATATCAGGTGAAGATCGAGTCGGCGTTTAAGGCAAAAGAAAAAGATATTCTTACTATTTAATGACGATTGTCGAACGTGTCTACTTCACGGGACTCCCACTTGATCAGCTCGTGGTGATCGGCAGCGGCGTCCTTGATGCGCTCGAGCTACGACCCGCTGTCGATATCGATATGGTTGTCACGGAAGAGTTATTTGAAACTCTCAGCCAATCTGGTGACTATAGAGAATCGATTATTCATGGTGAACGAGTGCTTGAAAAGGATGATCAAGAGATCTGGCTATCATGGGGTAGTGAAGGTGTCGCTAATTTTCAGGCTCTTTCTCAGGGTGGAGTGACGATAGGTGGCGTGCGCTTTGCGCATCCTGAATTTGTACTGCAGTGGAAGCGAGCTATGAATCGCTACAAAGACCAGAGTGACATACAGCTTCTCGAGAAATACTTGCAGCAAGACGAGAGTGTGGCAGATTTATAGTCAAAAATTACACCTCACTGTATACTGGTAATAGTTATTTTGAGCGACTGATAAAACGGAGGATTGATGGAGTTATTATTTGGAGTAATCGTAGGGCTATTTATACTAGTATTTCTTGTAGTGCTGCACGAACTAGGGCATGCAATTGCCGCGAGACGCAATGGTGTCGTGGTCGAAGAGTTTGGCATAGGGTTTCCGCCAAAAGCATGGTCAAAGAAGCTTAAAAACGGCGTCGAGTTCAGCCTGAACTGGCTACCTCTTGGTGGTTTCGTAAAACTTCAAGGTGAGCATGATGCTGCAACCAAAAAAGGTGATTATGGCGCAGCAAGTTTTTGGGTAAAGACAAAAATCCTCCTTGCTGGAGTGTTTATAAACTGGGTGACTGCTGCAGTACTGCTAACGGTGCTAGCCGTGACAGGCTTGCCGAAAGTCCTCCCGAATCAATTTAGTGTTCAGGGCGATACTTCAGAGGTAAGCCAGCTCGTAAAGCTAACCTCAGTAGGAGAGGGTAGCTCGGCTCAAAAAGCAGGACTCAAAAAAGGGGACGAGATAGTGCAATTTGATGGACAGTCGGTTGCTTCGCCTCAGTCATTGATCGATCAGACAAAGGTAAACGCTGGTAAGTCTGTGGATGTCACGTATAAAAGAGATGGGATAGAGCAGCGTACGACAGTTTCGCTTCGTGACAATAACGATGATGGCGAGGGGTACTTAGGCGTTGGCTCTGGCCAGATGGCAATGACAAAATCGACATGGTCTGCGCCTATTGTCGGCGTAGTCGTGACAGGGCAGCTGACGCTCGAAACGCTCAAGGGCCTTGGATCTCTTGTCGGGAATTTATTTACAGGCCTCGCATCTCAACTGAGCGGTGACGGCGCTACAAGAGAAAAGGGTAGTAAGGAGCTAAGCGCGGCTGGTGATAGTGTCGCTGGTCCGATCGGTATTCTTGGAGTAATCTTCCCTGCTGCGCAGCAGGCTGGGTTGACACAGCTTGTGCTTTTAACAGCGATCATTTCACTTACTTTGGCGGTCATGAACGTTCTTCCGATTCCTGCACTTGACGGAGGTAGGTGGTTTACTATGGCGGCATTCCGACTCTTTAAGAAGAAGCTGACGAAAGAGCGTGAAGAAAAGATTCAGACTATCGGATTTTTAACTCTAATGGCGCTTGTCGTCGTGGTAACATTTGCTGATGTCGGAAAACTCATCAAGTAATAAGCCTGCACGTTCACCAAAGAATGGACTTGCAAGAGTAAAGCACCGTATTAAAAGTATGCGGCGCAATAAAGCTGTTAAAAAACCTGAATACAAATGGAGCAGACTGCTTTTACTTCCTGCGTGGGTTTTTGTATCATTTACTCTTAGTCAGTGGATCGTTCAACTTGGTGCTCAGTTAAGTGTGTGGGCGGGGTTCCCGCTTCTTCAGGCGGTAAACTCATCGGTTCTACAGACGATTCTCACGGCGTTGGTATTTTTGGTTGCTTTTACGATCACTTTTGGCGTGCCGTATGTATTTAGAAAGCAGATTGTCACGAAGGAACTGCTCGGCATAACTCGTCTTCCAAGTTGGTCTGATATTGGTCTTGCACCGCTAAGCTATATTGCCTATGCGCTGCTTTCTGCGAGTATCGCATACATTGCTGTGACTTATGTACCGGGTTTTCCTGTTGATCAGGCACAGGATGTTGGCTTTAAGTCTATGGGCCATAGAGAGGAATATTTGCTTGCCTTCATCGCTCTCGTGGTCGTGGCACCAATCGCAGAGGAGCTGCTGTTTAGGGGATATTTGTATGGTAAACTCCGAGCGCGCGTGCCGCTCTACGGGGCAATACTTGCGACAAGTATATTGTTTGGTTTTATCCATGGACAATGGAATCTTGCACTTGATACATTTGCACTGAGCTTAGTGCTGTGTGGGCTGCGTGAATTGACAGGAAGCATTTGGGCTGGAGTGTTACTTCATATGCTCAAGAACGCGATCGCTTTTTATTTGACGTTTGTCGTGCCCATGACGACAGGCATCGGCGGCTAGTCGCCTCTGAGGTCTGTCTGGCAATACCGATGTAAAAAAGCTACAATAAGGGGATAGTATGAGAATTAGTCAGTTATTTACAAAAACCAGCAAATCAGCCCCAGCCGATGAAGTCGCTAAAAATGCACAACTTTTGATTCGTGCAGGATATGTCTATAAAGTCATGGCAGGCGTATATGCCTATACGCCGCTTGGTCTCCGCGTACTCGAAAATATCAAACAGGTAGTGCGTGAAGAGATGAATGTCGTCAATGGTCAGGAATTGATCATGACAAACTTGCAGCCGAAAGAGACGTGGCAGACGACCGGCCGATGGGATGACGACGTTGTTGATGTTTGGTTTAAGACGCAGCTTAAAGATGAGACGGAGATTGGTCTTGCATGGAGCCACGAAGAGGCGATCATGGAGATGATGCAGCAATTTGTTAAGAGCTACAAAGACCTTCCGACGAGTGTCTATCAATTTCAAACCAAGCTTCGCAATGAGCTTCGTGCAAAAAGCGGCATTATGCGAGGACGTGAGTTTGTAATGAAAGACATGTATTCATTGCATGCAAGTGCGGATGACCTGGACACGTACTACAATTCTGTTATCGAGGCTTATAAGCGAGTATACGCACGACTTGGGCTTGGAGATGATACCTACGTTACCTTTGCAAGTGGAGGAGCGTTTACGAAATTTAGTCACGAATTTCAGACAATTTGTGATGCCGGCGAGGATATCTTGTATGTTCACCGAGAAAAAAATATCGCAGTAAACGAAGAAGTACTCGAAGATGCGATCGCTGAGCTTGGTATCGATCGAAACGAGCTTGAAAAAGTTAAGAGTGCTGAGGTCGGTAATATCTTTAATTTCGGTTCAGAGAAATCAGAACAAATGAACATTACCGTAACAAGCAAAAAAGGTCAGCAGCAGCCGATCTATCTTGCTTCGTATGGTATTGGCATTACTCGTGTGATGGGCGTGATCGTAGAGAAGTTTGCCGATGAAAAAGGAATTGTGTGGCCAGAATCTGTCGCACCAGCTAAGGTGTATCTTGTAAGGATTGGCGGAGAGGCATCGATTGCAAAGGCGGACGAACTTTATGCTGACCTTAAGACTGCAGGGATTGAAGTGCTTTATGATGATCGTGACGAGCGTCCAGGTGCTAAATTTGCTGACGCTGAGTTGATGGGTATTCCGTATCGCGTCACAGTAAGCGATCGTCTGCTTGAGTCTGATAGCTACGAATATACGGTTCGCTCCAGTGGTGAGACGCAAATATTGACACGTGAACAGCTGCACGATATAATAAATTAACTGTAAACGATACGACTTATACAGGGGTTTACAAGGGAATATGAATTGAAGCAAGTGCTCACTGTCGGCACTTTTTATAATGGAATTTAAGGAAAACGATAACAGATATGAAAAAACTATTTCAAATCACTGACGAAGGTAAAAAAGAACTCGAAGCAGAGCTTGAAGAGCTAAAGGGTCGTCGTGGCGCGATTGCTGACAAGATTGCTGAAGCTCGTGACTACGGTGATCTTAGTGAAAATGCTGAATATGATGCCGCTCGTGAAGAGCAGGGTCTTGTTGAGAGTCGTATCGCTGAAATCGAAGACGTACTTCTTAACGCTGAGATTATCACAGCAACAAAAAGTTCAAAAGTAACTCTTGGGTCAAAGGTTGAGTTAAAGACAGCCGGGAAGACGGTGAATTACCACGTTGTTGGCCCTGTAGAGGCTGATCCACTAGAGGGGAAAATTAGCAACGAGTCACCAATCGGGGTTGCACTACTTGGCAAAAAAGTTGGCGATAGCGCTACAATCACTACGCCAAAAGGTGAGATCTCTTACGATATCGTTAAGATTGGTTAAGCTACCAATTCTTCTTAAAAATACCGCAATTATGCGGTATTTTTAAATTTGAATCTAGGAGAGGCTACTCCATGTCAATGACGGTAGCTGCAGTGGGGTAGTTTTTGACCGCATTGCGAGCTTGTTTGCGTAGGTCAACATTGTCGGGGTATGCTTCGGATGCTTCGATAAGCCAGTTTGCTGTCTGGAGGCTTGGATTATTTTCATAGGCTTTTGTGGCCATTTCATGAAGTTGCTTACCGAGCGCTTCGTGTGTTGGTAGATTTAGTACTTCCTGACTACTCTTACGGTCATCTTCGTAAATAACAATTGCAGATAGAACATGCGTCGCAGCGCCTGTATCGTGGATTGCATGTAGTAATTTGTAGGCGTGTTCGACATCATTGTCTTCATGAAGACAATGGAGCGCAAGCTGTGCGGTAGCGTAGTCCTTGTAGGGATCTTCGTCGTCTAGCTTGTGAATGAGGGCTTCTGTCTGTTCGACGGTTATTGCTTCGCTGAGTAGTTCCGGTGGAAAAGCGTTGGCGGGAAATAGGTGACTGAAGTCAGATGGTTTTTTCTGCTCGAATTCGCTGTTTTCAAAATGTATAAGAGCAGATCCGCCTATGAGACGCGGCAGGTCCTGGGGTGACGTATGTGCTTCGTCTATGTTGTCCTGTGGTATGTCTAGGGTGTTATGCTTCATAGCACTTTTCCTATCGAGACAGCACCAAGAGTTTGAGATATTGTACGATACGCAGCGCTATCGGGCTCGAATAATACTGTGTTAACTTCGCCATCGACAATATCAATTGTGACGATATGGTCTTTTTCGCCCGCCATATCGGTTTGAGTAAGTGTATCGTTGCCATGTTTGTTCAAAGGGTGAAGGCCGCGAGGGCGATCGTCGTTAACTGGGTTGTCTGTGCTTAGTGCTTCAAATGTTTGTGTCATGTTGATACCATCTATGCTATATTAACGATTTGTTTATGGCTTCATAGTAGCATACTAAGCGGTTTAAATCAACAACTTTATACGTACTATGACGTAGACACTATATGTAGCGGTGGCATAGAGGTCAATGGGGCTATTTTTGTAAGGCGTATATACCATGAGGTGAATGCGCGCCTATCTCACCGTGTGTATAATTTTATGCAAAAATAGTGAAATCTGTCCATTTATGGTCAAATACGCTATAATTTAACAGATATGGCAACACTTCAAGACTACCGAGATGAACGTTTACGTAAACTAGATGAACTAAAGCAACTAGGAATCAATCCGTATCCGGCAACTTCAAACCGAACACATAATGCAGGAACTATTCTTGGGGATTTTGATACCCTCGAAGGAGAGAACGTTGTTGTTGCAGGGCGCATCATGGGTATTCGTAAGTTTGGCAAGTTAGCGTTTATCGTGCTTCGCGATATGAGTGGCTCGATACAGCTATTTCTTCATGCGCCTGATGTCGCTGAACTTGACGTAGCGAGTGGCATCCTTGGCATGAAAGAACTACCGCTCCTCGATACGGGTGATTTTATCGAAGCAACAGGTAAGGTAATAAAAACAAAAACGGGTGAAATCTCTGTGGGTGTTTCATCACTTCGTTTACTCACAAAATCGTTGCGCCCTATGCCGACTGAGCTGACGAACAAGGAAGAACGTTTCCGTCGTCGCTATATTGATATGAACGTTAACCAAGAGGTACGAGAGCGATTTATTCGTCGTAGTAAGTTTTGGCAGGCGACTCGTGACTTTTTGAATGAAAACGGTTTCATCGAAGTAAATGTTCCCGTGCTCGAACATACAACTGGAGGAGCTGATGCAAACCCATTTGTGACACATATGGATGCACTTGATCAAGATTTCTATCTTCGCATTAGCCATGAGCTACCGCTGAAGCGCCTACTGGGCGCCGGTTTCGAAAAAGTATACGATCTTGGACCACGTTTCCGAAACGAAAATTATAGCGATGAACATCTCCCAGAACATATCGCTATGGAATGGTACTGGGGATACGCAAGCTGGCGAGACGGTATGAAGTTTCAGGAAAAGCTATTTACGCATGTGCTCGAGAAGGCATTTGGGACGCTTCAATTTACGCTTCAGGGTGTTGATGTTGATATGAGCAAAGAGTGGGAAGTGTGGGACTATGCAACGGTTATCAAGGAACGCTACGGTATTGACGTATATGAAAGCTCGCTCGATGAGGTCAAGAAAGCATTGACTGACAACAACCTTGAGGTTGAACAGACTGAAAATCGCTCCCGTGGTATCGATAAGCTTTGGAAGAATATTCGAAAAGATGTTGTCGGACCGGTATGGCTTATCAACACACCGAAGTTTATCAGCCCGCTTGCAAAGAGCAATCCAGAAGATGAGCGAGTAGTCGAGCGTTTCCAGGCAGTTATTGCAGGGAGTGAGTTGTCAAACGGATTCTCTGAGTTGAACGATCCGATCGACCAGTTGAATCGTTTTGTCGAGCAACAAAACATGCGTGATGCTGGCGATGAAGAAGCGATGATGCTGGATATTGATTATGTAGAGATGCTTGAATACGGCATGCCACCAGCGTGTGGACTTGGATTCTCGGAACGAGTATTTTGGATCTTTGAGGGAGTTACTGCAAGAGAAGGTGTGCCTTTCCCGCAGCTTCGCACTGAGTACGATGCCACGACACGCGATATTTATCCAGAAGTTTCACTATAGATATATTAAAATACCGAGATGTACGTCTCGGTATTTTAAATATGGGGGCGAGTAGGGATTACGCTGCTTTGTTGATGCCGTCAGCACTTTCAGCAAGTTCGCCGACAGTAATCTCTATATTATCTTGCACGATGGCTTCATAATCAGGGACATGTGTAGCAATCCAAGCTCCAAGCTCTTCTTCTGAAGCAGTTTCCTGAAGAGCAACGAGTTCTTCAAGGTCTTTGTCGCTGAGGGACTCGGTGATTTCTGTGCCGATTCGTTCTTCTACTGTCTCGTTAAGGTGGAGGAGTAGTGAGTCGATATCATGATCTTCGAGGTTAATGCCGAGGGCGAGGAGGGAGTCTTTTGTGATGTAATCTTGCATGTAGTTGGTTTCCTTTGTTAGTTATGTTTATTGTAGCTTAGGCGACAGATTCTTGGTAGCTCGCTTTTGCGGCGCGTGTACCAGCTGCGACTGCTGAAGCGGTTCGTCGTGCAAAACGTCCGATTGCTTTGCCAATTCTTCCGACCTTTGTCTGACCAGCCCATTCAGATGCTTGAGAGATCTTTTCTTGACGCGCATTACGGCGGGCTATTTTACGAACGCGAGCAGCTCGAGCGATATTGGCTGCATTTTGTCGCGCTTCATCGAAAGCTTCATTCTCTTCGATAGCTTCAGTATGAGCTTCGGCGTAGTCGATATTATCCTCATACGAGTCGTATGCCGCTTCTTGGCTCTCTCGCTTAGCGGTAGCGTCGATATTTGAACTATATGAGTCATATGCTGCCTCTTGCGCGGATTTTTTCTGCGTGTTTATAGAGGCTGCTTCATCGTATGCATCTGCATAATTGACGTTTTCGCTATAGCTGTCAAAAGCGTCGTCTTGAGCTTGGCGCGCTTCAGAGTAGGCGACGTTATTCTCATACGAGTCAAAGGCGCTATTTTGCGCTTCGCGATTTCGATTATCATTTTCTTTATGGGCGGCACGCTCGGCAAATCGTACCTCGGCTTTTTGAGCAGCAGCCATTACTATGTCTTTTGAGATCATCGCAAAGAGGGCAGTTGTCTCAGCGCCACTTTTGCTCGCTGACCAGCCTTTTTTGACTCCTTCAAGGGCGGCTAGCCCCCAGTAAGAAACTGCATCTTTGGCATTCGTTATTTTTTCAGCACGGTTTTCCTTGCGTGCTGCTTTATCGAAGTCTTTATTGAGTAGGAGCGCTTCAGCGTGCTGCTCGTCTCGATGTTCGTTTTGAGCTTGCATCCAGTCGGATTCAAGCGACTCACGATCTGCAGTGGTCTGGACATTGCTATCGTACGTGGCAAATGCTTCATTTTGTTCTTGAGTTTGTTGAGCGAAGTTAGCGGCATCTCGAGCTGAGTTTTCTTGATGCGCCTCACTGTGTAGTTTGTTTATTGCTCGCGTATTTAATACGTTGGCAACTCGTGAGGCGGCATTTTTGATACGCTCCGCCATAGGGGAGATTTCTTGTCTTTCACTTGAAAGTTCATTTTCCCACTGATCGAAATCCTGCTGGTTGTCTTCGGGGTTGAACGCTGGGGCGGATGATTCAAAGTTTCGTGGCATGGTTTTTCCTATTTTTGTTTTATAGTGCTGATGGTTTGAGCACGGTGAAGTGATTTGTAGTTTATATTAGCATAAATATGATAAAAAGTCAATATAGTTATCTGCAGTGATTAACGTACACTTACGAGTAGTTAAACGCGGGTGCAGGTAATTGCATCTGTTTTGGTATAGTGGAGATATGAAGAAGCTTATGATGTGTTGGGTGATGATAGCGAGTGTTGTAGCGGGAGTGATGATTTCTCCGGCTGTGTCGGCGGATGTAAATAACTTTTCTTTTTCGAGTTTTGAGGGAGATTATTATCTTTCGAGAGGGGAAGATGGTAGGTCTCGTCTCAGGGTTGTTGAGACCTTTACCGCCGATTTTCCTGACTACAATCAAAATAAGGGGGTGGTGCGTGCAATCCCAAAGGTATATGATGGCCACTCAGTGTCATTGGCGATAGAGTCTTTAACGAGAAATGGTCAGAATGAGCCTATTTATGATCAGACCACGCAAAATGATAACCTACTCGTATCGACTGGTGATGATACGTACGTAACCGGGTCTCAGACATATCAGCTGACGTATACACTGCAGGATGTGACAAAAGATTTCGGTGATCATCAAGAGTTTTATTGGGATACTGTCGGTACTCAGTCGAGTCAGTCATTTGGACGTGTTGTTGGCAGAGTGCATTTAGATAGCTCGGTAAAGGATCTCTTTGCAGGTCAAACAGCTTGCTACGAAGGAGTGCAGGGCTCCACGACTCGATGTGACGTTACAAGCCAAGGTGATGTCTATACGTTTAGCTCTAATGGCGCTATGCAGCCCCGTGAGAATGTATCTATGGTCATGAAGTTTCATGGAGCTAGCTTTGCGGGATATTCTGAAGGGCTTGTTGGTGTCGTGCGACAAGCGGGTGCTATCTTGGGGATAGTGCTTTCGATTTGCGGGGTTTTATGGGCGATACTTATTCGGGTAAAGCGGGGTAAAGATGCTGTAGGACGCGGTACTATCGTACCTGAGTATCTCCCGCCAAAAGACATTTCGGTGTTGTTTGCGAGTGATTTTTACGGGGGCGCAGCACACGCATTACCTGCTCAGATGATTGACCTCGCTGTCCGCAAGAAGATCCAGATTATCGAAGAGGAGAAGAAAGGTATTTTTGGGTCATCGAAGAAGTACAGCGTAAAAAGTATCAACACGGATAATCTCAATCAGCACGAAAAGGCATGCATGGAAGCTATATTTGGCTCGCTAGAGCTTGGTGTGATCCATGAGCTGAAATCATCTGACGCAAGCGTATCATCAAAGTTGCAAACGCTGACGACAACCGTCAAGAGTGACGCATTTGAAAGCGGATACCGCCGAAAAGTTCCGGGGGTCTACAGGCCATTTATGTTGAGTGGGTCAGCGATGGTGATAGCGATTGCGGTGTTTATCTATTCAATCGCGACGATACCTGATTGGACGATCGCTGTTTTCCCGGTGGCGGTTACAGGGCTTATTTTTACGGCAATTTTGACTGCGACGCTTCGTCCTTTGACTGAAAAGGGTGTACAGCTGACAGAGTATCTAAAAGGTCTTGAGCTTTATATAAAATACGCCGAAGCGGATCGCTTAAAGGTACTCCAGAGCCCTGAAGGTGCTGAAAAAACACCCATCGATATTTCCGACACGGCGAAAGTAGTGAAGCTTTACGAGAGAGTCTTGCCATATGCGGTGTTATTTGGGCAAGAAAAGGAATGGGCGAAGCAGCTAGAGACGTACTACGAATCAAGCCAGACGCAGCCTGGTTGGTATAGTGGTTCAAATGCATTTAATGCGGCACTCTTCGCATCATCGTTGAATAGTTTTTCATCAGCTGTCGCCACAAGCTTTTCACCTCCGAGTAGCTCAGGCGGGAGTGGTTTTTCTGGTGGAGGCGGCTTCTCTGGCGGCGGAGGCGGTGGAGGTGGCTTCGGAGGTCGCTAGCTAGTGACCTTAGGGGCGTAAAAGAATAAGCAAAATAGAGGCAGCTTGGGGTACAATAGGTGATATGACAGTTGCATCACAGCTTGGCTTTTCCGACACACTTCCTGTATTTGATTTTTATGACACGATTGTCGACGCCGTTGACCAAAATCAAGTGACGATTATTACTGCAGAGACAGGTGCTGGAAAAAGCACGCAGGTGCCACAATATTTGGCTGAACACGGTTATAGTAAGGTGATTGTGACGCAGCCAAGGATTCTTGCTGCCAGAAACCTATCCCGACGAGTAAGGGAAGAATACGCTATTCGAACTGGCAAGGATGGCGATGATCGTATAGGCTACCGGACAGCACATGAACGTGACGATAGTCCGCGAACACAAATATTATACTGCACTGATGGGCTGCAGCTTGTTCGCGAGATTACTGGAGCTGGCACCGAGGAGCAACAGGTGCTTGTACTCGATGAGGTGCATGAATGGAACGAGAATATGGAAGTTCTTGTGGCGTGGGCAAAGAAGCGCTGCGAAGAAGAGCCTCGTTTTAAGGTGGTTGTGATGAGTGCGACGATCGAAACGAGTACTCTTGCTGAATATTTTGACACTACCGCAGTAGTGAATGTACCTGGGCGAAGTTATGAAGTAAAGAAGCGGCGCGGTACAGACGTACTTAGTGAGATTTTTAATCAACTCGAGGCTACGACAAAGAGTAATATGCTAGTGTTTCTTCCTGGTAAGTCGGAGATCCAAAATGTTGGTGAAGCAATCAAGACAAAGGCAGACGAGGCTGGCGTCCCTGTTATACCACTGCATAGCCAGCTTGAGGCGACTGCTCAGCAAGAGGTATTTGCGAACTATCCGAACGGTAAAATTATATTGGCGACAAATATTGCTCAGACGAGCGTGACGATTGATGACGTCGATGTGGTGATAGATAGCGGCTTGGAGCGTCGTAGCGAAGTGCGAAATGGCGTTGAGGGGCTTTTTATCGCTCAGATTTCTCAGGCAGATTGCTTACAACGGGCTGGGCGAGCAGGGCGCACGAAGGCGGGTGAATATATACTTGCACCGTACGATAGTATGCCATGCCTTGAGTTTGACGACCGGCCGGAGTATGCCACACCAGAGATCATGCGAAAACATATCGATCGCCTCACGCTTCGGCTTGCGAACGTAGGTATCGATATTGAAATGCTTGATTTTTATCATGATCCAAGTAAAAAAGCGATCCAACGCGCTAAGCGAACGCTCGTCGCACTTGGTGCGATGACGAAAAAGGGTGATGTCACAAGGATTGGCCGACAAATGGAGCAATTTCCAGTCGAGTCGAGTTACGGACGCATGCTTGTCGAGGCACAAAAATATAGCAAGGAAGTGCAGACTAAACTTGCAGCAATTATCGGAATACAAGAAATCGGTGGCATCGTAAAGGGCGGCACGCGATATACGGGGTGGCGTAAGTATACGAAACAATATAAGTCCGACCTGCTCGCTCAGTATGATGTTTATTTGGCGCTGCCGCTCATGATTGCAGCTGAGTACGAAGAAACAGGTATTATCAGTAAGAACGTACATAAAGCAAAAGAGGTGATGGAGCGTCTCGATCGTGACTTAGGGCTTGATCCTGAGCTTTTGACACCAATTGCGGAGGATGAGCAGGATCCATTGTTGCGCTGTATTGTCGCGGGTCAGATTGATCAGTTATGGATGATCAATGAAAAAGGTGAAGCCGAGCACATTGTAACGAAACAAAAGCGCGAGCTATCGAGTGGTACGGTCGTGCGGAATCCGAAGCTTGTGACTGGCACGCCATTTGACCTACAGGTACCAACACGTAGTGGTGATCTCGAAACGCTCCATTTGGTTCAGGGGGTAACGGCAGTGAACACTGACTGGCTCTTGGAGCTGGCGCCGGAATTATTTATGTCGCGTCGCGGTAAAGTACAGTACGATCCGCGATCAGGAAAGCTGACGACCCGGCAGATGGTACGCTTCGGTGGGCAAGTTCTCGAAGGGAGCGGTACGTCTGTCAACGAGAACACTCCGGAAAATCGACGTCTTTTTATCGATGCTTTTGCTACATGGGCGTACGAACAGCTTGAGCGAGAGCGTCGTAGCTTTGCGAAGTACCATACCAAACGTATTCCGCCAGTACCACTCCGACAGTTGCAGCAGCAAGTAAAGTCTATTGCTCACAATGCGATTTCTCTTGATGATGTCGCCTCGAACCAAAAAGCAGAGCTCATTGCGCTCGCAAAGCTACATACTCATTTAGGCAATGACTTCATGGCGCAGCTGGGAGCTACACACAAACGTCACGATCATCGTGATCAATCTCGTCAGCGTGGCTGGCAGCCCAAACATAAGCGAAAGTTTGATCGACGACGCGATAGATAACGGAAGATGATGACGATATTGTCGCTTAAGATACTTTGTGTGTTAGTAGCCATATCATCGTAGTGAACGGATACTCACTAGTAGATATCAGGCGGGGATGACTACGCGAGTTGCGCATCAAAAATAATATGGGCCGCAAACATGTGGCCCATTATCAATGAGCGACTATCGATCGTTACTGTAGTAAGAAATAATAGCTAGGAATGTAAAACGTCCGCACCAAAATCTGGTGCGGACGGGGTGATCGTTCTCGATCAGCGATTCCGGTATGGACGGGAGCTCCACTTTTTTGTTTCAGTAGAGCGCCAATGTGTTAGCGCACGCTCAAGCTCTACAAGTTCTTCGATCGAAACGCTTTCGGGGTGACGCCAGGCTTGGCGTAGCATCTCCTTCCGCTGAGCTTTAGTTGTGAGGGTATCTTCGATCAGGATGATCTTTCGTATCACAACCACTCGTGGCGGAAGCCTATATATAGTTGTAATAGTCTGAGCTGGGCGACTGCCATAGCTCGGTCGATGTTCGTAGATACGGATCTCTCTTGGGCGCGGTGCAAAGAGACCTTCGAGGCCTGTGGTGTCAGCTATAGCCTCCAAAGTTTTCCCCGAGGAGGGGTCGGCGAGTTCGTAGCGACTCGAAGTGGCAAGTGCACTATTGATGCGAGAGCTGATACTTTTACGTAGCTTAGCATACATAGGCTGTGCGGCTTCGAGCCGATTCATTCGGACTATCTCCTTGATTACTAGTGTTGTCAATGCAGCTATCGCTATGACGAAAACAACCAAAAGTACAATCAACCAAGAATCATTCATGAAGACTCCTTGAGTGGAACATGAGATAGGGTATCTCAATGTTCATATTATACCATAAATATGAATTAAAAACCTTCGTGCTGACCAGTTGACACTATCGGGCTCATGTTGCTTTAGTACAGCATAAGAGCGCCACTTCCTACGACTCATACTCCTTCCACCATGCTTCAGTAGGATAATTGTTGGCCTTGAAAGCAACCGTTTCGCCGATGCGTGGCGTTATGATGGTTGCGTCAACCTTTGCGCCAGCTGCAAGTGCTCGTTCTACCGGCTCAGTCCAATCGTGTAGAGCTAGTACGAACGCGCCCCAATGCATGGGGATCATCCGCTTGCCGCGTAAGTCTTTGTGAGCCTGGATAGTCTGCTCGGGGGTCATGTGAATCGTTGACCAGCGTGGGTCGTATTGACCACACTCAAGGAGCGTAAGATCAAACGGTCCATACTGTTTACCGATTTGTTTGTAGTGCGGGCCATAGCCGGAATCGCCACTGAAAAATATGCTCGTATCGTCGGTACGTATAACCCAAGAAGCCCATAGCGTCGTCGATCTATCGGTCAGGGTGCGACCCGAAAAATGGCGAGATGGCGTACAGATAAGCGAGAGCCCCTCGAAGGTACGCTCGTCCCACCAGTCTAGTTCAGTGATGCGTTCGGAGTTAACGCCCCATTTCCGCAAGTGCGCTGCGAGACCAATCGGGACAAAAAACATCGTTGTTTTACTGTTGAGCTTTTTTATAGAAGGATAGTCGAGGTGGTCGTAATGATCGTGTGAGATGACGACAGCATCGATGAGAGGCAAATCTTCTGGATTAGCGGGCAGTTCGTTACTAAAACGTTGCGGTCCAATGGCAGGAATAGGTGATGGTGATTTGCCAAACATTGGGTCAAGCAGGATATTTTTGTCATTAATTTGCAGCAAAAACGCGGAATGCCCAAACCAAGTAATTTGCGGCTCTTTTGGCTGTTTTGACGTGTCGAGATGTTCCGGGGTCAGGCGGCGAGATGGTTGACGGTTCGGTGCGCTTTTGATCTGGTCGCGAATGATCGATATTATTTCGGCAGGCTTCATACCCATAGACGTAGGGATTTGATTCACAAATTTACCATTTTTGAAGTTAGGGGAGCGTTGCTTTATAGAGCGTTTAGTTTTACCACCCAACGGTGGGTAAGTTCGAAAGAAAATATAAGTTGACACGGCAGCGATAAGTAAAAAAATATACATGCTATTTATAGCATACCACCTAGAGGGGTGGGGTGCTGTCTGGGAAATAAAACGCCCGCACTATCTCTAGTACGGGCAACCGTTCTCGGTCAGCGAACTCTTCCTTGGGTGTTTACCATACCTCGGTGATCAAATTGTACAGTTCCTCTAATTCTTCCACCGAGGCTATTGCTGCGCTCATTGATAACTCATCGAAGGAGGTTTTATGTCTGCCGTAATGTGTTATTGATGTGGAGATTTTCTGCAGAACAGAAGTTGACTCACTCTGATCTGACCACTCTGACACCGAGTGCTTAATCTCGCACCTCGCATCTTTAGCGTGATGAAGAAAGTATCTTTTTTCAACGAAAACAGGCGTGTTAAGCATCGTGTCTGGATCATACGAAAACCCAGCATCTTCTAGTACGCGACAGCAGGAGATCCTCCTTCTTTGTAGCGCAAATAGCCTGACACCGGGTTGTATCAAGCTCATGTGGTATGGTGCGCCTGAGGTATATCGCTCCATTGGTAGCTCTCCAATTTTATCGATTATCTTTTCTTTGATGGCGAGATAATTGGAGATTTCTTCCTCAATATCTGCATAGCTTCGGAGATCAGCTCTGTAGTTGAGTAGCTCCTTGCTTAAGATGTAAGTAGATATAAAGAATACCGTCATCAGGAGTAGGGCGATTATTCGCCACCAATCTTCAGTGAAAATTGCAGCGAAGGCGTAGGCCAGGAATCCTGATAAGCTTAGGATGACTTTCACTAGTCTGTGAATAAACGATGGTTTCTGAGTGATGTGCAATGTACTTCCGATTCTTTGTAGGAATGAAGAGTGATTATATAATACAATATATATTAGAATATCACAAGTATCACGATGCGTGTGATTAAAAATGTAAAAATGCCTAGACAAGATGCTTATGCTGTAGTAGTATAAAGCCAGTAAGTTATCAAAAAGAAACACTTACACCTAGCTACAGGGCACATTCCGATAAACAATTGAGGAAAGGGCCGTGAAGCACAAAATCCTTATCGCGATAGGAATAAAAATACCAGTCTGATCAACTGGTTTTTTTATTTATACAATAAGTACCGAAGGACTGGGTGAGTGTAGGCTTTGTGATATCATATAGACACTTTATGGAAAATCAGCAAAAACCTACAAGAAATTATGACTATACACGCTTAAATAGCAGGGTAGCTATTAGGGATATGCTTGCCGTTATCCAATCAAAAGTAACAAAGCCGGTGTTCTATAGCTATCTGTTTTTGATGAGTGTATTTGTATTTGTAGCTACTTTGGTGCTTGTACTGTCTATGCCAGCTCTTTTGTCGGGTCAATTTGGCCAGACTGCACAGAGCGTCATCATGGTTGTGATTATTTTGATTGTTGTTCGAATCTCCCGGCGACACCTACAGGTCGCCCGACAGCAAGTTCGTCTAAGGGCGTTTGCGGCAGTGAATGGGTTTAGCTATCTTGACTCGGTGAACACAAGCATTGATGCCTACAATGGCATGATGATGAACGAGGGGCATACTCGTACTATCTATGCCGGTATAAGATCTACTCTCGGTATACAATATGAATTAGCAAACTGTAGCTATACTACCGGTGCAGGAAAAAATTCGAGAACATATTACTATGGATTTATTCGCATAAAGCTTCCTCGCAGACTGCCTCACGTGGTGCTGGACGCAACCGCCAATAACACGTTCGGACGTTTTTCAAATTTACCAGTGACTTTTAGAGACGGCCAAAAGCTCTCACTTGAGGGTGACTTTGATAAGTATTTTACTCTTTATGCGCCAGCTGAGTATAAAGCGGATGCGTTGTATGTATTTACGCCAGATGTTATGCAGCTTTTCATTGAACGTATTCATACATTCGATGCAGAGATTATTGACGATGATTTGTACCTGTATAGTCCACGGCTATTTGAGCTCGATAGTCCCGCGTCGCTTCAGGCGCTACTAGATCTTGTCGATAGTATCTACCCGAAACTTTACAATCAAAGTAGCTACTATGCTGACTCGAAAGTGGGGGAGCGAGCTGTGAACGATATTGCACCTCAGGGTGAACGATTGAAGTCACGGATATCGTATATTGTGATCGCTATTATTGTATTCTTTGTGCTTATACTGATTTTACCAACCCTGATACGTCTAGTGGGGTCACTAGGAGGTTCATAGTTAACGGGCTGCGGCGAGTGGTTTTTGCGTCCGCGCTATCTTGACAGCGTTAAGCATAAACGTTTAACTAGAGTCATATATGAGTGGGTATTTACAACCAGCAGAAAAACTAGTTATTAGTGGCGATATCAGTCATGAGTGGGAATCTCGGCAAGCAGTTAGCCGAGATGCAAGTATATTTGAGGTAATGCCAGCAGGGGTGATTTCTCCTCGTAGTGTAGAAGATATTCGTCGGAGCGTGGTATGGGCGACGCAAGAGACGAGAGCGGGGCGTCCGGTTTCACTGACAGCACGAGTTGGTGGGACGTGCATGTCGGGTGGACCACTCACGAGTAGCTATGTGCTTGATCTTAAAAAATACCTACATAATGTGGGCAAAATCGACACAGTTGGCCGATCTATCACGACCCAGTCAGGCGCGATGCATCGTGTGATCGAAGAGAAGACGATGGCAGAAGGCTTATTGTTTGCGCCGTATACTTCCTCGCATGATATTTGCGGTATTGGCGGTATGATTGGCAACAATGCAAGTGGTGAGATGTCAATTAAATATGGCCCAACTAGTAGTAATGTTGCGACACTAAAAGCAGTGTTAAGTGATGGCAATCAGTATAAGTTTGGTCCATTGACGCGTGCTGAAGTAGAGAAGAAGAAGCAGCTTGCGACATACGAGGGCGAGATCTATAGACGTGTCACGGCTTTATTGGAACAGAATAAGGATACAATTGCTGCCAACCATCCCCGAACGGTGAAGAATGCAGCTGGCTTCCAGTTATGGGAGTTATGGGATAGGCATGAGCAGGTATTTGACCTTAGTCGATTGTTCGTGGGGTCGCAGGGTACGCTTGGGATTGTGACAGAAGCGACACTAAAACTTGTGAAGCGTGCGAATTTTTCGAGGATGATCGTCACTCCTATCAGTGATCTTATGAATCTTCCTGAGGTAGTACGAACAACCCTCGCTTATGAACCTGCGACATGCGAAACTTTCGATCATTTCACCTATGAACTTGCCGAGCAATACCACCCCGAAGATGCCGCACGTGCTCACGTGGCAAAAGGCAAGCATATCGTGATTTTATCGGTGTTTCAGGGAGACGATCAACAACACACTGATGTATTAGCGGGTCAGGCAAAAGAGAAGCTTGAGTCTCTTGGTCATGAGACATTTTGGATCGATGAACCTGCGACGATCGAGAGCTTCCTTAATATTCGACGGTGGAGTTTTAAGATGTTGCTCGAGCATCCCACTCCAGGTACGCGAGCTGAAGCGTTTCTGGAGGATACAATTGTACCACTTGATCGCTATGGCGAGTTTTTGACGCAACTTGAAGCGATTTTACGTGAGTATAATATGATCTATACGTACGCTGGTCACATTGGTGCAGGGAGCATTCGACTTGTGCCGCTCGTAGACATGGAAGCGGATGGTGCGGCAGAGCGGGTGATGGAGCTCGAAACTCGAGTGAATGATCTTGTTATTGAATTTGGTGGTTCTATCAGCGTAGATCACAATGACGGCATCATTCGCACGCCGTATCTTGAGAAGCAGTTCGGTAGTGAAATGGTTCGGCTTTTTGAAGAGGTAAAGCTACTATTTGATCCACTTGGCATATTCAACCCAGGTAAAAAAGTCGGTGGAACATATGATGATGCATTGAAATATATAATTCGCGAAAACGTAGCATAGATACGTGCGAGTGCTGTAGAATGAGCGTATGGATAAAATAATTATTGTCATCGGTGTTATTGCAGTTATCTTACTCATCATAACAGTAGTAAGCCGCAAAAACCGTCGCGAGAACAGTATGAATAGTGGCTCGTCGGACGGTGGAGGCGCAACGACATTTTCCTCTGAGCGTCATGACACGGATAGTTCATCAGACACTAGTTCAGACGGTGGTGGTGACGGCGGTGGCGGAGGAGGTGAATGATGACGAAGGATAAACTAGTGGGGTATGGAGTAAGCGTGTTATTTATTGGCCTTGGCCTTGCGCTACTTGGGACGCTACTGAATTTTTATGATAGTGCATTCATCTATAAGATTATCGTTCCGTTGACACTGCTGGGTGCAGGAGTTGCACTACTTGGCAACAACCCTTCTGAGCGAACTCGTCGATCAGTTGCCTTGGGGTTGATTGTCTTCGGGCTTGTCTCTCTGTTGATTCAGTTTGAAGTACTGCGCGGCGATGTTGTCAACGCAATTGTAGGGGTTGCGTTTGTGAGTGCGGGCGTCTTTATGGTCTCTCGTCTTACAGACCGTAAAAGTCGAAAAGACACAGAAGTCGACGATATTAGCGTCGTTTAATCATAATTTCGAGATTTGAAATATACTGACGAGCATTTACCATTTTATTTTTGCGTAAATACGCAAGGTGTACTTCGACAAAAGGAAATCTACTATCTGGGTAGTCAGTTGCCATGGGGCTGTAAACGCTTTTTGTGTTCATAGTCGGGTCGTCTTGAAGATCGGCAAGTTTTGCAGTAATCTCTTCGATGGTCATGACAAGAGAGGGTGGAGTAGGAGTCTCACTAATAAGCGTTGCTTCGTTTGACATGATAGAACCTCTTTCCGCGTATACTTCTTGAGTCACGCATATTGTTCTTAGTATGCGCTTATTTTCAATAAATAGCCAATCAAGTTTGACTTTTTATAGTACCTTGTATAACATAGAACTATGACACACAAAGCAGATAGGATTACGTAATGGAAAGGATACTGATGGAAGAGAGCGCTAAATATGCTGAGCAGCTAGCAACGCAGCTGCGAAAAGGTTTCTTGGTGTACTGCGTTTTGCGCGTATGTTCTCACGAGCCGAAGTACACGAGCGACATTATACGAACGCTCAGTGAAGCGGAGATGGTGGTCGTAGAGGGTACTATATATCCATTGCTCAGCCGATTGCAAAAAGATGGCCTGCTGACGCACGAGTGGCAAGAGTCAGAGCAAGGGCCGCCGCGAAAGTATTATAAGATCACCGATTTTGGTAAAGACGTAATGGATCAGGTGACGAAGAAGATTGCTTCACTTAATGCAACACTAAAGAAATTATAAGGAATAACTATGAAAGAGATTACAAGAATTCATCTCGCAGCAACTCCATTTAATGTAGAGATTGATGCAAAACGTGATTTAGAAAAATACCTAGCTGCTATTGAGAAATCGCTTCAGGCTGACGAAGACGCACTGCGCGAGATCGAAGCGCGTATTGTTGAACTACTCGCTGAGCGGGGCGTTGTGAATGAAAGGGCGATCACACGATCCGATATCGAGGCGATCAAGACTCAGCTTGGAGAGCCAGGCGAGTTTATCGATGAGCAGGCAGTTGAGACTATTGTTCATATGCCGTCAAACGATAAGCGCTTGTTCCGTGATCAAGATCGAGGTGTTTTGGGTGGTGTCCTTGCGGGAATTGCGGCATATTTTGGCGTCAACCCGGTATGGTTCCGATTGATTGCAATCGCTTTGACATTCGCATCATTCGGTACAGTTGTCTTGGTGTATGCTGTGCTTTGGATTGCATTACCTCCAGCGAAGACGGCAGCGGAAAAACTGCAAATGGCGGGTAAGCCAGTGACACTCGAATCGATCAAGGGTCAAAGTGAGCAGGCGAGTGACGCAGCTGATCATAGTAAGCCACTGGTAATTGTATTGAGAGTTTTGCTTGGTATCGGATTTATTGGTGTCGGGATAGCCGGACTGGCGGTAACAGGAGCGGCTCTAGTGGCGAGTACACCAATACTCGGAAATGAGATGAATGATGCATCTATTTGGCTGTTTGGTGCAGTCGGCGTAGCAGCAATAAGTGGAATTCTTTTTGTCACGCTTATGAGTCTGGCGGCATACGCATCGTTTGCATGGAAGGTAAGCAAGACGATGATAGTAAGCGCCATAATAATTACCATGGCAGGGTTGACGACATTTGGAACTGCAGTTGGTATTGGCTTTTATGGCTCAAATGTACGAAACCAGTATCTTGATTCGATTACTCACGAAGAAAGAGTTGAGCTATCCACCGAACTTCGTGACGTTAAGCGTATTGTGAGTGAAAGTAAGAGTAGTGCGACTGCGAAAATTACCTACAAAGTAACAAATGATACTCCATATGCTGAAATAAAAACAGTGAGCGCGAGCAAGAATCGACCAAAGCTTGCTGTTACGAGAAGTGGAGACGAAGCACGACTTTCAATTGAAAATACGCAGAATAATAAGTGTAATCAATGGGATGGATATTGCCTGGATAGTATAGAGGTAACCATATACGGCCCAGCCCTTACGGCGATAGAGGCAAAAGAAGGTCAGGTTTCGTATGCGGCTATAAATCAACCTGAGTTATCAGTTATAACTCACCGGGATGCGAGCGTTACGATATCTCAGGGCTCGGTGATTGCACTGAACGCACACCTCGCACAAGGGAGCTCATTGAACGCCAGTGATGCGGCGATCAACGATGTGACGGTAAAGACCGAAAGCGGCACATCGATTGATCTAGGAGTGCTTACACGTCTTACGCTAGATACGCCTGAATCATGTCCTGCTAATAGCAAGGTGACGATTAGTGCGGAGCGAATTAACTCAATAGTAAAAGCTGGACTGCCGCTAGCTCAGTCTGATGAAATAAACGAAGCCTGTACGCAGATACGTCTCGAAGAGCCAACCCAGTAGTTTACATAAAAGGAGAGTGTGATGACACTATATGATATCGTGCGACGATCGGGTCGTAGCTTAAAGAATGCCAAAATGAGGACGCTCTTAACCAGTCTTGCTATCGCCGTAGGCGCTTTTACAGTGACACTGGCGCTGGCTGCTGGAACTGGGGGAAGGGCATATATGGATGATGCCATCGCAACGAGTGGTGATAATAGGGCATTGAACGTATTTCCTCAAGTAGCAAAGGCGACAACCGGCCTAAAGGAGTATGGTAAGGATACAGCTCCTGAACAGGCAAATAAATTGTCAAATAAAGATATCGATGCACTGAAGCGTGTCGATGGAGTGTTGACAGTGACGCCATTTTATCGAGTTGAGTCACAGTTTGTAACGAGAGGTGGTGGATACGCAAAGTTAGTCGCTCCACTGGATGTTCGGATCGACAGAACCGACATGAAGCTCGCAGCAGGCGCACTTCCGAACGGGGTCATACCGATAGGCGGTATTGTATTGCCTGAGTCGTATGTTTCGCAGTTTGGATTTGGGTCAGCACAAGAAGCGATCGGAAAGACGCTCACGATACGTGTTTCACAATTTGATACGCAGGGAGAGGTGACGGATAGTTTCATCGATACAACATTGACGATTGCGGGTATTGACCAGCAGAAGGACTCAGTTATTTATTATGAGCCAGCTGTACGACTATCGCCAGAAGATGGCAAGAAGATGTATGAGTATCAAAATGAGAACCTATCTAAAGGACAGCATTATGGTGTATCTGTGCGAGTAAGTGATACTGCAGATATCGCAGCTGTTCAGGCCGCGATAAAAGCAAAAGGGTATGAGGTGTACTCGCTCGAAGAAACTCGAGCAACGCTCATGCAGCTTGTCACGATTGCGCAGTGGGGGATGATAGGGTTTGGAGCAATCGCCATTTTGGCATCGATTTTTGGAATCATAAACACTCAGTACATATCAGTGCTCGAGAGGACACAGCAAATCGGGTTAATGAAGGCGCTCGGTGTTCGCAGTCGAGATATCGCAAAGCTATTTCGATACGAAGCTGCGCTTGTGGGCTTGCTTGGCGGGCTGACCGGCACATTGCTTGCTCTGATAGCAGGCTTGGCTAATCCATTTATATCAGAGCAACTCGGTATGGACGAAGGAGCAAGGATCTTGTTGTTTGATCCACTAAATAGCTTAATCTTGATAGCAACTCTCGTAGTGATTGCTGTGGCGGCGGGATATTTTCCTGCAAGAAAAGCTGCAAAATTAGATCCAATTGAAGCACTACGAACTGAATAACTAAATGATACAATAGAGAAAAGGGGTTTTATGATTGAAGTAAAGAATGTCACAAAGACATATGGGAAAAAGCAGAATGCGTTTATCGCACTCGATAATGTAAGCTTCACGATTCCAGATGGTGCGAGTGTCGCAATCCTCGGTAAGTCGGGTAGTGGAAAATCAACACTGATGCATGCAATGAGCGGTCTCGATCGACCTGAAAAGGGTGAGGTTGTTATCGACGGTGAAGACATCTTGAAACTGAAGACGAAGCAGGTTGATAAATTCCGCGCAAGTAAGATTGGATTTATTTTTCAAAGTTTTTTTGTGCAGGCAAACGAAACAGTGAGCGATAACGTAAGTTTACCTCTTGAAATCGCAGATATACCTCGCGGTGAGCGCAAGAAAAAGATTCAAGCAGCGCTTGAAGGTGTTGACCTGAGCGAGAAGATTGGCAGCAAGGCAAAAAACCTTTCTGGCGGTCAGAAGCAGCGACTCGCTGTTGCAAGGGCGATTGTAAATAGTCCACAAATTATTTTTGCTGATGAGCCAACAGGAAACCTCGATAGTGTTACAGGTGACAAGGTCGAGAAGATGCTTTTTGGCTATAATAAGAAAAACGGCGTTACGTTGATTATCGTCACACACGACCCTGAACTTGCGGCGAAGTGTGATATTCAGATAAATATTAAGGACGGTAAAGTTGAGTCTATTCGCGACACGAAGCCAGCGACTAAACAGCATACCAGAAAGGTAGTTTCATGAGATTAACCGATACAATCAAGCGAGCAGGTCGCAGTCTTCGTAACGCAAAAGCTCGTACGTTATTGACGAGCCTCGCTATCGGCGTAGGTGCGTTTACTATTACGCTTAGTCTTGCGGCAGGTCAGGGTGGGCGCGCATATACCGACGAAATCGTGACAGCAAACACAAGTGTAAATGAGCTCCTCGTCACGAAAAAACAGCCAGAAGCCAATAGTGGTCCAAAAAAGTATGAAGATACAGGCGTCTCCGCGATGGCGGGATCAATGTCAAACCCCGGTGCAGCTGATATTGCATATCTAACACAGGACGACATCAAGGCGATGGAAAAACTGAATAATGTTACGTCAGTATCGCCAAACTATAGCCCAAGTGTCCGCTATATTACTCGAGAGGGTCAGGATCGCTACGTCGTGGAATCAGTCTCGACATTTAGTCCGAGTGTTACACTCAAGTATGCGGCAGGCTCAGTAGACGGTAATCTTGCTAATGACGAGATCATTCTTACTGAAGAGTATGCAAAGGTGCTTGGATTTTCAAATCCATCAGATGCAATCGGTAAAACCGTTGAGATCCGTGCAGATAAGTTATCTGCACCAGTAAGTGCACCTGAGAACAAACTATTCCCATTCAAGGTGAAGGCAGTGAGTAGCAAATCTGGCTTTGCATTTAGGGCTCAAGGTTCTCTCCTGGTATCGAACGATGCAGCCCGAGAGCTGTATGAGTATATCAACAAAGATACACGAGCTTACGGTAACTTCTTGCTTGCTTCGGTGCAGGTAAACGATGAGAAGAATGCGACAAGTGTCAAAGATGAGCTTAGTACAAAAGGCTTTGAAGCGCAGACGGCAGAAGATGTGCTCGGAGCTATCAACACGTTTATCAATGTACTTCAGGGTATTCTGATTGGCTTTGGTGCACTTGCTGTTCTTACGTCAATCTTTGGGATCATCAACACTCAATACATCAGTGTACTTGAGCGTACGCAGCAGATTGGCCTGATGAAGGCACTTGGTATGCGTCGTCGTGACGTAGGAAGGCTCTTTAAGTTCGAAGCTGCATGGATTGGCTTCTTGGGTGGAGCTATTGGTTCAGGAATGGCGGTTATTGCCGGTCTGATCGCCAACCCACTCATCAACAGCGCACTTAAGCTTGAAGATGTGACGTTGCTGCAATTTAATCCTATTGCCGTAGCAAGTGTCATTATCGGTCTTATGATTATTGCGATTGCTGCGGGCATTCTGCCAGCTCGAAAAGCTGCAAAACTTGATCCAATTGAAGCACTTCGCACAGAATAAAAGCGAACTATAATTGGACATGAAAGCGCCCTGACCACGAATGGTCAGGGCTTTTGCTTCAGCGCCGAGGAGGCTTGTCTTCGAAAATACCTGAAGTTGGAAATTTTCCGTATAGGAATGCAAGTATGCCGAGGACAACCACCACCACTGGAACGGTGATTTTCACGCTGGTGATGGCATAGAACTCACTGTCTACGAGACATAGAATTCCGTATATAGCCAAAAACGCTATTACGATAATCCCAGCAAGTATTGCACCTCGAACGGTTGCTTCCTTATTGGTGATATCCTCTCTTGGATGAAAAACATTTGCCAGATGGGGTGATCCGTGCTTTTTTTCCATGACTTTCCTTAACGTAAGTAGGGGCTGAAGTCTTTATTTATTATACTACTTATGCATTAAAAAGTCAATATTACATACGCCCATAGGCCGATACTACCCACGAAAGTAGTTTTCCTCTATAATAGCAACTATGTTAGATATCCGTTACGTACGCGAAAATCCAGAGCGCGTCAAAGAATTCTCAAAACAAAAAGGCTATGATGTCGATGTCGATAGAGTGCTTACTCTTGATGAGCAGCGTCGAGAATTGCAGCAGCAGATCGAAGTGTTGCGTACTGAGCGTAATAGTATTGCTGATGCGATGAAGCAGTCGGGTGGTAAGCCGGACCAGACACAGATCGATAGAGGTCGCGAATTGAAAGTTGAGATTGCAGAGATTGAAGAGAAGTTTAATGGTATTGACGATGAATTCCTGAGTCTTTTTAAGAAGATCCCAAATATTCCCGCAGATGACGTGCCGATTGGCGCAACCGAAGATGAAAATGTCGTTGCTAAGAAAGTAGGGGAGCCGGCGCAGTATGGCTTTACGCCAAAGTCTCATGCGGAGATTGCCGAAACAAAGGGCTGGCTCGACAAGGAGCATGCGGCGAAAGTGACAGGCTCACGCTTCGCCTACTTAAAAGGTGATCTCGTGAAGCTACAATTTGCTTTGATTCAGTTTGTTATGGATAAACTATCTGACCAAGCATTTATCGATGAGGTTATTGCTGAGAATAACCTTACTGTGAGTAATAAGCCGTTTCTTCCTGTGCTGCCACCGTTTATGCTACGAACTGAGCTGTATGACGCAATGGATCGCCTTGAGCCACGCGATGACCGCTACAAGATTGAGGATGAAGATCTCTGGCTACAGGGAAGCGCAGAGCATGTACTAGGAAGTATGCACGCTGATGAGATTTTTAACGACTCAGAGCTACCTGTTCGCTACATAGGGTATGCGACGAGCTTCCGACGCGAGGCGGGTACGTATGGAAAAGACATGGAAGGTATGTTCCGTATGCACCAATTTGATAAGCTCGAGATGGAAAGTCTCACTGCTGGCGATGATGGTCTGCAAGAACATCTCTTATTGGTTGCGATTCAGGAGAAAATTATGTCTCTTCTCGAGATTCCATATCAAGTGCTTCAAAAATGTACTGCAGATATAGGTAAACCGAATGCACGAGGTATTGATATCGAAGCATGGTTGCCAGGGCAGTCTGCGTATCGCGAGACACACACCGCTGATTATATGACTGACTATCAGGCGAGGCGACTAAAGACTCGTGTTCGTCGCGCTGGCGGTGATATAGAGTTGATTCATACAAATGATGCAACAGCACTGCCACTTAGTCGTGGGCCGATTGCAATCATCGAAAATCACCAGACGTCGGAAGGGGATGTGATTATCCCGACGATTCTACGTTCATATATGGGTGGCAAAGAACGTATTTAAGGTCAAAGTGCTTCTTATGCAGGCTTTTTAGAGGCATGGCAAAACATAAGCGGATGAGCTATAATAAAGGGACTAAACCAACGCGGATATAAAAGCCAAGGAGGATAGCGAATGATTAGTAATATCAGCATTACTGGAGTCAAATATGACCTGGATGAGACGACAAAAAAGTACGTCATCAAAAAGATCGGACGGCTCGATCGTTATCTTCCACGGCACGCTCGAAAGTCAGCATCGGCCGACGTCGTGCTCAAAGAAGTCGGACGTGTTCACGGCAATAAATATGAAGCTGAAGTTATCATTCATGTGCCAGGCAAGACACTCACCGCGAAAGATTCAACAGTAAATATGCTTGCAGCCCTAGATATTGTAGAGGCAAAACTTGCCTCGCAGCTACATAAGTATAAGGAAACTAATATTCCGCATGTCGGAAAACGAGGTATACTTGCACGTTTTAAGCGAAGTTACGCAAGAGAAGCTGGCGCATAGTACGGTAAGTCGAAAAACACCTCTAGGAATATGAGGTGTTTTTTTGTCTGGGAGCTTTTATCTCAGGAGAAAACAGCGTATACTAGACCATAGTAATTTCAGACTATTTTTCAGGAGCAAGGGTATTTCTATGGTCAGTAGACAAAAGGTGTTAACAAAAGTATTTGGCGATCCGCAAAAGCGACTCTTGAGGGCGCTCGAAAAGCGCGTTGACGCGATTAATGATCTCGCCGAAAAATACAACAAGATGACAAAGCCAGAGCTTAAGAAGCAAACGGCTGAACTTAAGAAGAAGCTTGGTAAAAAGGGCGTGACGCTTGATACGATTCTTCCCGAGGCGTTTGCACTTGTGCGTGAAGCGAGTGATCGTGTACTTGGCATGCGACATTTTGATGTGCAGCTCATTGGCGGTATGGCACTTCATGATGGTAATATCGCCGAAATGAAGACAGGTGAAGGTAAGACGCTTGTTGCAACGCTTCCAAGCTATCTCAACGCACTTGAAGAAAAAGGTGTGCATGTAGTGACTGTGAATGACTACCTAGCTCAGCGTGATGCTGGCGAAATGGGTGAGTTGTTTGATTTCCTTGGCCTATCGACTGGTGTTATCATCGCCGATGCTTCATTTATTTATGATGGTGAGTACGACAATGATGCGCATGATGACCCGCGCATGCGCCGGCTCCGACCAGTGTCTCGCAAGGAGGCATACGCAGCTGATGTCACCTATGGCACAAACAATGAGTTTGGTTTTGATTATCTCCGCGACAACATGGTGAACGAAGTTGAGCTACTTCGTCAGCGTGAACTGAATTTTGCGATTGTGGATGAGGCCGACTCGGTGCTTATCGACGAAGCGCGCACACCGCTGATTATTAGTGCGCCTGCCGCAGAGAATCCTGATAGCTATCATCAATTTGCAAAAATTGCCGCGAAACTTGTTCCGGATGATTTTATCCTTGATGAAAAGCGTCGTAGTGTTTCGCTGACGGACGAGGGTGTCGAGAAAGTACAACGCATGCTTGGGGTAAAAAATCTTTATACGCCAGATTATATTCGTTCTGTCTATCACCTTGATCAGGCATTAAAAGCGCAGACGCTCTTTAAGCGTGACAAAGATTACGTAGTAACAAACGATGGTGAAGTGATTATCGTCGACGAACACACGGGCCGTTTGATGCAAGGTCGTCGCTACAACGAAGGTCTTCATCAGGCGATTGAGGCAAAAGAGAATGTTCCAGTGCTTCAGGAGAGTATGACGCTCGCAACTGTATCGTTCCAGAACTATTTCCGCCTGTACAACAAGCTTTCGGGTATGACGGGTACAGCCTTCACTGAAGCCGAAGAGTTCCAGCAGATCTATAGCCTGGATGTTATTCAGATTCCATCGAATCGTCCGATTGCTCGTGAAGACAAAGAGGATCTTATATTCAAGTCTGAGAAGGGAAAACTTAAAGCTGTTGCAGAAGCAATCAAGGAGTACCACAAAGTTGGCCGTCCGGTACTTATCGGTTCTGCATCCATTGCAAAAAATGAGATGATTGCGGCGTATCTTGATAAAGAGAATATTCCGTATGAACTTTTGAATGCGAAGAACAATGAGCGCGAGGCGGCGATTATCGCAAAGGCTGGAGAAAAAGGTGCAATTACACTTGCAACAAACATCGCTGGTCGTGGTACGGACATTAAGCTTGGTGAAGGTGTCGTAGAACTTGGCGGACTGGTTGTAATTGGCTCTGAGCGACATGAGTCACGTCGAATCGATAATCAGCTCCGTGGTCGTGGCGGTCGACAGGGTGATCCGGGAGAGACGCAGTTTTATGTTTCAACCGAAGACGACTTGATGCGTATCTTCCAGGGCGACCGAATTGCAAGCCTGATGGATCGACTTGGAGTTGATGAGGATACACCAATTCAAAACAAAGCTGTATCGAAGACACTTGAAGCTGCTCAAAAGCGTGTTGAAGGCTACAACTACGATACTCGTAAAAACGTTGTTCAGTACGATAATGTCATCAACCGTCACCGACGTGTCGTTTATGTTATGCGACGTAAGATCCTTGAAGGTGATGATATCAAGCCTGAGATCGAACGACTACTTGAGGAGAAAGTGCGTGAGCTGACAGCAGTTCCTGCGAAGAATAACAAAAACTTTGCTGAAGAATTTACCTCTGTATTCCCGATTGATGATAAAAATCTAGAAGCTATAGGCCTTGAGAAAAAGGATAAGCTTCGTTTTGATGAGGCGCTTAAGGCAGTCAAGAAGCTATACGAGGCAAAAGAGAAAGAGCTCACTCCTGAGATTGTTCGAAAAGTTGAGCGCGAAGTCTACCTTCAGGTGCTTGATACACTTTGGATGCAACACCTCGAGAATATGCAGCACCTCCGCGAAGGTATTCATTGGCGAAGTGTTGGACAGCGTGACCCACTTGTCGAATACCGTGCTGAATCACAAAAACTCTTCGAGAGTCTTCAGACGACACTTCGCGATGAAGTGCTTCGTGCTGTCATGCATGTTCACCCAAGCGACGTAGTTGTTCAGGCAGAGGAAGAGTATGACACTGAGCTTACAAAACTTGCTGAATCGGCAGTTGAAAAGGGTGTCAACGAAGTGACTGGCGGTGAAGAGAATCGTGATGACGACTTTAGTAAGACAAAAAAAGCTAAGACAGTTTCTGAATCAAATAAGATCAAGAACGATGCGCGTAAAAAGAAGAAGACCGCTCGTCAAAACCGAAAAAAGAAGCGTAACTAGGCCACGCCTGTATGAAGCATACTGTTGAAGAAGTACGTTTAAGTAACGGTGCCCGTGGGCTTTTGATCGATGTACCTGGTGCAACGGTGATGAGTTTTCAGTTTCAATTTCGCGCGGGCAATCGCTATGTGGCGAATAAGGATATTTACGAAACTGCGCACATCATGGAGCATATGGCTTTTGGTGCAAATGCTCGATTTAGAAATGAGCATGAATTTGAGGCTGAGTTTACAAAAAATGGTGCGTATCATAATGCCTATACGAGTGATATGAGTATGGTCTATGTCGCGGATTGCGCTGACTTTGAATGGGAGCGAATCTTCGATCTTCAGCGAGTATCTATCTGCCAGCCTCGCTTTAATCCTGACGAGCTCGAGGCGGAAAAGGGTAACGTAAAGAGCGAATTGACTGGGTATTTAAATAATCATAATCGAGTGTTATGGCCAAAAGTACAGCAACTTCTCGGTGAAGATGTCTACACATTTAACCAACGATTAAAAACAATTGCTAATGTAACGCTCAAAGATATAAAAGAGCATCACAACCGTACGCATACAGCTAAAAACATGCGCTTTGTCATCGCAGGTAAGCTTCATGGACGAAAAAGTGAAATCAAAAGACAGCTTGAAGACTGGGAGCTAAAAGAGGGTGAGCGATTCGATGCGCCACACGATCTATTTTCTGCGGGCAACCCAACGTTGATTCGCCGCAAAGAAGCATCCAACCTTACGTTTGCTTGGTCTATGATTGCTCCACGTGAATTGTCAGATGAAGAGTCTGATGCTATGAACTGCTTGGATCATATTTTGACAGGTACAATGCATTCACGGATCTACGGTGCGGCACGCAAAAAAGGCCTCGCTTATGGTATGTTTAGTGACACGTCAGTAGGGTTCCACGACAGTAGCTGGGATTTTGGAGGACAAGTAAACCTCGAAACATCAGGTGCGCTGTTTGATATCATCGTTCGTGAGCTTGGGCAAGTTCTCGACGGTAAGATTACAGAGGCAGAGATTGATGCGGCAAAGTCATACGCACTCGGTCGTCACCAGATGGGCGCACAGACAGTGGCGCAAATTAGTAATTTTTACACGAATCGTTATTTTGCTGACGGTGAGGTGAAGGATTATGAGAAGGTACCTGAATCGATAACACATACTTCTCGTGACGTGATGATCAATACCGCTCGCGAGTTCATCGATCATAATATATCAGTACTTGCGGGAGTGAGTAGTGGTGAAAAGCAGGATATTGTTGAGCTTAGTAGTAAGCTTGAGACATTGTTTGTGAAAAAATAATAGGAGTATTTAGCGCTATGAATGTTGTGATCGCAGGATACGGAGCCGAAGGCAAATCCAACTACGAGTATTACTTAAAACGTGGTGACTTCGTGACGATCGCAGATGAAAGGCTAGAGCTTGACGATGCTCCCGATGACGCCGCACTGCTACTCGGTGAGGACGCGTTCGCTCGATTAAATGGATTTGACCTTGTCGTCCGAACAGCTGGGCTCGCACCCTCTAAGATTTCTACTGATGGACAGGTATGGTCCGCGACGAATGAATTTTTTGCTGAGTGCCCAGCTCCGATCATCGGAGTGACGGGTAGCAAAGGTAAGGGGACGACCTGTAGTCTTATTACGAGTATCCTTCGAGCGGCAGGAAAAACGGTGCATCTTGTTGGTAATATCGGAGTACCCGCGCTTGATGTGCTGCCTAAAATCTCCGCTGAAGATATCGTTGTGTATGAGCTGAGTAGTTTTCAACTATGGGACCTAGAGCGATCCCCATCCGTTGCAGTTGTGCTGCACATGGAGCCTGATCATCTTGATGTCCATGCCTCTTTTGAGGAATATATAGAAGCAAAAGCGAATATCCGCGTCCATCAAAAAGACTCAGACGTATGTTTCTATCATCCAACGAATGTTTTCTCCAAGCAAATAGCAACTTCACTGACTACGGAAAATGACGAACAGGTATTGCCGTATAATACAGTCAATGAGCGTAACGACAGGGTGTCGGTTGCCTTTGTAGATGGGCAGAATTTCTTCGCATCACGAAAAAGTGCGGAGCCGATACAGATTTGTCCACTCAATGCATTGCAGCTCCCAGGGGCGCATAATCAAGAAAATGCCTGTGCGGCAATCTCGGCAAGTCTTTTATTTACCGATGATTTTTCTGCAGTAGAACGGGGTCTCCGAGATTTCTCAGGTTTGCCTCACCGATTGAAGTTCGTGAGAGCGGTCAATGAGGTTCGTTATTATGATGACAGTATTGCGACAACTCCTGGAAGTGCTTCAGCGGCGCTGGCTGCTTTTTCAGAGCCAAAGGTGTTGATTATGGGTGGGTCAACAAAGGGTGCTGATTTTACAGATTTTGCGAAGGTGGCGCAGCGGAGTAATATACGAAAAATTATTCTGATTGGGGATGAAGCGGCGCGTATCGCGGCCGCACTCGATGAACATGGGGTAGCCACTGAAAATCTTGGCAGTGAAGTGACGATGACGCAAGTGGTGGGAGAGGCGCACGCCTCGGCTATCGCAGGCGATGTTGTGGTACTAAGTCCAGCATGCGCAAGTTTTGGTATGTTTAAGAACTACGCCGATCGTGGTGACCAGTTTATCGCTGCCGTTCAGGCGCTTTGATATAATAGAGAAAATAAAAGGGGAGAGCCATGCAACAACAACCAGAAAATGAAGCTGTCACTAAAGCGCGTCGTTCGAGTGATCTCGTCGTATTGATTAGTATACTTGTGGGTATCGGAGTAGTGCTATTTGTATTTTTCTTAATGGGGCTACTACTTACTATTGCCGGCAGTGAGTTTATGCGAGATGAGTATACCGGTGAGGTCGGTACGGTTGTTGACTATCTTCTTGGGATTGGATTCTACGCATTTTTCCTTGGAATATTTTTGGTGATTCTGCTCGTTACGATTCGCGTTATGCGCCAATCGTTTCTTGGAAACGCTCTGCAGGTTGAGTATAGCAATTACGCATGGCTTCGTGATTGGAGTAATAAGGTTGCCGAAGACTTGCAGATGCCGCGTGTTGAGATTTTTATTACTCAAGACCCTGTCATTAATGCATATGCGATTGGATTTAAGACGCCATATAATATTATGCTAAACTCTGGTGCTATTCGGTATCTTTCGAAAGAAGAGCTAAAAGCCGTAGTGGTGCATGAAATGGCGCATGTAAAATACCACCATACTCAATGGAACGCATACCTTGGAATTCTGACAGCCCTACCTATCATTGGTGGACTGACAAGCTGGCTAATCGCATTTTGGGGTCGTCGCGCTGAGCTTACCGCTGATAGGCTTGCACTTTGCTACCTTAAGGATGTGGAACTTGTGAAAAACTCTCTCGTAAAAGTGCATGTTGGCCCGGATGTTGCCGCATCATTTAATGATGTTGCTCGCCAGTGGCAGGTTATTAATACAGAAAGTACGTTTAACCGATTTTCGCAAACGTTTAGTAGTCATCCTTTCCTTGTTCGACGGTTGCAGCATCTTGATAATTCTACATACCTGATTACTCCGCCGGCGCAAAAAGAGGCTCATGCAACCACTCATTAAGCGTGTAACACAGTTACGCGATGCGATTGATGTCGCGTATGGACAATTGGCGATTGATGATCGTAGCAACAAAGCTGTCCGTCTCGAAGAGGATCTTGCACGTCCTGAGATATGGAATAATCCAACAGACGCCCAAGAGAAGAGCCGGCAACTTGCAGCGCTCCATAGTATGGTTGAGCCGTGGCGGACACTTCGCGCGCAGACTGCAGATATTGTTGAGCTCATGGAGCTTGGAGACGACAGTCTACTGAAAGAGTTTGATGGACAAGTGAATGCGCTAGAAAAGGAATTTAGTGAGCGCAAAAAAGAGCTCCTGTTTAACGGTGAATATGATGATCACAATGTCATCTTAAGGCTTAGTGCTGGCGTCGGGGGACTTGATGCGCAGGATTTTGCTGAAATGCTGGAAAGGATGTACCTACGCTGGGCGGAAAAGCAGGGCATAGAGACCCGTCAAATCGAACGCTCTAGCGGAGATGAGGCTGGACTTAAGACGAGTGTGATTGAATTTGTCGGACCGTATGCGTATGGCAGGCTTCGCTCGGAGAATGGCGTCCATAGACTCGTGCGACTGAGTCCGTTTAATAGTGATAACCTACGACAAACGAGCTTTGCTCTTGTGGAGGTGCTGCCACAAATTGATACTCCAGATGAAGTGAAGATCGAAGATAAAGATTTAAAAATTGATGTCTATCGCGCGGGTGGTCATGGCGGGCAGAGTGTTAATACGACAGATAGTGCTGTGCGAATAACGCATGTCCCGACAGGTATTGTCGTGGCGATCCAAAATGAGCGCTCACAGCTTCAAAACAAAGAAACGGCTATGAAGATTTTGAGATCAAAACTTGCGGCACTTCGTATGGAGCAACATGCGGAGAGTATTAGCGATTTGCAAGCGGGGGAGTCAGCGAACTGGGGATCTCAGATACGCAACTATGTCCTTCATCCATATACACTTGTTAAGGATACTCGCACGAAGCATGAAGATCGCGATGCGAGTGGTGTTCTTGACGGTAAGATTGATGGCTTTATTGAAGCATATCTCGAGAGTCAAATAGGCGAGTAGACTGGTATTTTAAAGCTGATTTGATATAGTAGATAATAATGCTTACGGATACCCTTATTGCCTATGGCTTATTAGTTGCAGCCCTTGTGGTTGGCTATATTTTTGTTAAATTACCTATTATTCGAAAGGCATACTTGCCTGCCAGTGTTGCCGCAGGGTTGTTGCTTCTTGCGCTTGGACCGCAGCTACTCGGAGAGATCCCTAAAGAATACTACGGGACGTGGTCTCCACTCCCGGCATTACTTATCAATGTTGTCTTTGCGGGTCTGTTCCTTGCACGCCCGCTTATTTCGCTGAAACGCATGTGGCAGGTTGCAAGCCCGCAAGCCGCGTTTGGTCAAACAATTGCTTGGGGTTACTATGCGTTAGGCGGGTTGGTGACGTTGTTTATCCTGATACCACTTTTTCAAGCGTCGCCGCTCACGGCAGCTTTGATAGAAGTGAGCTTTGAAGGTGGTCATGGCACAGCTGCTGGTATGATACCAGTGTTCCATGAGCTGAATTTTGCCGCTGGCCAAGAGATTACGGTGGCGCTTGCAACGACGAGTCTTGTCTGTGCGTTGGTATCGGGTTTTATTTTGATAAGTTGGGGGCGTCGTCGGGGGCATTTCAAGGAGGGCGGTCCAGTCGAGAAGATTCAGAATAAGATATACCATCGACGGATTATCCACGAACTTAAGCAAAAAGGTGTTCAACTTCGCGAGGAGATAACAATTGGGCGATTCGTTTCTCATATTATTCTCATTGCAGTTGCGGTGGGGTTAGGACTCTTGACTCATTGGCTTTTGCTTCAGATCGAAAATGCCTGGTGGGGACAGAATGGCGTGAAAGTGTTTGGCTATATGCCTGTGTTTACCTTCTGTATGTTTGGGGGTATGGCAGCTCAGATTATTTGGACGAAGTTTAAATGGCACGTATCGCGACCTGTGGTTGAACTGATCTGCGCGGCGGCACTGAGTATCCTCATTGTAACCGCTATTGGAACAATGTCTCTTGATTTCATCTCACGAGATGGCTGGATCTTTGTTATTCTGGCAGCCACAGGTGTTCTTTGGGTATTGTTTTGTTTCTTGGTGCTTGGTCGTTTTATGTTTAAGAAACACTGGTTCTCAAATGCGATCGTCAGTGCCGGTCAGTCAATGGGGACGACGGCAACTGGACTCCTCTTTGCTCAGATTGTTGACCCAAAACAGCGCACAGGAGCGGTGGAGAGCTTTGGCTATAAACAACTTCTGTTTGAGCCGTTCATGGGCGGAGGTGTTGTCACGGCACTCTCAATGCCAGCTATTGTTTTGCTGGGACTTCCACTATTCACGGCAATCGCCGGTGCATTCTGTCTATTTTGGCTTCTCGCTGGCTTGTTGTATTTTGGTAGACGGTAGGCTGGATCGACTTTTCACACAAAACTTATGCTATAATACTATAAGTAATGATTCTATTAGATAGGGTAACTAAATCGTACGGCAAGGACATGAAGCCGGCAATTAATCGCGTGAGTCTTCACGTTGAACCTCGAGAGTTTGTCATCTTGGTAGGCACAAGCGGAGCAGGCAAATCTACGCTTCTTAAGTTGCTAACTCGAGAAGAGAAGCCAAGTAGCGGTAAGATTGTTGTCGGTGGAATTGACTACGATACACTCAAGGATAAACATATTCCACTACTTCGACGAAAGATTGGCGTTGTCTTCCAGGACTTCAAGTTGCTCCCACAGCGTACGGTATTTGAAAACATCGCGTTCGCTCTTGAGATCGCCGGCATGACAAATCGTGAGATTAAAAATACAGTCCCTAAGGTGATTGAACTTGTTGGATTGAAGGGTAAAGAAAAGAACTTTCCACACCAACTTTCTGGCGGAGAGCGTCAACGTGTGGCGATTGCTCGTGCAGTTGTTCGTCAGCCAAAAATTCTTATTGCCGATGAGCCAACGGGTAACCTTGATCCTCGTCATAGTTGGGATATTGTTCGCTTACTTGAAAAGATCAACAAATACGGAACAACGGTTCTTCTGACGACTCATAACGTAGAGATCGTTAATAAATTGCAGCGTCGCGTGATTACTATTGAACATGGAAAGATTACAAGCGATCAGGCGCAGGGGAGCTATAGACAGTAATGGCAAAACGTAAACTTGACGCAAAAGCGTTCTCACAGCAAAAACGCAAACGTCGCCAGTGGCTCACGTTTGTTCGTATGTGCCGCTACGGAGTCAATAACTTCAGCCGTAATGCGTGGCTGACGATTGCGGCTACGGCAGTTATGACAATCACACTGTTGATTATCTTTGTGACACTTTCTGCACGGCAGGTGCTTGTCGACACAGTTGATCAAATCAAAGATAAAGTAGATATGTCAATTTACGTTAAAACGGATACGACTGACGATCAGGCAAAGAAAGTGAGCGAGGAGCTTAAAAAGCTCGGTAGCGTAAAAGAAGTGACGTATATAAGTCCTCAACAAGCTCGTAAGGACTTTGCTGCTGCAAACGTCAAAGATGACCAGACTCTGGATGCGCTCAACGAAGCAACCAATAAACTCCCAGGGACGTTTCGTGTAAGTATCAGTGACATTAACAACCCTTCCGAGTTAGATAACTTCGTTAAAAATAATCAGACATATAAAGCGCTTGCAGATCCAAATCGTGCTGCATCTTTTAGTGGTGAGCGACGTACTGCCATACAGAATATTGGCCGTTGGGTGGGATTCGCGGAAAAGGTTGGATTAGCAGCCAGCGCAGTGTTTATCGTTATATCATCGCTTATCGTCTTTAATACGATTCGCATGGCTATCTTTAATCGTAAGGAAGAGATTCAGATGATGAAGCTTATTGGTGCAGACCGAAGCTTTATTCGCGGCCCATTTGTTGTTGAGGCTGTCGTGTACGGCTTTATTGCGGCGATTCTTGCTACGGGGTTGGGTATGGCGGCGCTCTATGGCTCGAAAGAGAAGCTTGAGAGCTATGAGGTTGCTGTTGGACCGACTATTGATGCAGCAACTCTTTATCTTGGATTTGTTCTTATTGGTATGATTTTTGCCGGAGCACTCATAGGAGTTATTTCCTCACTTCTTGCGACACGAAAGTATCTGAAAATTTAACGTAAAAGCAGCTTAAGTTTTTGCTTAGGCTATATTGCTTATGATAGGATAAATAAGATGATCAAACACGCCACCACGCATAATAACAGGGTAGGATATGTCACGAGACTCTCTGCTTTTGCAGTAGCGATTCTTATGATGATTGCAGCGCCGATTGCCTATACTGATAAAGCATTTGCTGATCAGTATGATAATCAACTCAGTGCTCTTCGCGCACAGGCTGACCAGTATCAGGCTCAGGCAAATGAATTAAGAGCAAAGGCGGATACACTACAAAATAAACTCGATGAGATTACTGCGCAGAAAAGTGCTATTGAAGCAAGGATTTCGATTAGCCAGACAAGACATGATCAGCTCGTGCAAGAAATTGCACAAAATGAAAAAAAGATGGGACAAGCGCAGGATGTTCTGGGTGACACATTGGCGAGTCTTTACGTCGACGGAAAGATATCCTCACTTGAGCTACTTGCGAGTAGTCATAATGTTGGTGATTTTATTGACAAGCAAGAATATCGCAGCTCAGTTCGCGATGAGCTGAAGAAATCAATCGATACGATTAAGGCACTGAAGAAAAAGCTTGATGCTGATAGAAAAGATCTAGAGAAAGTGCTTGCTGATCTTGCTACCCAAAATGCACAACTTGCCGCAACACAGGCCGAGCAGGCACGACTTGTTGAGCAGACTCGCGGAGAAGAGGCTGCATATCAGCAGCTGGTAAATAGTACCCGAAGCCAGATGGCGGAGGTGACATCACAACAACAGGCGTATTATCAAAGTCTTGTGAGTAAAGGCGGGGGAGGTAACTCGGGAGTTATCGGAAGCTTTAGCTACTCTAATCTTAGCCCTAGTAACGGTGCAGGTGGCTGTTCTGGCGGATATCCGTATTGTCAGGCGCAAGACACAATGGTTGATCCATGGAATCTGTATAACCGAGAATGTGTTAGCTACGTCGCATGGGCACTTGAAAAACGTTTCAATAAGAAGGTGAATCCCTTCCGAGGTGATGGTAATGCGACTGACTGGCCTGTAAGCGCGGTCACATGGAGTGGTGCAATGCGTGTCTACTCGCCCCAGCGTGGAGACGTTGTCGTACTTCCTGCTTCAGGTAGCTTTGCTCCTATCGGACACGTCATGATTGTCGAATCAGTTTCGGGTAATACTATGTTTGTTAGCCAGTACAATTTCTATGGAACAGGGCAGTATAGTACGATGAACGTACAAAACTCCGGTGTCGTACTTTTACGCTTTCAAAATAGGTAGATAGGCCTGCTGCTAAGGTCTGGACATTTTATCCTGCTTATGCTAGGATGGTAAGTAATGAAACAACGGTCCACCACACCAGTTTCGAACACTTCTTTTGCCGTGAAAGCGTCACTAGTCGCAATAGCCATATTGATGGCAGTTGCTACTCCTATCCAGATAGGAAAAGTCGTAAAGGCGGATGAGTTCGATGAACGAATAAAAACGATACAAAACGAAATTGATCAGTACCAGACAAAAGCAAATGAACTAAAAGGAAAAGCAGATACACTCCAGCAGGCTGTTGATGCATTAACAAACCAAAAAAATACGATTCAAGCTCAAATCAACCTCAAGCAGGCTGAGTTTGATAAATTGACAGCTGATATTGCGGCAAATGAAAAAAGCATTGCAACAAATCAAGACGTACTTGGAGATACAATTGCGAGTCTTTATGTCGATGGCAAAATCTCGACACTTGAAATGCTTGCGAGTAGCAAAAACATCGGTGAATACGTTGATAAGCAGGAGTATCAGTCTTCTGTTCGTGATACGTTAACTAAGACTATTAACGACATTAAAAAAACAAAGAAGCAGCTTGAGCAGCAGAAAACTGCTGTTGAGCGTAACCTAGAAGACCAAAAAGCTCAACGAGAAGTATTGGCACAAAAAGAAGCTGAACAAGCAAGTCTTGTTGCTCAGACTCGCGGAGAAGAGGCCGCCTATCATAATCTTTCCGGAGAACGTGAACAGCAAAAGCAGAAACTGCAAGAACAGCAGCAGGCAGCGATTGAAGCTGCAATGCGACGTGCTGCGGCAGCAAGTGGTGGTGGCGGTTCACAGGCAGTAGCGGGCGATCCACGAAAGGGCGGCTATCCAGCAAATCTCGCTAACTCTGACTACTACAACCCTGTAGTTGATAATTGGGGTATGTATTCTCGCCAGTGCGTAAGCTATACTGCTTGGAAAGTATTCCAGAAGAACGGCTATATGCCATACTGGGGTGGTCGAGGCAATGCTAATCAGTGGCCAGGCAACGCTCGTGCCGCTGGCATTGGTACCGGGACAACTCCTCGTGCGGGCTCTGTCGGCGTAATTATGGCCGGACAGTATGGTCACGTCGTATGGGTTGAAAGCGTCAATAGCGACGGCACGATAAATATTAGTCAGTATAACTATTTCAATGCTGGCGGTAGTGGCTGGGGTCACTATAGCGAGATGTACAATGTATCACCTCGTGCTTACGACGTATACATTTATTTCTAGGCTGAATTAAAGCAAAAGTAGTATAGCGCACTCCTTGAGGGGTGCGCTATACTAGTAGGGAATTAAATTCCTAGTAAACGGAATGACTGAAGGGGAGTATAGAGTGACTGAAGCGCCGAAGGATGTGACGCCAAAACGAGCAAAGCAGAAAAAATGGAGTATGATGCCAAGTACGTTTGTACTTATTATTGGCGTAGCTGTCGTGGTCGGTTATGGGGCGGGAACGCGCAATGATCAGATTATGGGGACAGTGGGGCCGTTCTTTGGGCTTCGGGTCGCCTCGGGTGAGATTGACTTGTCTAACGTGCAAGAAACGTATCGGCAATTGAAGGCTAATTTTAATGGCGAGCTTGACGAGCAGGCAATGAAAGATGGCGCGAGCCGTGGACTTGTTGCGTCTGCGGGTGATGATTATACGGTATTTCTGAGTCAAAAAGAGGCGAAATCATTTGATGACGATTTGAATGGTAATGTTGGCGCAGGAATCGGGGCTGAGATAGGGCTACGTAGCGATAAGCCTACAGTCATTCGTCCTTTGAAAGATAGTCCTGCCCTAAAAGCGGGCATAGAGGCGGGCGATGTTATCGTCAAGGTGAATGATGAAGCGGTGACGAGTGAATGGACGGTCAATAAGACGGTAGAGAAGATCAAGGGTGAGGCCGGCACGACAGTGAAGCTATCTGTTCTTAGGGACGGAGAGGTCAAAGAGTTTACGGTGACACGAGATACCATCAATAGTCCAAGTGTAGAGTCGCGTATTGATGGTAAATTGGGCGTGCTAACGATTAGTCGGTTTGATGGCACGACGACCGATCTTGCGCGAAAAGCGGCGCAAAGTTTCAAAGACCAAGGCGTTGAAAAGGTTATACTTGATCTTCGTAATAATGGTGGAGGTGTTCTTGGTGCTGCTCAAGATGTGTCAGGGTTGTGGCTTCGCGATAAGGTGGTCGTTAGTGAGCGACGCGGTGAAAAAGTGACAGACGAACTTCGTTCTGGAAATAACCCCATCCTAGAAGGAATGCCCACAGTCGTGCTTGTAAACGGTGGTAGCGCGAGTGCGAGCGAAATCGTAGCCGGTGCACTTCAGGATCATAAAGCAGCAACGCTGATAGGTGAGAAGACGTTTGGTAAAGGAAGTGTGCAGCAGCTTATCTCACTACCAGACAGTGCTGTATTGAAGGTGACGGTTGCACGTTGGTATACGCCGAACGGCAAAAACATCAACAAAGAGGGTATCCAGCCGAACGAGAAGATTGAAATGACGAGAGACGATGTGAATGCGGGCCGAGATCCTCAGCTCGAAGCGGCGCAATCTAAGCTGCAGTAATAGATAAGCTTGTGCCTTATGAGTGATCTGTAGTACTATAGAGACACTATGCAAGACCAACCAAAAAAGAAAATCCTACTTGTCGAAGACGATATTGCATTGGCTGCAGTATATCGCTCCCGACTTGAACTTGAAGACTTCGAGACACTTGAAGTAAATAACGGCGAGCAAGCGCTACAAGCAGCAAAAGAGTTCAAGCCTGACCTTATTTTGCTTGATGCGATGATGCCGAAGATTAGTGGGTTTGATGTACTTGATATTCTTCGAAATACTCCAGAGACTATGAATATTCGAGTTATTATGCTGACAGCGCTAAGCCAACCGAAAGATAAAGAGCGCGCAGAAGCACTTGGTGTTGACGACTATCTTGTAAAGTCACAGGTTGTTATTGGTGATGTTGTTGACCGGGTGAGGCATCATCTCGGACTTGCAGTAAGCTAGGTACGTTATCTATGCAGCAAATGACACCCACTATCGGGTGTTATTTTTTCTATATAGGAGTTAGCACTAAAATAGCACAGATAAATCTGTGCTATTTTACGGTTTTAGTGTCGTAGTTACTTTACGATAACTTGCGTACGTGGAACGGTCTTGCCTGTAAACTTGCTCTTTCGAACTTTTGCAAACTCGACAACGCCATCAACGGCAGCATGGATAGTAAAGTTGCGGCTGATAAAAGTACCAGGACCAGCAATCTTTGAGCTACCAGTTTGACGAACGAGTACTTCGCCTGCACGAACTTTTTGGCCACCAAAGCGCTTGACGCCAAGACGGCGACCGGCGTTATTGTGGATGTTTTTGCTAGAACCACCAGCTTTGACATGTGACATAGGGCAAACTCCTTATAGTTGCTAAATCAATCTGTACCATTGTAAGCGATAAAATAGCTTTCGTCAACCCCTGTTTGAGGTGAAGTCCGGCGTCAAATCTTAGAAAGACTATTTATTTTTTACGTAAGACGAGGAGCTCCCTGGCGACAACTTGATCGTCACGCGCATAGAGGAGTTCTTCGTTGCGAACGTTCGCAAATTCATGACGAGTAAAGCCAAGCTGTTCGAGAGTATTGATCAACGGCAGGTGGGTGAAGCTGTCATCAGTACTACGCCATGCGGGGACACCGACGCACAGTGGCGTACCGGATTCAAGCTGCGGGCCTATGTTTTCGAGAAAGGCTGTAATGATCTTATTGCAATTGCCGCGCACTTCAGTGAGCTTGCCTGGAGATGGCGGTGCACTAAACGGCTGACCTAAGTAACTCTCGCATGCAACGGCATCTATGGGCTGAGTCCAACGCGCTGTCATGGCGTCATCGGCCTTTAGTTCCCATGTGTGCTCATCAATATGGTGCGTTTTCTTTAACCATTCAAGATTTGTCTGAGTGTAGGCAATCATCTTTTCGGAAAGATCGGTACCATACGCATCATAGTCAAGTAGTAGAGCTTCTTGGGGGATCACCCCAGTACCGCAAAAAGGGTCAAGAATCCTTAACGCTCGCGAGTCTTTATCGACGCTGTCCGGTGTTGCGAGGTTGATCATCATCTGCGCTAGTTTAGGAGGGAGCATACCGACAAACGCATCTCGTTTCGGGCGTTCTTGGTCGCGACGGGCAAGCGCGGTGATGTTTTGAGCACCAGTGCTTTCTGCGATAATAACTTTGCCGTTGCGGGCGCGCACAACAAGAAGCTCTACTTTATTGCTTGATAGGCCAAGTTTGTTGTGGTGACTTGCTGCGGTATTGAGCGCAATCTCTTGATTTGGAATGAGTCGCAGACTAACATCTAGTTTCTTGAGCTTCTGCTTGAGGACAATCCCTGTTTTTTGCACATCTCGAGGGGAGATGTCAAACCCGTATGCACTGATGCCAAGAGTGATTTTTCCTTCAACTCCTGACCATGCATCGGTGTAGGCTTTTACGAGCTTCATACTACTCGTGCGCCAATCACCCCGAGGGAGTGTGGCGACGATTCGACCCGCCTTTAGGGTGCCACCAAGTTTTTCGATAGAGAACTCATCGGTTGTGATTACTGCAGAGTGATCAGAGAACCATTTTACGTCGCCGTGAACTTTTTCAAGCTCAGCCATGCCAAGTGCTGGTTGGCGTCCAAGAAGTGCTATATACATAGTAGTAAGTATAACATCAGATCACGAGGTTGGCTATGGGTTCTCCTGATAGGTGCGTGAGAAAAGTTTTTAAGTTTATCGACAGGTTAAGGACCTACGGGTGTATAATAAAAGATAGATATGTCGTTTAGAGCTTGGTTGAGTGTCATTACTTTTTTATTGATTGCAGTAATCCTGTACTTCTCACGCCATGAACTAGTGCATGCTTGGAGTTTACTTGGAAAAGTGAATATTTGGATTCTTTTACTGCTTATTCCAGGGCAGATTATTGTCTACTATGCAGGTGCAGAAATGATCTTTTCGTACCTACGAGATAAGGGCAAGATGCGAGAGGCTTCGAGGGCTCAGCTGACATCGATTGCCCTTGAATCTAACTTCGTAAACCATGTTCTTCCAAGCGGTGGAGTGAGCGGTATGTCATATCTGACATGGCGACTCGGTCACTTGGGTATACCGGCTGGGCGAGCGACAATGGCGCAGGTTGTTAAATATGCTATGGGCTTTGTGTCGTTTACTGCTTTACTGCTCGTGGCTTTGTTTGTAGTTACGATAGATGGCAATATAAATCGCTGGATTATATTGAGTAGTGCGCTTCTCATTGTAGGCATGACTATAGTTATTGGCGGAGCAATTTTTTTGTTCAGCAGCCAACGACGCACTGATCGATTTAGTAAGTGGCTCATTAAGAAGAGTAGCTATATTGTCCGAAAGGTGACAAGAGGCAAAAAACATCAGCTGGTAAAGCCGGCAGTCATTGATACGTTTTTTGATGAGATGCATCGGGATTTTCTAGAACTACGGCACGATAAAAAATTGCTTGTAAAGCCATTTCTATGGGGATTACTATATACAGCGATGGATGCGGCTTTGTTCTTTATCACTTTCTTGGCGTTAGGGGAGGTTGTAAACCCTGCGCCAATCCTTATTGCATATGGCGTAGCAAGTATGGCTGGATTTTTCGTTCTGACTCCTGGCGGAGCCGGGGCATATGAGGCGATCATGGTTGCATTTTTGGCAGTAGCGGGACTTTCACAAGGAACGGCCATTGCAGGTATTGTGCTGACGCGCGTAATCCTTTTGCTTGGAACAATTATTTTTGGATACATTTTTTATCAAAGGTCATTGATTCGGTATGGAAAAAACACCGACATTTAGTGTCAGCGACTTTATCGCTGTTACAAATCAAACACTCGAATATGCATATCCGAGTGTTGTCATCGAGGGTGAAGTATCTGGGTTTAAGGTTAATCAGGGTAAGTTTGTCTTTTTTGATTTGAAGGATGTACAGGCGAGTGTCGGTTGCTTTATGATGGCTTTTCAATTGCGTATGCCTATTGAGGACGGAATGAAGGTCGTTGTTGTTGCACAACCTAAGTTAACAAACTGGGGTAAGTTTAGTCTCACTGTGAAGTCGATTCGACCAAGTGGCGAGGGTAGTTTAAAGAAAAGTTTTGAGATTTTAAGAGCAAAACTTGAAAACGAAGGTTTATTTAATGATGAGCGCAAGCGAACACTACCAAGAGTGCCTACTCATGTCGGTGTTATTAGCAGTACCCAGGCTGCTGGATATGCGGATTTTGTTAAGATTTTAGACGATCGATGGGGTGGTCTTGAGCTGCAGGTTGCACAAGTACAGGTACAGGGTGAGGCTGCGCCAGATCAAATAATACGCGCTATTGAGTATTTCAACAGCCTAGAGCGGCCACCAGAAGTACTCGCACTTATCCGTGGCGGTGGTAGCGCGGACGACTTAAGCGCGTTTAACGACGAGCGACTTGTGAGGGCGATCGCAGCAAGTCGAGTCCCGACACTCGTAGGGGTGGGGCATGAAACCGATGAGAGCCTTGCGGATATGGTGGCGGATAGGCGAGCTTCAACGCCAAGTAACGCTGCACAAATACTCGTTCCTGATAAAGCAGAGGTTCAGCGGAGTGTTCGGTATCAGATGCGATCGCTTATTCCTAAAATTCAATCGGTCGTCGAGAAGCAGGTACTCGGTGTTCGCGAGCTCGTTTTTTATGCATTGACGCGTATAGAAGATAAAGTAAAAATGCATGAGGATCAAATTGGTCAATCAAAAAAAGTGCTCGCGCAACTCAATCCAGAAGTGGTATTGCGGCGAGGCTATGCGCTTTTGAGGGGTGAGGCGAAAGTTGGCAGCACTATCGAAATAGAGACGATACGCGCTATAATTAAGGCAGAGGTAAAAGATGTCAGAAGCAAGTAAAACAATCCAAGAGAAAACCGATGACCTCAACCAGCTTGTGGCTTGGTTCGATAGTGAAGATTTTATTTTAGAACAGGCAGTCGAGAGATTCCAGCAGGCTGAGATGCTCGCGAGCGAGATTGAGAACGATTTGGCTGAAATGAAAAACACTATTACAGTGATCAAGCAGAAGTTTGATCAAGATAGTGTGTGATGTTTGTCGCTATCGTTATAGTGGTAGCAACGATACTTCTGGTTTTTGGGCTCGTGGTGTTCCGCGGTGCGCCGTATGTGCCAACATTGCGTAAAAATCTCGAGCAGGGGTTTCGCGATGTTTATCCTCTTAGTGAACGCGATCTACTTGTCGATATCGGCTCAGGCGATGGGGTTGTCCTTCGCCAGGCCGCCAAATGTGGGGCGCGAGCTATCGGCTACGAGCTGAATCCTTTTTTGGTGGTGATCTCTAAGTTATTGTCACGGAATAATCCGCTTGTAAAAATTTATTTGGCGGATTTTTGGCGAGTGTCTTTGCCTGATGAAACAACGATTGTTTATACATTTGGCGAGTCGCGGGATATAGAAAAAATGTATCAAAAAGTACAAGAAGAGGTAAACCGTTTGGCGAAGCCAATATATTTTATGAGCTTTGGTTTTCCGGTGAAGGACAAAGAGGCTCTTAAGACTGAGGCGGGGTTTTGTCTCTATCAGGTGAGCCCTTTACAGTAGAGTAAAGCACAAGTATAATGGCTTCATGAAACTTTATAAAACACACAGCAATGAGCGAGGCTCTATCTCCGGCGCTCAGGTTACAATTATTGGACTCGCGGTGCTCGTACTTGGACTCGGTTCGTTTGGTATTTGGGCATTTGTAAGCTACAGCGACGCAAAGGATAATGTCGACACTCGTGTCGCAACGGCGCGAACTGAAGAGCGACAAGCGACGCAAGAAGAAGATGAAAAGAAATTTGCCGAGCGAGAGAAAGCCCCCTATAAACAATTTGTTGGCCCAGTAGACTACTGCCGTGTCACGTTTGACTATCCAAAGACATGGAGCTCATATGTAAACAAAGATGTTGCAAACGGTGGTGATTATGAAGCATACTTCCATCGAGATGTTGTACCTCCGGTGTCTTCGGATCAGCAATTTGCACTTCGATTTACTATTGAGCAGAAACAGCTCGATAAGGTGCTTGATTCTTATCAGGGCCTTGTCACTAAGGGTGATTTAAGGTCAAGTACTTCTAGTTCAGATGGTAACGATTTTACGCGTCTGACTGGAAACTTCTCAAAGAAAATTCGTGGAGACGCAGTACTGTTTAAGTGTAACGATAAGACAGTTACTATTCGTACCGATGCGGATGTATTTAAGCCAGAATTTGAAGATCTTATCAAGACTATTCGCCAGAAGAACTAGTGCGTAGCGTTACATCCCCATGCTACACTAGGAGTAGCTATGAGTGAGGGGACTAGTAAAAAAACAATAACCATAGCCGGACTGTCACTTGATAGTCCGGCTATGGTTATGGTTGCGGCACATGAACTAAAGGCGCCTCTTGCACTTTTACGGCAGCTTTCGCTTTCTATAGAGGCGGGCGGCTTATCGGCAAGTGATGTAGAGCGAGTGGCGCGTCAAATGACGCTCACGAGTGAACGTGCGCTACGCCTAACAGGAGACATGACTCGCACTGCTCAGCGCGATTCCGCACTATTTAAACTTGAGCCAGTAAACCCCGTTTCTCTTTGTGAAGAAGTTGCAAAAGAGCTTATGCCTTTATTTGCTGCGCACAATAAATCTATTAGGGTGCGCTACCGTCGCTCATCACCACTTGCAGTTGCTCACCGAGAGCTGCTACGGCGGGTGCTTATTAATTTTAGCGATAATGCACTGCATTATTCGGCTGATATGAAGCCTGTTGAGCTAAGTGTGCAGGTAACTGGCTCAACAGTGCGTATCGGCGTAAGGGACTATGGCCCAGCAATCGCGGCAGATGTTTGGCGGACGCTCTCGTCTCGATTAAAGCAAGGAGCTATGCAGCCACTTGCTGCTCGTCCACAGAGTAGTGGGCTTGGGCTCTCCATTGCATCTCAGTTTGCTGAGATGATGCAGGGTACTATAGGGGTTACTCGTCATCGTGATGGAGCGACCTTTTATGTCGAGATTCAGCAGTCGAGGCAAATGAGTTTACTATGAGCAATCTGTCCGCAGATGTACTAATTATTGAGGATGATATTTGGCTCAGCGAACAATTTGAACGTACATTACAACGCGCTGGCTGCCAGACCGTCAGTACCTCAAATGCACTTCGAGCTATGGAGTTGATTGATCAGTCTCCGCCGCAAGTCATAATACTCGATATGCTTCTAGGCGGTGCTTCTGGGCTCACGCTTCTTCATGAACTTCAGAGCTACACGGATACTGCAAAAATTCCTGTAATACTCTGTACAAACATGGCCTCTTCGATCGATAAAAAGGATGTTGAGCCTTATGGAATACGACGGATTCTAGATAAAACAACGATGCACCCTGATGATATTGTTGTTGCTGTGCGTGGAGCACTTTTGTGAGAAGCGAACGGACGCGGGCGGTTGTATTGAGGCGAACAAATTATGGTGAGGCGGACCGTATTCTTCAGCTGATAACCCCTCTTGGAAGAAAAAGTGTCATGGCTCGTAGTGTTCGAAAAGAGAAGTCGCGGTTAGCCGGCGGAATCGAATTATTTGCGATTAGCGATGTTGTGATTGGACAGGGCAAGGGTGATTTAGGTATTTTGACCTCCGCACGACTTGTTTATTTTTATCGACATATTATGGAAGATTATGATCGAATGCAGTTTGCTTACGAAGCATTACGGCAAGTAGGTAAAGCTAGTGAAACACTTGATGAGCCTGAGTGGTATGACATTATAACTGAAGTATTGATGGGGCTTGATGCGTCTTCAGTGGTTCTTCCGCTGACGCAGGCATGGTTCTATCTTCATGTTAGTGCCATGCTTGGCTATGAACTTAATGCGCAACGTGATATTAATGACCAGAAACTGCAAGAGGGTGTGTCCTATCGCTACGATAGCAATGAGCGTGGGTTTGTAGAGGCGAAAAATGGAACGATAACTACTGAACATATAAAGGTTCTTCGTCTCATAAAAGAACGACCATTGCAGGTTATCGTGCAGGTTGGGGGGATTGAACAGTTGCTCGCTGAGTGTCTGTATGTGGCGCGAGAACATGCAGCCTTGTCATAAGGTTGCTTAAAAAAGTAAAAACCTCCGCTTACATAACTTATTTTGAAATTATGTAAGCGGAGGAGTACCTCCATTTCTTTTAACGAGAGGGGTGACAGAGGCGGAGTAGGTCGCGAAAGCATTCGCCGACGAGTCGGGGCTTCTTGCCGCAAGCTTGCCTCATCAAATTCTCGTACTGGTGTTGCCGAATACTGTCGCCACTATGGTAGGCCGCTGCCGCTGCATTGACGTAGAATGATCGCCTTTGCAGGTTTGACGGTCTGAGGCGGTGGATTATGATAGCGCGGTGGTGCTGACTGGCAAATTCCAGCCGTTCAGCTGGGTCTGATACGAAATCAAAACCAGCGAGTACCGGTTCGAACAAAGGATCATCCTTAATCATGATGCTACCTCTCTAAAATCTGGAAATGTACTACTATATTTATAGCATAATTATGCTATTAATACAAATAGTTCAAGAAGGGTTAGCGATCATGAAAAGTGCCGTCATCTGTTATAATAGGGTAATTATGAGTAGTCCCACCGAAAAAAACCAAGAGATGGAAAATATTGTTAGTTTAGCGAAGCGTCGCGGATTTATCTATCCAGGGTCGGATGTCTACGGTGGCCTTTCAGGGACATGGGATTATGGCCCTCTTGGCGTCGCGCTCAAGCGTAATATTATGCAACTATGGTGGAAAATGTTTGTTGATGATCGTGATGATATGTATGGCGTGGATGCAGCAATCTTGATGAATCAAAATGTCTGGAAGGCGAGTGGGCATGTCGATACATTTACCGACCCACTTGTTGAGGATCTAGAAACAAAGCAACGATTCCGTGCTGATCATCTTGTAAAAGATGCTGGCTTTGCTGTCGATGGACTGTCAAATGGCGAGCTCAATGAGCTGATTATTGAAAAGCAGATCAAAAGCCCAAATGGCAACGATCTTTCAGAAGTACGGACGTTTAATATGATGTTCCAGACGACTGTCGGGCCAGTTGCTGATGAAAAGTCGATTAGTTACTTGCGACCCGAAACTGCACAGGGTATCTTCACTAATTACAAAAATGTTGTCGACAATTTTTATCCAGATTTGCCATTTGGCCTCGCACAGCAGGGTAAGGCATTTCGCAATGAAATCAGTCCACGTGACTTTATCTTTCGCTCACGTGAATTTGAGCAGATGGAAATCGAATATTTTGTCAATCCAGAGAACTGGGAGGAGTCATTTGAAGCGCTTCTCAAAGATATTCATAGCTACCTAGCGGCGCTAGGGCTTCCTGCTGAAAAGATCCACGAGCTCGAGGTGGACGAGAATGACCGTGCTCACTACAGTAAGCGTACAGTTGATATAGAGTTTGATTTTCCTATTGGGCGTGAAGAATTGCTTGGCCTTGCGTATCGTACTGATTTTGACCTTGGCAACATCCAGCGCGTGGCTGGAAAGAGCATGGAGTACACGATCAAGGGCACGAATACAAAATTTGTTCCTCATGTTATCGAACCATCGTTTGGTGTTGAGCGCGCACTCATGGCGGTACTGTCAGCAGCGTACACTGAAGATGAAGTAAATGGTGAAAAGCGGGTCTTCTTGAAGTTCCCAGAGCATCTCGCCCCAATACGGTATTGTGTTTCACCGCTGTTAAAGAACAAGCCGGAGCTTGTCACAAAAGCTCGCGAAGTATATACGCTTCTCAAGAAAAAATACGGAAATGTGATGTGGGACGACAACGGAAATATCGGCAAGCGCTATCGTCGTCAGGACGAAATCGGCACACCGTACTGTGTTGTTATTGACTTTGACACGCTTGAAAAAGATGGACTCGTCTCTATTCGTGAGCGTGATACAACTGAGCAAAAGCGCGTGGACATAGACAGCCTTTAAGGTTAAAATGCCTGAGAGTACGACTACTACAAAGGAGTGCCTGGCCACTTCTAAGAATGGCAGGGTGGTGTATATCGACTATGGCAATACGAATGTGACATTTCATATTCGCGAAACCTCAAACCTACTGGAACTTGTAGAAGAGGTGATTGAGCAAACGGATATCTCAGGTGAGAAAGTAGTGTTTGAGACAGATATGGGTCGAGTCGTCGGCACAACAACACTTGTTGAGACAACTGGTCGTGATGAGATTGTATATGCAAAACGAAAAGAGCGGAATGCATATTCACGATTCGTAAAACATCGAGAAGCTGTACCGTCACAATATATTGTGGTTGCATTGAACTATATTGCAGGTGACTATTTTCTCTGAACGGCTATGTGTGGAAGATTACTTCCTGACGACTACTATGATCCATCCGATCGACTGAAGTCAGACGGCTTCTACCAGACACATGCTCAGGTGTACGACGAAAGTCTCATCCAGCTAGATACTGTACGGATGGATGATCTAGGGTTGTTTTGAGCCGTCCGACTCCTGGCGCCTATTTTTATAGTATCAGGTGGGGAAGAGGTGATACACTTACTTTAATGAGGAATGAAAACGAAGGTGTAATTCGGCGGTGCAATAAGGCTCCTAATCACCTGGAGATTGATCGAATTAGGACGATTGGCGGAGACGTCATAAAGGTGATCATTATGGGCGATGAGATTGCTGTCTTTACAGCACTGCCAGAGGCGGAAGCCGAAGCTACTCAAATTGAAGATGAGACAAAGAGGACGGAGTAACATATGACCCCAGAAATCGAAGTGAAATTTGCAAATGTCGACCATGAATCAGTTCGCAAGAAGCTTATCGCTGCAGGTGCTCGTCTCGTGCAGCCGATGCGGCTAATGAGACGAGTAGTATTTCATAATCAGACGCTTAAAGAAAAAAATGCGTTTATACGCGTCCGAGATGAGGGTAATAGAGTCACTGTAACGTATAAGCAGTTCGATGCGATCTCTGTCGATGGAGCTAAGGAGATCGAAACGGTTATTGACGATTTTGATATAGCTGTTGCGCTTTTAGAGCAGACAGGTCTATCAAATGATGCGTATCAAGAAACTCGTCGAGAAACATGGCTACTTAATGGTGTAGAGGTTGTGCTTGATGAGTGGCCGTGGGTGCCGACATATATTGAAATTGAGGCTAAGACCGAAGAGGAGGTGCGTTCAGCAGCTGAGTTGTTAGGTTTTGATTGGAGTAGGGCGCTGTTTGGCGGTGTCGCGTCGATTTATATGCTCGAGTATCCTACGGTTGGGGATGAGATGCCCGAGATTATCAACCATAAGGTTGGAAAGATCCGTTTTCAGGATCCAGTGCCAACACTGTTTCTAAGATAGGAGGGTATAAACATATGCGAGAAATAGAAGTAAAAGCACGATTGAAGGATATGACTTTAGTAATTGATCGTTTGACGGGTGCTGAGGTAGCGGTGAGTGACCCTGTGACACAGCGAGACCAGGTGTTTGGTCTCATTGGACAGGACGGCAGTGGGGATAATCAGCATCCTTGGTTGCGACTTCGTACAGAAACAAAAAACAACACGACAATACATATTTTTACACTTAAAAAATCTGTTACAAGTCAATTAGACAGCATCGAGCATGAAACGATAGTAGATGACCCTGCGGAGCTTGTCGAAATTATTGCGCAGCTTGGCTTTGAAGCATACTCTGACCTTACGAAGACACGCCGCAAAGCTAAGATTGGTTCTATAGAGTTATGTCTTGACACTGTTGAGGGGCTCGGTAACTTCATTGAAGCCGAACAACTAACAGATGACGCCGCTGATTACGATGCTATTTCGCAGGGGTTGTGGCGTTTGCTTGAAAAGTACGGGGTATCACGGATGGACGAGGTTACTGATGGGTACGATACTCTCGAGAGGCGACAGAGAGGCCTTGAATAAGATGAATGTATCGGAGGTTATCAAAGTCCACCTTCGAGATGCACGTGTCATGCAAGTAGCAACCGTATCAAAGGATACGGGCAGGCCGTGGGTGTGTTCTGTCTATGTGGCGATGGACCCTACGAGTAATCAGTTATATTGGCTCAGTCTTCCTGGGCGTCGGCATAGTGTTGAGATTGCCGATAACGCATACGCTGCTGTTGCGCTTGTTATTGAGTCGCAGTTGCCGGTCGTGGGGGTGCAAGCTGAGGAGCATGTTGCGGTGGTACGGGACAGTACGCTTATCGAGCAAGTAATGGAGGATTACGTCAGACGACATCATACGGGTATGTCGTATACGGATCGCTTCAAGAGCGGAAGTGTAAAGCATGTTCTTTATTGTTTTACGCCGTCACGCTTCAGTCTTTTTGATGAGCGTCAGTTTCCTGACTATTCTCCTTTAGAATGGGTGGTTGAGGCATAAGAAGCTTGTCGCTAACACTTGTGAGATGGTAAACTATATACATGAAAGCACTATGGAACAATACAGTCATTGCAGAAGCGCCCGAACAAGATCTTATTAAAATTGAGGGAAACTGGTATTTTCCACCTGAAAGTATAAACAGGCAGTACCTCAAGCCAAGTTATGAGACTTCAGAGTGCGTATGGAAGGGTACAGCAAGCTATCATGATGTCGTTGTTGACGATGAGAGAAGTGAAGCTGCTGCATGGTATTACCATGAGCCAAACGACAGCGCGATAGCTCGTGTTGGTAAGGATTTTACTGACTACATCGCGTTTTGGCGTGGCGTTGAAGTAGCGTAGTCTGTGATTACGTACTACACTGACGGCAGCGCAAGCCCTAATCCAGGTCCTGGAGGATTTTCGGTTATAAAAGAAAAGCAACCGTATATCTTAGGTGGCGAACCAAGCGGCGCAGTGACGACGAATATTCGTATGGAAGGTCTTGCGATCGTAGCAGCGCTAACTGATGCAGGTGGCGAACCATGCCAGATCTATACAGATAGTGAATTCTGGATTAATGTCATTACAAAATGGGCACCCGGCTGGGCTGCAAAGGGTTGGAAGAAAAAGGGTGGCGAAATCAAAAATATTGATATTGTGCAGCAAGCATACCAACTGTACCAAGACTCACAAGCGACCCTGACGTGGGTGAGAGGTCATGAGGGTGATGAGGGTAACGAACTTGCAGATGAGTGGGCAAATAAAGCTCGTGAACGCCACGAAACTATGCCGATTAGGGTCTCTGAGCTCTAGCGTACTTTACCTTTGCCCATAATGTCGTTATGCTTATATATATGCGTCAAACTATTCTTCGTGCTGTAGTCCTGAGTAGCCTACTTATTACAAGCCTTATTGGTATTCAGATCCTCGGTTCGCCGACGGCAGCCGCAGTAGCTTCAGACCCTAAAATGTTCGTCAGCGGCGACAACACGTTCTACGCGTACGTAAAAAGTGGCGAGACGGTGGGTGCGAATTTTTTGAAGAGTGCTCAGGTTGAACCGCTCGGTCTTCCGGCGGTTGATATTGCCGTAACACTTGAAGGCCCAGGTGTGCCTCAGAAAAAATGCATGATTGCTAAAGATGTGGCGACTGGTCAGGGCTGCGGCTTTAAGGATGTTATCGCGCCAAAAAGTGGTATTTGGCGAATTCAATTTGACGTTCCAGATACGGGCCAACTATATCCTCAGGTCTCACCGACTGTGCGCTGGAATCGTAATATGTTTAGCTGGAGCATAGCTGTTGCGGACAGTGCGGGTGAAAAGAAAGGTCGGGTGTGGTCAGAGCTATATTCGATTCGTCAGCCGATTGAAGCGGGGTATGATACGAATCTTCTCTATTATTATGTGAGTGAGAGTGGGTATGTCTATAGGGCAACCTATAAAGGGTATAATGGACAAATATCGACGTTGTCTGCAGATGCTTTTGGTATTCGTCAGGGTGAAACGTGTATGTCAGCGTATCAGAGTGTCACCGTAGACGACGCGAAGATGTCACCGGCATTTGGAACATGTGGCGGAAGCTATAAGCTGTTTTTTGAGCAGCCTTCTGGTGATCTTCCAAAAAATGCAGAAAAGTGGGATGAAAAGAATGACTGGATTTCTCCTGCTGTTAGTCGGCCAGTTGTCTCTGATCTCTCTTTCGAACAAGACCAAGCGGGAGATATGCAATCTGGGAAGATTAGCTTTTTGTTAAAAAATTATATCGGTCAGTTTGATATCAAGATAGATACAAATAATGATGGTAATTTTGATGCTACAGAGGATGTGAAAATTATTCATCAAATCAAAAAACTCGATAGCGGTCGTCAGGAGATCCAATTTAAGGGTATGAATGGTGATGGTCAGCCGGTACCAAAGTCTCAGAGAATTGGTATCAAGATTGATATTGCTAAGGTTGCGGAAATTCATCTCGTTAACGCTGACGTTGAGGGGAGAATAGATGGCCTTGAAATCGTACGTATGAATGGAGATAATGCTCCGTCGAGTCGTATGTGCTGGGATGATACAAAACTAGCAGCGATCGATAACCAAGCGCTCAAAACTGAGAAAACTGACGGACGACTTTGTCCCGATAGTACGGGCGGTGTTCACGGATGGGCCTACGGAACTGGTTCCTGGGGCGATATGCGCTATATTGATGATTGGGCGTATGCGTCGGCAAAGGTTGACGGTACGGCTAAAATTCTCTTTCCGTTGAACGAGGAAGAGATGACTGCTGTAGTTAAAAAGAATAATACAGCACTCATCATAGCTATAGTTAGTGGAGCCCTTGTCTTGGCTATAGTCGGAGTCGTAGTGACGATTGTCGTCAAAAAGAAGCGCCGCGCTGCAGCGATTCGTGCAGCTCAGGCAGCGCAAATTCCTCCTGAACAATACCTGCCGTCACAGTATAATTAGGCTATGTATACAATTCTTGCCCCCTCAAAGACGCTGGAGTTATCGGCATCACTCCCAAGTTGGGTTGAGTCGACCAGACCTATTTTTTCCGTTCAAGCTAAAGAGATTCACGAGCAACTATTGAGTATGGCCGAGGCGGATATTACGAAACTTATGAAAATTAGCGCTAGTAAATCCGAAGAAGTGCAGCGATATTTACAAAGCTGGGAGAGTACTCCTTCGCGCTCTGCGGTATATACCTATAGAGGAGATGTCTATAAGGGCTTCTACGTTGATACGCTAGATGAGCCTGCTATGCTATGGGCACAACGACACATCGGTATTATGAGTGGACTTTATGGCATTCTTCGCCCACTTGATGACATGTCGCCATATCGCCTTGAAATGGGATTAAAGTTGCCTGTTGGCAAAGCAAAAAACCTTTATGAGTATTGGGGCGATAAATTGGCGCGTTATGTGGATAGCCAAGCGGACGGTACTATCTGCGTCCTGTCTTCTGAAGAGTATGCAAAACCTGTTACAAAATTTAGTCAATCTCGAATTATTATCCCTGTATTTATGGATCATAAGCCAAATGGAACGGTGGGGCAGGTGCCAATCTATAGCAAGATGATGCGTGGAGTAATGGCGCGGTGGATAATTGATAACCGCATCGATGACGCCATCGGATTAAAAGAGTTTACTGGATTTGATTATAGGTACGATAAAGATCGTAGTTCATCTGATAGACCAGTTTTTGTGCGTTCAACTATGAAGCCGTTAGTGTTTTAAGTGCGCTATTCATGATACGATAGTATTGTTAACAACCTAAATATCAAGAGTCTAGCGAGGGATACTGGCCCTACGACCTAGCGGCAACCGGGTGGAAACATCACGGTGCTACTTCCAGCCTGACGTAGTTCAGGAAGATATTTTTCTTTTTATAGAAGTATTCTTTCTGAATGCCAATGGGTAGATAGAAAGGATTTTTTATGTCTATTGAATCAAACTACCGAACCGCAGAGAGTGTGAGTCCAAAACATCCGGATAAGATCGCTGATCAAATTTCTGATGCAATTCTTGATGCTCATCTCGTTAAAGATCCTAGGGCGCGAGTTGCTGTAGATGTTGCAGGTGGTCATGGCAAGATCTATGTGACCGGGGAAGTAACCTCACATGTGACGGATATAAATGTGCCCTCTATAGTGCAGCGACTCGCGGGAGATAGTATCGAGTTGATTGAGAATATTGCCGAACAGAGTCTGGAGATTGCTCAAGGGGTCGATACCGGTGGTGCGGGAGATCAGGGTATCGTTGTAGGCTATGCGACGAGCGAGACTCCTGAGTTACTTCCAAAAGAAGTGGTGTTGTCTCGTGCGCTTAATCAGCATCTTTATAGGTCATGGCCATGCGATGGTAAGACGCAGATTACACTCAATGGCAAGGGTGATATTGTTGGGGTGGTGGCGAGTTTTCAGCATGCACCAACACCTCATCTAAAAGAAACAGTGGAGTCATGGCTTGATGATTTTGCGGTGGCCGAACAGGTTCGTATTCATGTAAATCCTGCAGGGGATTGGCATATTGGTGGATTTGATGCGGATGCAGGGCTGACTGGTCGTAAGCTTGCAGTAGACAACTATGGTCCGCGTATTCCTGTTGGGGGTGGGGCATTTAGTGGTAAAGATCCAAGCAAGGTTGACCGTAGTGCGGCGTACGCGGCACGGCAAGTCGCCGTACGATACCTTCACGAGCGACAGGCCGATGAAGTGTTTGTGCGTATTGCCTATGCAATCGGCGTGGCTGAGCCGCTCGAGCAAACAGTGATTGTCGATGGCGCGGCAGAGCAGATCACGGGTTTTGACCTAACCCCAAATGGAATTATAAAAAGCCTTAATCTTAGAAGGCCTATTTATGAACAAACAGCAAGATATGGTCATTTTGGCCATGGATTTGACTGGGAGTAGTCAGGTTTCGTGTCAAGGAAAAATATACAACGCTTAAGCTGCAAGCATGTGCTTTAGATGTAGTACAATGAAACAAGTTGTAAAAAAAGAAAGTTAGAATATGGAACCTGAAACCCCTCAAGAAATTGATCAGACTATTGATGTCGTCGAAGAAAACACACAAGAAGATAAAGCGTCACGTATTGAGCCAGAAGAGACGCATGCTTTGGATGCTACGGATATCTTTTTATGGGCGAACAATACTGATGGGGTAAAAAAAGAATTGGATGTTGAGTTCTTTTTGTTCAATAAAAACTACACGCCATATTCGACAAACTTCGCGAGTGAACTCAATGCCCAAATCAAGCCACTTTTTCTGTTTGATTTGATTAACTTTGTTAATCTTGGTGCAGGCACTGGTCTTAGTGTCAGAGACTTTGAAATGAGCGAGGGTGAAGATAATGTACTGCTTCGGACAGATCTTGATAAGGTCGGACGAGCTGAAACGCTTCTTCACCTTATCGAAAATGAGCGTCATGATATGGTTGAGTTTAGCGAAAGTGAGCATGAATTTAAGCGCATCAAAGGTATCATTGCGAAATTTTCACATAAAGATTCACCCGACAAAGTCTTTTACAGTATTAAGCAGATCCAGCAGGGGAGTGTCCTTAAGGGCGCTACTGCATGGGAATTTCGTGATGGTAAGTTTGGTGCGTTTCAGGCGGAAGTTGGACTTAAAATTCCAGATGACAACCAAGTACTTATTATCGACAAAGATATATTCGTGTTTAATCAGTCAAAATTTGAAAAATTGTTTAACTATGAGTACAAGAAGCAGCTTCTCGCTGATCAAAAGGTAGCCGAAATAGAAGATAAGTTCCAGCTTAGCTTTCCTGACGGCCTTGATCTACAGTCACTTGTACGAGATCGAAAAAAGATCGTCAATAAGCTCCAGAAGATGGAGATTGGTGATGTTACTCAAGAGCAGGCGGTTGAGTATGCTGATGAGATGCAATTAGAGCTGATGACTGATGATGCAGGCGCGATTATCATTATGGATGGTAATGATCTTGATACATTTGTGAATCTTATCAATGAAGACTACATCACTAGCCATGTAACAGGTAAGCGTTACGAGATTAAGAGCAAGAAACTCCTCGATGATGCAGAGGGTGAGCCACCTCGTGGATAGCTCGTCAGTGAGTTCTGCCGACTAGTAGGTGAGTGTATACTTGCACAATGTAAGGCCGCTCGATACGGAGGTTTCAACTACAAGGTCATCGGGGCAAGAATTATTTGATTCAAATGCTCCAATAAGCTTGATGTCTGTCGCTCCTATGATTGCATATGGCCCAGCGTACGTAGCGACGGCTGAAGTTGATACAGAAGGAAGTGTAGGACTAACGCGCTTTAATTCGTTCATGAGCCCTGTACTTGCAGCGACAGTTGGCGCTGTCGAAGATGATGTGTCGGCGCACTTTCCTGTAGAAAAACTACTTCCGAGGCAATATGAGCCGGTTGCCTGAGAAGGATAAGTACTGAAACGTGTCTTATATAGCTCGAAGGTTGATTTCCATGTCTCAAGTTCATTGGCGCGCGCTGTATTGCGCGATTGAACTGATACGCCATTCCATCCTACGACTACGATAGCTGCAAGAATTGCCATGACAGCAATGACGATGAGAAGTTCGATGATAGTAAAGCCAGTGGGTTTTTTATACATTGATTTAATCATAAGCAATATACTCCATGTGTGCAATGGTACAGGAAGAAAATAAATGAAAACAAGAGGAGCTAAAGGAGGTATGCACACCTCCAAGCTGTTATACTAAAAAGAATGAATCAGGGATTAGCTCTAGAAATTATGCTTTCAGGTGAAAGCGTTTTGTTGACCGGACCAGCGGGAGCAGGTAAGACATTTGTATTAAATCAGTTTATTAAGATTGCTAAGGCTGACGGCAAACACGTCTCTGTAACCGCTACGACAGGACTAGCCGCCACGCACCTAGGTGGTACGACAATTCATTCTTGGTCGGGAATGGGTATTCTTGATCATATTCCCGAGGGGTTTGCGGCGCATGTTGCAAAAGGTCGTCGAGAAATTATAGAGAAGACTGATGTATTGATTATCGATGAGATTTCGATGTTGCACGACTATCGTCTTGATATGGTTGATGAGGTATGTCGGCTGATTCGGCGAAAAGATATTCCATTTGGCGGCATACAGGTGATTATGTCTGGAGACTTCTTCCAGTTACCTCCAATAAATAGAGGTGATTCACGTGCAGGTGGATTTGTTGTACATAGTAACGTCTGGCAAGAACTTGACCCGACGATCTGCTATCTCCAGGAACAGCACCGTCAGGATGATGAGCATCTCCTCGATATTCTCAATTCACTTCGAGCCGGCGATATACGGCGTCATCATGCCGAAAAGCTGCTTGCACGTGTCGAGGCTACGCCACCTGAGGGTATGGTGATGACTGAGCTACATACGGTGAATATCGATGTCGACAAACTAAATGAGCAACGACTCGATGCGCTTTCGGGTGATGAGCTTTTTTATACACAGTCAACAACGGGAGCTGACAATTACGTTGAAAACCTTCAACGATCCGTACTTGCCCCTGCGACACTTCGACTCAAAAAAGGTGCGTTGGTAATGGCAGTGAAAAACGCAACTGATCGTAGATATGCCAATGGGAGTATTGGGACGGTGATTGATTTTGAGAGCGGTACTGAATATCCTGTTGTTGAGTTTAAAACGGGGCGTATTGTGAGTATGCAGCCTGATAGTTGGGAGCTTCGCGATGGCGACAAAAAGCGTGCGAGTATCAGTCAAATCCCTCTTAGGCTTGCCTGGGCGATTACGGTCCACAAGAGTCAAGGAATGACGCTCGATGCCGCAAGGATTGATCTGCGAAAAGCATTTGTAGAGGGGATGGGATATGTGGCGCTTAGTCGTGTGAAAAATCTTGAGAATCTCTATCTCGAAGGAATTAATCGTATGGCGCTTGCGGTGAGCGAAGATGCTCAGGCTATTGACGCGAATCTGCGCACACGAGCAAGTAATGATGTTAAAAAATTCTCACATCTTGAGGTCAAAGCTGAAAAACGTAAGCATGCACCTGAGCCTAAGAAAAAGCCAGCCGTAGGGTCGAGTGGTTGGGCTGATAAAATTGCTAAGATGCGCGAGACGCATCCAAACGCGTATAAGCCATGGACAAATCAGGACGATTCTCTCTTAAAACAAGAATTCCAAAATGGTGTTTCCGTTGCGGGACTAAGTGAACAGCTTGGTCGGCATGAGGGAAGCGTGAAGATGCGTCTGCAAAAGCATTTCGGTGAGGATGCAGTTCAGTAAGTTATTTGAGCCTGGCGACTTTTATACTGCCATCAGTGACATAAAATGTCCGAATCTGCTGTCCACGAAACCGCAGTTCTTCACCCGAAGCAGTGACGAATGATTTTTTTATACACTTGTTAGCTTCAAGGGAAGATAAGATAAAGTCCCGTTCTTTATCGCTGTCATGACTACCGCCGTGCGTGAGACGACCAGTACGCCATTGGATATCGATCGCGTGCGTCTCTTCAGTTGCTGCACCAATCCATACTTCACGTGTGCCAGAAAAGAGATGCTGTAATTTATCTTGCCAAAAATGATAATGACCCTCGTTGCGCGCGCCGCTATTTGGTTCCTCTAGTCGCCAAAACCGTACATGGTGACGTGTCCGCGCGCTCCCTGCAGTATTTGTTGGAATCTCAAAGCCTATGTCGTGCGTACGATCAAAGAGATAGAGATTGCTCAGTGGTGCCTCTGGATAAGACCGATTAAATACGATAGACAATACTTCCCGAAATCCATTTTTGAAAGTAAGAGGATCAGCTGTGTACCAGCCGGCTTCTTGCATTTTGTGCTCTAGGTGGGAGCGATTTTTGACGATCAGCGCTAGGTTGACGGGGTCGGAAGGCCAGCCGTCACCAGTCGTTACGTAGAGAGGGATATGATGCGGGCGGGAAAATACATGGAAAAGTCGCATGAGGTTGGGTATGACGACGTATGCCATGAGACAGTAAAGCAGGAGGAGGCCAAAAAAGAAGGCGAGTTGACTATCCGCATATGGCCATGCTGTATAGCTGATGCCGGCAAAAATAATACACCCAAGCAGAAAAATAAGTGCTCGCCATAGCGTACGAAGAATAAAACGAAGTTGTGACATGATTGTAGTTATTATACCTTACAAAATCATCTTCGTGTGAGACGGTGCGGTATAATAGAATGATATGAGTACAACACCGGCATCGAAGCCATTTCCGAAAAAATTCCTTTGGGGCGCCTCTACTGCAGCACATCAAGTAGAAGGGGGTAACCACAATCAATGGTCAGTCTGGGAGCTCGAGAACGCAAAGAGTCTTGCGACGCAGTCTGAATATCATTACCATGACCTCGAGAGCTGGTCTCGCATTAAGAAAGAGGCCACATCACCTCAAAACTACATCTCAGGCGATGCAAGTGACCACTATGTTCAGTATGAAAAAGATTTCGACATTTTAACAAAGCTCAATATGAATGCGTTTCGTTTTAGTGTCGAATGGTCTCGCATTGAGCCGCAAGAGGGGGCGTGGAATGCTGAGGCGATCGAGCACTACAAGCACTATGTGCAAGCATTGAAGCAGCGAGAGATTGAGCCTATCGTGACGTTATTTCATTTTACATTGCCCGTATGGTTTAGTGAGCTTGGTGGGTTTGAAAAGAAGAAAAATATCCACTATTTTACACGCTTTGCAGAAAAGATCATTAGTGAACTCGGGGTGTCAGTTCGGTACATAATTACCATCAATGAACCAGAGGTGTATGCACACGAAAGCTATCTTGCTGGTAATTGGCCGCCGATGAGGCAGAGCAAGAAAACGATGATCACAGTGCTCAACAATCTCGCAATAGCTCATAAGCAGGCAGCGAAGGTTATCCATACGCTGAATCGGCGATATAAAGTGTCTGTAGCGAAGAATTCTTGTTATTTTTATGCAGGTGACGATGCGTTGTTGAGTAGGAAAACTGCGGACATTATGCAATACGGTCAAGATGACTATTTCCTTAAAAAAGTTGCAAAACACTGTGACTTTCTCGGAGTTAACTACTATTTTAGCAATCGAGTATACGGCTATCGCGTACATAACCCGGATATTGATATGAGTGATTTGGGATGGGATTTAAGCCCTGCAAATATCCAGCAAGTACTCGAGCGGCTTCATGACAAGTACGAACTACCAATCATTATTACTGAAAATGGACTTGCCGATGCAACGGACGAACATCGAAAGTGGTGGCTTACCCATACAATTATAGCTATGCAACGAGCAATGGCGTATGGCGTGAAACTCGAGGGATATCTTCACTGGAGTCTCCTTGATAATTTTGAGTGGGATAAGGGGAAGTGGCCGCGATTTGGGCTTATTGCTGTTGATTATGCTACGCAAAAGCGTTCAGCACGCCCGAGTGCTATATGGTTGTCTAAAACATTAAAAAAACTGAGGGGAATATAGCTTGATGATGAAAGAACCGTTTGCTCGCACTGAAATAAAGATTGCTGTTATAGGTGGGGGGACGGGTAGTTTCACATTACTCAGCGCGCTAAAGGATCACACTTCTCAAATTGCAGCTCTGGTAAATATGGCAGACGATGGCGGAAGCACAGGGGTGCTGCGCGATGAGCTTGGTGCGCTGCCTCCTGGTGATGTACGCCAGTGTCTTGTGGCACTGAGTCGAACACCTGAGGTACGTGATCTGTTTGACTATAGGTTTGATGAAGGTAGCTTAAAAGGTCATGCCTTTGGCAATCTATTTTTAACAGCACTTGAAAAGATGACAGGTGACTTCGGAAAAGGCGTTGAACTTGCGAGTCAGGTACTCAATATCACTGGTGTCGTGGAGCCTATTACGCTGACGAACGTAAAGCTAGCGATGCGTCGCGCTTCGGGCGAGGAGACGCATGGTGAGTTTGAAATAGCACATAAAGAGTTTAAGGATGAGAAGCCTGAATTCTGGCTCGAGCCGAATGCGACGCCAAATCCAAGGGCTATCCGCGCAATTGAGTCTGCCGATATTGTCGTTATTGCACCTGGTAACCTCTACGGTAGTCTCGCACCTGCATTGATCGTTCCTGGTGTAGGCGAAGCGCTCGCACGAACGAATGCATTTAAGGTGTACGTTTGTAATCTTGTTACAAAGCCTGGTCAGACGGATGACTATAAGGTGAATGATTTTGCTGATGAGATAGAGCGACTTGCGGGCACTCGATTTCTCGATGCGGTTCTATACAATACCAAAAGGCCGACAGATGACTTGATGGATAAATATGCCAAAGCAGGCGAGAGGAGCGTTGAGTATGATGACGCTACTCTTGAGGCGGCTCCGTATATTGCTGCGGGCACAAATCTTCTCGCAGGATCAATTTGGAAGAATTTTAACGCAGCAGATCCAATCGCTGCGAGTCGTACGTTGATACGTCATGACTCTGCGGCGGTAGCGGCGGCAATTATCGAATTATACGAGTATAATCGTGGCTCTAAGAGTTAACCGCACGCTTCCTTCTGCAGTTGAAGTCGTTTATCTACTTGATTTTGATCGGTGTCTTGTAGACACGGAGAGATTATTTGGTATGTTTGTCGAGGTTGTGACGCAGCATACATCGATTCCTATTAGCGAACTTGAGGCTGCGGATCGCGATATGAAACGACGAGGGGACTCATTTGATACCGCAAGCTTCGTCCGCGAACGGCTACTTGAACTGGGGGATGTAATTATATGGGAGAAGATTGTTCAGGAGTTTATCGAAAAGGTAGGCGAGACGGATGTTCTTATGCTGGGTGCTCGTCAGCTTATTGATCAGCTCGACAGTCATCAGTTACATTACGGTATCTTAACATATGGTAATCCACTTTGGCAGGATATAAAGTTACGGGCCTGTGGTCTGAGTGATATTCCTACCTATATTGCTCCACGAAAAGAGAAGGGTCTTTTGATTCAATCGTGGCTACACTCGGGTGTTTTTTTATTGCCAAAAGAGCTGACGGGAGTGTGGGCTAAGGCGCTCATACTTGTTGATGACAAGGCCGTAAGCTTTGATGGATTTCCGTCATTGCCATCTCGAGGTTTTTGGGTGCTGGATGATACGAAGCCTATACTTCCGTCCCAGCAAGGAGGCGTACCGAGCAATGTTGAGCGAGTGCAGAATCTTACTGACGTAATAAATACTATATAACATTTATATTCATATTATTGACAAAACATAAACAGTATGCTAGTATAATAATATTATGACAAAGCAGACAAAAATAACCAAAAAAACAGTTACCACTAAAAAACAGCTTACTCTTGAGGCGGCTACTCCTGTAGTTGTATCAGGCGCCACTCAAGCAGACCAAGACGCTAAAAATGCGCTTCTTATCGTCTCTCTCGCGATTAATATGTTTATTTTTATCGGCTGGATTGCCTTGCAGGTGACGACAGCCTATGACTACCAGGTTGCTGCACTGCTCTTTACTCGCTAGGGCGCTCGCTTCATTGCTTTAAATACCACGGATTATTCATAATCCGTGGTATTTTTTGTTCTCTGTTGATGCCTATGGTTATCCACAGAATTGTGGATAAGTAAGACACGTCTGTGTTTATTGTCAAAATTGGGGGTTGTAGTGGGTAGTTGTGGGTAGTATGATAAGTCCAGTGGCAAACGTAGAACACCTACAAAAACAAACACACCACTAAACAAAACATTAAAAACCAATCTAACCAAAAACCCGGAAAGGGAATACGGTGGCCAGTATAGATTATTTTGAACGAAAGCTCGATGACAAGCGTCGATTGACGATACCATCTGAGCTGCGCGATGAATTATCAAGCGGCGTTGTACTCACTAGGGGATTTGGCAAGTATCTTCATATGTATCCACAGCAAACGTGGGACAACGAAGTCGAACCAGAGCTAAAGGGAAGTATACTCGATGAACGAGTTGCTGACTTGAACGTACGGTTTCGACGCGGGAAGACCGATGCACAACTTGACATGAAACAGGGTCGAGTGACAATCGAGCAGCATCTGCTTGAGTATGCTGGTATTGACCGAGATCTTGTAGCCGTTCGAGCTGGCGCCTATTGGCGTATCATGAGTCCGTCTGCCGAAGATTAGGTATATCAATTCGTCCTTTAACAATTCAACAAAGTAGAGAAACACTCTCGAGATCAACTATCTGGTAATAGTGCGTGGAAAACTGCAAGAACCACATCATCAAAAAAAGACTTGTCGCACCTTCCTCTAAAACACACCTCCCAAAAAACTCCACCTCACAAACACATAAGTCTCTCAACCGGTTTGATAGGGTATGAGTTACATAGTAACCCCCCAGTAATTCAAACCGGACCACTTATTACAAAAACAAACACACTATGCGAAAACAAACAGCGCTATTACCGGTTAGGTGATCTCGAACTTTACGACTAATGATATAGTAGTAAAGATGAGTAAAGAACATCCACCACATCAAAATTTACATGTTCCAGTTCTTCTAGAAGCAACGCTTGATTCACTACATCCTATTGAGGGCGAGAATTATCTTGATCTCACGGCGGGATATGGCGGTCATGCAGAACGCTTTTTAGAAGTAACTAAAAATTTCTCGGATTCCGTTTTGGTTGATCGGGACGACTACGCAATTGCGCGGTTGTCACGATTTGAGCAAGAAGGGGTTCGTTTGATGCATACCGACTTTGTCAGTGCTGCAAAAGCATTGGTCGAAGAAGGGAAGCAATTCGATATTGTACTGGCTGATTTGGGGGTGTCGTCACCACAGCTCGACCAGGGCGAACGAGGGTTTTCTTTTAAAAATAGTGGTCCACTCGATATGAGAATGGATCGTCGGCAAGAAGTGTCAGCGGAAACGTTGGTAAATACACTAACGGCAGATGAGCTTATTCGAATTATTCGTGATTACGGCGAAGAGCCGCATGGATTTGCAAAACGTATCGCTGAGGCGATCGTGGTGAATCGACCATTTACTTCGACAGAAGAACTCGCAGAACTGATCAAGCAACAACATCGGGGCAAGTGGACGAAAGTTCATCCTGCCACGCGCACTTTTCAAGCTCTCCGTATTGCGGTCAACCAAGAGCTTCGGCAAGTTGAAGAGTTACTCCCACTCCTTCCACGACTTCTAAAGAATCAAGGAAGAGTAGGTATTATCAGCTTCCATAGCTTAGAGGATCGGCTAGTAAAGCGCTATTTCAAAGAACAAATAGATGCTGGACTCGAAGCCGAACTTCAGATTCTGACTAAAAAGCCGCTCGACGGAGCCACTTACGACGTTCACAATCCGCGGTCACGAAGCAGCAAGTTTCGGGCAGCAGTGAAAAAATAAAACAAAAAAACGAAAGGGCAAAACACCATGCCAATTCATATTCCAGTACAAAACGCATCAGTCGAAACACGAATCGCTGTACGCGTAAAATAATTGTTGTGCCGGCGAACTTTCGTTCGCCGGCTTTCGCAACGCCATTTTATGGTAATTAAAATACGTTACGAAAGCCTTTTTACAACCCAAAAAATAAACATAAAAATGAGACTCCACCACAATGTCATATCAAAGAACTCAACAATTTAGCAGTCGACGCCAGCAGGGCTGGAACCGCAACCAGAATACAACTCGATTTGTGTCTGCCATTAAACTAGGGCCAGTTGCTCATACAGTTATTGTGGCGCTTATGATTACTGTACTTGGTCTGATATACTTAACACAGGCAACTCGGGCAACCAGCTATGACTATCAAGCAAAAGAAATTGACAGTCAGATTGCAGAATTGACGACTAAAAAGGGCGACCTTGAGGTTGAAAATGCTCGTCTCACTGCACTTGAGGCTGTGCAAAACAGTAGCGTTGCTCGTGAAATGACGCAGCCTGCATCGACCGAATACGCTCGTTAATTATAGATACACTTATGAAGCTAGAGATACAAAAGGGTAGTAGATCAAAAATTCTCGCCATCATCGTCGTTGGACTGATGGCGGTTTTTGTGGTTCGGCTCTTTTATCTTCAAATTATCAAACACGACGAATATGTCGCACTTGCCAATAGCGAGCAAGTAAAGCGCTTAACGATCCCTGCGAAGCGGGGGCTTATCTACGCCATGGACGGCACTCGTCCAGTTGAGCTAGTGCTCAATGAGACAGTGTATACATTGTTTGCTGATCCAAAAATTATCAAAGACAAGTCAAAGATAACTGATACAATCCATCGAATCGCTGGTGGAAATGTCCGACCAAATATAGACGTTCTTCTCGATAAAAAAGAGACTCGATATCAAATACTTGCTACGAAGCTTTCACGAGCCCAAGCAGAGCTTATTAAGAAAGAAAAACTCGCTGGAATTGGCTTCCAGGAGGTATCACAGCGCGTTTATCCAGAAGGTGGCTTGGCTGCTCAGACGCTAGGGTTTGTGAACGCCGAAGGCATTGGTCAGTATGGTGTTGAGAGCAAACTAGACGCACGACTCAAAGGTGAGGATGGCATGCTCCAGTCGGTTACTGACGTCAGTAATGTACCGCTGACGATTGGTGATCGCAACGTGCATGATCCTGCAAAAAACGGCGATAACGTCGTACTTACAATTGATCGAAACATCCAAGCATATACCGAAAAAGCCTTAGCGACAGGACTTCAGCAAACCGGCGCTCAAAAGGGAAGCGTCATAGTTATGAATCCCGAAAACGGTAGAGTTATGGCGATGGCAAATCTACCTACATATAAACCTGCTGAATTTAATAAAGTACAAGATGCGGACGCTTTTAACAACGCTGTTATCACTAGTCCATACGAGCCAGGTTCGGATATTAAGACGCTTACAGTAGCAATGGGGCTTGATAAGGGCGTCATCGAACCTAACTCGACATTTGTGAATACGGATAGCATCAAGGTAGAGGATAGGACCATCGGCAATGCAACCAAAGGTCAAACAGGGACGATTACGATGCAGACAGCATTAAACTACTCTCTCAATACGGGTATGGTAACAATTGCTCAGCGTTTGGGTGATGGCAAAAGTATCAATGCTAATGCCCGAAATACGATGTACGAATATTTTCATGATCGTTTTGGGTTTGGGATGAAAACAGGCATCGAACTTGCTGGTGAGCAGCCCGGTACGATCATAGCCCCAACGCGGCAAGAAGGTAACGCAGTGCGATACTCCAACATGGCATTTGGGCAGGGTATGGACCTCACTATGGCTCAAGTGAGTGCGGCATTTTGCTCAATCATCAACGGTGGAACCTACTTCAAGCCGACTGTTCTAGCAGGAACAATGAGCGTCGACCGTAAGACGTTCAAAGAAGATACAGTGCAGCCGGTTCGCAGTGCAGTGATTTCACCGAGTTCATCAGCGAAAGCTCGAGCGATGGTGTACGAGGCCCGTACAAAATTTTATGCTGGTAAAGATAAACCGGGATATGAAATTGGTGGAAAAACAGGAACATCACAGACGATCGTTAACGGCAAGTATGTCGACAATCAAACTGATGGAACATATCTTGGATATGGTGGCGACGATCGACCTCGATATGTCATAATGGTGCAAGTATCAGGCAAAAATATGAATCTTGAAGGCGGTAAGCATGCACTGCCGATATTTACTGATATTTCCAACTGGATGATAGATTACCTAAAATTACAGCCAAAGGGCTAAAGGAACACTGTGGAAACATTTACACTCGATCAACTTACTTCAGAACTTGTCACAACATTCCTGCTTAGCTTTGGTGCGTTTGTACTTGCCATGCTTTTGACACCTCTTTATACATCACTTGCATATCGATTTAAGTTTTGGAAAAAGCAGCGCGACACAAGTACGACAGGGGAGAAGCTGTTAGTGTTTGTGAAGCTGCACGAGGCGAAGTTTAAGAGAAACATCCCGACGATGGCGGGAATTATCGCTGTGCTTGCAGTAACTGTCGTAACAGTTGGATTTAACCTTGACCGTGCGCAGACGTGGCTGCCGCTTGCAGCCCTTATCGGTGGCGGACTTGTTGGATTGCTTGACGATATTATCAATATACGAGGACAAGGGACGGGAGTTGCAGGCCTGCGCTCAAGCTTTAAATTCCTTATGATCACTGCACTTGGCGTAGGGCTTGGATGGTTTTTTGTAGTAAAGCTTGGCTTTAACACCGTGAATCTTCCATTCCTTGGTGATTTTGCGTTAGGCTGGATGATGATTCCATTATTTGCATTTGCCGTTGTTGCTGCAGGTAATGCGGTAAATATTAGCGATGGTCTCGATGGCCTCGCTGGAGGCTTACTGCTTGCATCATTCGGTGCATTTGGTGTTATAGCGCTCCTTCAAGGTAACTTCGGCATTGCGGGCTTTTGTTTCACGGTTATTGGTGCGCTTTTTGCATACTTGTGGTTCAATATCTATCCAGCACGTTTCTTTATGGGTGATGTGGGGAGCTTTGCGCTTGGCACTAGTCTCGGTGTTGTCGCGATGCTGACTAATAGCTTTTTCCTTCTTCCTGTTATTGGTATCTTGTTTGTTGTCGAGGCGGGTTCAAGCGCTATACAGATATTTAGCAAAAAAGTATTTAAACGAAAAGTATTTATTTCTGCGCCAATTCATCATCATCTCGAAGCAATTGGTTGGCCTGAAACGAAGGTGACCATGCGTTTTTGGGTGATTGCTTGCGTTGCTGCATTCTGTGGTGTCTTACTTGCACTTGTCGGAGGGCATATCTCTTAATGCAACAAGGGTGGCGCTCAACACGTACGGCGGCAAGTAGAAGAGTCAAAGGTGTGGCTCAATCTGCTGTTGCCTCGGTACGACGACACCGTCCTGACTACCAGATTGCTTTGTATATGGGCCTTCTCATGCTGATTGGCCTTGTGGTGATGTATGCGATTGGGCCGCAACGCGCCAACTTCCTCAATACGAGTGAGGGGACTGATTTTTATACAAGCACATACTTCTTCATCAAGCAGACTGTCAGTTTGTCGCTCGCGATAGCTTTTTTTGTATTTATGTCGATGGTGCCGTATAAAATTATTGATAAATACGCTGCAAAGGTATTAATAGTCGCATTTGCGGCCTGTGCGCTGCTTGTTTTTATGGGCAATATTTTAAATGTAGAGTGGCTTACGCTCTGTACGAAAGGTGCGTGTCGTTGGTTTGTCGTTCCTGGTCTGGGCACTATTCAGCCAGCAGAATTTTTGAAGTTTGGTATCTTATTATTTACTGCTGGATTTCTGGGTGTTCGTTCACAGCAAGGGTTGATCAATGACGTCCAGAAGACACTCATTCCCATCGGAATTGTTACTGCGCTTGCGATGTTTTTCGTGATACTGATGCAAAAGGATATGGGAACGGGAATCGCACTTGTTTCTATTCTTGCGACAATGCTTGTTGTGTCTGGAATGCGGTGGAGACTGCTTTCAACGATTTTTGTAGGGCTTATTGTAGCAGGGTTGCTCTTAATCGTTGTTGCGCCTCATCGTATGGATCGGGTGACAACGTTTTTCAATGGTGATAATACATCAGTGGACGAAAAGGGTGGATATCATATTACGCATGCTAAAATTGCGATAGGAACAGGCGGTGTTCTCGGGGTTGGTATAGGCAATAGTGTGCAGGCGTCTGGGTATCTCCCTGAATCGATTAATGACTCGGTCTTTGCGATTATGGGTGAGACATTTGGTTTCTTGGGACTTGTCGGTGTTTTGGCGTTATTTACAGCATTACTTCTACGGCTACTCAAGGTTACTGATCATCTTGTCGATATGAAACTCAAGTTACTTGTTGCAGGGGTGTTTGGCTGGTTAGGTTCGCATACTATATTAAATGTTGCAGCTATGATCGGGGTATTTCCGCTGACGGGCATTACATTGCCGCTTCTCAGTTTCGGGGGAACGAGTATGATATTTATCGGCGGGGCGCTGGGCTTAGCGTTTCAGCTATCGCGTTATACGGCATTTGGAGGTAAACTAGAGGGACATGACAAAGAAAATTCTAGCAGTCGGCGGGGGGTCGGGCGGTCACGTTACTCCAGTCGTCGCAGTACTCCGCGAACTTAAATCTCAGGATCCTTCTATAGAAGTACGATTTTGGTGCGATAATACTTTTGGTCGACAGGCAAAAAGTATCGTTGGCTACTATGATCCTGAAGTGCGTGTAGATACGATCATCTCAGGTAAACTGCGCCGGTATCATCATTTGACGTTTTTACAACATCTAACTATTCCATCTGTCCTATGGCCAAACCTAAGAGATGGCGTGCTCGTTGTTGCTGGTGTAGTGCAGAGTGTGAGTAAGTTGTTGATTTGGCGTCCGGATGTCGTCTTCACTAAAGGAGGCTATGTTTGTTTGCCGGTGGGCTGGGCGGCTCGTTTTTTGCGTATTCCACTAGTTATTCATGATAGCGATGCGCATCCAGGTCTCACGAACAGATTACTAGCAAAGCACGCTGATATTATTGCCACAGGAGCGCCCTTAGAGTATTATTCCTATCCGAAAGAAAGGTCTTACTATGTTGGTATTCCTATCGGGGAGGAATTTAAACCATTTTCTCAGGAAGAACAACGTCATGCAAAGCGTCTACTGGGAGTTTCACTTGATAAGCCGTTAATCGTCATTACGGGTGGTGGTCTAGGGGCAAAATTATTAAATGATGCCGTCGTATTGCATCTCGATGCACTCATGGAGCTTGGAACAGTTATACTTGTCTCGGGTTCGGCTCAGTATGATGAGCTTCGTGCGATTACTCCAAGTGGTGATAGTCGTTTCCAGCTTCATGCATTTATATCAAATGGCATGGCGCAGCTTCTTGGTGCCGCTGATGTTGTTGTTACAAGAGCTGGAGCAACCACAATACTCGAGCTTGCAGGCCTCGCAAAGCCAACAATTCTCGTCCCGAATGGCCGACTTACTGGTGGGCATCAGCTAAAGAACGCGAAAGTGTATGAAGACAAGAAGGCTGTACTTGTCATTGACGACAATAAGTTTGCCGAGCCGAGCGATGCATCTCTCGTGACCGCCGTAAAAACAGTCCTCGGTGATTCCAAGCTTCAAGAGTCGCTGTCTGCTGCGATTCGCACATTTGCAAAGCCGAATGCAGCAAAAGATGTCGCTAAATTAATCATTCAGGCCATCAAAAAACAGTAGTCATCTGCTACAATTAACAGTAGCATTATGGCACTATTCTCAAAAAAATCAGCAGAATCTGATCTTCCTCGACGTCGAAGGCAGTCGAATGAGCCTCGTCGCGAGGAGGCGAGTCAGCGTCAGCAGAACGCGAACTACACGTTTAAGCGTAACCGTACGCTAACTGGGAGTGCCTCATCGCATGTAACGAGTATTAGTGATCCACATGGTGATCTGCAATCTCCGCGCACACAAACGCATCACTTAACGATGCATCGGCGCAAGCTTGGTGGGGTGTTTGCAATGACGATGCTATGTACTATGTTTTTTGGCTTCTTGCTCTATCAATTTACTGCAACAGCATCAGTATCTGCCGCGGATCAGTCGCTAGCTATCGACGGCAAAGTATATCAAGAAACGATACAGAAATATCTAGTACAGCATCCAATTGAACGTTTTCGCTTTGCTCTGAATGAACAGCGGTTGACGGCATTCCTACAAAAGCAGCACAGTGAAGTAACTTCAGTGGCGAGTAATGGAATTGGCGGACTGGGTGCAAGTCAATTTTCTGTCGCAGTACGAAAGCCTATAGCGGGCTGGGTTATCGGTGACAAGCAGTATTACGTAGACGCTACGGGAGTTTCTTTTCAAAAAAACTACCACACTGCTCCTGGTGTTCAGATCGTTGACCAAAGTGGTGTTCGTCAGTCGGGCGTAGATGGCGGCGCGGTTGCGAGTGGACGATTTTTGACGTTTGTAGGGCGTGCTATTGCATACGCTGAGACTCACGACATGATAGTCGAGCAAGCAATTATACCACCTGCTACAACTCGACAAGTAGAGCTACGCATTAAAGCGTATGACTTTCCTATTAAGCTATCACTAGATCGTCCAGTAGGGGAGCAGATTGAGGATATGCAGCGAACAATCATCTACCTACGAAGTGAAAGTATTACACCCAAGTACATCGACGTGAGGGTTTCCGGAAAAGCCTTCTATCGATAAAAGGGTAGTGCTACTATTATAGGTATTGATTATGAGGAGCTATGACTCCTCTTTTCTTTTGCAGTATGTTCTATTTTTGTTCTATCTTTTACGTATCATGGCGTGATAGAGAAAAAACATATAATAATATCATAATAACAAAAAAGCAAATAGGTGAGTAAGACTCAAAAAGAGGGTAGTAGGTAATAAAAAGAGAGAAATGCAAACATCTAAAAAACTATAGCAATATGTGGAAAACTATATAAAGTCAAATTATGACACATGAGTCAAATGGTGCTTCTTGTTGTCGTGGCTACATAGATGGATCTATATATAAAAGCTGTAGCTTGTATAGCGTGACGATACGTATGATCATCAGTATTGAACTGAGGTTTGTTGTATACACTAGATGAATATACATACTACTCCACTGAGAGTTAGTGTGTTTTCGGTATGTGTTTCTATATGTGGTCAAATAGCATACATTAAGGATGTATACTGAATCATCTTATGTTTATTATACTAATGTCGTAAAAGATATATTGTGCGACGTAAGATCATTGTATTGATGCTGGTGTAGTTGTTATGATTCATCCATACAAATTAACGGTTCCGTCACCAAAGGAAAAAATCCATGAATCACGACAACGCCCTACCATCAATCGCCCGCTTCTCTTTAGTCGAAAAAACGTCTAAAGTCGGTAATCTCTACACTGAAGGAATTTTGCATTTAAATAATGATTATCAAATCCGTGTCGAGTTCTTAGCGCCGAATCTTATTACAGCCATCAAAGAATCTCTCAAACTTGCTAAAAAACAGACCCTCCAAGATTAATAACTAATGTTCTACTTTTGTTCTATTCTTTTAGAACACTCAATTAAAAAATACTGAATGTCGCGGTTCAGTTAATATATTCAGATCGATAGATAAAGTACAGTGCATATAGACACGCTAAGATTGCAGGGATGAGATATCCGTATACTGATCTTTTGTAGGCATTTTTATGTTTACGATTCACTATACTGCTTGTAATGCCGCATACGATTATGATTGGTATTCCATACCCTACCGCGAAGAGAATGCCAATGCCCGTGAGCATATCAGTATCGGTTGGAGGTAATATGGATGTCGCCATCATGACTACCCATACAGGGCTTAGGATAATTGAGAGTATGAGTATGCCGTGTAGGATTTTATTAGCCATAGTAGTGTGTGGGTATTTTAGATTATGCGTAAAGGCTACTATTTATCGTAGTCGAAGTATTCCGTCATCCTGGGGTTTTTGCTGAGGAGTGGGCGCTTGTGGTGTAGCGACAGGCGCTTGTGGTGGCTGTAAAGGCTTTTTATCAACAGGGGGTGTTGATGGCACCACTTTAGTGTGATCGACGCGTAGTTTTGTTGGATCTGGTGATGGCTTGTGGGGTGATGCTTGAGCAGGTGTGTGAGGCTGCTCTCGCCTGTGCGGTGAAGCGCCGTGAGGTATTGTAGGCGCCACTGTAGAGTCTTGCTGATGCTGTCTTGGTGCTTGAAGGATTTCGTTCGTAGGGGTGCTTTTTTGTCGCTGAAGTTCAGCACTCCCTACCTCACTTGAGGCTGAACTTTGAGTAGTTTGATCTGAGTGTATCGCTGAAGGGTTCTTCTTTTTGCGACTACGAGTTCGTTTTTTCTTGACGGGCGTGCCGTCGGGATTGAGTGCGACTGGTGTATTCGCCACTGTGTTCTGCTGTTGTGGCAGTCGAGGCGGCTGCGGTTGCTGGTTTTGAGTGACACTACTCCCCTGCTCCGCCTGAGAGCTCGAAGATGGGTTTTCTATGATTATGCGCGGCTTGTTTGGCTGTGCGGGAACTACGGATTTGTTCTGAGAGTCGACGGGCCATTGCTTTGCCTGTGCACTTGACTGAGGTGGTTTCTTTTGAAGATTTTCTGGCATTTGTATGACATCGGAGATCGACTTCTCTACCTCGGCTCGAGGGAGACTGTAGAGTTGGCGAGAGTGTTCAATTATATGTGCGGTGTTGTCGACTTGAGGTGGCGGAAGCTGCAATGTTCGAGCGCTAAATGCTGGTGTTTTCTCTCCGTTGATTACCATATTGATGACAAAGTTTCGGTTGTGCATCTGGAGTAGATCATTTGCTTCAAACTGAGGTTCGAACTGCTTAGAGAGAATCGGAGCGTCGTCTGCAGATACGCGGAAACAAATCATCGTTCCGACATTTCCGAAGACTGCATCTCGAACAGTTTCATTCATCTGGCTGATGTATTGGTTTGCTACTGTAAGATTGAGCGCATACTTACGTGCCTCAGAGAGGATAGTGGCAAATGAATCGGTTGCAAAGTTTTGGAATTCGTCTACATAGAGGTAGAAAGGGCGACGGTCTTTGATATCTGGAATATCCGATCGACTCATCGCTGCAAGCTGGATTTTGGTTACGAGGAACGATCCAAGAATAGAGGCGTTGTCCTCACCAATAAGGCCTTTTGATAGGTTAACGATAAGAATCTTTCCATCGTCCATGATCTCGCGAATGTTGAAAGTACTTTTTGGTTGGCCGATAATGTTTCGAATCACAGGGTTTGCGGTAAACGCTCCTACTTTATTGAGTACAGGTGCGACGGCTTCAGCGACAAACTTGTCATTCCAGCTCGCAAATTCTACTGTCCAGAATTGCATAACGACCGTATCCGTACAGTAGCTGAGTGTCTCCTTTCGGAATTTTTTGTCAGTAAGCATACGAGTAATATCGAGCATAGTCGTCTCTGGGCGGTCGAGAAGCGCCAAGATAGTATAGCGAAGGATGTATTCGAGGCGAGGTCCCCAGCTTTCACCAAACATACGCTTCATAACTCCGATCACTTCTGAGCTGATATTACTCTTCATCGATGGATCGGTGACTTCAAGCGGGTTAAATCCGAGCGGGAATGCTGTGTCTGCTGGGTTGAAATATACGACATCTTTCATGCGCGAGGCAGGGATAAACCGCATATTATCGACTGCAAAGTCTCCGTGTGGGTCGATTATTGCGTAACCGTGATTATGGAAAATGTCTGAAAGTGCAAGAAGCGAGAGAGTACCGGTCTTACCTGCCCCAGTTTGACCAATGACGTACATATGCCTTGAGCGATCAAAATTGAGCATGCCAAACTGATGGTTGATGCCGCGGAAATTAGTTAGGCCGAAGGCGCTAATGTTTTCATCGATTGCAGCGTTGCCTGTGATGATCGGTAGCTTCGCTGGTGGTTCAGCGGTTTTACTGCTCGCCCATACGATATTTGGTGTCTCAACGTTTGTGTGTGGTAAGTGGAAGACGCTGGCAACTTCTTCGATATTAAGGACAAACCCTTTATCAATAAAGAGTCGTGCTCGGTACTGCCCAAGGTCTTCTTTTTTGAAACTCGCCCCAGACACACGAAAACCGTTCAAGTTAGTACTGTTGTACTGTTTGAACGTACCGACGATAGCTTGCATACGTTGCTTGGCGATAGTTGTGTCTTCACCGAGATATGCAAGACGAATCTTCACTTGGTAGCCAAGTTTTGTTGCTTTCTTTTCAGCTTCTGAAATACGAGTTTTGTTGCGTTCAGAAATCTCCTTTGGCGCTGGCGCACCGCCCGCTCCTTGCTCGGGCGGTTTCCATAGAGCTTCAAAAAGGCCTAGTATCCACTTCATACTAAACCCTTCACCACCTGTCAGCATTGTCATCGCGCCACTACCGCCGCTCTTTACTGACTTTACCCAGTTATCGGAATCCTTGTGCCATGTGTCTGGAATCGGGCGAACGAGTACTTGCACCCAAAGCTCCTCGCCTGACGATGGAGTACTGCCAGTTGACTCTGATTCGAGCTTCGCAAGTGTTCCGGTGATGCCGGCAAGAGGATCTACTTCAAAGCTCTGGAATGATTTGATAGGAAGAAACTCGCTATCAGTAAGTGTAATCTCGCTTGTGTAGATGACGCTATGTTCGCGTTCGTGCGAAACATAGTCTTCATCGGCTTCATGAATCTGGACAGTTGGGTACTGAGCATAGATCTGCCCTTCTACGAAACTTTGCAGAGCTTTCGGTACCCATACATAGAAGCGGATCTGACCATTGACGGAAGCGATCTCAAAACTAAGATGTTCTTGGATTCCACCGTTTAGTTTCAGCTCTTCTTTATCGCGTAGTATGCCGTGGAGACTCGCAAATAACTGTTCCGCAGCCATTTCTGACTTGTCGTTTGCCTTTGGAATCTCAAGAATGAGCAGTGTGCTTTCGATAGCTTTGACAGCGTCGATACGCTGATAGTTTTTCCACGTAAGGTATCCCAAAAAAAGCACGATGGGAAGCCATACGTACCACGAAAGGAGCAGCCCGAAGATCCAGGATATAAGTTCCATAATTTACTTCTCTATTGTCGCACCTGTCGCCTCTGTATGCAATGGCAGATACGACGAGTGCGGAGGGTTATTTTTTAGCAGGTTCTTCAACGAGTGAGTAGGTTGCTTTTGCAACGCGCTTGAACTGTGGTTTGCTCTGTAGATTGAGGAGGATTGTCGTTTCTTTGACTTGTCGATTCTTGAGGACACGTTTCACGATCTCGTCGCGGTGAAGTGGCTCTTCTGATTTTCGAAGGATGTCGGCGATAGTATCAGCGACAGTTCCTTTGCTGTAACCCCAGCTGTCGAGCGCGTAGATGCCACGACCGATCAACACGAAGCGCTTGTCTTTGATGAGTTCGTTGTGAATCGCCTGTGTTGTGACGTTTTTGCGGCTAAAATTACTTTCCTTGATTGCATCGGCAATTTCAGAAAAATGAAGTGGCTTGCCATTTTCAGCGAGAATAACGTAGATTTTATCACGAATATTCTTTGGATTGACCGTTGGCCATTTGATAAGTCCCCAGAGGTCTTTTAGATGCGCAAGGTGCTTGCTGACGCTTGCAAGTGCGCGAACCTGGCTTGGGTGCTCGTAGTTGAGTTGCTCGTGAAGCTGGTCGATTGTGAGTGGCTCGCCATGCTTTTTGATAGCTTTAACAATTGCGTCAACTTCTGTACGAATCTTCTTCTCATCACCGAAATCTTTGATAGCAACGGCATGACGATAATTATCGTTTTCATTTACGACAGTGAGGTTTGGCGCGAGCTCTGCGATAAATGCAACGCGAGCACGCTCAAGAGGTTCTGCAGTTTTGCCGAGTAATTTATTGGCAAGGTCAGTGACGGTTGCAAGGCGGCCCATCTCAGAGAGGTCGCGGACGATTTGCTTCTCTACTGCTGGGACTGCTGGAATTTTTCCTTCTTCAGCTGCGATCTTGAGGCGAATAAGAATAGCCTTTTCGAGCTGACGAACACGCTCTCTCGTGATGCCAAGGAGTTCACCGATTTGCTCAAGCGTCTCTTTGCGATCGTAAAGACCGAAACGACGGGTGATGATTTCTCGTTCTCGCTCTTGATCGATTGTGCCAAGAATTGTTTCAACAATTGTATTGATATCAAGTGTTGTCTCTGTTTTGGGAGCTTCGCTCATAATGTGGTATCGTCCTCTCTGCCTCACCTCAGACTGCATTGGATTTGTTATTTTCTCAATGTATTCACTATAAAACAAATTTTTCATAATGTCAAACATTTTTCTTGATTTATTCAATTATAGCATGAAATAGACGCCATTAGTAAAGAGTGTTTTAGGACTTTTTAAAACTTCAGCTATAGTATGTTGCTTATATACAGTAGTAGCTGTATGTGATATGGCACTACGGATAGCGCTCGTGATTAACAATTGCCTTGACGTGCTGAGCCGCCTGGACGGATCATCCATGGCGAGCTAGCGCTCACACTATGTACTACGCGAAGACAATAGTATGCGCCGCTTTCGATAGGTGTGGCGCTCGGTAGTTCTTCTTTTACTACTCCGTTTCCAGGGGTCGCCCAAGAATCCCAGAATGTCATAATTGGAAATGAGCCACCCTGCGCGTTAAGCCGATTGATAAGTTCTTGATAGAACCCTCGTACGGTTGACTGTTGATTGGGGTGCCAAGCATCGCCAGCTGGAACAGATGCAATATAGTCACTGAAGGTTGCTTCCGCAACTGGTGTTGCGAACACCTTAGATTCCCAACCGGTGACTTGCATACTACCGTGATTCCAGTTACCACAGCCGGTAATGTATGTGTCAGTGCCACCTCCCAGATTGACTCCTTGGCCGAAACCTTCGTTTATCAGGTCTTGGCAGATTTGAGCCATTAGCACGCCATTTTGCACAGCTGAGACTCGATCATAATACGGCAGTGATGATTCGACGAGCGAGAGAGTTACTTTTGGTGAAGGCTTAGCAGTAGCAGGAAGTGCCGTTGGATAATGGCCATCGATCGTTTTTGCTATTTCCATGTGTTTGGCTGCTTGCGTGAGATCGTTTTTGATTGTGGTTTCGATTGCTCTACTCTGGACACTGCTAAATGCTACGAGAGTGATTGCTGCGAGTATGCCGATTACGACAATAACAATGAGCAGTTCAACTATAGTAAAGCCTGAGTTTTGTTGAGGTGCCCACCGGTTCATTACGTTTTATGATAACAGATTTTTATATGAAAAACCCACCTCGAAAGATACTGCCGAGAGTAAATTCTCGAGGTAGGTCTTTCGGGGTGGGTTAAGCTCTTTACGTTGTATCCTCGTTCCGTCGCTGATAAGCGACGGCTCTCCAGGAGAGGAGCGCGAATAAGAGGTACGTTGCGACATAGGCGGCAATCAGTGAACTCCGGCTACTTGCGTATATCGATAGGCTACTCTCGGGTAAGAGTACTTGACCTAAGGTAAGTGGAGTCCAAAGAAATACGCTGCAGGGCAAGAGTATACGCTCTCCGAAGCGGAGGGTGTGAGCTATTGCTCTTTCGGGCTGTTGTTGTGTAGCGCGGATGCCAGGCCTCAAGGTGATATGGTGTATTATGGCTGAGCCTGTTATTACGACCAGCCATAATGCTATGTATAGTATTGTAGGCATCGTCATCACCGTCTCTCTGTGGGCTGTAAAAGAACTAGCCTTACTATAGAACTATAGTTACATTGTGTCAATATATGAAAAACCCGCCCCGAAAGAGCGATACTTGCCCTTTCGGGCGCGGGCTTCATTTCATGTGGACGGGTCAATTCTTTACAATACAGCCTTACTCCGTCGCTGACGAGCGATAGCCTTCCAGGACAGAAATACCAGTATGAGATAGGCTGCGATATAGACAGCTACTAACGGCGCCGCAGTACTAGTGCTGATAGGTTGACCCATCTCTTCGGGGTGCTCGGACGACATCATTCTATCGATACCGAGCACTAGTAAGACCGCTAGACCGTAACCCATGACCATGATATTTCCAAGGTCAAGAAACACCATCTTTCTGTATTGACCTTGCTGTCTTGCCGCGCGGATGCCGGGTAGTATGGTGGATACATGTAAGGACGTAAGGAGAGCTACTATACCAAAGCCCATCGCTAATATCATTGTCATTATCATCTCCCTGTAGGCTGTAAAAGAACTAGATATACTATAGGATTGTATTTATATTATGTCAATATATGCCGTTAGTTTAGGCGGATTTTTTACGAGTTGCTGTAACGGTCTTTTTGGCCGCTGGCTTTTTCTTTGCAGCTGGTTTCTTCACCGGGGCTTTTTTGGCTGTCGTCTTCTTTGCGAAGCGGCCTTTTGCTGGCTTTGCCTCAGCGAGGAGCTCGATAGCTTGCTCGTGAGTTATGTCTTTTGGCTCAACATCTTTTGGAATTTTTGCATTTTTTGTACCATCAGTAATATATGGACCATAGCGCCCCTTGAGGACTTTGATGCCATCTCCAAAATCAGCAATGTTCTTCTCTGCTTCAGTCTTTAGTTTCTCGGCGTAGAGCTCGAGCGCTTGATCGAGTGTGATGTCATGCGGGTCGATCGGTTTTATGCTGACAAATAGCTTGCCAACTTGGATGTAAGGTCCAAAACGACCGATATTGGCTTTGATTACTTCGCCGTCTTTGGTTTCACCGACGACACGAGGGAGCTTGAACGCATAGAGTGCTTCTTCGAGAGTGACAGTTTCAATCTTACGACCAGCTGGAAGCGGAGCAAACTGTGGTTTGTTTTCTTTGTCTTCGGTGCTACCGAGCTGAAGCATCGGGCCAAAGCGACCAAATCGTGCCATGACAGGCTTGCCAGATTTTGGATCGATGCCTATTTCACGAGCTTGTGCGACGGTGCTACGGTCGATACCGCCCGACTGTTCAATAAGTTTGTGGAATGGCGTGTAAAATCGCTCAAGCATGGTGTTGCGTGCAAGCGCGCCAGTGGCGATCTGGTCAAACTCTTCTTCGACGTTTGCTGTAAAGCCATAGTCAACGATTTGGTCGAAGTGATCGTTAAGGAAGTCACTGACGACCTGCCCTGCTCCAGTTGGGATGAGCTTGCCTTTATCTGCGCCAGTTTTTTCCTGCACAACTTCACGTTTAACAGTGCCATTTTCGAGCGCGAGTGTAATAACATCTCGAGGTGTTCCTTCACCGTCGCCCTTTTCTGCGTAGCCACGTACCTGAACTGTATTGATGATCGTCGCGTAAGTACTTGGGCGACCGATACCGAGCTCTTCAAGTTTCTTGACGAGGCTACCTTCGGTAAACCGAGCGGGTGGTCGGGCGAATGTCTGACGAGCGCTCGCTGCGAGTAGTGCGAGATCGTCTCCAGTTTTTACTGGAGGCAGGATGTCTGGATCTTTTTTGCCGCCGCCGTAGATTTTCATGAAGCCGTCGAAGATGATAACTTCACCCTTTGCTTCAAATACTTTATCGCCAGAGCTGATTGCTATCGTGACAGTTGTCTTTTCAAGTTTTGCTGGTGCCATTTGGCTCGCGAGTGTGCGATTGCGGATGAGTGTATAGAGTTTTTGATCGTACTCATTACTACTGCCCCGTTCTTGACGCATGTCGGTTGGGCGAATTGCTTCGTGAGCTTCCTGTGCATTTGAGCTTTTCGTCTTGAAGGTGCGTACCTGAGAGTATTGCTCACCAAATGCACTCTTGATGTAGTCTGCCGCAGCAGCAATCGCTTGGCCGCTTAGGTTGACTGAGTCGGTACGCATATAGGTGATCTTACCTTCTTGGTAGAGCTTCTGTGCGCTCGACATAGTTGCCTTTGAGCCAAAGCCAAGCTTGGCATTTGCGTCTTGCTGGAGTGTACTGGTTGTAAAAGGAGGGCCTGGGTTTCGTGTGCTTGGACTTGTAGAGATATCGGCAACGCTAAACGATGCACCGATAAGGCTCTCAAGAAATGTCTGTGCTTCCTCTTCGGTGTCAAAGCGCTGTGGCAGCTCTGCTTTCATCTCGTCGCCTTCGTGAGCGAACTGAGCGATGACTTTAAATTGGAATGAGCCATTAAAGGCATCGATTTCTCGTTCACGCTCTACGAGTAGGCGAACTGCCGGAGATTGGACACGCCCAGCTGATTTACCACCTGGCACTTTCTGCCATACTACCGGGGATAGTTCAAAACCAACGAGACGGTCAAGGATTTGACGAGCTTGTTGGGCTTGCACGAGGTTCATGTCGACGGTGTGTGCGTTTTTGATCGCCTCTTCGACGGCGCTTTTAGAGATTTCATGGTACGTGACGCGCTTCGTGGTTGTCGGATCAAGTCCAAGCACTTCACAAAGATGCCATGCGATAGCCTCCCCTTCTCGGTCGGGGTCGGTTGCGAGAAAGATCTGATCAGCTTCTTTTGCTGCTCGCTTGAGTTCTGTGACAACCTTTTTCTTTTCGGCGTCTACTTCATATGTTGTCGCGAAGCCATTTTTGACGTCAATTGGCGGCGTACCGTCTTTTGTTTTTTTGACGATAGAACGAATATGTCCAACGCTCGAGAGAACGCGAAAGTCTTTACCGAGGTATTTCTCGATTGTTTTTGCTTTTGCTGGGCTCTCGACGATTACTAAATTCTTTGTCATATAATTATACGTTATGCTTATCGTATCTAAACACAGTGGCTGATTGTATGCAACTTGGAACGTTACGTCAATAGGACGCGTCTATATGCTATTGGGTCGAGACGTGAAATGCCGCCCGTGTTGCCACGGGCGGCGAGTAGTGAGATAAAACAGGATGTTCATGCGAAGGGGATGCCTCCATTCTGTTCGTAGAGATCGGCGATTGCGTCTTCATCGAGATTGAAACACTTAATCATCGGATCTTCATATGCCGAAGCGATATGAGAATTGGGTACGTTGTAGCCCGAGACGGCAATACCATCTCCGCTGTGAAGCGGGCCCTTGAGTACCCGCTCTGAGAGTGTCTCGAAGGAGGGGGCGACGTAATTTGTCATGACGACTCCTTTGTGATTCGATCCCCGTAAATCAAACTACTGTTTCTGAAAGAGTCAAACGCTAAATGTGTAGATGTGAGCGTGCTCCTTCTGAAACTATATGCATTATACCACAAGCAATATTAAAAGTCAATACATTTATAGGAAGAATGAGAAAAGCGACCAGCCGGTTGGATGGTCGCTGTACTCTTCATGATTCATGAAGAGCCTGCTCGTAATGTGAGCAACACGGCTGGAGGGGTGCTACTTATCCTGCACACACAGTGTGATCTTGGTGATCGGCGTAACTTCGTGGAAGTCGTTGGCCGCATCAAGCGTGACTGTGGTTGCAGTCTGAGTGGCGACCTCGGGCGGGAGCTTGCCGGACACGGTATCATTCACAATGAACGATACCGCGCGGAGCTTGCCGGTAATGACAATGGAGACTTTCTCCTCGGTCATTGCGCTCTTGAGGATACTGTCATGGTAGGTGACGGTTCCCTCTTTCGCGAGAGCGACTTCGTTTGCCTGCATGTCGCAGACCGGTTTGCCTCCTTCGGTGGCGACACCAGGTGTGGTGCCACGTTCGATGTAGACGGGGATGGGGCTGGTGTTTTCCGCCACCGGCTCGTCATTCGACGAGCAAGCGGACAAGATCAGAACTGCGACGAGTAGTGCCAGGACAGCTGCTGCACGAGTCTTTTCCTTGGTTCCCATGATTTGCAATATAACATAATAATGTATCTATGTCAATACAATTATGTAATTGTCCACTGATTTCCACCTAGGCTACGGATCATGCCGTTTAGTTCAAGCATGGTTAGTTCTGTACTAAATGTGCTCACAGGTAGCTTCGTGAGGCGCTGCAGTTCGTCTCCGTCGCGCGTTCCTGATTGAATGAGTTGGAGTATTTGGGTTTGTAGTGGATTGTCACCAAGCGCAAGTTGCGTCTGCGGCTGCAGGAGATCTGGTGCGATGATTTCGAGAATATCCTGTGCGGAGGTGATCGGATGCGCACCCTGCTTGAGGAGATGGTTGCAGCCGGCACTTAAAGGGCTGGTGATATTGCCTGGCACGACGCATAGTTCCCTGCCTTGTTCGAGCGTATGGCCTGCGGTATTGAGGGTGCCACTTTTTGCTGCAGCTTCAGTGATGATAGTTGCATCTGATAGGCCGCTGACGATTCGGTTTCGTGCAAGAAAATGATGCACGCGAGCATCGGTATCAGGAGGATACTCGGTAATAATTGCTCCGCCTTTTGCAACGATGTCCTCCCCTATCTGCCTATTTGTGGCGGGCTGTATTGCTGGGAGGCCATTTGCAAGTACGGCAATAGTTGTGCCGCCAGCATCTAGCGCGGCTCTATGGGCGATAGCATCCACGCCAAGTGCGAGGCCGCTTACTATCACTACTCCGCGCTTGGCGAGCTCGTAAGCAATCTTATAGGTCACCTCTTTCCCGTAAGTGCTTGGCTTGCGTGTGCCGACGATGGCGACAGTTGGACGACGTTCGGTCGGTAAGTTACCAATAAAATACAACTTTTTAGGCACAAGCGCAATAGTAGTTATAATCTGTAAGAAATTATTGCTCTGGGGTGATAGTGAGTTGATTTTCATAAGAAAAGTGTTAAAAGGTATTGACGTAAAGTCAAATCCGTGCTAATATGGTACATGATTGATTGAGCTGCGAGGCCAATCAAACGCACCTTATACCCCCTATTCTAACTTATGTTAGGTTGCACGTCATGTTTCTTTAAAGTAACTACCCTCCACTTTTTACGAACTTGCTCTTTGAGCTTGACCGCATGACGCGCATACTAACCCCTTTAACCAGCGAGTATCTGCGCTCTGATCGAGATCACTACGCATGCCCCACGGGTGGGTTGAAGGGTAAAATGGCGCCAGGCGATGCCCACCCTTGCCTGGCGCTTTTTTAGTGGAAAAATATTATGTAAATAGCCCCGCCATATATCATGGCGGGGCTTTATTGCTTGACTGGACGCTAGCTAGTGGTAGCTAGTTTTTGTAATGCTGGAAGGAGGTGATTTTCAAGGACGCCAGTGTCATACCGACACGAAATGATGTCTCCAAGAGGAGTCCAAAGTTCAATGTCGTGGTCGAAGCCAAGATCACGTCGACAGGACGTGCCGTAGAGTTTTCCTTTCTGGTCAAATCCAAATCCATAGAAGCTATCAAGTAAGTAGATGCGACGGCGCTTTGATAGGATCGAGAGTTCGACTCTGCCATGTCTAGTCGGCGACTCGATACTCAAAGACCTTATGACTGTCGATGCATCAGTATACGTGCATAGATGATCAGTTTTGGCGAGCGACTGCACTGCACTGAGAACCTTTTTTGCAACAACTTGTCGCCTATCTTCTACAGGGTGAGTGCGAATGTCGAAAGCTCGACCGGATAGATCTCTTGATATCTTAATGTAGGTCATCGTGCAGCTCCAGTTCGCTTGTGTCTGGTTGTGTCAAGGCTCATCTTGATGAGTGGCGGCGATGTGATTTCGCGTTACCTACTCTACAAGACAGTATATATTATAAATTATAAATATATTATTGTCAATGAACGCTAATGAAGCGCCCGCCACGGTAAGGTGGCGGGCGGTGATGGACAGTGAGCTATCGCACTGGAGTGTTGTCGAGCTTTTCATGAAGCGTCTGTAGGAGGTGGATCAGCTTATCGCGAGGCTTTGCTTCTCGCCTGAGAATATCAAAATCTTTAGCGATTCTGCGTAGTTCAAACAGCGGCAGTACATGTACGGGGAGTTCATACGTCCCACTTCCCGTCCCAAGGTAAAAGCCGCTACTGGTGCGGATGATCCACCAGATTTCGTTATCGATACGGCCAAGCTGATGCGCGGCTTTGCGTTCTATCTTTTGCCATGTTGCATGCTTCCTCCATGAGAACCGGCGCGCCTGTTCGTAGTGTAGCTCTTGTACATACGGCAGTTGCATGAAGCAGTCGGTGTGGTGCTTTGCAATTGCGGCAACTTCGTTGCGGAGGATGGTCTCATAGTCGCCTGCATGCAGCGGAAAGAGTGGGATGTGGATCTTCTCTTCGCCACCAGAGACTATGGTCTGTGTGCTGTCGAAAAACATATCCCATGGTCGTTCAGTAGTATCCATAAGGCTGACTGACTCCAATGCACTTGTTGTCGGCTCGTGTCCAGTTAAACGAGTGTAAAACGACAAATGTCGCGCTACATCTCAAGTAAAACTAACACTATTTAAACATATAAATAGTGTTTAAGCAATCGGCACACCCACTCTGGTACAATAGTGAGCGATATGTCACTACTTAAAAAAGCCACTCACAAAAACCATCCGCTTCGTATATTTGCGATTTCGGGTATCCTCACACTTATTATTGGAATTATTGTTGCCTTTTATGGTGGATTGAGTGCACTATGGCTGTTTGTCGTACTTGCAGTGCTTGAGGTGACCTTTAGCTTTGATAATGCTGTGGTGAATAGTCGCATCTTGGTGAAGATGTCACCATTTTGGCAGATGTTGTTCCTGACAGTCGGTATCTTTATCGCAGTATTTGTCGTACGTTTTATCTTGCCTATCGTCGTCGTCATGCTCCCTACGGGACTTGGGTTTATGGAGGTTGTGCAGTTGGCTCTGAATAACCCTGAGCAGTATAGTGACAAACTGACTCAAGCTGGGCCGCTTATTGAAGCATTTGGCGGTACCTTTTTATTGATGATCGGGATTAGTTATTTCCTTGATCATGAAAAAGACGTTCATTGGATTCGCCCCCTTGAAAAGCGTCTTGCGCCAGCCGGTCGAATCGAAAATATCAAGGTGTTTATCATGTTGATTATCGCTGCAATTTTATACTTCACTGTTGAGCCTGCGCTGCAATCTGCAGTGATTGGTGCAAGTATACTTGGTATCTTACTCCACGTAGGCCTTGAGATGTTTGGGCAGATCTTTGCAGGTGAAGGTGAAAAAACAGGCGGTAAGCTGAAGCAACAGGTGGGCCTCGCCGCGTTCGCTTCCTTCATGTATCTTGAAGTACTTGACGCGTCATTCTCGTTTGACGGAGTGATTGGCGCATTTGCAATTACCTCGAGTGTGCTCCTGATTGTTGCAGGGCTTGGCGCTGGGGCGTTCTGGGTTCGTTCACTGACTGTTTATCTTATGCGGACTGGGACGCTTGCGAAGTATCGCTATCTTGAGCATGGTGCGCACTGGGCGATTTTGGCGCTTGGTGTCGTGATGCTCGTAAAGTTGTACCATGTCGAGCTTCCTGAATGGTTTACGGGCTCGATCGGGCTGATCTTTATCATTACGGCGATCGTCTCAAGTGTCATTGAGAAGCGTCGCTTGAATCAATAGCTAACTATCATATTGACTTTGATTAGCGTTAGTGGTACAATGCAACATAAGTTACATCCGTAGCTTAACAATGGTCTACGTGATAGACCTAGAGCGAAGGAAGTGGTTCTTATGGCATTGTCTGTTGTAGGAATAAGGGGCCAGAAGGTTCGCGCTAAGGAGCATTTGCTTGCTTCAGGGCGTTTCGTATGGTCAGCATTCTTTATCGTGCTGGTTGCGTTCATGCTGATTATTGCGCCAGAAATCTTGGCGTCAGCTGCCATCTTTATCGCTACAGTGAGTGCCGTGGTGCTCTTGGTGCTTATGGCATGCGGAGGGTGGCTGCGACACTGATGATTTTTTCACCATCGATAATTGAGCGTGGCGTCGGATCACTTCCTTCGCCTCTCTCAATCTTTTGTATTAACCTCGGTTGATATTAGGGATTGCGAGAGGATGTTTCTTTGCACGAGCTGCAGAGTCCGGTCAGTTCGACGCTGTGTTCGGCGAGTTGATAGCCTTTTTTTGATGCGACGAGCTTCAAGACGTCTTCGAGTGTGCCATCTTCGATGTTTTCTGTAGTTCCACATTCGGTGCAGCTAATGTGGTGATGGTGTGCCCTGAACGGTCCTGCAAGCTCTGTCAGTGGAGTCCATCCACGGATGACAGTGTTTGTAATATTAAGCAAAGCAAAAAGCTCGAGCGTACGATAGACGCTTGCGCGGTCGATAGATGGTGTGAGACGAGCAATCTCCCCGTTTTTTAGGGGTTCTTTGGCATCTAGGAGTACTCTAAAAATTGCCAGGCGTGGCTTTGTCATGCTGACATGGTTATGTTTGAGGATGGTTGAAAATTTGTCGTGTTCACTCATACGTATTCTGCAACTATAGCACATATTGCGACATTATCGCAATTATATAATAAATTGCATCACTTTTGCAAAAATATATATTTCTCACTATGCTTAGGTTATGAGAATTGCATTTGTAGGAAAAGGCGGCAGCGGAAAGACGACATTGGCGTCGCTCTTTTCGCAGTATGCCGCGAAAAATAATTCACGTGTATTGGCGCTTGATGCTGATATAAATCAACACCTTGCCTCTGCGCTTGGATATACGGGTGAGCTGAAAAGTATGGGTGAAGATATTGATACTATTAAGGGGTATCTGCGAGGTGATAATCCCCTCTTTACCCTTTCGGGCATGCATAAGACTACCCCGCCTGGCTCGGGGTCACATTTTGTCACGCTTGACGAGGCTGATTGGTTTATGGATCGGTACACTGCAGAGGTTGACGGTATGTACGTAGCAGGAGCTGGAGCGATTCCGTCGGGTAATGTCGGTGTACGATGTTACCATGGATTGAATGGAGCGATTGAGCTACTACTTGGGCATATGATTGATCGCGCCGAGGACACAGTAGTGGTTGATATGACAGCGGGCGCGGATGCATTCTCCTCTTCTCTTTTTGCTAAAGTTGACGCTCTCGTACTTGTTGTTGAGCCGACGATGAAGTCACTGAGCGTGTATGATCAGTTTCTTCCATACACTAAAGAGTATGATATTCCACTCCTCGTGGTGGGCAATAAAATCCTCGACGCAGAAGACAAACAGTTCGTTGAGCAAAGGGTCGGTGCTCTGGTGGCATGTATCGGTAATTCGTTGTTTGTTCGAGCCCGTGAGCGCGGGGTGATGATCGACTTTAATCAAATAGACCAAGCGCTTGAATCGCAGTTGGCGGCTATCTTTGAGTCAGTCAGTTCGGTGCCTCGAGATTGGGCGGTGCTCGAGCGAAAGAGTCACCTGTTTCATAAAAGGAGTGTACATAGCTGGGCTGGAGTGAGCGTGGAAACGCATATAGATCCTCATTTTTCTCTTGAGCGGTATGCTAGGGGGTATTTACGCCAAGTCTCCTGATCTGTAGGAGAATAGCGCCAGAGTACTACGGCACTATTCTCCGGTCATGAGGCCGGAATTCATCTAGTGAAAAGAGTATCACTATGACAATGCCAAAAACGGCGGCGGTAATGAAGCTGCTTGATCGAGGCTTACTTCCTGAAGAAATGAGCGATCAACAACTTGCACAGGCAGTCGAGGCACTTCGCGAAGATCTACCGGGTGATCCTGTAGAGTATATCTCGCGCATGATACCTCTTAGTGATCGCTGTGAGTGCGGCGCGGTACATTTGAGTATCGATGAGCCGATGTTGACTGCGGAGTGCCTGAGGAGTCTTCATCGACTGCTCGCAACTCCATATGGTGATATCGTTCGAGAGTCTTTTCGACGAAGTGATGCCGTAAAAAACATTCGTTTTGGGTGGAGCGGTATTGAAGCTCATGTACCCGAGTTTGTTCGAGCCGTCGATAGCTGCGATGCACGGCAAATGTCGGCCGTGGAGATCGATGACGAGCGACTCGGCTTGATCGTTGATGCAGTGCGTCGTGATATGCCGCGTGTGCTTGAAATGGTTGAACGCTCGGTGGCAGGCGTGTCTGTTATGTCGGTGTCTCCAGAACCGGGCATTATAGGGCAGCAAGTATGGAAGCAACTGATTGACCAGCTCATGTTTGTATGGTCAACTCCTGTAAGGAAGTATCTTGCAGAGTGGCTATTGCGACAATATGGTCTTCGGGGCGGTGCCGTGAATTGCTGCATCGTAATGACGGGTCGTTATGATTCGGAAGATGCATGGCGACGTCGCTGGATGGACGAACAGACGAATCAGCAGTTGACGCCTGATTGCTAGATGAAAAAGATGTGCGCGACATTCGCGTAATCGTAGGAAATTCCCACGTCCCCGCTTTTTTAGCGGGGTTTATTCTTTAGGCGTATTGTAAAAATATACGTATAATGATATAGTATGATTGTTCTTCGACATCCGAGAGAAGGGTTTACTATGCAAGTTGACGTGTATGCAACAAAGCATCAGCGACGTCGAATCACCTTTGACGAGTGTGTCAACTGGATCGATCTCGTTGTTTGCTGGTGTGAAGCTGTACGTCGAACCCGCAAGGGTAAGTCCAGATTTATGACAGGAGTACGATGATGCATGACTCAAACGGAATTTTTTGGGCTCCTAGTTGGGCGGAGCTTGCTCAGTTTATGAGAGAGCTACGAGACGTATGGGTGGACCATCGCCGGAAGCGTCGCGAAGCGCGAATAGAGTGCGCAGAGCTTGAGAGGATATTCCGGCTTTGACCAAAAGTCGCATGGAAGAACTATGTTACGGGGAGTGATAATGTCGCATGTGCGGTACTATCACTCCCCGGTTTTTAATTGGTCAGATTTTTAAAACAGGTAGTGACTTGTATTATCATGTGTGCCCGAGAGAAATTTTTCAATGAGCTCGTCTATCTTTGGAAATAATTCTTCATCGAGCTTACTAGCCTCTTCTCTTGAGAATCGAGCGAGTACAAAGTCTGCCGAGTCTATCCTGTCGGCGAGCTCAGTACGTATGCCTACACGGATACGCGCGTATTCTTGGCCGAGGTGGGAGTTTAGTGACTTTATGCCATTATTGCCAGCATCACTACCTTTTTCTCGAGTTCTCAGTGTACCGAAAGGAAGTGCAAGGTCGTCATGGATGACAAGAATATCACTTGAGGAGACCTTGTAGAAGTCAGATAGTATGCGAGCTGATTGGCCAGTCTCATTGTAGAACGTCAAGGGTTTTACGAGGAGATGCTTTTCGCCATCATGAGTGAGCTCAGCGATATCGGCATGAAACTTCGATTTTTGCTGAAATGATACATGTGCTGAGTCGGCGAAGTGGTCGAGCGCTAGGAAGCCTACGTTGTGACGCGTGTTTTGGTATTGTAGGCCGGGATTGCCTTGGGCGAAGATGATTTTCATTACTCACCATAGTATATCATTTGAATCAAAAACTCCCTCGTTGATGAGGGAGTTGTGAATTAGACGTCTTGGTCGAGCTTTTCGGCAGCGATTTTTTCAAGTCGCTCTTTTTCTTTTTGTTCTTTGTACTTTTTAGTAACAGGATCAAGTCCTTTAGAGACGCGCTCTTTGTTTGATTTCACTTGTTTTTCGTCAATGAAACTGAACTTAATTGGTGTACCTGCATAGTTGTATGTTTCGCGAAGAAGACGTTCTAGGTAGCGTTTGTAGCTCCAGTGGACGAACTTTAGATTGCTACCGTGAATCACGAACCATGGCGGTGTAGTGTCGGTCTGAACCATATAGCGAAGCTTTGGGTGGGTGTTTTTGAGGCCTGATGGTGGATGGCGCTGGATGGCTTTTTGAAGCATGTCGTTGAGGACGCGAGTCTTTGTCTCTTGTTTTCGTCGTGCATCAATATCAAGCGCAAGGTCGAAGAGCTTTGTGACGTTCTGCCCTGTAACGGAGCTTGTAAAGATAAGCGGTGCCCACGGAGTGAACTTGAAAGCTCGTGAAATCTGCGGCGCAATAGCATCGCGGGTGTAGGCATCTTTTCCTTCGACGCTGTCCCACTTGCTGACGACGATCGCCATACCCTTGCCTGCTTCATCGATAATGCCCGCAAGGCGCTGGTCAAGCTGTGTGTTGAGTTCGTTTGCATCCATAAGTAGGAAGCAGACGTCTGCTTCTTCGATAGCCTGGAGCGTACGTAGTACGCTAAACTTTTCGATTCCCACTTCTTGCTTGCCTGGTTTTCGCATACCTGCAGTATCGAGGAGTTCAATATCACGAGCACCATAACGAATCGACACACGGTTGACGTCCCGAGTAGTGCCGGCAATGTTTGCTACGAGAGCCTGCTGTTTGCCCGCAAGCGTATTGAAGAGATATGACTTGCCGACATTTGGACGACCGATGAGTGCTACGCGGAGTACTTCATCAGGTGTCTCTTCGTGTTTGAGTGGGATATGAGCAACGATTTCATCGAGTATCTCGATAATACCTTGATTATGCTCAGCACTCGACTGAAGAATCGTTTTGATACCGAGTCGTTTAAATTCTTCTGTAGGGAGATGGCCTTTTAGGTCAGCTTTGTTGGTGACAAGGATAACTGGTTTCTTAGAGCGGAGGGCTTTTTTAGCAACAAAGCGATCTTGGTCGCTCACATATTGGTTGCTATCGACAACGACAAGTATAACGTCGGCGGCATCAGCAGCTTCGGTGATCTGCTCCTGGATACTTGCTTCAAATTCATCATTTGGGTCTTTTAGTCCAGCAGTGTCAACAAGCCAAAATGTATGGTAGTTGTGCTCTACTCTTCCGAGAACATTGTCACGAGTGGTACCGGCTTCTCTCGCGACGATCGCTTGTTGAGCGCGCACCATACGATTAAAAAGCGAACTCTTGCCGACGTTCGCTTGACCAATGATTGCAACGGTTGGTAATTTGCTAGCCATAAACTTTTGCTAATTATAACAGAGGTAGCCGCGTCTCGCAAACATAAGTAAAATAAAACAGGGGTCACTGCGAGATAAAATATCTCTACAGTGACCCCTTTGGGTGGACAATGTCATTGCGCAGCATCTATAACTGTGTAGGAGTAGCGACTATTGCTAGTCATCGTATCGCTAACCGGCCCGCGATGTCGTAGATCATCCCATATAATCAGTGCAATTGACTCCCCTTTTGTATGGATGTGGCCGACAATGATTCCACGGCGTATATCTCCAGAGCTAATCGTCCTTTTCTGAACGCGTTTAACCTGTGATTCTGACATTCGCAAGCTCCTTTTGTGAAGAGTGCTTGACGTACCCAATGAAAATACTATACATCTTTTTAATATATATGTCAATAATATAGTAGAGCGGCGATCTTAGCCTAGGCTAAGATCGCCGCAGGTGTCACTCTTCGAGGTCTTCGATGATAGTGACGTAGCCATTCCATTCTCCGTCCGAGTTCGGTGTGATGCCTAGTGTGCATAGCTCGACGGTTGAGCACTCTCCGTTCATTTCGATATTTACGACTCGCTCTTCACGCTCTGTCGTGTACGGATATGAACGAAAGATGCAATATTATAGCGGTTGAACGGTTTCGATTTCACCTACCGCTAGTTCGCCAAGCGCGTAAGGACCAAAGTTCGTGCGATGGAGTTTTTTGACGGTGTAGCCAAGCGCGCCAAATGTTCGACGAATTTGGCGGTTGCGGCCTTCGCTCATTGTGACAATCCAGCTCTTCCTGTCAGTCTCGTTCATACGCTCAAGCTGAAGTTTACTGCCACCATCTTCAAGCTGAACGCCATGGTCGCTAATCATTTGCTGGTGAAGTGGCGCGAGTTCGTTTTCGAGGCGGACATTGTATATCTTAACTTTTGCAAATTTAGGGTGTGTCATGCGATAGGCAAAGTCGCCATCATTTGTGAGGAGGATAAGTCCGCTACTGTCTCGATCGAGTCGACCGACAGGCTTGAGATGATGGTATTGTTTTGGGATGATATCGTAGATTGTCGGGCTGTCGCCTTGTTGCTTGCGTGAACATACGTAATCGACAGGCTTGTGAAACGCTACGTAGCCATATGCTACTTGGCTTCCCGTTTCTTTTCCTTGTACTTTGATTGAGTCGCCTTCGTCGTAGCGTGCGCCTAGTGTCGCAACTGTATCGTTCACAGTGACTTTTTTTGCATCGATAAGATCATCGGCTTCTCTACGCGAAATACCTAGCTGAAGCGCTAGGTATTTGTTGAGCCGAAGGTTAGTTGATTCAGACATCTATATAGAAGATGGTAGCACAGCTTATTGCTGTTGACCAAATTGAGAGCTCTCATTAGTTGGACGAGGAGTTTCCTCGTATGAAGTGTTTTCAGCTTGTGCAGGGGCCTCCTGGGTCGGCTGCTGTCCATATGACTGGAACTGATCAACTGGAGCTTGGGGAGCTACAGAAGGGGCTTCTTCGGCAAGATCAGGCACAGACTGAACGGCGTCTGGCATCGCTTTTAGTTCTTGAGCGATTTGACTACTGACAGATTCACTTGTCGTTGGAGCAGCTGATTCTAGAGGGTGGATGATTCTTTCGCCAAGTGTAGCTGGCCGTGGTGATGAGAATGGCGCAGTTGGCTGTGGAAGGGTGGCTTCAACTGGAGCAGGGGCAACTTGTTGTTGCTCTTGTGGTGCAACTGGCGTATAGGCTTGGTCTGCCGGAGGCAAGACTGTTGGCTGTGGAGGGAGAGACTCGATTGTTGCTGCCGGAGCTGGAGCTACTTGTTGTTGCTCTTGTGGTGCAACTGGCGCAGTCTGAGGTGCTGGCGAGCTTGGAGCGGCTTGTTGATCTCCAAGTACTTCATGAACGGTTCGGACGACATCCTCGATACCTACTTGTGACTTAACGAGGTAGCGATCGGCGCCTAGCTGTTCGCCGCGAGCGCGTTGGTCATCGCTGCTGAGTGCTGTCATCATGATGACCTTGATATCACGAGTCTCTGTCGTGCTTCGAAGAATATCGAGCATATCAAAGCCGCTGATTTTTGGCATCATTACATCGCTTACAATAAGCTCTGGGCGTTCCTTGATTGCCATGGCAAGCGCTTCTTCTCCATCGCCAGCGGATACGATGTCATATCCCTCGGCAAGAAGTCGAACTCCATAAATTTCTCTTAAGCTCTTGTCGTCTTCTACTAGTAGTATCTTTGTCATATTGTCTCCATTTTACTAAAGCATTAGCGAAAATACTATACCTGCTTGTGTTTAAAGTTTTATTTCTAGCGATTCGGGATTGTTAATGGCCTATCTTGTTGTGTTTGAGCCTGGGGCTGGGAGGTTGCGGGCGGCGTAGGGGGTGTTGCTGGCGCTGGTGTCGCTGTAGGTGCTGTTCCCCAAGGAACGCTCGTGACCGGACCACTTTGAGGTTGTGCTACGGGCGCAGGTTGTTGAACTGGTTGTGGTTGCTGCTGCGGAGGTGTGATAATTTGAGCAGGAGCAGGAGCAGGAGCAGGAGCAGGAGCAGGAGCAGTCATGCTTGTTGGGAATAGACTTGCTACGTGACTCGCCTCGGCTTTGGCGACATCTTCGCTTGATGGTATTTCGCGCTGCTGTGGAACTCCGTGCTTCAGAATAATAGGTGTTGCGAGAGCTTGCTGGCGTTCGGTTTCTGTCGAAGATAGTTTTTCTTCAGTGAAGAATGACTTGCCGCCGGTGCTGATAGAAGGTTTACTCTCACCTGCCTCTATAAGTCGGTTGGCCTCTTCATGAGAGATACGAGGCAGTTCAATTGAGAAAGTACTTCCTTTTTTGTACTGACTTTCAACCCAGATGCGTCCATCCATTGTTTCGACGAGGCGTCGGCAAAGATAGAGTCCTAAGCCTGTGCCACCGATTTCACGAGTATCGCTGTTATCGACGCGGTAAAACTTCTGGAACAGATGAGGAATATCTTCAGCCGGAATACCAATACCACTGTCTGTCACACTGATAACGACATGCGCGTTATCACCTGTAATGTCAACGACAACTTCACCTTTAAGGGTGTATTTTATGGCATTTTCAATGAGATTTGAAAGCACTTCTCGGAGATGATCTCCATCTAGGTGTGTATAGAACATAGGGGTGATGTTTCGCACGCCTTGCCCACCTTCTTTGTCACTTGCGGGTTTGAAGAAGATTCGAAGACCTTTTTCGTCAGCTTTTGGCTGTAAGCCTTGGATGATATCTTCGGTGAAATGGACCATATCGATGACCTTTGGATTGTTTGATAGTCGCCCGTCATCTGCCTTGGTGACATCAAGAAGATCTTGGAATAGTCGGCCAAGATGCTGTGCTGATTCATGAGCTTTAGTGATAAAGTCACGCGCCTTTTCGTCGATATTCGCCGTAGCTGGATTGAGGGCAAGCCCTAAGTAGCCCTCGATAGAAGCAACTGGGGTGCGCATTTCATGGCTCGCAGTACTGATGAATTCTGCTTGCGCATGCTCATCGGCGAGTTCTTTTGAGATATCGCGGAAGACGATGATGGCACCTGAACCAAGGTGGCCAATCGGTGACGCAACTACGGAGATTGATATCTTTTTGCCAGAATTTGTCTGCAGGGCAAGATCGTTCGTACGCTTAGGCTGGTTTGTCGTAAGGACCTCAAAGACGGGGTCGATGGCTTTGTTGAGTTCATGGCCGTCTTTTGTGAGCAATTTGAGGACAGACTTGTAATCAAGTCCGATTGCATCCTGTCTGCCCCATCCTACGATACGCTGTGCAGCAGGGTTTATGAGCTCGATAGCTCCTTGATTGTCAACTGCTATGACACCATCGGCGATAGCGTTAATAACCACCTCTGATTTATTGGAAACTTGGTTAAGCTCATTTGCAAGATCATGATAAGCTCGATCTTTGCTTTTTTCACTCTTTGCTTTGCTGTGCCAGAGTATGTAACTGATGAATATCGGCAGTTCGCCACCAAGTATGATCGCCAGTACGACATCTTTCGTCAGGGAGTTGTCGAAAAATGCCCACAGAAGATAGCTATTGACGAAGATTAGTAGAAAAATGAGCGTATTTGTGCCAAATATACCAGCGAAGACGGCGGTGACCATCCATAGTGCAATAAATGGTGAATTTGCGACACCCGTATCAAGGAGTAATACAAATATCGTACCAATCAACATAAGGTATGCAGCATATGCTGTGATTGATTTTGTCGGCTTTGGCGCAAGGAAATAAGACATCAATGCGAGCCCGATTGACACTGCCGCCATACCTGCGGAGAGTCCACCGATCATGAAGGAACTGCCGATGTTTTTAATGTCAGTCAGTGAGGCCCATAAAAAAAGAAGCAGTACAATTGATGCGATAAGAACAGTCGCTTCACATATGCGACGATGCCAAAACGGTGTGAGTGTCAGTGGTTTAATTGCCCATTCCCCTATTTATTTGCTGACGTGCTTGTGGTTATTATGCCTGATTTATAGTTTGTTCACAAGAGCTAAAGTACGGAGTTTAGCATAATTGAACTATACGTCGGAGACAAGTATGTGGTTTATCTATATAGCCTGTTCTACTGAGAAGTTATCAAATTGCCAAGTTGTATCTGTTGTATGGCCTGCGCTGAAGCCGGCAAATCCAGAAGGTTTTGTGCCTGTGTATGTTAGCGTGTCAGTAGCTATGCCGTTGATCCACATAGTGACTACTGCACTTGTGCCGTTTGTGTCCCATTTTGCGCTTACTCCAACAGTGTCACCTGGTGTTACTGTTGTCGATGGACCTTGGGCAGCGCTACCTCCACTGTCGACGAGATTAAGGCGTGCACCAAGCAGTTGTGAGGCCGAAGTCTGCGTGACACGCACTCCAAGGGCTGTTGTACCCGAACTGCCGACAGCTGATCGTGCACAGTCGATGACGATTAGAGCAGTTGTCGAAGATAAGGTTGTTAGTTTTTCTGTGATCTTGATACTTGCGCGTGCATCAGCGAAGCCGGTTGCTACTGCAGCGGTTGAATAGCCAGGTGATGCTCCGGCGCGAAGTATACCGCCAGAAACGGTGAATTTATCGGTGTTTGATGCAAGTGCATAATTCTTGGTCGTGCCGCCGTTTACGGTGTCTGTTGCACGGTTTGGCGTGCCGTAGAGGCTGCCCGATCCTGTGAAAGAGTCAGAGGTGTATGTCGACCATGTCGCCGACGGGGTGACGCTTGTCGAGGCTGAAGACTTAGCTGATCGATTACCCGCTGCGTCGTAGGCGGTAACCTTGAAGCTGACTGCTGTTCCATTGCTGAGTCCTGTGACGGTTATGGGGCTTGTTGAGTTCGTAGCAGCGATAGCCGAGTAGCCGTCGACTGAGCTGTATGCTTCGTATCCGACGACGGCGACATTGTCCGAAGAGGGTGTAAAGCTAAGGGTTGCTGAGCTGTCGCCAGCTATAGCACTTGGTGTACCTGGTACACTCGGTGCCGTTACGTCACCTCCTATCACGAGTGCGTATCCTCGTGATTTAAACTCATGTTCGATGGCCGCATTGAGTACATTGTAGCCGGCGTCATTGAGGTGTAGTGTGTCGGTGCGAAGCTGCGACGGAGTGACACCATTTGCAATATCAGTCGTATCTTGGCCGGTTAGAGTGTAGCCAAGCGCGGTGATGACATTTGGGTCACGCACCCATGCTGCCACATCGACAAAGTTACTGGCGAAGGCGTCACGTATAGCTGCATTTACCGCATCAAGCGTCGTGCGGTTTGCGCTTCCTGTTACTTCCGTGTTTATCGGTGGAATTGACAATACGAGAGCACGGTCTCGTTGACGAGTGTTTTTGAGCATCGACTCAATAAGCGCCGGAATTGCAGTAACCGCTCCTGGAAGCAATGTGGAGTTCCGTCCTGTCCAAATGATCGGTAGATGGTCGTGATATTCAAATCCAGTTTGGATCGGTGTTGATGCAGCAACATTTATAGCGTAGCCTGGCGTAGAACGTGTAAATGTATATGTCCAAGGGGTTGTACCTGGGTTGGTCGCCGTGAGCGTCCCTTTTACTCCCATGAGAGAGACGGAGAGTGAGCGCGTCGAGCCAACTGCAACTGCAGTTCCTTGAAGTATGTCGATATTTGGCGTGAGCGCTACGGGAGTCGAGGCGGCGGGAATAGTAATGTCTGTGACGACTCTTGCAGGTGCGCCACCCTGACGTGCGGCGATTTGGTCTGATTTTTGTGAGCCTATTCCGAAGCCTTGATTGTCAAGGCCGGTGCGGCCGATCGCTGCAAGAAGTGGCGCAAGGCGCGTTGACCAATTGGCAGTAAGCGAATCGCCCCATCGAACAATAGGTATCGCCGTGACCGGTACTGCGTCGCCTGTTGCTATAGTGACGTTGCCCGCTCCATTTGGAGTAACGCCATTGACGGATTTTACTACTTGGGATGTTAGTGCAATCGGTGCGTAGGTGCTGTCACCAATTGTGGTGATCCGCGTGTCAGTTTCTGCTTGAGTGAGATATCCATCGAGCTCGGCGCGAACAGCGGCAGTAAGTTTATTTCGACTCACCGCATCTTCAGCGAGAGCTGTCGTCGTGACCGCTCCCGTTGCGAGAGCTACACTTGTGACAGAGTTTGGTGCAAGTGTGGCGCTCGTAACGCTGTTATCTTTGAGCAGACCGTCTGACGTATGTGACTGACTAAGATACTCGTTGAGAACTACTCCCCAATTACCGGCATCTCCACCTGGTTGCGGTAAACGTGCCATCTAATTACATCCTCGCTTTTTTACTGTACATTGTTAGTTATTAGTATACTACAAACTACTCATGCTAAGTAGTTTGTAGTGATGAAATATGATGGGGCGCGGGGCTATTTATCGCGATATGAGGATACGATTGACTGCCCTACTGCGATCGAGACCATCGTCTGCGCAGTGTAGAGTGTGACGCCGCGGTGAGTGCGGGCACGAAATCGTTTCGTAAAGTAAAGATCCTTGTCAGATTTGATGATTTCGCGAGCAACTGTCTCGACGCTCTGATAATTTACATCAACATAGGGATATTTTCGCTGGATGATATTGATAAGCTCATTAAGACTGACATGGGCTGTATCTCCTACGCGAAGTCCCTGGCCTGTATGAACAGCGCTTGGTAAGGTTGCGATACAGTCTTGAATTTGCTCCTCATCGTAGGCCTCGATTGCTTCGTGATGGCGCCGTACTAGTCGAATATCGATATCTTGATGCTTTTTTAGATGGTTAAGCGCGAAACTATCGACGGCGAGCCGCGTCAATAATCGGCCTGCCGATGCGAAAGTGCGCACTTTTCCGTTTTGTTTTATTGATGCTTGACCGCGCGTGAGGCGCGGCAAGGTTTCAAGCAGTTCAGCATAGAGCGTGTAGTTATTGACGATGGTTTTTATTGAGCCGTATTGCTTAAAGATAGACTCAATGGATTGCTCTATAGTTGTCAGATGTAAAGGTGTGATGTCACCTATCGGTGCACCGTTTTTGATACTTTCAAGCGTGAAGATATCGGCCATAGAGACTTGCGGTGCAGTATTTGATGCGATAGCATCAACGATATCGATCGCGAGAGCAGGGCGGCCATCCGGCTTATTGCGTAAAATACGGCCAGTACGCTGACGAGCCGACACGAGTGATCTGGTTGGTCGAGCGTTGATGATGACGTTCGCGCGCTGGCTGTCCCAGCCTTCAGTGAGGACATCTATGTACGTTAATGCGTCGATGGTCCCCTTTTCGAGCTCGGCATAAATAGCTTGGCGAGCCGCTGCGGAGATGAGGCTTGTGATAGCATGAACACGGATCGGACGCGAAATGCCAGCTTCATCTTCGATACGTTGGCTGGACAGCATATCGGCTAAAAGGCGTGGATGAGCCATAGTTTCACCCGGTATGCAGGCGATAATCGGTGTGTTGCCTGCTTGAATTAGCTGGGTGGCAATCGACACTATCATGCGGTTGCGCGTGGTATCATGAATTAACTGTCGTAGACTTCCGTTCTCGTATTCGCCAAGAGCGCTGAGCGAAAATTCTTGAGCAGTTGCCTCCGGTGCAGGGATGGCAACCGGAATAACCGGTGAGAGCATAGCTAGTTTAATCGCTTCTTTTAAATCAAGGCGATGGATCAAGTGTGGTAAAAGACTTTCGAGGCTACGAGACGCGTGGTAGTCGGGCGTGGCTGTAAAGCCGATGATTAATGTATCAGGGTCGATATCTTGGATGATTTGTCGGCTGCTAGTGCCGAGCGCCTTGTGTCCTTCATCAAGAAAGATGATGTCGAAGTGCTGACTGACGAGATTGACAAGTGTAGTGCGACTCTTTCCCTGTTCGTCGGTTGTTGTCATAGGTGTTGCGGCGAGCTTTGCGAGCGAGGCGTAAGTAGTAATTGTGACGTTAGCATCAAGTCCGCGCATGCCCGATGGTGTGTCGCTATAAAATGTCCCGACACTCATGTGCGGTGCAAACCCGGCAAATCCCTTGTCGCCACGACTCCCGCCGACAGTTTGGCGAACTAAGTCTTTGGTCGGTGTGACGACGAGAATTTTTGGTGGTTTTTCTGTTTGGTAGCTAAATGCTTCGGCGAGCGTCACGAACAAAACCGTCTTGCCTGTGCCTGTCGGAGCTTCTATATAGCCACGACGATTGCCGCGACGTAAAAATTCGACAGTATCTTTGATGATCGCTTTTTGATGTTCGTATAAAATATCTGCTTTTTTGCCGTCAGCTATAAATCGCTCTAGATTGCGGAGATATGGCGCGTCAATCTCTGTTATCGAGCTGGCTCCTTGGCTTGCGGATGGTACAGTTGCTGTCATCAAGCATCTATTATCTCATTTTAGGCGCGATCTGTCGCCTGTATGTTTTATGTAGCCGCTCTACTGCTACAAGCTCCACTCTTTTTGCCAGTTTTGCATTTGTTTAATTTCGTTGGTCTGCGCATCTACGACGGCTTTGGCGAGGGCTTTGATTTCTTGATGTTTCGCATTGGCTTCGCCTGGAGCTGTGATCTCGACTGTACTCTCACGGTGGATGATCATCCCCTCTGTGAATGCCTTGTCTTAGACGTCACCTTTGAGTGCGGCGTACATCTTGTAGTCATCGCTGTCTTTTTGCACTAATGAGCTGTCACTATCTTTACCTGCCATATTCATGTCGCTGTGACTGTCTTTCTTGTCGCTAAAGTAGCTGTTTAGTAGCGGACCAGCGATAAAAGCTGCAGCTACCACAAGGATTGCGGCAACTATGGTTAGTATGGTTGTTCGATTCTTCATAGTATCTCCTTTAGTAATATGTCTACCGTCTTGCTTTCGACAGATTCGTTAGTATTTCGATAAGCTGAGGTTTTGGCGTGAAGCCGATGAGTCTCTGAGCTTCTTTTCCGTCAATGAAGATTGGCATATTCGGAATACTCTGGACGTCCTGTTCGGCAGCAATCTGGCGGTTTTCTTCGTTTTCTGGAGTATCTTCAATGTTGATTTTTACGATATCGACAGTATCATCAAGCTCTTCGCTAGCTGCGTAAAGGTGCGGTGTCATTGCGACACACGGCGGACACCAGCTTGCCCAAAAATCAACAAGGACGACTTTTGGGTTTTGTAATACTTTTTCTTCAAAATCTCTTCTTGTAGTAATGGTATAGATTGCCATGATTTAGCTCCTTTATGCCGTACGCCGAGGCGTTAGGCGTGTTTTGTTGAGTAATAACGAGCTGATGACTACAGATATAGAGCTAAATGCCATCGCGAGGCCAGCAAGTTCGGGGCTAAGTGTGAGGCCAAGACCAACGAAGACGCCAGCGGCAATAGGAATGCCGAGTATGTTGTAGATGAATGCCCAAAATAGGTTGAGTTTGATGCGACCAAAGGTCTTTTGACTTAGTGCGAGTGCCTGCACGACATCCTGTAAGTTGTTTTTGACGAGGACAATACCGCCCGACTCAATCGCAATATCTGTACCTGAACCCATGGCGATACCAAGATCGGCAACAGCTAGTGCGGGTGCGTCATTGATACCATCACCCACAAAGGCGACTTTGCCGTGCTGCTGTAATGATTTGACGTGATCAGCCTTGTCACTTGGCAATACGTCGGCAATTACTTCGTCAATGCCGACGATCTCAGCGATCGCTTGAGCTACACGCTCATTGTCACCGGTGATCATAACAGTACGGAGGCCGCGCTTTTTGAGAGCAGTGATCGCCACAGCAGATGTGGTTTTTGGTGCATCCTGAATGGCAATGAGGCCAAGTGCTTTGTTGCTTTCGCCTACAATTACGACGGTTTTTGCTTCGCGTTGTAGGCGCTCCATCTCATGCTCAAGTTTTGCGTCGAGCTTTGTCGTCCCGAGCATTTTCGCATTGCCGATGAACGCGGATTTTTTCGCTACAGTAGCCATCACGCCCTTGCCTTCGACAGCCTTAAAGTTTTTGGCTTCTGCCACTTTAATACCAAGCGCCGCGGCTTTTTCCAGGATAGCGGCCGCAAGCGGATGCTCTGAGGAATGTTCAAGTGCAGCAGCGAGTGCTAGTACGGTTTTCTCGTCACCGATAATATCAGTGACGACAGGTTTACCGAGTGTAATTGTGCCAGTCTTATCGAAGACAACAGTCTGAATATCATTGGCGGCTTCAAGAACTTCACCGCTTTTTATGAGAATACCGAGCTTTGCGCCGCGTCCAGTACCTACCATGAGGGCGGTCGGCGTGGCTAGTCCAAGCGCACATGGACACGCAATGATAACTACGGCGACCGCAAACAGCATTGCTGTCGCAGCATCGGCGCCAAGCAGTACAAACCAGACGACAAATGTGAGGATTGCGATGATGAGTACTGCGGGTACGAATATGTTTGATATTTTATCAACTGTCTTTTGAATTGGCGCACGACTTACTTGTGCTCGTTTTACCATATCGACAATCTGCGCAAGTAGCGTGTCGTTACCGATTTTAGTAGCCCTAAACATAAACGTACCGGATTTGTTAATTGTCGAGCCGATCACTGCATCACCGGTTTTCTTGGTAACTGGCATGCTTTCGCCCGTTACCATAGCTTCGTCAATGGTAGACGATCCTTCGGTGATTACACCGTCCACAGCGATCTTTTGTCCTGGTTTGACACGCAAGATATCACCAACCACTACTTCAGCAAGCGGTACTCTAAATAGCTTGCCGTCTCTCAGCACTTCGGCGTCCTTAGCTTGCAGTCCAAGTAGTTTTTCTATGGCGCTACTTGCTCGGCCCTTCATCAACTCTTCGAACAGCTGACCGAGTAAGATGAAGGTAATCACAAATGAGGCCACCTCAAAGAATACAGGCTGATGAACGAGCATAGCATAGATACTGTAAAGATATGCCGTGCTCGTACCGATCGCGATCAGAGTATCCATATTGGCGTTATGATTCTTGAAGGCTGCCCATGCAGTACGAATAAACGGCCATGCAGCAATAGCCATTACTGCCGTAGTGAGTAAGAACATTGTCCATGCGTGACCCGGTAGCTCAAAGCCAAATAGCGGCCGCAAGATCATCTCGAGTAGCATCGGCAGTGATACTATGAGTGAAAAGATGAAACGATTTTTGACGTTCATTACTTGATAATGACCTTTCCGTGAAACATGTTCATGCCACAAGAGTACTGATACTCACCCGCTTTGCTTGTGTCGATCTCGATAGCGTGCTGCTCTCCGACGGGTAGCTCTTCGTTAATGCCAAAATCTGGGAATGTAACGTGCGAGAAACAACCCGATGGATCTTTGCGATCAAAAACAATATTTGCTGGTACGCCTTGCTTTAAGACAACAGTGTTTGGCGTGTAACCACCGCTTACTGTCACTTCTACTTTTTGTTCATTATTTTCTGACATCACTGCCTCCGTTTCACTTGATTGACGTTTACCAAAGAACCACCATAGGATGAACCCTATGAGTAAGGTGGCGCCGATGAGTACAAATAGTTTTTCCATGTACGTTCCTTGTTATTTTCGCTTTAGTTTGTATACTTTTAATATTTCTTCGATAGCCTTGTCTTCTTCGTTGTTCTTTACCTGCTCGATGACGTGAGTGCATAGATGATTTTCGAGTAGTAGATCTTCTACTCCTGATAGCGCTGCTTTAACTGCTGAGGCTTGCGTGATAACGTCGATACAATACGTGTCTTCTTCTACCATTTTTTGTAGGCCACGAACCTGACCTTCGATAAGTTTGAGGCGACGAATCGCGCTTGATTTCGTTTCTTTCTTCATAACTCCAATGTACCCCCTGGGGGTATCTATGTCAACATCTATTTTCGCTAAAATGAGTCTGCGAGTTGTTCGATGCGCGTCTCATGGTGAAGTTTGTATATTAAAATACAAATAAAAAATACATCCGCAACGGATATGCCTCATATGGTGGCTCTTACATATCTACTCTTTATACCTCCATAGTCGTGGAGATAGCTCCTTAAGACTATTCTCTTATTCGACACGTAGCATCTTTAGCGCGTCAGAAGAACAATCAAACTATCTAACAGATAAGAAAAAGTTCCCTACTCTCAGTGGTGAAAATAAGACACTCATTCTAATCTGTAATTCTATTACGGTGCGATTTTACGCCGCAGTCCGAGCCAATTTTCGAAAAAATTCCTAAAGCTCAGCCCTGACGCCTTGCGAGTGTTTCACGCCTGCTCGCCCCACTCGAAAGCCCTTTGAATTATTTTTTATTCGCCGCCGAATTTCTTTTCTAGCTGGAAAGGACTTGGCCGGCGGTTCACCTACCGCCCAAGGCAGTAGAGTCAACACGGCTTTAGCCGGTATAGCTGACGCGTTATGCGCCCTCGTCCCGAGAGTATTGCGATTAACAAGAAAATTCAAATTACGCTATATCTGGTGTATATACACCAGATATAGCGTAATTTTGTTTAACCCCTTGGATGGAGGTTATTTAACATCGGAAAAATTCAATGTCTTCAGGAGCTTTCTCTTGGTTGGTGAGCCATTTGGGAGTTTATCGATTATGGTTATATCATCAAACACAACAGAATCACCTTTATTCAGACGAACTGCTTCTTGAACAGTTGCATGTGCGCGATAGTTCTCAAGTATGTATTGAGGCTCATCAAAGATGGCATGTGCGTCCGAAAGGATACTTACTAAACTAGTATGTAGCTCCTGTAGTTCATCATTCATAATCATTGTTGTTACATGCACTTCTCTGTTTGGGCCAAAAAACTCATCTTCTCCGGCAGTAAGAGAAAAGGTCTTAAGATTACTACAGAGTTGTTTTATTTTGCCCAACAAAGTATCGTCCATCCTTTCAAGCTGAAAGCTTGGAACAATAGTGATGTGTAGAGGGTAATTTTCTGGCAGAAATTCATCTCCGTCTTGTAGTCTTTTCAATAGTTTAATGATTACATATCGTTGTGTTGTCATTATTCTTATATCCTTTCAATCGTTAGTTGTATGCCGCATGACGCGAGGTCTTGGGAGTATATTTCAGAAAAATTTGAGATGGATAAATCGGGGTGCTTGATGCTGAGATGGTTGAAAACTCTATTTCTCATACATTCCCTGACAAATACGTATTTTTGGAGTTCATAGAGAATATGTAAGTCATTTCGACCTTGCTCGCGAATCTTTTGTTTCGTCATCTCTATCTTCTCATCTACAATCGCAAGCCTTGTGTCTCTAATATTTTCATAGTCGGATACTAACGGGCTACGGGGTATTCATTCTCCATCTTTCGGGCTGTATAGCTCTTTCCTGACGCTGAAGGGCCTGAAATTATTACGGGGCTGTCTCGTCTGTATTCAATCATGTATATATTATACAATATTTTTCACTAAAAGAAGTCATCAGTATACTGTTGATGGTATGTCATAATAGAAGTTAGCTTACAGGAGGAAAAATGATAGAAGTAGAACGAAAATACAGAGTTTCAGATAGTCAAAGTTACGTGAAGATTCTAGAGGAGATTGACGCACGAAACCTTGGCACAACAAGGCAGAAAGATCAGGTTTATTTACCTTCTTCTATCGGATCTTTTCGTGAATACGAGAAAGGTATGCCTATCGTACGTATACGCACCGAAGATGAAGCTGTTACATTGACGCTCAAAGCGGGCGGAGAGGCGCATTTTACTCACGAGGTTGAGACGATTGTTTCGGATGCTGAGGCTACTAGCCAAATTATAGAGACTCTCTCTATGCATCAGGTCATGGTGATTGACAAGACACGCACAACCTACAGGTACGAGGGTTTTACTATTGCAATAGACCATGTTGTACATTTGGGTGATTTTCTCGAGGTCGAGATACTTGTTGATATAGAGTCAAAAGTAACAGAAGCGGTGGAGTTAATCGACCTGTTTGCCAGCCAGAAGCTGGGATTATCATTAGACTCTGTCGAGAACGAACGATATGATGCATTACTTGAGCGTGCAAAGGTCGAGGAATAGTTCTTGTCTGGAGAGTATCACAGGGAGATAAGCTCATCAGTATCTTCGATGCTAGTCCACACATTAAGACTTGTGTCATCTCTTAGTTCTCCATAAGCGGTTGTATAGACTTTGATATCGTCTATGTCGGCACGCTGTCTGTTTGATAAAGTTTATCGGACACAATAATACCTGATGAAAGTGAGCTATTATGACTAATCCAGACCCATTTCACGATAGACACCTTTACGAAGATGAGGATGCTATTAATTCGGCATTGAACTACCTCAAAATAAATCATCCCGATGATGCTAATCGCAACTATGCAATTGCATTCTTGAAGTTCATGCAACGCTTCGCGTTCCATGCAGAAAAGACTAAAGGATTCGACTACGATACATTGTTCGAGCAATTCAAGAAGTCAGAGCAAAAAGACTAAGCATCAAACATATCTTCTATGAGAGGATCGACTAGAACAGGTTGATCCTTTTTATTTTTCTCGATGCCAGTAACTCTTGATGTTCGTCTTTCGACTACTTTCTGTGTTGACTTTGGCTGCTCGGCTTTAGGTTCTTGTTTCGTGGCAAATGCTATTTGCGATACGGCTTTTACTGTCTGCGCGGTGTCCCTACTCCCTGCAGACTCAAGCAGTAGAGTCTGGCCTGAGAGTGGTTCCTGGGCTTTAATCGCTGACAGTTTCGCGTAGAAGTTATACGCAGGTAGGTTACTAATCTCTCCCTCGTCAATAAACGGCTTGAAAAGCGGCAATAATGCCTTTTCATCTTGAGGGTTCCCTGTTCTGAAGCAAATAACTGTTCCAACATTGGCTAAGATTATACTCACCATTTGCTGGTCATCCTGCTGTGACGTTGATTGTTCTGCCATTGTGAGGAATAAACGGTATTTGCGAGCTTCTGAAAGCATCTGGACAAATGATGCTGTCGCAAAGTTTTGGAACTCATCTACGTATAGGTAGTACGGTCGTCGATCCTCATGCTCGATTCGGGCACGACGAAGGCTGGCGAGTTGAAGTTTTGCGAGTACCGTAATACCGAATAGTTTTGAGAACCACTAAAAACAGCCCACTACCAGAGGTAAATGAGCTGTTTAAATTGAAAACTTCGTTTCTATCTACGTATGGTGAGCCATGTGGATATTACCTGGAACTCTTTTCTACCCTATTTGATCAAACTGACCGACAGACTTGAAGACCTTGGTTTTCGGTATGTTGATAATAAAGTAATCGTACTAAAGGAGGAAACAGATGACAAATGATATAATTAGAATAATGAAGAAAGTTGATGAGCAAATCGGTTACGACCTCAACGAGCAGGATATTGGCGCAGTATTGCGCTATATGCAGTTGAACGACCCCGAACACGCTACGCCAGAAAGAGCGGTGCGCTTTTTGGTGACATGGAAGAAAAGTCTTCGCAAGCGTGATATCAACAGTCCTCTTGAAGCCGATCTCGATGAGTTTTACAAACAATTCATCAAGACCGACTTAGAACAATCTGAATAGGCGGCCTGTTATGTCGCGTCGTTCTCATAAAAGTGGTCGCGGAAGTGCAATCGTCATTATAGTGGTTGCTGCTGCCGTCATAATGTACTCGCAAGGCTGGTCGAGTACTGCAATATTCAACACCCTTGTCATCGGCTTGCTATTGATAGTAGTGGTAGGAATCTTTTACCGCCCTATCATTGGAGTGTTTCGTATCATCAGAGGATTGATACAAAAAACAGAGGCTCAAGCACATTGCTCGCTCAAACTTACCGATTGAAGCTATGACATGGGCGGAGTTTGAATACTTTGTTGCCGACTGGCTGAGGAATCGAGGCTATACCGATGTACGGCTCACTGAACACTATGATTTGGGCGTTGATATTGTTGCCAAGAAAGACGGCATTACGTGGGGCGTGCAAGTGAAACATTATAGTGGTTTGGTCGGTATTGAAGCAGTGCGACAAGTAGTTGTCGCACTCAAAAAGTACAAATGTGATCGTGCGATGGTCGTGACTAATAGTGTCTTTTCGCGGCCAGCTATTGAAATCGCTAATAGCCAAGATTGCGTGCTTATTGACGGTTCAAAACTGTAGTTGCCGTACTAGAGGTACTAAAATGGCAATATTTTTGACGATTTTACATTGAGAGCTTTGAGGATATTTTCAAAAGTCTCAATAGAGGCGTTTGCTTCACCGCGCTCAATTTGCGCGTAATGATTCGTGCTGATATCAGCTTTTTCTGCAACTTCAACTTGAGTGAGGTGCTGCTTTTCGCGCACCTCACGCAGTTTACGTCCGATTATCTGGAGTGAAATACTGGTCATTCTGTACATTATTGTACCATCTTACCGGTAATGTCATGTGGATAGAGCTATTCTTCGCCCGGTAGCTTGCGATGATGAGACGAGGCTACTTTCTGCTCTAGAGATTTCTTTTTTGTCGGAGGTTGTTTGGTTTTGGCTGGTTTCACCACTTCTGGAGTGTACTTTATTGCATAGTTTTTGCGAGAGCCATCTATGATAGCTTGGCGGATATTCATACCCGAAGTGCTCTTATCTTTAATCAGCAATGTCTCGCCCGACAATGGTTCTTGTGATTGTATGGCAGCAATCCGCACGTAATAATTAAACGCTGGCAAGTTGGCGATTTCACCTTGCTCGACATAGGGCGCAAACATTTGCAGTAGGGCTTGCTCATCTGCCGGGTTGCCTGTTCTAAAGCAGACAATCGTGCCGACATTGGCAAGAATAATATTCACCATACGCTGATCGTCTTGTTGCGACGTAGATTGTTCGGCCATTGTGAGGAATAGTTTGTATTTACGCGACTCAGAGAGCATCTGTACGAATGACATGGTGGCAAAGTTTTGAAACTCATCGACGTACAGATAGTACGGCGTTCGTTCGGACTGCTTTACGCGAACGCGACGCAACGATGCAAGCTGGAACTTAGCGATTACCATAATGCCAAGCAGCTCCGAGGTATCTTCACCAAGGAGGCCTTTTGAGAAATTACAAATGAGGATTTTGCGATTGGTAAGAATATCATCAAAATCAATCGTTGATTTTTCTTGCTCCAAGATACGTTTGGCACTGGCCGAGAAAAGAAAGCGTCCGATTTTTGCCGTGATACCAGCCGCCATTTTGACTTGCTGCATACCTCCGGCCTTGCCAAACTCGTTGCGCCAGAAACGCTTGAGATTCTCATCGTCAAGCGAGGCGACAACCTTTTTTCGATAGGTCGGGTCGTTGATTAAGTCGTACACCGTGAACAGCGTGGCTTTTTCTTGTGTTAGTGCTGTTTGTACGGCATTACGCAACATATATTCGATACGATGGCCTCCCGAGTCGTCATCAGAAAATACCTTACGAAAAATAGAGACGATCGTTTCGGTAATGAGGTCTTTTTCGCGCAGTAATGCATCGCCATCTAGCTTTTCATCAATTTCCAGCAAGTTAAGTCCGATGGGATACGCGAGATCATCAGGATTAAAGTACACTACGTCTTTGATGCGTTCTTTTGGTACATGATTCAGCAGTGTTTCCGCCATGTCGCCGTGTGGGTCTACGACCGCCACTCCTTTACCATTTTGCATATCTTGGACTATTTCGTACTGCAACATAGTTGTTTTGCCGCTGCCGGTGCCGCCGATAATATATTCATGGCGTTCGCGCTCTTGCTCCGTGAGGCCGATTGGCGTCTCGGTATTGTGATGAATATTTCTACCGATAATCACGTCAAACTGTTTGTTTTGTTTGAGTGATATTGGCGCTGGCAGCGTTCGACTAAGCGAAGTGATGAGGTTGTCAGTTTTGCTAACTTGGCTTGACGGGAAATGATACAGACTAGCCAGCTCCGTCGAGGCAAGAATGATCGCCGAATGACGGCGTAGCGACGGCAGCCGACGTGTGGCAGCTCGCTGGCGCAGTCTATCGACGACCGGCAATGTATGTTTTGCTTTGAGTGATTGATATGGCAGCACGCTATAGCCATCGAGCGCGGATTTGAGTGCGGCAATGTGCTGCTTGGCCTCGGGGCTTTTGACGAGTACTCGTATATTGACTTGAAAAAGTGGATGTGTGACTTTTTGGTGCATCGTTTCCATGAGTTCAAGTTCAAAGGCGCTCAATACTCGGGCTGGGCGATCGTGCGTAGTAATACGTGATCGTTGCTGCACGTCTCGCGTCTTGGCACTATAGTACTCCCTATGACTTGACGTCATGCCCATATAGACCTCGCCCGCTAGATCGGTCATGCTTGACGCCGCTTTGCCAAATACATTCGTAAAGCGCCCCATTGCCGATAGTTGCTTGCCGCTGACTTGCTGCAAGATATTTTCGTTGCCGAGTATCTTGTGTGAGAGTATATCGGCTTCATGCAAACGGACAGGCGTGGCGATAAGCTGCAATACAATCTCTTCATCATCAGTCAGCTGCGTCATTGCGCCAGTTACATAGCCGAGGGGGTCATGTTGCTCAAATATCGAGGTGAGTGTCAATGGCAGTACGTAGTGGCCAGTCTCCCTAAACTCAATAACACTGTACGCGCCGTCCGTATTGCGCTCGACCTCTTTTACCTTTGAATCTGGTATATACGAGGTAATGGCTTTTTGTATGTTTGATGAGCGGTTTTTTTCAATTTGGAGCAGATAGCGGATACCGTCTTTACGAGTTGAAACGATCTCAAAACTCATCACTGGCGAGCGATTGATGAGTCTATCTTTGGGTGATCGAGCGGCACGCATACCGTGAAGTACTGAGAATAGTTGTTCGGTTGCCTCTGGCGTTTTGGCGATGTTTGACGGTGGTGTAATCTCTAGCCACACCATGTCACGACCCAGCAGAAAGCGACGGTTCACAATAGTACGAACAACCAAAAAGATACTCACGCCCGCAACTATCGAGGCGATAATAACTAGAGCTGTAGGCCAGTACCGTATGGCGGCATCGACGTAATGGGATTGGGCGTCCATGGCTGCGCTCCTATTTTATTGTGAATAAACGTGTAATGTACGGCCGCTTCTTTTGAAAACGTACGCTGCGAGACAACATTGAGCGTCGGAGCGTTCATCTCGGATATTGTCCACTCACCGCTAACTGTATTGACCTTGATAACATATGCCACATGGCCGTAGCCACCGCCGCCAACATCGGTTTGGAATACCGCACCGACAGCGGGTGTATTATTGACGGCGTAGTTTTGTGCGCGTGCATAATCATCCCACGTATTTGCATTACCCCATGTATTCGGTATCGGGCTACCTGCCCATTGCCGCATGGCATATGACCACCACGTACAGTTGCCCCATGCGTAGGTGTTACCAATCATCACGCCGCCCATATAGAAGCCTTGGGTTTCGGCGCTCTTTGCGTCAGGCGTATTCGCTAGCCAACTGAGGGTTGGCATCCCCATAGAGAACACGGCAACGACTGGCAAGCTGACGACAACAAACATCACTACAACGATCAGGGCAAGGATGCGCTTGATCTTGAAGCCTACAGCAAATAGCGCCACCTCTTGGTTCATGATGAATATAGCTCCGTCGGGTCTGTCGTGATGAGGGGATGTTCCTTTTCACTGGCCACCACCTTGACTGCGACGTGGTTTTGATCGGCAATCAGCAAGGCATCACCTCGTTCGCAGGTTAGTAGAAAGCTCTGCTCATATTCACTCAAATTAAACTCACTCACGACGCCTTTAATCGTCGTCGTATCTTGTCGCATAAGAATACGTAGCGCACTTTGTGAGGCAATGGCACGGCCGTAGTCACTCTTCAGAAAGTCGTTGGCTTGTTGCGAGATGATTGATACACCAAGGTAGTATTTACGAGCGCGGCGCACCAGCCCAGCCACAAATCTCGCGGATTCTTCATGTTCAAGCAGTAGCCAGCCCTCATCTATGATGAGAAGCCGTTTTTCGGGCTTGGCCATCACCTGATTTTTCACAAAGTTAGAAATAATCAGCATCATAATTTGGCGCATACTCTCTGGCAAGTCTTTGATATCAAAGATAACGAGGCGGTTATCTAGCTCGATGTTGGTCTGCGAGTTAAATACCTCTGCCAACGAGCCAGAGATGTACCTTTCGAGTCGTTCACACAGTTTCATTTGCCCGAGGTCTTTTAGCTCGACATACAAATCTTCAAGTAATGACTGTTGATCTTTGGCTTTTTTGTAAATCTTGAGGATCGCCTTATCAACGGCGGCTTTTTCGCGTGATGACAAACCCTCTGCCATGAGGCCAATGACTTCGGTGAGGTCTTGGGTGTGTTCGGACAGGTCGTGTATCTTGTGGAATGTCGTAGCGAGATCGAATGGGTTAATCTTTTGTTTGCTCTTGGCCGAGAGTTTGATATACGTACCGCCAACCGACTCCGTCAGTCGCTTGTATTCTCGCTCTGGGTCGATGACGATGACGCGTGTACCCTGCATGAGCTGGCGCAGTATCTCAACCTTGGTGGTGTAGCTTTTGCCAGCACCAGACTGGGCGAACGTGATGGAATTGGCATTGTGGAGACTAAATCGATCAAGGATTACTAGCGAATTGTTTGATTTGTTGACACCATACAAAATACCACTCTCTTGCACGAGCTCAGACGACATGAATGGAAATGTGAGCGCTGCGCTAGAACTATCGAGGTTTCGTTTTTGCGCTAATTGATCTTCACCGCGCGGTAAGATTGACTGCAAGGCTTCGAGCTGTTGGTAGCGTGCGACTTTTGAGTAAAACAATCGTGCCGACATGGTGGCCTCAAGTAGCTTTGTAATCTTGTTTAGCTCTTCTAGTGTTTCGGCACGTAGGCTAATATAGATGGCCATTTGAAACAGCTTTTCTTGGCCACGCTGGATTTTGTCACGCAGCTCAATGGCTGATTCTAGTGGGTCGGTGATCTCCGACCCGACGATCTTGCCAGCTCGCATCATCGCTCGCTTGGTACTCTCAAGCTCGGTAATCTTGCGGTGGAGTTTCGGTAGTGCCGACAAGGCACTGACTTCGTGTACGTGATAGCTGATGTCGGTATCGTGATTGAAATTGACAAGGCTATCCATCCAGCCAGAGTTAGCCACGAACGGATAGCCCGAGATGTAGAGCGTGCGCATATACACACCGTCGATATGCAGATAATCGACATTTTCTTCTAGCCCAGCGTAAGACAAGATGTCGATGGCATCTTGCTCGCCAAACGTAATATCAAGTTCTTTCTGTCGATCAATCCGAGCCTGCTTGCGCCTTTGAGCTGGCGCGAGTAATTTTTGCTGGACGCTACTGAGCTTTTTTCGTACGTTTTGCATGGTCTGCTCCTTTCTCGATGAGAGCGGTATGAATAATCTGCAAGGCCTGTTCGGTTAGCGGCTGCAACTTGGCCTGTGTCGGACTGTAAAAACTATAGAACAGGTCGAGGACTTCGAGACTATCGAGCCGTTCGGCGTGCATACCGAGTCTGCTCATTCCCTTGATAATGATATCCATCTGTATCTTTAGCTGTTCGGACACGAGGTCAAAGTCTATTTTGCCGTGGACTTTATACGGCAAAACAATGTAGAAATGACGAGTCAGAATCTTGTTGTCAGTGATTAGCGAGCGGATAAACTCATCATAGTTTTGTAACTGGGTGCGATAGATCGGTACAGTTTCGCCGTCAAGCCGGTCTGCTAATTCTTCAAGGTATTTATCCATATCAATCTCACGTGTTCGGACAAGGATTTGCAAGCTGGTTCCGACCGAGTTCAGAAAGCTCTCGTAGGTTTCGATGATGGCGTCTTGTTCGTATTCGCTACGTAGTTCAAAGTTGAGCGACGACACTTGCAAGATTGCTCGGTACTCATTGTTCGGTAGCATCAAAATGCCATCGCGTACTCCCTTGAGTGCGATCTGATTACGTGAGCTGGTTTTATTCTTCGATTTCCGTAAGCCTAACATGCAGGCCTCCTTTCTTTCCGGTTTCAAAACGGACTTTTGCGGCTGGGTTCTCAATCGTGGCAAGGACTCTGGCGGTCGTCGGTATATCGAGCTGATTGCGCGATACTTGCTTAGTGACGACGGTGACGGTTTTTTCTGGCTGTTCTTGGTCTTTTCGTGCCGGGTAGTTTTCTCGCAGTGTGCTGACGTTTTTGTTAAACAGATAGTATTTCGGGCGAAGATTGTAGCGAAGTATGGTGACGAGCCAAAACGCCACCAGCTTACCCTTGATACGGATTGCTAGAATACAGAAGATCATCCCTACTACACCCATGATGACGTACTTGTAGATTGCACTGCCTATGAATGGCGGCAGCGCCACAAAGATGCCAGCTGCCGCAAATACTGGCACGATGAGTAGTAAGATTTGCGAAAAGCCAAGGTTGCCAATAATACGATCTTCGACAGTGGTGACTTGTGCTGGCACAACGGTCATTTTCATAGCGTCTTATCCTTACTGGTATTCTTCGGCAGAGTCGAGGGCGCAGGCACACGAGTAACTGTCACTTTGGGCGCTTCGTAGGTCGTGCCAGTTGGCTTGCTCTTTGGCGTCGGCGTTGCGGAATGGGTAATCTCGGCCGTACCTTTCTTGTTTGCATAACTAATACTTTGTGTTTTGCCGCTGCGGACTGCGTGCGATTCGACACTTCTCATGGCTCGTGTTTTCTTGGCACTATCTGTTTTGGAGCTAATTGCACTGGTGGCCGCTTTTGTCTTGCCAGTCATATAGCTGACGCCGTTGATGAACTGACCGCCGAGCTTCCTCATGTTGCGCGTCCCCATACTGACATAACTAAATTGCATCATGACGCTCTGCGTCTTGAGTAGCAGCAGAATGGTGGCAATGCCCGTCACCATCGCCATCAATGTGTCGGGTACGGCGTTCTCGCCTGAAGCTGTCGCCATACCAGTGAATAACGAGGCCGACAGCTGGAGTATTACTACATGGACGAATAGTACGAAGATCGTTGTCAGATAAGTCTTAAAGGTGGTTTCGGCAAAATCACGACAGCCCGGAATCAGCCAAACGAGACTAATCAATGGCGCGAGAACTGCGCCGATGTAGAGCGTCACCAGACGCATGACGTAGTAGACGAGTAGCACGATCGAACAGATGACAAATCCAACCATGATTAGCAGTGCCGCAACACCCAGGCCAGAAGTTTCCTCGACCACTTTCATCAGAGTATCCCAGACTGACGACGAGCCAGAGATTAACCCGACAGCCTTGATGAGTGCATTAGACAGTGCAATAATACCGTCAATCAAGAAGATCGAGCTATTCATCAGAACGAATATTATCGCTACTCTGGGGAAAAGGTGCTTTGGCTCAACTTCATCGAAGCCTAGTGCTGACGCACTCATGACATGAAAGCCAATCAGCACCAAGACAAGGATAAATAGCACGTTGCCTATGCCAACCATTGCCAGCCAGAAGTTAAATACTGTCTGATTACTGGCCATTGTCGGCGTGGAGGTAGTAAAGAAATCTAGTGCATCGAGAAATGGCTTGGCGACAGCATTGATAATCTGCCCCAACAGACCTGTGACGGCTTTAATAATCATATCCAGCAGGCCGTTACTTTGCTCCTCTTCTTTGATCGCCTCTAGGCTCGGAAGCGTAGCGTTGCCAGAGTTCGTTGGCGTGCCATAGGAGTTCGTTAGGATAGTCGTCAGTGTGATGGCCGCCAGCACAATAAGAAGGCCGAGCAGAGCTTTTTTGAGTATCTCTTTGGCGTGTTCCATCTGGTCGGGTTTGCCGCTGCTGGTGATATACAGATAGCCAGATTGCACGATAAAGAACACGCAAGCTAATCCTGCTAATCCAGACAAAATCCGCACGACAGGCATGACATACTCACGCATCGAGGTGATCGCCGTCGAAGTATCAGCGAAGAATGTTAGCCCTGATAGTAGGGTGTTCTCAAGCCCCCACATAGCAGCTTGTTACCCTCCAAACGCCTGTTTTGCGATGGTAGTAACGATCTGTGCCAGCACGAACGCTGCAATGACAATGGCCAGACCAATCGCCGACCACGTCAGCGTGCGCTTTGCTTTGTCGAGCTGTTCTGGGTTGCCCGAGCTGGTGATGTAGGTGAATCCACCGACAACAAAGAAGCCGGTCGCAACGAGACCAGCCAAGCCCGCAAGGACGGTAATGACATTTCTAATAAAGCTCTCTACGTTACTCACGCCAGCCGTTTGTGCAAACGCTGGCTCCGCCAAAAATAACGGCAGCCCAATCGCGACGAATGCTGCTATAAAATAGTATGTCTTTTTCATTCCCATTCCATTCCCCCAGAGTTATTAACGTATCGGTAATCCCACCATGAGAGCAGCGTAACAGCGTACCGTCCTTGGCTCTCCCACTTGTCATCAAAATATCAGAGGTAGACTATAGCTACAAGACGGTACTTCAGGGGTACTATGGCACTTTCGTAATAGTAACGTACCCCGAAGTACCTGTATTTTATAGAGGCGAATCTCGCAGAATGTTATACCCTTGTGGCTATATAACGTGCATGAAAAATGTCGTAACAAGCAAACTATATTTCCTACACCTCGTTATGCGGTAAAATAGGTGCATGAACAATCAGCTGAGATCAGAAAAAGTTGTCGTATCTGCGCCGTTCTCCTTTGCGGGATCAACACAGCGCATCTGGAAAATGACGAACGTCGATAATGTTATTCTCAAACTATTTCTCATGCCGCTTGCCATCATAGTTATCGTGTTCGCTTGGATGTTTGTAGTGTGCTGGTACTTTGTTATCTATGTGCTATTCGGGCTTTGGTTTATACCATACCGGCTTCTGCGACGAGGTAGCCGCAAGCGCAAACAAGAGAAGCTTCGTCACCAGGAAGTGCTAGATGCCATTGAGCAGCGTAGGCAGCTATAAAACAAGCCACCCTCGACGAGCGAGGGTGTGACTTCGCCTTTTCTTGCAGAAAAACCAAAGTAATAGATAGGGCTAGGCGCGTCTTTGCTGGTCGTAGAACCTTCGCGCTTTACGCATATTGTCGTGATGAGTATCGAACCAAGTCGCAAACTCGGTTGAGAGTTTCAGTAAACCTAGGCCTGCAATTGTAAGTGTGTATTCTACATGAGGAGGTATGGTTGGATATACAGAGCGTTCAATAATACCAGTGCGCTCCATCTCTCGTAGTGTCTCGGTGAGAACCTTTTGAGTAACACCGGGGAGCTGTCTTGAAAGTTCAGAATGCCTTTTCGTGTCTCGGCCTAGCACTCCGACGATATGGAGTGTCCATTTGCGCGATAAAAGGCCAGCTGCGTGATCTCGCAACTGTCGCCGTGCTCGTGTAGCCATTGGAAAACCTCCTCTGGCGGCATCGTTCAAACGCTAGGAGGGTCAAAACTATCTCGTTGAAGACCGATTACCTGCCTATCAAAAAGCACTCCAAAGGGCTCACCCTCGAAGTGCTGCATTTCTAAACACAAGACCCTTCAAAATAATGTAGCACATAAAACATCAGATGGTCAATATCCCAACCCCTCTACTTTGCAAGAGTTCCTAGCTTCAGTTGGTCAAGTTGTTCCTGAGCTACTTGACTATGCGGTGTACCCGAACCAATAGGCTGCCCATCTTCAGTAGTGCGAGAAGTAAATAAAGTTGTCGCATCTATCCCGCAAGCACGAACTACCTCATTGCCACCTGGATGACGATTTACAAAATCGGTAAGTTCGTACACTTGCCCTGAAATAACTGTCCAGCAGTCTGTTTTTGAGTTATGGGTGGCTATTTCGGCCATGGTGAACGTTTTGTTTTGTTGATTAGCAGTTGTGTCTTGCGTCGCTTTGGGCTTCTGATTATTCGAGCGATTCGTCAGTGTCCATACACCTGCTCCTATAAGAGCGAGTAGTAAGAGGGTGATCGTAATGAGTATGATTGTGTTTTTCTTCATAACTAGTATTATCCTTTCTCCAGTATAATGAGGGTGTAGTGTATTATTTGATTAAACGTTATCGCACCTGGATTTTATTTGGAACAGTATCTACTGTAAGCATCGCTTTATGGCTCATGACACTATCCGGGAGTGTTTCATCGATGTACCAATTCTTTCCTATACTCGGGGTTCTTGCATGGACAACGATGTGGGTTCACTATGTCGCAAGTTCTATCGGCAAACCTGCTAATAGCAAGCGATTCGCAACGTGGACTGGACATATAGTTCTATTGTTCATAGTGATACATCCCAGTATTTTTTTGGTGCAACGCTTCCTCGACACCGGCTTACTCCCTCCAGAAAGCTACATCAGCTACGTTGGCTCCTATCGCGCATGGGCAGTGGCAATCGCGATAGCTGCGCTGGCAACGTTCTTGCTCTATGATGTCCTAAAACATTTCCGTAGTAAGCGTATCGTACATGACATATGGTCGTATGTTGGTCTACTTCAAGCCTGTGCTATGGCGGCAATTTTTATACACGGCTTAATACTTGGAATAAGTATGATCAGCGGCTACTTCATGCTGTGGTGGACATTCTTAGGGATATTGCTTGCTCCATGTCTTGTATTGCAAGTCGTTCGTGATTTTAAAGTATCCGATCGAACAAAAACAGAAGTTTAATAACCCCAGTCTTTTTGCCACTGCTTCATCTGCTCGATTTCTATTGTCTGCGCGCTAATAACGGCACTGGCGAGGTCTTTTATCTCTTGGTGTTTTGCATTGGTCGCGGCATATTGAGACATTTCAACTGCTTGCTCGTGGTGAAGAATCATTTGCTTCAGAAACTCTTTATCGTATGCTTCACCTTTTAAGCCTTGTAATTTGTTTTGCATCTCTATCATATCTCCGCCCATGTCCATGTCAGCACCGCCATGGCTACCATGACCACCACTCATCGTTTCTTTATAGCTCCATGCTTTTTGCCATGCTCGCATTTGCATGATCTCTGCACTCTGACTCTGCACGATATTGCTCGCGAGTGTGCGAATCTCATCATGGGCAGTAACTGCCATTGCTTGTTCTGACATGTTCAGAGCACCTTCATGGTGAGCAAGCATGTCGGCAATGTACGCCTCATCAAATGCGTCTCCTTTTAAGTTTGCATATTTATTATCGCTTGCGGGTTTTTGTTTCTTTTCATCTGCTGTCGTGTTGCTTGTCTGTAGCGCCCCTTCAGGTACTGGTTTTACTGAAAAGACTACAAAATACCAAACGGCAGCTGCGGCAATCGCAAGTACGACAATCACAGTGATAAATATTTTATTCTTCATATAACCTCATCTAATTTCCTTTAGCTTGTAATTGTTTCATTGTCTGTATTTCCTCGGTTTGTTTTTTCACGGTCTTGTTCTTGATATTTATCATCTGACCAAACTGCATGCCCTTTAAATACTCTGCGTTTGATATTTCATTTGCACCCTCATGATGGGCAATCATCAAGCGCAAGAATAGCTTATCTACCGAACTGCCTGTAGCAGATTCAAGTTCACGCAGATCACTGAGGTTTGCCATCCCAGGATGAGTCGGGTACATATCGTGGCCTTCCATCTCAGGAAAATCAGACAGATTGAAATATGTCTCTTTCCACTCGGTAAGCCAGTTAATGTACTGTTTGGTGTCACTCGTTAGCTCATCGCTGATACGTACCGCCAGTTGGCGAACTTTGTCGTCGCTCGCATTTTTCTTCGCGATGTCCGCCATCTGGATACCCTGCTGATTATGGACGATCATTTTCTTCGCAAAATCAGTATCCATGTAGTTATGCTCGTTTGGGTTAGCCGGTTTCTCACTTTTACTTGCTGACGGCATCGGCTTACTTTCTGGAGCGGAAGCTGACTGGTTTTGTGAAAACCACCAGCCTATTGCTGCTGCTCCGACTGCGAGCACAATAATCGTTCCTACAACTATCTTTCGCATATTTTTACCTCCTTGGCCTATCGTGCAAGCGGTTCGGGGCTTTTGCCCAGATTACGCGCAACATAGTCTTCTATTTTTTGCTGATCATACGCCAGTAATGTTTCACTCCTGCGCCATGAGCTTAATTCTATCGGCGATTTATTGGTTGCTCTTGGTGCAAGTACTATCTTGGTTGGTTGAAACTTTGGATTCGCAAAAGGTGCTGACAAAAGTCGGGTCAATTTATCAACTTGGTCTTTCGGTAGGCTTGGTTGGTATGAAATGTAGATTCCCCCATGCTCCATATTGTGTACCAGTTGATCGTCGCGGACTTCTGTATCGTACACGCCCCACGAAACAGGGTTTGCGTGAGCACCAGAAGTTGGCGGCTGGTCGCCGCCATACTTCTTGCTGTCCACATGTTCACGGCCGTGATCACTTTGTTCAACCCCTGGACGTGGTGGTTCCGGTGGTTTGTTTGCCTTTGCAGCAATGATTGCTCCAGTAAAACCAAGAGTAACAACTGCCAATACAGCGGGCAGGGTTCTAATTTTCATAGCCCCAATCTTTTTGCCACTGCTTCATTTGCTTGATTTCTTGTGTCTGAGCAGAAACGACAGCTTTGGTAAGATCTTTTAGCTCTTCGTGCTGTGCGTTTTTCTCACCAGGAGCAGCCATGTCGATAGCCGACTGGTGGTGCATGATCATCTGCTCGATAAAAGCTTTGTCAAACTCATCACCCGTCTTTCCTTCCAGGGCGCTGTTCATACCAGTCATCTCATCCATCATACCCATAGCACTGTGATCCATCATATTGTCGGCACTTGTCGATGGATAACCCCATTCTTTTTGCCAAGCCGTCATCTGACTAATCTCACCCTCTTGAGCCGAGATGATGTCGTTCGCCATATCTTTCAACTCTTGGTGCTTGGCATTTTTCTGTGCTAGCTTCGCCATATCAACAGCACCTTGGTGGTGGGCTATCATATTGGCGATGAAATTACGGTCGTATGTCTCACCACTCATGGCTGAGTACTGTTTGTACGTAGCACTATTGGTATCAACGAGCGAATCATTGTTTTTTGAACCATCCATATCCATGCCGGACATGCTGTCCGTATTTGATTTAGTCGTGTTGCCACGCAGGCCGTAGTAGAGCGCGCCGCCAGCGACTGCCAGCACGAGCACAACAGCAATGATAGTAAATAATTTCTTATTGTTCATAGATACTCCTAAGTTAGCTATTTAACGGTATTTTCGTAAATAGCTACTCTCAAGCGCGAAAGACTGCGAGCTTTATATAAGCTGGCGTGCTATCAGGAGGTGGTTCTCTATCTAGGGCAGCTCTTGTCTCTTGACCGTGTTTTTCTTCAAGGGCCAAGAGGGGCGATGTTTGGAACTGAACATAGAATGGAGGTTGTGGCTGGTCGTCCTCGTCTTTGTCAGCCTCCTCGATAACCTCATCTTTGTGAAGAGTTGCTGCGGTACAGGCAGTAAAACAACTTGACGAACTCGTCTGATGAGATGCGCCGCCCATTGAGTGTCCCATGCTGCTCATAGGCTGTAATGCGGCTGCATGTATACCTAACGACAGTACGCTAAGTACTGTGAGCATAAATACGGAAACAACTCCATGGAAGACTCGTTTCATATCTCTATTTTACCGTACTTTGCTCTAAGCGTCATATTTCTAGTAGTTTGCCTCGCTGTAGTGAGGGAAGAAATCTTGATGGAGACTATCGCTACTCAACCCGTTATCTTCTAATTGCTTGCCGAGTATTTCTACCATTGGTTCGGGGCCTGATATGAAGACCTGAGATGAATTGATATCTGGCACGAGCTCAGTGAGCTTTTCGGCAGTAAGCGGTTCGCCGATGACGTACTGGACTCTAAACTCTGGGTGGCGTTTGCTTGCCTCGTCGAACTCCACTTTGAATGGTAACTCATCAGTTCGACCATTATAAATAAGCGTTGCCGACACCGGCTGTCCGCTATGACCCCGTGCTTTTAACATGCTATAAAACGGCGTAATGCCGATGCCACCTGCGATGAACACTAACGGCTTATCACTTTCTTGCCAAACGAAATCGCCGTCCGGCTGCTCAATGAGTTGTACTTCATCTCCAACTGCAAGAGCGGCCAACGCTTGCTTAAATGTCGTGCTGGTAACACGAGTGGTGACTTGAATAAAACCATCATGTGGCGTTGATGAAATCGTAAACCATCGCTTTGTACCTTCTTCATCGGGGTTATCGTGAGGGATTTCAATGCGGATGAACTGCCCCGGAGTCCACGACAAAGGTTGGTCAGCGGTGAAACGAAATGCCCAGATATTATCTGTCAGGTGTTCTTTTTCCTTTAATCGGAGCGTCGCTGTTGTCGGAATATGGTGGTGATGTTCATGACCCAGATGATGATCGGTATACTGCTCAGGGTTCTTATCGAATAGCTGAACGCATGTGGCGCAACACAAATAAATTCGTTTACCATCAACATCTCTGAAATGTCCGAGTTTTTCAGCCTCTGCTGTATCAATAGCGTCACCTGTTACTGGGCAGACGGCCATACGATCTACTGGGATATCGGCTGCCTCACTGTCGTGATGATGATGGTGTTCATGTTCGTCGTGGTTGTGCATACTACCTCCTTATAATTTTATTCGTCGTAGGAACTGTGCATTGATGGCGACAATAATCGTTGAAAGTGACATCAGGACTGCGCCGAGTGCTGGCGAAAGAACAAACCCAATTCCCGAGGTAACACCAGCCGCCAGTGGGATAGCGAGGGCGTTGTAGCCGGTCGCCCAGGCAAGGTTTTGCAGCATCTTGCGGTAGGTAGCTTTTGAAAGCGTGACGATCTTTGCTACGCCTCGTGGGTCGCTGCTTGCTAGCACGATTCCAGCCGACTCAATCGCCACATCCGTGCCCGCACCGATCGCGATACCAATATTAGCCTGCGTCAGCGCTGGCGCATCGTTCACGCCATCACCAACCATGGCAACCCGGCTCCCATCTGCCTGTAACTTCTTGACTGTTTCGGCTTTATTCTCCGGCAGGACTTCGGCAAAGTACTCTTTAATACCGAGTTCTTTGGCTACCCAAGCAGCCACGCCTTTGCTGTCGCCGGTCAGCATAGCAACGCGTTTGCCCATATCATGCAGTCGGGCGACGGCTTCTTTGGACTCTTCGCGGATAACATCAGCCAGCATGATTGCGCCGAGAACGGTCTTATCCTCGACGACATACACGACCGTTTTTCCATCAGTTGAGGCTTCTTCTGCCGCTTTTTGTAACTCGCTATCAAGCTTTAGTTTCAGTTCTTCAAGTAACCTCGGACCACCCACATATACCATTTTGCCACCGGCTTTAGCTCGTACACCACGGCCAGAAAGTGCCGAAAAGTCAGTGGCGTGAGTTTCCGGCACATTTTGACCGTGTGCATACTGGAAAATTGCTTTTGCAATCGGATGCTCTGATTCGCGTTCGAGTGCGGCGGCAAGACTCAAGGTACGACCTTTGTCTTTAGCGAGGATATCAACCACACCTTGTTCACCCTTAGTGAGTGTGCCGGTCTTATCAAATAACACGACATCTATATTGCGTGCTGATTCGAGTGCCATTCGTTCACGTACCAGCAGCCCATTCTTTGCCGCTAGTGTGGTAGAGATAGCCGTGACGAGCGGAATAGCTAGACCCAGTGCATGTGGACAGGCAATCACCAGTACCGTGACAACTCGCTCAAAAATAAACCCTGCCGACGCACCAGCTATCCACCAGCCTATCCATGTGAGGAGCGCTGCACCAAGCGCAACAAATGTGAGATAAAAGGCCGCTTTGTCTGCGAGTACCTGCGTCTTTGACTTGCTCGTCTGGGCGTCCTCGACAAGTTTCATAATGCCAGCCAGCGCCGTGTCACCGCCAACTTTCGTGACTTCAATCGTCAAGGCGCCGTTTGCATTGATCGTCCCACCGATAACCTCAGCTCCGACTATTTTCTTCACCGGCCTTGACTCACCAGTCAGCATTGATTCATTAACTTCAGACTCGCCCTTGATAACTTTTCCATCTACCGGAACCTGCGCGCCAGGGCGAACCAGGACGGCATCACCTACTTTAAGCTGGCTCACTGAGACCTTGCGGCTTTCCCCATGTTCAACCAGCTCTGCTTCATCGGGTAGCAGCTTGGCAAGCTCATTGAGTGCGCCTTGTGCACTTTCCACCGACGCCATTTCCAGCCAGTGGCCGAGCAGCATAATCGTTACCAATGTCGCCAGCTCCCACCAGAAGTCCATACCACTGACGAGCTTGAGCGTCACGAGGCTGCTATAGATAAACGCAACGGTAATCGCCATTGAAATCAGCGTCATCATACCCGGCTGCCGAGCTGCAAGCTCCGCTTTTGCACTCTTGAGGAATACCAAGCCACCGTAAAAGAATATAATAATGCCAAACACTGCCGGAATGTATTCGCTACCAGCAAATGCCAAATGAACCCCAAACCAACTCTGTACCATCGGTGAAAATATCAGTGTCGGAATGGTCAGGAGGAGGCTAAGCCAAAACTTCTGCTTAAACATGTTTGGATTGTGGCCAGCATGCTTGTCGTGATCGTCATGTTGGTCGTGCGATGATCGTTTAGTCTTCTCAAGCGCCATGTGGCATTTCGGACACATACCCGGTTTATCTGATGTGACATCTGGATGCATTGGACAAGCGTATACGCTGCCATGCGCGGTGGCCGATGGATTACTATGGTCATGATCACCGTTGGTTTCGTCTTCCGTATCATCATCAGATACTAGATTCATATTACATTTCGGGCATACCCCCGGCTCATTGCTGATAACCTCTGGATGCATCGGACATGTATATTTTGCCATTTTCTATCCCTCCTAAATACCTATAGCTATTTCTTGCGCTTCAATTTATATACTTTCAGAATCTCTTCGGTTGCTTGCGCCTCGTTGCCGCTTCTTACCTGGTGAATGACATGGGTGCTTAAGTGATTTTCTAACAATAAGTCTTCAACACTCGACAGCGCCTCTTTAATCGCTGAAGCTTGGGTGATAATGTCGATACAATATTTATCTTCTTCGACCATTTTTTGTAGACCGCGAATCTGACCTTCAATGATTTTCAGACGACGAATCGCGCGTGGTTTCATTTCTTTCTTCATAATTTAAT